>JAXJGV010000018.1:0-32995 GCA_036300205.1 Oscillospiraceae bacterium
GAGCCAGTGCGCACACTGGCGTGGCAATCTCCTGAATTTTCGTACATTTCTCTACTAAAATTGAGGGATTTTACTTCTTTTTGGGGGATCGCCGCACTAGTGGTGCTCCGCGCAGCGAATCAGAAATGAGAATGATTGCCGGTGGCAATCATACCATAATTCATTGCGGGCTGGTTCGCGATGACATCTAATTTTAGGGACTTTTTTGACACGCTGAGGAGGGGCCATGCCCCTCCTCTGCGGAATCAATTCAATTAGGACGGGATCAACACCGCCACGCCGTAGGCAGGCAGAGTCAGGCTGGCGCCCTCCAGGGTGATGGGTTCGCCATTGGCGGACAAAGATGCCGCCATTGTCCAATCAGCGTAGGCAGTCAGGTCCACCGCCGCGGCTTCCGTGTCAATGTTCATCAGGAGGATGCAGCTTTCCCCGTTCCAGGTCTTCCGCTGGGCGCTGACGCAGCCTGTGTTCAGGGCCGTTTCCGCGGTGGTGCCGCCATGGGAAATGGCGGGGATGGCATTGCGGATGGCGATGGCCTGGCGGTAGTAATTATAGATGGAAGCATCGTCGTCCGCCTGCTCTTCCAGCGAACCGAAGGGATATTCCTCCGGCAGCTCGCACTCCGGAGGCGGGTTGGTGGTGCCGCTGTCCCGGGCGGCGTTCCAGTACATGGGAGCCCGCTTGGAGGGGTCGTTGCCGGAACCGATCATGCCGATCTCCTCGCCGTAATAGACGAAGGCGCTGCCGCTCATGAACAGGTTCATGGCCCCCGCCAGCTTGGTCTTGGCTTCGTCCCGGCCGCAGAAGCCGGCGATGCGGCCCACGTCATGGTTGCTGAGGAAGGGCGCGTCGATGTAATCCGGATTGGAACCGGAATAGGCCGCGTTGGCCTTTTCCAGGGCGGTGGCGTAGGTGCTCACCTGGGCCGCGTTTCCGGCATTGCGCAGGATGGTGCTGATCTTGCCGCCGGCATCGCCGAAGGGATAGTCAAAAATGCTGGTGATGCCGCTTTCATAATAGTCGGTGACGGTGCTGAAGGAGTCCCAGACCTCCGCCACCAGGTAGGCGTCCTCCCGGATGGAGACGGCTGTCTGCTGGATCCAGGACAGGACTTCCACGTTCTTTTTGGTGTCCCCGGAATAGAATTCCTTGGCGGCGTCCAGCCGGAAGCCCGCCACGCCCCTGTCCATCCAGAAGCGCATGATGGCATCGATCTCCTGGCGCACCAGTCCGCTGCCCAGATTCAGGTCGGGCATTTCCGGGCTGAACTGGGACTCGTAGTACCAGTCCGTACCCTCCACCTGGGTATAGCCGGTCTTCTGCTCCTTTGTGAAGAAGTAATAGTCAAAATAGGGGCACTCCTCCGTATTAGGTTCCCCGTCCCCCAGATCCTGCAAATATGCCGTTGCTTCCCGGAACCATGGGTGCTCAGAGCCGGTATGGTTCACCACCAGATCCAGGATCACATGGATATCCCGCTTTTCGCACTCCGCCAGCAGGGTGTCGAAGTCCTCCAGGGTGCCGTAATCCGGGTCGATGGCGTAATAGTCGGACACATTATACTTATGGTAAGAGGTGCTGGGATGGATGGGCATGAACCAGATGCCGTTGATGCCCAGCTCCTGCAAATAATCCAGCTTGGAGATCACGCCCTGCAGATCGCCGATGCCGTCGCCGTCGGAATCGCAGAAGGAATACACGAAGATCTCGTACCAGGTGCGGTAATTGTCGTCCGGGCTGGTTCCCAGCTGGGCGATCTGGGCCAGGGCTTCCTCCGTCCGGGAAGCGGAAGCCTGCGTCTCCCCGCCGGCGGACGCGCAGCCCGTCAGCATCAGCAGAGCCAGCAGCAATGCCAGAAATTTTTTCATATTCATCAGCTCCGATCATCGGTTTTTTAAAGAAAAAGCGGCCATTTTTTCAAATGCCCGCTTTTTGTGTGGTAAAATCAGTTGTTAGGGTTGATGGCGTCCCAGTTGGCGCGGTTGGTGCGCATGGTCATGGCCAGCACTTCCTCCGCCAGCTCCCAGGTGACCTGGCCGGGCAGCAGACGCCAGCGCCAGTTGAAGCCCACGGTGCCGGGCTGGTTCATGCGGCACTTGTTGTCCAGGCCCAGATGGTCCTGAATGGGAACGATGCAGTCCTTGGCAACGGAGGTCATGGCCAGGTTGATCATGGCCTTGTAGATCTTCTCGTCGGGGGTGTCCTGGTTGCACAGGTAGCCCCGGACCTGCTTCTTGCCCTCTTCGGACAGGTCCGCAAACCAGCCGGCAATGGTCTCGTTGTCATGGGTGCCGGTGTAGACCACGCAGTTGGCGTTGTAGTTGTGGGGCCAGTAGTCGTTGGTGCAGGAAACGTCGGCAGGATCGATGGCAAACTGCAGCACCTTCATGTTGGGATAGCCGCTGCTGCGGACCAGCTGGCGGACGCCCTCGGTCATCAGGCCCAGGTCTTCCGCGATGACGCTGACGTTGCCCAGACGGTAGCGGATGGTGTTGAACAGGTCCATGCCGGGGCCCTTCTCCCAGTGGCCGTCCTTGGCGGTGTCGGAACCCTCGGGGATGGAGAAATACTCATCAAAGCCCCGGAAGTGGTCGATACGCACCACGTCGTACAGCTTGAAGCTGTGCCACATACGGGTGACCCACCACTCGTAGCCGGTGGCAGCGTGGAAATCCCAGCGGTACAGGGGGTTGCCCCAGACCTGGCCGTCGGCGGCGAAGGCATCGGGGGGGCAGCCGGCGATGGCGGTGGGCTTGTTGTTCTGATCCAGCTGGAACAGTTCGGGATGTGCCCAGACATCGGCGCCGTCGGGAGAGACGTAGATGGGGATGTCGCCCACGATCTGGATGTGCTTGGAGTTGGCGTAGGACTTCAGCCAGGTCCACTGCTGATCGAACTTGAACTGCAGGTACTTCTGGAACTCCACGTCAAAGTACAGTTCCCGGTTGTAGTATTCCAGCGCGAAGCCCCAGTGCATCCGGATGTCCTCGGGCCAGGAGCGGAAGGGAGCCTCGTTGAAGAAGCCCTTCAGAGCCATGAACAGGGCATAGTCATCCAGCCACCAGCTGTTGTTGCTGCAGAAGTTCTGGTACTCCCAGTTCTGGCTGATGTTGCTGCGCTCATAGGCCTTGTGCAGCAAGGCCAGACGGTTCTCGTGGAGCTTGTCAAAGTCCACCTTGGCGGCATTGCTGCCGAAATCGACGGCGTCGCACTCTTCTCTGGTCAGCACGCCCTCGCCGATGAGGGCTTCCAGGCTGATCATGTAGGGGTTGCCCGCAAATGCGGAATAGGCCTGGTAGGGGGAATCGTCGGAGCCGCCGTGAGAGGTGGCACCCAGGGGCAGGATCTGCCAGTAACGCTGGCCCGCCTTTTCCAGCCAGTCCACAAAATTGTAAGCCGCCTGGTCAAAGCAGCCGATGCCGTACTTGGACGGCAGGCTGGTGATGGAAAGCAGGACGCCTGCATAACGCTTCATTAGATACACTCCTTCTCTATCACGTTTCTCATGCAAAACTGGAAACGTTTCAGTCCTGTACAGTATAGTGCTTTTCCGGGGTTTCGTCAATGTTTCGAACGGGGTCTTTGAAAATTCAACATTTTCGACAAAATGGATCGGCGGATTTTATTCAGAAATATAACGATTCCCTACGGCCTTCACAGGCGCGGTTCCCGGAGAACGAAAAAACAGGGAGCTTTCTCTTGATGCGCAAAAAAGGCACAGGCTTGGTTTTCTCTAGCCTGTGCCTTTATTTTTGCTGATGGAGGGGACGATGTTTTTCGGCGTTCTTCTTACGCAAGGGAGGATTGAAAATCCTCCCCTACGGAGTGCCTGCAGGGCGGTTTGGGGCGCATCCGGGTTTGCCCGGCAAACCGTTTTTCCTTTTATGCCCGTTCCTTTACCAGCATGGGAGTCAGCATGGGCTTGCCGAAAAGCTCCGAAAACCGCTGGCATTTGACCAGAAACGCGTAGTACACGTTATAACCGCAGCCGCGCAGGGTCTCGCAGTTGGCCATGCCCTTGGCCAGGATCACATCCGCCGTTTCCAGGGCCTGCTTTGCCTCCCGGCCCAGCAGGTCGATCTGGGTGCCGGGGACCCGGTTGCCGTTGTCGATGACGGGGAAGGGGATCCCCACCGCGGCGGCATCCTCCCGGGTGGCGTCGTTGAGGGTATTCCCGCCCCGGACGCAGAAGGTGATCCGCACATGGGGATACCGCCCTGCGATCTCCTCGGCCAGGATCCGGTCGAAGCCGATCTCACCGGCGTTATCCGTCAGGTACAGAAGGGTCTTCCCCTGTTCCAGCTCGGCGCAGAAATTGGCGTAGGCCTCCCTGTCCAGCTCCATTTCCAGGGCGCTGTCCAGCATTTCCTCCAATTTTTCAAAGCTGACCTGGCCCTGCAGGGCGGAAAAGTCGATGTAATTTCCTAAGATGGCGAATTGCAGTCCCGCGAACACCGGGTCGGAAGCGGCGCGGACCTTTTGGCGGATCCTGTCCATCCGTTCCAGAACAAAACGGTTGGACGTGCGCTTGTCCTGGGCGTAGCGGTCATAGTCAATGCCGTAGTGCTTGCGCAGAAGGTCCGCCACCTGGGGATTGAACCAGGGGGAGGCCACGTCCTCCGGGGCCGCCAGATACATGCGCATCATGTCTTTGGCAAAGGCCATGGTCTGCTCCTCGGTGCCCAGGGCTCGCACCGTCTCGATGTTCCGCTTCAGGTGGCACAGCAGGCAGCGGGAATCCAGGGCGATGCTCATTTGACCTTCAGCTTGACGACGACCTTCACGAAATCGTTGGGAACGTCCAGATGGCGGCCGGGCATATGGGCGTCTTCGGGGAACGCCACATAGCAGATGCCCTCGTTGATGGTCATGTACTCAAACTTGCCGGAATACTTGCCCACGTCCTTGGCTTCGTTGAATTCGCCTTCCAGCTTGCAGTCCGCCAGGTCGGCCCAGCCCATGACCTCCTTGCCCTTGACGATGTACTGGATATCCAGATAGCTGCGGTGGGCCTCCGCCAGGTCGGGAGCCTTGGTGCTCTGCACAGCCAGGAAGAAACGGTTGCCGTTCGACAGGGGATAGTTCTTCTTGTCCTCATACTCGGTCAGGGCATTGACGGCGTCAAAGGCCTCGTCAATGCCGGGCAGCAGGGCGGCGTACTTTTTAATGTCTTTCCAGGGACAAACGATCATGGTGACTACTTCCTTTCTATTTTATAAATTGAAAATCGAAAGTTGAAAATTTCGGTGTGCACAGCGCACGGGTTTAAAGCCGCCGCCAAAGGCGATACCATAATTTTCCATTTCTCTTATCGGGTTCACTCAGCAAAACAGGAAAATGCGCAGTAACACGGATGTGTCATTCTGAGCGGAGCGCAGCGAAGTCGAAGAATCTGCGCACTGCCGATGCCGTTTCGGTAAAATCGGTGCGCAGATCCTTCGACCCGCGCTGCTCGCTCAGGATGACATGGCTGTACCTTGGCTATTCTGCCGGTTATGCTGACGCAAGTCGATAAGAAATTTTTCCATTTTCAATTTTGAATTACATATTCCGCAATTCCCCAAAGGAATCGATCTTCGCTACGTACCCCTCCGGGGCGCCGAAGCCGTAGGCCGCCCAGATAAAAGGCACGCCTGCTTCCACGGTGGCTTCGTAGTCCCCCTGGGTGTCGCCGATGTAGGCGCAGCTTTGAATATTGTATTTCTCCATCAGCGTTCGGATGGTCTTTCCCTTGCTGGTTCCGGTGTCGCCGAAGCACAGGTGGCCCTCGATATAGGGGGTCAGGCCCAGCTTGTCCATGCACAGCTCGGGGTAGCCGCACTGGCTGTTGCTGACGATGAACAGGCGGTAGTGTTTCGACAGCTCCGCAATGGTTTCTTTTACCTGGGGATACCCGATTTTGCACTCGTTTTCATACAGGTAGCGGTTTTCCGTGTCCATGCACCGCTCCATCAGGCCGTAGCGCCGGTCCTCGGGGATGGAAGAGAGGATGGCGTCGGCAATGTCCGTCATGACCTTGCCGAAGAGGGGCTTCAGGGTGTCGGCATCCACGCACAGGTGGTCCAGGCCCTCCTTTTTCAGCTGGATGTTATAGCCCTCGGCAACCAGGGCACGGGAGTCCCACAGGGTGCCGTCGATGTCAAAAATCAGACTTTCGTAGTTCATGCTTCCTCCAAATGCCGCTGGATGCGGCCAATAATCATGTCCAGGGCCACCAGATTCTTGCCGCCCTCCGGGACGATGATGTCCGCGTACTTCTTGCTGGGCTCCACGTACATTTCGTGCATGGGCTTCACCGTCTCCTGATACTGCGTCAGCACGCTTTCCAGGGTGCGGCCCCGCTTGTTTACGTCCCGCTTGATCCGGCGGCACAGCCGCACGTCGGCGTCGGTGTCCACGAAAACGCGGATGTCCATCAGCTCCCGCAGTTCCCTGTTCTCAAAAATCAGGATGCCCTCCACAATGATGACCTTCCGGGGGACGATGCGGATGGTCTCGTCGGAACGGTTGTGGATGGTGAAGTCATAGACCGGGCAGTCGATGGCTTCGCCCCGGCGCAGGTGCTCCAGGTGGACGGCCATCAGGTCCGTCTCCAGGGCGGCAGGCTCGTCGTAGTTTAACTGACAGCGCTGCTCATAGGTCAGCTCGTCATGGCGCTTGTAGTAATTGTCGTGGCTGAGGATGGTCACGTCGTTGGCAAATTTCTCGATGAGGTTATTCATCAGGGTGGTCTTGCCGCTGCCGGTGCCGCCGGCAATGCCGATGACTAAAATGTTGTTGTCCATGGTATCGTACCTCCGCGCAGATCGGTTTATACACGCTCTGTAGGGGAGGGGCTTGCCCCTCCCTCAATATTGCAGCGTTGTTTGGGTGGGAAACGCGGCGCTTTGGGATGCGGATCCCGCGGCAAATGCGAAAACCGGAAGGAAGGGCCAAGGCATCGCTTACGCTTCCAGCAGCTTGCGGGACAGGCAGATCATGTTAGGATCCTGGGAACTGTTGACGATCCTGATTTCGCCTGTTCCCGCTTCCAGCAGCCCCGCTTCTTCCAGCCGCCGTTTGGTCTCTCTGGCGGTGCCGTCGCCGCCGTCCAGCAGGGTCACCTCCGGGCCAAGCACCCGGGAAATGGCGTTTGCCGCGAAAGGATAATGGGTGCACCCCAGGACCACCGCGTCCAGCCTGCCCACGTAAGGGGCCAGGATCTTGCGCAGCAGCGCTTCCGTTTCCGGGGCGTCCGCCTTTCCCGCCTCCACCAGCTGCACCAGTCCCGGGGCGGGGATTTTCGCGATGGCGCAGTTTTCGTCGAAGCGGTGCAGGAGCGTATCGAACTTTTCCTCCCGCAAGGTCACTTCCGTGGCCATGACCCCCACCCGGCCTCCGGGGAAGTGGTCCGCCGCCACCTTCAGGGCAGGCTCGATGCCGATGACGATGAGGTCGGGGTATTTGGCCCGCAGGTCCTTCACCGCCGCGGCGGTGGCCGTGTTGCAGGCAATGACCAGGGCTTTGATCCGGTATTCGGTGGTCAGCTTTTCCGCCGCCGCCAGGGTCAGGGCCCGGACTTCCTCCGTGGTGCGGCTGCCGTAGGGGGCATTGGCGGAGTCGCCGAAATATAAGTACCGCTCCCCCGGCATCCACCGCCGCAGGTGCCGCAGTACGCTGATGCCGCCTACACCGGAATCGAAGACGGCAATGTAATCCTTATTTCTATTCATTCTCTCACCTGAGACAAAGCGTTGGCAGTTGACAGTTGACAGCGGACAATTTCAGCATAACTGTCAACTGTCCACTGTCAATTGTCAACTTTTCTATATCTTATCAAATCTCATGCCGTCTTGCAATGCTTCATTGACTTTTTCGTGCAATTTTGATATGGTGGGAATATCAAAATTAATGGAGGTCATCCCATGAACCGGTATTTGTTTGTCATCGACTATCAGAATGATTTCGTGGACGGCGCTCTGGGCTTCCCCGGCGCGGAAAAGCTGGACGAAAAGATCGCCGCCAAGGTGCGCCGCTATGGCAAGGGCCATGTCTTCTTCACCCGGGACACCCATTTTGAAAATTATCTGGAAACCCGGGAGGGCCGGAACCTTCCTGTGGTCCACTGCATCCAGGGCACCAAGGGCTGGGAGGTCTACGGTGAGACCGCCAAGGCTCTGGCAGAGGTGGAAGCCCCCGGCATCGACAAGCTGGTCTTCGGCATGGACGTTACCGACCCCGCCACCGCCGCCGTTCTGCCGGAACGCGCCGACGAGATCGAGCTGGTGGGCCTGGTGAGCAACATCTGCGTGGTCAGCAACGCCGTGGTGCTGCAGAGCAGATACCCCGAAGCCGTCATCAGCGTGGACGCCGCCTGCACCGATTCCTTCGACAAAACCCTGCACGAAAAGGTGCTGGACGTGCTGGCCGGATTCCAGGTAAATGTGAACAATCGGTAAACATTCCCTAAGGCGGGCCGGAAACAGCCCGCCTTTTTTGCGTTCTGTCCAAAAATGCAAGTTTCACTTGAAAACGTTGCAATTTTCAGTATAATGTGGCTTATATCCGATTCTACATAAGAAAGGACGCATCCATATGAAAAACTTTCTGAAAAACTATGGCTTCATCCTGTGTATGCTCACCGGCATCGTAGGCGGCTGCATCGTGGGCCTGTTCTGGCCTGAGTTCGCCGACAGCCTGGAGCCCCTCGGCACCGTCTTTATCAACCTGATGTTCTGTGTCGTCGTCCCCATGGTGTTCTGCTCCATCGCCTCCGCCATCGCCAACATGCCCAGCATGAAGCGGGCCGGCAAGGTCATGGGCGCCACTCTGATCACCTTCTTCGTCACCGCCGCCATCGCTGCCATTATCATGTACACCTGCGTGCGGATCTTCCCCATCGTCACCGGTACTTACGAAGTGGCTGAGGCTGACACCAGCGAGGTCATCGGCATCGGCGAAATGATCGTCAACTTCTTCACCAAGCCCGACTTCGTGGAGCTGCTGAGCCGCCGTGCCATCCTGCCCCTGATCGTCTTCGCCGTGCTGTTCGGCTTCGGCGTCCAGATGTCCGGCGGTCCCGAGACCATGACCGCCAAGTTCCTGGCCGACATCACCGAGTGCATCATGAAGATGGTCAAGATCGTCACCTACTACGCACCCGTGGGCTTCTTCGGCTTCTTCGCTTCCCTGGTCGCCACCTACGGCCCCGAGCTGATCGGTGACTACAGCCGTACCCTGATCCTGTACTACGTCCTGTGCTTTGTGTACATGTTCGTGTTCTTCCCCATCTATGCCCGCTTCGGCGGCGGCAAGGGCGCCGTGAAGGTCATGTTCCAGCACCTGTTCAAGCCCGCTGCCGTTTCCTTCGGCACCTGCTCCTCCGTCGCTACCATCCCCACCAACATGGAAGCCGCTGAGGAGACCGGCATCAACAAGGACATCTCCAACATCGTCCTGCCCCTGGGCGCCACCATGCACATGGATGGCTCCGCCATGTCCGCCATCATCAAGGTGGCCTTCCTGTTCGGCATGTTCGGCCAGGACTTCACCACCGGCCGTGCGATCCTCGCCATCATCGTGGCTGTGTTCTCCTCCGTTGCCATGTCCGGCATCCCCGGCGGCGGCGGCACCGGCGAGCTGGCCCTGTGCACCATCTTCTTCCCCGACCAGATGGCCATCGCCTACCCCATCGCCCTGGCTCTGGGCAACCTGGTGGATCCTCCCGCAACCATGGTCAACGCCGCCGGCGACTACGTGGTCAGCTTCATCGTTGCCCGCTTCGTGGACGGCAAGGATTGGCTGCAGAAGCAGCTGAACGCTGTTAAGAAGTAATTTCCAAAAACACCCCCTAATGTAGGATAATAACTACATTAGGGGGTGTTTTGTCTATTGTCCGAAATTACTGGTTCGGTTCACAGCCCCGGCGGGTGATTTTTTGTTTAGTAAGGCATGTACACGTTGATATCCACATCCCCGCTGATGCCGGGGACCTTGCCTGTGCAGGTCCACTGCCACATTTCCACCTTCCAGGGATAGGTCATCCGGTCCTGGTACAGGGCCAGCCAGAAGGGATAGTCCTCCAGCTCGCTTAAGTAGTACAGGTTCTCCGACTGGTGCCAGTTAAAGTATACCATGGGCTGGTAGCCTTTTTCTTTCATTTGGCCGCAGAAATGCAGCTGCAGGTCCGTCAGGGTCCGGGCGTCCATATTGGCGGTCCGGGCGGAGGAGGCGGGGATCTCCCAGTCCAGCACGATGGGCATGTCCAGATAGGTCTCTCCCAGAATGCCCAGCATGAACTTGATCTCCTCATCCACTTCCTTCACGGTCAGGGCCTGGGAGAAGAAGTACGCGCCCACCTTCAGCCCGGCCTCCCGGGCGCCTTCCAGGTTCTTTTTTGCGTAGGTATCCTCCACCAGCTTGCCGCTTTCGTAGCCACGGTAGCCAAGACGGATGATGGCAAACTCAATACCGGAATTTTTCACGGCCTTCCAGTCGATGTCCCCCTGATAGGCGGAAACGTCCACACCGGCGGAGCTGGGCAAGTTTTGCAGCAGCAGATAATTCTTCCGGTTATACTGGAAGTCGTAGCGGTCATAGGGGTTGGGGTCTGGGGGGATGGTGGGGTTTTCCGGCTCCGTTTCGGAGACGGTGGGCTCCAGGATGGTCTCCTGGACCGCTTCCGTGGCCCGGGCGGCGGAGTGCCGGTCGGCCAGCGCCTCCGGGTCTTCGTCCTCGCCGCCAAAATAGGGGATGCTCAGCACGATGGTCACCATCAGCAGCACCGCCGCGGCGGCGGCAATGATGCCCATGATCAGCTCGGGCCGGATGGGTTTGCGCCTGGGGAGGGCGGCGGTCCTTTCTTCCGGTTCGGGACCGGCTTCCCCGGGGACCGCTTCCGCCTCTTCCAATACCGGAGATTCCTCCGGTTCCGCCGGGGCGGTTTCTTCCACCTGGGCCGGTGCCTGCTCGGTTTCGTCCAGTTCCGGGTCGTTCAGTTCTTCCAGCACTTCCATAATGCCCATACGCGCCGCCTCCTTTAAAAGCGTATACTTTCGACTCAGTATATCATATTTTCGCCTGTTCGCCAAGAGGATAATATTGCTTAAGGAAATCTTAAACAATCCGTTAACTTTCGCCGCCCTCTGTTGCAATCTGTCTATTTTGCAATATAATAAATAAAAAGCAAAACTCTTCGCAAAGGTGATTTTTATGAATGGTATCGGCGGTTGGTTTCGGCAGTTCACCGCAAAACTGTCGGCAGGTCTGCGCAATTTCATGACGGGCCGCTACGGCACGGACCGGCTGAATATGGTGATCCTGGGCGTGGGCCTGGCGGCAAGCCTGCTGTCGGTGTGGTTCCCCTCCGCCCCGCTGAATATGATCTTCTTCCTGCTCAGCTACGGCATGATGTTCTGGGCCATTTTCCGCAGCCTGTCCCGGAACACCTACAAGCGTTATCAGGAGAACCGGAAATTTTTGCAGTTCTTCAACCGCCTGAAGGACCGGCAGAACCGCTATTTTGACTGCCCCAAGTGCCGCCAGGTGGTGCGGGTGCCCAGAGGAAAGGGCAAGATCGCCATTACCTGCCCCCGGTGCAGGGAGAAGTTCGTTAAGAAAACGTGATAAAAAGAAAAGCTGTTCGCAAGAACAGCTTTTCTTTTTTATGCTTGGATTTCCGCTTCGGCGGCGTTTTTCTTTACGCTTTCGATGCCGTTGAGACAGCCGGCCTTGGCGGTGTAGCTGTCGGAGACGGCGATGATCTCCCCGTTGCGGGCCTTCAGCCGGAAGCGGTACGCCCCGGCTTTGTCCTGGTACACCTCAAACTTGGGATTGGTCAGGGCTTTGCAGCCCGGCTCCGTCTGGTCCTCCACCTTGGCGTTGGGGGCGTTTTTGGCAACGCTGGCGATGCCCTTGCGGCAGGCGGCGGGGGTGGTGTAGACTTCGGAGGTCAGGATGGTCTGGCCGTTGGCGGCGTACAGGTCAAATTTCAGCCCGGAAGGGACGGCGCGGATAAGGAATTGGCCCATTTTCCCGGCGCTCCTTTCTACTGGCCCTGCAGGGTAACGGGGTCTGCGCAGATGGTGAAGTCGTAATCCTCCGGATCGAAGATCTCCAGCTGGAAGGACAATTCGCGAATATCGGAGATTTCCCGGATATCCAGGTCTTCCAGGCTGTACAGATATACGGTGGTCACGCACCGGCTCTGGGCCGGCAGTCCGCACCACAGGGACATGCTGGTGGATTCTCCGTTGACGGTCATGTCGGAGGCGTCAAAATACAGGAAGCGGTCCGTGGTGTTTTCCAAGTAGAACAGCAGGGTGCCCTCCGTCACGTCGTCGGGGTAGTATTCATCGGGAGAATAGCCCAGATACCGGACCCGGATCTCCTCCTGATCGAAAACAGGGATGCCCTCCGGTTCCGCCCAGAGCACCGCGTCCTCCGGGACGGAGGCGGTCAGGGCTATGGCATCGGACTCCGCCACGGTTTCGTAGGAATCCGTATCATAGACATCCAGCCAGAAGGAAATGTCCTGAACATCCTCAATTCCGGCATTGCGCAAATCCGTGTCGCTCAGGTACAGCCGGGACACCCCCGTACCGCCCGCTTCCGCGGAGCAGTACAGGTGGGAAATTTCCATCAAATAGCCGTTGATCAGGATATCCTGGGCAGTGACGGCGATATCCTGATCTGTTTCGTTGCGCACATAGACCCGGAAGCCCTCTTCCCACGCATCCCCATCCTGCCAGTCGGCGATGACGGAAATGCCGCCTTCCTCCATCAGGACCAGGCCGTCCTCCGGAACGCTAACCTCGGGTTCCGGTTCTCCGGTAAAGGAGGAAACCATATCCGTCACTTCGGAAACCGCGTAGAAAGCGAAAGTCAGAATGGGAGAAAGGAAGGACAGGAGAATGACCACCAGAAGGATCAGCGGGAGCCTGGACTTCTTTTTGGTCTTCTTTTCACAGCCGAAGGGGTCCTTCCGGGGAATGGGCTGTCTCACCGGGGCGTTCACAACCAGGGGCTCGCCTTCGTGGACATGGTTGCCGTGGGCGATCTCTTCGGTGAAGGGCTGGTAAAAGCACTGGCCGCAGCGTTTGCCGTCATAGGCCGCGCCGCAGCAGGGACATCTGTATTTTGCCACGGGGATTCCTCCTGTGTCTGTTTGCGGAGATTGCAATTCTGATTCTCCATTATAACAGGAGAAGCCAAAATTCGCAACGTGAAATATTCCGGCGAAATAACAGGCGCTGTTCCTTGGAAACAGCGCCTGTTTGTCCCTATTATTTTACCTTGGTAACGATCCCCGGCACCTTGGCCACCAGCACGGCGGCGATGGCGGTGAGGATAAGCTCCGGAACCATGTACATGCCGTTGTAGACGATGGAATAGACCCAGCCCAGCACGGCGGGAGACAGGGATTCCACCAATCCCGCGCCCCAGGCGGGGAAGCCGTCCTGGGTAAAGAACCACTCGGCCCAGCCGGAGAACAGGATATAGCCGGACAGGATATGGGCCAGATACCGGGCGCCCAGGGCCGCCAGGGAGCCGCACATCAGGGCCATGCCCTTATTCTGGATCTTGTCCCGGAAGATGCCGCCCAGGCCCAGCACGGTGAAGGCCAGCACGTAGTCCAGCAGGCACATGAGCATGGCGTTGCCGATCATGGCGCCGTCGCCGAAGTAGCCGGGCTGGAAAGCGGCGGCCACGGTCTTGGCGCCGATGACCATTTCCAGCAGGGCGTAGCAGAAGCCGGACACCAGGCCCCACTTGACGCCGTGACGGTAGGAGATCAGCACCACGGGCAGCATACTCACCAGGGTCACCTGGCCACCGAAGGGCATCTCGGGGATCACCATCTTGGAGACCAGCTCCAGGACGATGGCCATGGCCAGCAGCATGGCGCTTTCCGTCAAACACTTGGTTTTGGTTTGCATAGAGAGGATACCTCCTGAATAAAAATAACCGCATTGCAAACCGTCCAGGTGCAATGCGATACTGAAAAGGTATCCCTATCGTGCATCTTTCCCTACGACGGTACTAACCGTATCAGGTTCACGGGTCAGGACGACAAAGTCCAATCTCAGCCGAATGCATCCGGCTCCCCGAAGACTATTTGTTATGCGATCTGAGATCATTATAGCGAAAGCGGGAAAATTGTCAAGCGGATTTTGGCAGGGCGGGGACAAGTCCCCGCCCTGCCATATGGAATTTGGGGATCATGCCATTTCCAGCGTCAGGGGCTTGCCGCCCAGGATGTGGAAGTGCAGGTGCTGCACGGTCTGACCGGCATCCGCGCCGCAGTTGGAAACCACACGGTAGCCGCCCGTCAGGCCCTCGGCCTTGGCGATCTGGGGGATGACCTCAAAAATGTGGGCCACCACAGCGCTGTTTTCGGCGGTAACGCCGTTGCAGTCGGCGATGTGGGTCTTGGGGACCACCAGAATGTGGGCAGGCGCCTGGGGATTGATGTCCCGGAAGGCGTAGACCAGCTCGTCCTCGTACACCTTGGTGGAGGGGATGTCGCCGGCGATGATCTTGCAGAATAAACAGTCCATAATAATACCTCCTGTATGACAGGGCACCTCAAAAACCGTGTTTGGAGGCTGCCTACAGTCCAAAAATATGAATGCCGGTCATGGTGCACACGCCCATGATGATCCCGGCCATGACCACGCCCAGGGACACCGCCAGGGATGTGGATTTGATGCCCATGTTCAGAAAGCTGGCGCCCAGGGTGCCGGTCCAGGCACCGGTGCCGGGCAGGGGGATGCCCACGAAGATCATCAGGGCAAAGAACAGTCCTCCCCGGCCTGCGGTCTTTTTCAGCTTCTGACCGGCTTTTTCGCCTTTTTCAATGCAGAATGTGAAGAATTTTCCAATATACTTCTTATCCCGGCCCCATTCCAGCACCTTGCGGGCAAAGAAATAGATGATGGGCACCGGCAGCATATTGCCGATGACGCAGATCACAAGGGCTGTCCAGTAATCCAGACCCATCAGCACCGCGTAAGGCACGCCCAGCCGAAGCTCCAGAAAAGGCACCATGGATATGAAAAAGCACTTCAGGTATTTGATAATCATTTCTCTCTCCCGAAAACATATTTTATCTAGTATAGCATAGAATGACCCGATCCGCAACGAAAAATGCGGGAAAATCCTTAAATTTTGGTTAAGGGCGGCCCGCCGCCGGAAGGAAAAACCGGCGCGCAGGCGGGGCTGTGTCCATCCTCCATGGGCCGGGCATGGAGAAGTTTACATAATTTTTGAACGGCCCTTTAAATTTTCTTGAATTCTCCCGGAAAGGCTGGAAGTTTTCTTTTGATTATGTTATACTGTGCACAAGTATAGACTGCGAGAGTGTGCCCAACACCAAAACTGTTGGATTGGAGAGAGAACTATGTTGGAATTACTGGCTCCTGCGGGGTCCATGGAGGCCCTGCGCGCGGCGGTGCAGAATGGCGCCAATGCCGTTTACTTAGGCGTCGGCAGCCTCAACGCCAGGCAGAGCGCGAAGAACTTTACCCCCCAGACCCTGGTGGAGGCGGTGAAATACTGCCACATTCGGGGCGTTCAGGTGCATCTGACCCTGAACACCCTGGTTTCCGACCGGGAAATGAAGGAAGCGGCGGAGACCATCCGCCACGCCGCCCAGAATAACATCGACGCCTTTATCGTTCAGGATCTGGGCGTGGTGCAGCTGTGCCGTCAGATCGCCCCCCACATCCCCATCCACGGCTCCACCCAGATGACTGTCCACTCCCTGTCCGGCGTTCAGCTGTGCGCCGCCATGGGCATGAAGCGGGTGGTCCTGAGCCGGGAGCTGAGCCGGGAAGAGATCCGCTATATCTGCGCCAAGTCTCCCATCGAGATCGAGGTGTTCGGCCACGGCGCGCTGTGCATGTGCTATTCCGGCCAGTGCTACATGTCCTCCGTCATCGGCAGCCGCTCCGGCAACCGGGGCCGCTGCGCCCAGCCCTGCCGCCAGACCTACGGCTACACCCACTGGCAGGATAAATACCCTCTGAGCCTGAAGGACAACTGCCTGGTCCACTATTTACAGGAGCTGGACGAGATGGGCGTGGCCTCCCTGAAGCTGGAAGGCCGCATGAAGAAGCCCGAATACGTAGCCACCGTTACCGCCGTCTACCGCAAGGCCATGGACGAGGGCCAGGTCACCAAGCCCATGATGGAGGCCCTGATGACCGCCTTCAACCGCCAGGGTTTTACCGACGGCTATTACACCGGCCGGGTAGACCGGAAAATGTTCGGCGTCCGCCAGGAGACCCGGGACGATCCCCAGTGGCTCCAGGCCGCCCGCCAATCCTTCGAAGCCGGTGAGACCCAGCTGGTGGATCTGAAATTCCGGGCCGTGGTATCCGTGGACGGCAGTTCCCTGACGGTCATGGACCCCGAAGGCCGCACCTGCCAGGTCTCCGGCCCCCGTCCCGAGCTGGCACGAAATGTGCCCCTTACCGGCGCGGCCCTGGCCCAGCGGGTGGCCAAGACCGGCGGCACTCCCTACCGCTGCGTGGAGGTCCGCACCCATGTGGACCCCGGCCTGACCATTTCCGCCGCGTCCGTCAACGCCATGCGCCGGGACGCCCTGAACCAGCTCACCGCCCTTCGGGCCCGCCGGGAGGAGCATCCCATCCGCAAGCCCAAGCCCGTCCCCGAATACAAAGGCCCCAAGACTCTGCCCGGTCTGACCGTCCAGGTCACCACCCGGGAGCAGCTGACCCCCGCCCTCTTAAATTCCGAGACCGCCATGCTTTACGTGCCCATGCACATCCTGCTGGAAGACCAGGCCGTGACCGCGCGGCTGGTGCAGCGGGGCCGTCTGGCTGTGGCCCTGCCCCGGATCGTCCACGACGGCGAGATGCCCAAGCTCACCCAGGGTCTGGCCCTTCTGCGGGATCTGGGTGTGAAGGACGCCCTGGTGGGCAACCTGGGCCTGCTGGCCCCCGCCCGGGAAGCGGGAATGCGCATCCACGGCGACTTCGGCCTGAACATTTACAACTCCGGTTCCATGAACGTGCTGCGTTCCCTGGAGCTGGCCTCCGCCACCGTCAGCTTTGAAATGACCCTGCCCCAGATCCGGGACCTGAGCAAGGCGGTAAACGCCGAGCTGATCGCCTACGGCCGCCTGCCCCTGATGCTGACGGAGCACTGTCTGATCCAGAACCGCACCGGGGAATGCACCTGCCACTTAGGCTCCGCCAAGTTGGTGGACAAGACCGGCGCGGAATTCCCCATCATCAAAGACGGCAGCAGCTGCCGCAGTGTACTGCTCAACGGCAAGAAGCTCAGCTGGCTGGACCGTCAGGACGACCTGGCGAAGCTGGGACTGTGGGCGGTGCGGCTGTACTTCACCACAGAAAATTCCCGGGAAGTAGACCGGGTGCTGGGCGACTATCTGAATCCGGAACCCTTCGACCCCGGTGCCTGTACCCGGGGCCTGTACTTACGGGGACTGGAATAACGAATAAGCCTTCCCTTCCGAACGCGGATTCAGGTTTGAAAATCATACAGTAGGGCGGGGGCTTGCCCCCGCCGCAGGCCGGAACGCCTGAGCGGTCACATAGGATGCAGCAGTTTCAGATTTTTCCCTTCTATTTCTACGGCTTGTTGAACCAGGCTGAGCGGCGGAGGCTTGCCCCCGCCCTACAACCGCTTGTTACTTCGACTGTTTTAACCCTTGCTTTGCATCCCGGGGAAGGATTGGTTCCGGACTATGAAAACTTTGCTCGAAAGGATATTTCTATGCAACTGATACTCGCCTCCGCGTCTCCAAGACGCAGGGAGCTTTTGGGATTGTTTCAGATCCCCTTCGCCATCCGCGCGGCGGACATCGACGAAACCATGGACCCGGCGAAAGCGCCGTTTGACGAGGTGGCCCGGGTCAGCCGGGCGAAGGCGCTGGCGGTCCCCAGAGCGGAAACCGATATCGTCATCGCCGCCGATACCATCGTGGTCTGCGGGGGAAAGGTGCTGGGCAAGCCCCACTCTGAGGCGGAAGCCGCAGACATGCTGACGCTGCTCTCCGGCCGGGACCATCAGGTCATGACGGGCTGCACCGTGCTGCGTGGTGAGCGATGCGAGACCTTCACCGAGGTCACTGACCTGCATTTCCGCCCGCTCAGCCAAAAAGAAATCGAAAAATACGTCGCCACAGGCGAGCCTATGGACAAAGCCGGCGCTTACGGCATCCAGGGCGGCGCGGCGCTGTTCTGCGAAAGAATGGCGGGCGATTATTATAATGTAATGGGACTTCCCGTGTGCCGCCTGGGCCAGACCCTGCGGGCTGTGGCGCCGGAAGTGATGGAGGATACCTTATGAGAAATTTGTTCAGTACCCGGGTGAAGATCATCCTGGTCATCGCGGTCCTGCTGACTGCCGTTCTGGCCATTTGGAGCGGCATCACCAACACCACCATCGTAGACCTGGTGGTCCAGGGCGCTCTGGCTCCCTTCCGCAGCGCGGCCACCACGCTGACCACCACGGCGGAAAAGTACTACGGCTATATGTTCCGCTACGAAGCCCTGGCCGCGGAAAACGAAGTGCTGCAGCAGCAGATCGCGGAAATGGAGGACGTGGCCCGTCAGGCAGACTCCGTCTCCCGTGAAAACGAGCGTCTGCGGCAGGCCCTGGGCCTGAAGTCCACCCATGAGGATTACGTGCTGGTGGACGCCTATATCATCGGCTGGAGCTCCACCAACTGGGAAAATACCCTGACCATCAACCGCGGCACCTCCGCCGGAATCCAGGAGAACATGTGCGCCGTCACCGCCAACGGCGAAGTGGTGGGCCTGGTCACCGACGTGGGCGTGAACTGGGCGGAAGTCACCACCGTGCTGGACTCCACCCTGGAAATCTCCGGCACCATCGCCTCCTCCGGCTATAACGGCATGGTCTCCGGCGGCTACATCGACGGCAACGAGACCCTGCTGCAGATGAACTACCTGCCCTCCGCCGCCATCATCCGGAACAAGGAGCAGGTGGTCACCTCCGGTTCCACCGTGTACCCCCGGGGCCTGATCATGGGCTACATCGTGGACGCGGGCTTTGAAGAGACCGGCATCGCCAAGTACGCCCTGCTGGACCCCGCCGCCGAGATCAACGCCCTGGAGCAGATCTTCATCATCACCCAGTACACCACGGAAGTGGACAGCAGCACCACCACCGCGGAGACCGCAGCCGCCGAATCCACCGAAGCCGCTGTGACCACCCCTGCTGAGACCACCGCCGACGGCAATGTGGGCTGAGGAACGCGCCATGGCTGAGAAACGAAGAACCCAAAGGACCGCAAGGTCCCGAAAAAAGCAGGGCTTCGGAGAGCTGTTCCGGAAATTCCGAAAGCAGAACCTGTCGGAATTCAAGCCCGACCCCAAGACCGCCACCTGGGCCAAGACCGCCCGCCTGACCAGGCAGCAGCGGCTGCGGCTGACAAAATGGGCGCTGTATGTTCTGACCATTGTGATGTGCCTGGTGGTCCAGGACGTGATCATGAGCCAGATCCGCATTTTGGGCGCCACCACCGACCTGGCGGTCTGCGCCATCCTGCTCATCACCGTCCTGGAAGGCACCGAGGTGGGCAGCTTGTTCGTGCTCATCGCGTCCACCGTGTACTATTTTTCCGGCTCCGCGCCGTTTCCCTACTGCGTGGCCCTGATGACCATTCTGGGCACCGCGGCCACCATGCTGCGGCAGATGTTCTGGCACCGCAGCAAGGGCTCCATCGTGCTGTGCACGGCCCTGGCCCTGACGGGCTACGAAATCGGACTGTTCGTCATCGGCATTCTTCAGGAACTGACCCGCTGGGACCGCATCGGTTCCTTCCTGATGACCGCCCTGTACAGCAGTCTGGTATTGATTCCGCTTTACAACCTGATTTATAAAATCGGCCTGATTGGAGGTAACACATGGAAAGAATAAGCCGCTTCCGGGCCATCCTGTTCCTGGCACTGTTTTCTTTTGTTTTGTTTTTGTTCTCAATAAAGCTGTTCGACCTGCAGATCATCGAGACCGACGGCGATACGGATAATACCCAGGTCTACGGTACCGTCACCACGGTCCGTGCCGCCCGGGGCGATATCCTGGACCGGAACGGCAACGTTCTGGTGGGCAACCGCGCGTCGTATAACCTGGTGTTCAACCACTACGTTATCAAGTCCTACTCCGAGTGTAACGAAGCCCTGTACCGCCTGGTGCAGAAGTGCAAGGAGCTGGGCATCACCTACTCCGACCACCTGCCCGTCACCCGGACCCGTCCCTTTGAGTACACCCTGACGGAGTTCAACACCTCCTGGCAGAATAACTTCCAGCTGTTCATGGTGGACCGGAGCTGGGACTCCGACATCACCGCTCCCCTGCTCATCGAGAAGCTGCGCTCCCGCTATGAGATCCCCGAAAACTGGTCCGACGAGGACGCCCGGGCCGTCATCGGCTTCCGGTATGAGTTCGACCTTCGCGGTATCACCAACCTGCCTACTTACACCTTCCTGGAAGACGTTACCGACCAGCAGCTGTCCGCCATCCTGGAGCTGAACACCCCCGGTCTGAACGTCGAGGCATCCACCGTTCGGGAATACCACACCAAGTACGCCGCCCATATCCTGGGCTACCTGGGCGGCATGAACGATTCCCAGTGGCAGAAGTACAAAGAAGAAGGCTACTCCATGGACGCCCAGGTGGGCCAGTCCGGCTTTGAGCTGGCCTTTGAAGAGTACCTCCACGGCATCGACGGCTCCCGCTATGACGAAGTTAACCGAGAGGGCGCCACCACCAACTCCTACTATATCAAAGGAAAAGAGCCCATCGCCGGCAGCAACGTGGAGACCACCATTGACATCACCCTCCAGCAGGTAGCGGAGGAAGCCCTGGCGGACGTGATGCAGCGGATCACCGATCCGGAGATCAACACCGAAGAGGGCGAGGATACCGGCCTGGACGCGGAAGGCGCCGCCGTTATCGTCATGGAGTGCAAGACCGGCAACATCCTGGCCTGCGCCAGCTATCCCACCTACGACCCCAGCACCATGTATGAGGACTGGGAGGACATTATGAACAACCCCCTGAAGCCCATGTTCAACCGGGCCTTCGGCGCGGCCTATCCTCCCGGCTCCACCTTTAAGATGTGTTCTCTGATCTCCGCCATGGAGAACAAGAGTTCCAAGACCCACGAATACCTGCTCAAGAGCGGCGAGACCATCGTGGATAAGGGCGTTTACACCGAGTACGAAGGCTTCGCGCCTACCTGTCTGGCCTGGACCTCCGGTAAGTATACCCACGGCGAGCTGGATGGCTCCATGGCGCTGTGCTATTCCTGCAACTACTTCTTCTACGTACTGGGCGACCGGAACAACGAGGATAACCCTGTGAATACGGCCAAGGCCCTGGGCCTGGGCGTCCCCACCGGCATTGAGCTGGAGGAGAAGACCGGCTACCTGAACACCACCGAACGGAAGAAAGAGGTTTACGGCACCGGTATCGACGCCCGTTTCGCCGTCGGCGACCGTATCCTGGGCGCCATCGGCCAGGGCGAATACCGCTTCACCCCCCTGCAGCTGTGCGTCTACGCTTCCACCCTGGCAAACAAGGGCACCCGCATGAAGGCCACCTTCCTGAGCCGTGTGGTTTCCTCTGACTACCGTACCCTCATTGAAGAAAACGAGCCTGAGATCGCGAACCAGCTGGAAATGGCCTGGACCACCATTGACACCTACTGGAACGGTATGCGTTACGTCATCACCAAGCCCGGCGGCACCGCCGACCGTTACTTCGGCGGCGTGGACGACGCGCTGGACGACGAGGACGGTGTCTGGCCCCTGAAGGGCGAGGTCATCGTCTACGCCAAGACCGGCACCGCCGAGCACTCCTCCGGCGGCTCTGACCATGGCGCGTTCGTGTGCTTTGCCCACCGTGCCGACGAGACCGAACCGGACATCGCCATCGCCATCTACGGCGAAAAGGCCGCCCACGGTTCCTCTCTGGCCCCCGTGGCCGAGCAGATACTGCTGACCTACTACGAAATGAACGCGGCAAGCGAAGTCACTTCTTTCGAAAACCAGATCGGCTGATCCCAATATCCCCAAAAGGCGCAGCTTACGCTGCGCCTTTTCTTCTGCGGCCGGATGCTGGCATTCCCCGCCCGTAGGGGAGGATTTTTAATCCTCCCTCGGCATTCCGGGAACAAAGCATCCGGTGTTACGCAAAAACCATGCATTTGCCCGTGAAATCCCCCGCAATTGCCGGAGTCAGGGCGGCTCCAAAATCCGTCCCTACTTCACCGCGTCCGTTTCCTTGGGAAAGCTGCTGTATACCTGTCCCGGTTTCAGCTTCACGTTTCTCAGCCTTGCCAGTTCCGACACCGTCACGATCTCAAAATCCTCCTCCAGCAGCACATCCACAATGTCCAGCGCCGCCCGGACGGAGCTGATGGTCATGTCGTGCAGCAGCACGATGTCCCCGTCCTTCACATTTTTCAGCACCGCCCGTTCGATGGCGGCCGTGTCGTGGGTGGCCCAGTCCTTGGGGTCCACGGACCAATTCAGGATCGCCAGATTCCGTGCTTCGGCCACCTGCCGCACCGCGTCGCTGCAGCAGCCTCCGGGCGGCCGCAGGAATACCGGGGCGCAGCCCTCCGGCAGCAGGGCCTGGGAATCCACCAGCTCCCCGGCGATGTCCCGGCGGCTCATATCCTTCATGTTGTTGTGGCTGTAGCCGTGGTAGCCGATCTCGTGGCCTTCCTCAAAGATCCGCTGGGCGATATCGGGGTATTCCTTCATCCGGTAGCCGCACAGCAGAAAGGTGGCCTGTACGCCCCGGTCATAGAGCCCATCCAGCAGCTGCCGGGTGTACTTCCCGGAGGGGCCGTCGTCAAAGGTCAGGGCTACGTATTTGGTATCCTCCGCCGCCTGTACCGGCAGCGCCAGGAAGGTCAGAGAAAACAGAAACGCCAGAATTCGCCGCATGGGGATCACTTCCTTTAAAAAAATGAGATTGGTGTTTCTATAAAAATGATGCCGTATGGCAGTTGCAGGGATTGCGCGTTTAAAGTAGAAGTATCAGGAAGCCTTTCTGCAAAAACGAACGTTCCCGGTTGCGGAATTGCCCGCGGTTTTCTGATCCCGCCCTGCAGTGGCTTGCTCACCGAAACAAGAATGGATCTTCCATTTGACTGCCGGCGGAAAATGGGGTATAGTATATCGTGGAGGGATAGGATATGAATCTGATTTGCCCCATTTGCGGCGGACAATTGAATAGCGGGGACAAACGCTTTCTCTGCGCCCGGAACCACAACTTCGACATGGCCCGGCAGGGTTATGTGAACCTGCTAACCGTCCAGCAGAAGCATTCCCTGAACCCCGGCGATACCCGGGAGCAGGTGCTTTCCCGCCGGGAATTTCTGGAAGCGGGTTACTATGCCCCCATCGCCCAAACCCTCATCGAAACGGCGAAGGCGCTGGGCATCACGGGCCAGATCCTGGACGTGGGCTGCGGCGAGGGCTATTATTCCTCCCGGCTTGCCGACGCGCTGGACGCCCCGCTGACGGGATTGGACATTTCCAAGGAAGCCGTCCGCTGCGCCGCGGCGAAGTACAAGGGCAAGCAATGGCTCTGCGCCACCGCCGCCCACATTCCCGTGGAAGATGGCAGCGTTTCCCTGCTGACCAGCCTGTTCGCCCTGACGCTGCCCGAAGAATTCCACCGGGTCCTGAAGCCCGGCGGCTATTACTTCCAGGTTTTGGCAGCGGAAGACCATCTGCTGGGCCTGAAATCCGTCATTTATGACCGGCTGAATTTCAAGGAAAAGAACACCGTGCCGGAGCTTCCCGGCTTCACCCGGATCCGGTGCATCCCCATCCGGTTTACATTCACCGTGGAAGGCCGGCAGGTGCAGAACCTGTTTTCCATGACGCCCCACGTTTTCCGCATCGGCAAAGACGGCGCCCAGCGGCTGCGACAGACGGAGCGTTTGACGGATACCGCAAGCTGCGTGCTGAATGTTTATCAGCGGTCTTAACATGCCCGCCGAAATCCGGATGTATGTCTGGAAAAATGTCGAATTAGATACTGAATTTACAATTACAACAGCAAGCCGCCCTACAAAATCATCAGGAGTGACCTATGCTCAATAAATTACAAGCCATTGTCAACAAATACGAAGAACTCTGCGCCAGATCGGAACAGCCGGACTTCTACGCCGACCCGAAAAAGGCGGCCAAGCTGCTGCGGGAGAAAAACGACTTAGAACCCATCGTGGAAGCCTACCAGTCCTACCGCCAGGCGGAGCAGGATATAGAGGACGCCCAGGAGCTGATGGCCGACCCGGAAATGAAGGAGCTGTGCCAGGAGACCTACACCCAGGCCAAAGCGCTGAAAGAGGGACTTTTTGAAAAATTACAGATCCTGCTGCTGCCCAAAGACCCCAACGATGAAAAAAGCGTCATCGTGGAGATCCGGGGCGGCGTAGGCGGCGAGGAAAGCGCCCTGTTTGCCCACAGCCTGTTCCGGATGTATTCCATGTACGCCGCGAAAATGGGCTGGACCGTGGAGCTGATGAATTACAACGAAACGGAGCTGGGAGGCGTAAAGGAAGCGGATTTCGTCATCAACGGCCGGGGGGCCTACTCCCGGATGAAGTACGAGTCCGGCGTCCACCGGGTCCAGCGGGTGCCGGAAACCGAATCCGGCGGCCGGGTCCACACCTCCACCGCCACCGTGGCCGTCCTGCCTGAAATGGAAGAGGTGGACGTGCAGATCAACCCCGCGGACATCGAGATGCAGGTCTACCGTGCCAGCGGCGCCGGCGGCCAGCACGTCAACAAAACATCCTCCGCCGTCCGTCTCATCCACAAGCCCACAGGCATCGTGGTGGCCTGCCAGGAAGAGCGCAGCCAGGTGCAGAACCGGGAAAAATGTATGCGGATGCTGGCCAGCAAGCTCTACGAGATGGAGCAGGAAAAGCTGGAAAGTGAAGTCACCGGCCTGCGCCGCAGCCAGGTAGGCACGGGCATGCGCAACGAGCGCATCCGCACCTACAATTTCCCCCAGGGCCGGGTCACGGACCACCGGGTGAATCTGACACTGTACCGCATCGATTCCGTCATGGACGGCGACCTGGACGAGATCATCAACGCCCTGGCCACCGCCGACCAGGCGGAGAAGCTGAAAAATCAAACGTAACGCCACCGTAGGGCGGGGGGCATGACCCCGCCCTACAGTGCCGGATAAAAATCGAGGTATGTTTATGGAATATATCACCACCTCCCCCGCCGAGACCGAAGCCGTGGGCGCGGCGCTGGGGAAACTTCTGCCTCCCGGCACCGTCCTGGCCTACCGGGGGGATCTGGGTGCGGGCAAGACCGCCTTTACCCGGGGCCTGGCAAAGGGCCTGGGCTGTACCGACATCGTTACCAGCCCTACTTATACCATCGTCAACGAATACCTCAGCGGACGGCTGCCGCTGTTCCACTTTGACATGTACCGCCTGGCCTCCTCCGACGACCTGTGGGACATCGGCTGGGAGGACTATCTGGAGCGGGGCGGCGTGTGCGCCGTGGAGTGGAGCGAGAACGTGGAAGACGCCCTGGAGGACGCCGTGTCCGTGACCATCGAGAAGCTGGGGGAAGATACCCGGCGCATCACCATGGAAGGAGGAGATTTCCTTGCTGATCTTAGCCTTTGAAACATCCGCCAAAGCCGCGTCCGTGGCACTGATGGATGACAAAAAACTGCTGGGGGAAAGCTACCAGAACACCGGCCTGACCCACAGCCAGACCCTGATGGTCATGGCGGAGGATCTGCTGAAGCAGTGCGGCAAAACCGTGGCCGACGTCACCGCCGTGGCCGTAGCCGAAGGTCCC
Source organism: Oscillospiraceae bacterium (assembly GCA_036300205.1). Lineage (GTDB taxonomy): Bacteria > Bacillota > Clostridia > Oscillospirales > Oscillospiraceae > Faecousia. Next base: position 25,848 of record JAXJGV010000018.1, read on the forward strand.
GGCTCCTTCACCGGCGTGCGCATCGGCGTGGCCGCGGCCAAGGGCTTCGCCTGGGGCGGAGAACTGCCCTGCTACGGCGTCAGCACCCTGGAGGCCATGGCGGAGCATTTGGGCATCTACCAGGGCTATGTCTGTCCCTGCATGGACGCCCGGCGGAGCCAGGTGTACAACGCCTTGTTTTATGTAAACCAAGGAAAGCTCACGCGTATCCGGGAGGACCGGGCCATCGCCCTTTCCGAACTGGGAGAAGAATTGAAACGCCTGTCCGAGCCGGTTTTCCTGGTGGGCGACGGCAGCAATCTGACCTACCATACCCTTTCGCAGGAGATTCCCAATCTGGTCCTGCCGCCGGAGCACCGGATGCACCAGCGGGCCACCGGCGTGGCCTTGTTGGCGGCAAAAAAAATCGCCGTGGGAGACCCCGGCGACGGCAATGCCCTGACTCCCAACTACCTGAGATTAAGCCAGGCGGAGCGGGAGCGGATGGAGAAATTGAAAATGGAAAATTGAAAGTGGAAAATTACGGTATTGCTTCGCAATTTTTTCAAAATATGCCGAAGGCATACCACCATTTTCAATTTTCAACTGTCAATTGTCAATTAATAAAGATAGAAGGAGAATTACCATGGCAAACGTCCACGTCCTCGACCATCCCCTGATCCAGCACAAGCTGGCGATCCTGCGCAATAAGGAGACTCCCGTCAAGGAATTCCGGGAACTCATCGGCGAGATCGCGGGCCTGATGTGCTATGAAGCCACCCGGAACCTGCCCACGGAGGAAGTGACTGTGGAAACGCCTGTGGCCACCGCCCAGTGCCGGATGCTGGCGGGCAAGAAGCTGGCCATCGTTCCCGTTCTGCGGGCGGGCCTGGGCATGGTGGATACTATGGTGGCCCTGATCCCCTCCGCCAAAATCGGCCACATCGGCCTGTACCGGGACCCTGAGACCCATAAGCCTGTGGAATATTACTGCAAGCTGCCGGAGGACATCGAAAGCCGTGTGGTCTTCGTTGTGGATCCTATGCTGGCCACCGGCGGCAGCGCCGTTGCGGCCATCGATTTTCTGAAGCGGCACGGCTGCAGGAACATCATTATGATGAACATCATCGGCTGTCCCGAGGGCGTGAAGGCCGTGACGGAGGCCCATCCCGACGTGGAGCTGTATCTGGCGGCCATGGATGAAAAGCTGAACGAGCACGCCTACATCGTCCCCGGCCTGGGCGATGCCGGCGACCGGATTTTCGGTACAAAATAAGATTTTTGGCCGGCATTGGGGGCAAGATCTCTTCCCGATGCCGCTGAATTCATAAAGAAAACGCAGGGCGGGGTCATGACCCCGCCGGGCAGCGGTTTGACTGAGCGGTAAAATCAAGCGCTCAATCCCGTAAGTGCCCGGCGGAGGCATGCCTCCGCCCTACAAAAGTTTTTGGCCCAATGACACTGGCTTTTTTATAGCGTTTTAATGAAATCCGCCATCCGGTCCAGGCCCTTTTTCAGCTCCTCGTCGCTGTAACAGTAAGACAGCCGGATATAGTTATCCGCGCCGAAGCAAAAGCCGGGGACGGCGGCGACTTTTCCCTCCCGGATCATCCGGGTGCAGAAGGCCGCGCTGTCCATGCCGAAGCCCGCGATGTTCACGAAGACATAGAACGCCCCCTCCGGTTCCGGGAAATCCAGGCCCATGTCCCGCAGGCGGGAGCAGACATAGTCCCGGCGCTTGGCGTAGACCTCCCGCATGGGGGTGGGATCGGTCTGCAGGGCCGTGACCGCCGCGTCCTGCAGGAATGTGGGCACCGCAGTGATCTCCGCCGCGCTGAGCAGCAGCAGGCGGTCCATGACGTAGTCCGGACAGGTCAGGTAGCCCACCCGCCAGCCGGTCATGGCGTAGGGCTTGGAAAAGCTCTGGCACAGGATCAGCTGGTCCTTCAGCGCCGGGTCCAGGCTCAGATCCGGGCATTCCCCCCGGTAATTCAGCTGGCTGTATACATTGTCACTGATGACGAAAATGGGCTTACCCAGCACCGCCGCTTTCACATTGGCAAGGCTCTCCGCGCTGAACACCACGCCGGTGGGGTTGCAGGGGGAGTTGATGATGATGGCCTTGGTCTTGGGGGTAATGGCGGCGGCCAGAGCTTCCTTGGTGATCTGAAAGCCGGTTTTGGTCACATCCAGATGCACGGTCTTGGCCCCGGCGATGGTGGCGATGGTCTCGTACAGGCCGAAACCGGGGGTGGGCACGATGACCTCTTCGCCGGGATTCAGGATACCCAGCAAGGCGGTAAACAAAGCGTGGCAGGCGCCGATGGTGATGAGCACCTGATCGGGGGTGGTGGCGTTGCCCCGGGCGGTCTCGAAATCCGCTACCGCCTTGCGCAGGGCCGGGGTGCCCTGGTTGGGGGCGTAATGGGTCTGGTTGGCGTTCAGGGCGGCCATGGCGGCAGCCTTGATGACCTCCGGGGTGTCAAAATCCGGCTCGCCGATGGTCAGCATGGCACAGTCCGGGGTCTCCCGGGCCAGGTTGGTGTAGACCCGGATGGCGCTGCGCTTCAGGGGCGTTAAGTTCTGGTTTAAAGGGATCATAGAAAATTTTCCGCCAGTTTCTCAAAGAAATCGACGCCTTTCACTAGAATGGCTTCGTCAAAATCGAAGGTGTCGGCATGGAGGGCGGGGGTGTCGCCCAGCCCCAGGAAGAAGAACATGCCGGGAAGGTATCTCTGATACCAGGAGAAGTCCTCGGCGGTCATGGAGGGCACGTCCAGGGCCGCGAAGTCCGCCGTCCGCGCCACGCGGTCATAAAGCGTGGGAGGGTTCATCACTGCGGGATAGCCGTCGCTCATGCGGATGTCCACGGTGCAGCCGAATTCCTGCCGGACTTCCTCTGCGATCCTGCGCAGGCCTCCGGCAAGGCCCTCAAAAATGTCATCCTGGAAGGCCCGCAGGGAACCCTCCATATGGGTGTGGGCGGACAGGGCGTTGCGGACGGTGCCGCTCTGGAATTTGCCGAATTTCAGCAGGCGGAAGATGCCCTCCGGCAGCGCCTGCTCCATGGCCATGGCCCGCCTGTAAAATTCCGTACCCGCCAGCAGCGCGTCGATGCCCTCCGCCGCCTTGGCGATGTGGGCGGACTTGCCGTAAATGTCCACATTGACCTCGCAGGAGCGGGCCATCAGCTCGTTTTTCCGGCTGAACACCGTCCCGGCGGGCAGGCCGGGCCACAGGTGCAGGCCGAAGATGGCCTGTACGTGATGCTGTTCAAAAACATCCGTTTGGCAAATGTCCTTGGCGCCGCCGGTGGTTTCTTCCGCAGGCTGGAACACCAGCAGGACGTTATGGGGGAGCTTTTCCTTCCCACTGAGACGGCGGGCCAGCTCCAGCAGGATCGCCATGTGGCCGTCATGGCCGCAGGCGTGCATTTTTCCCGGGTGGGCAGACGCGTATTCCGCCCCGGTTTTTTCCGCGATGGGCAGGGCGTCCGCATCGGCCCGAAAGGCAATGGCATCCTCCGCGCCGAAGTCGAACCAGGCGCAGAGCGCGCCGTCCATGGGAGAGAAGGTCTTGCAGTTCAGCCCGGCCAGGGCATTTTGGAGGTATGCAAGGGTCTGGGGCAGATCCCGGTCCAGCTCCGGGATGCGGTGGAGCGCCCGGCGGTCAGCGTATATCTGCATGGTTCTCGCCTCCTGTGTAAAAAATTTAGGTTCATTATACGCCAATTGCCCTCCGGTGTCAATTTCCCGCTTGTCAACCGGACAAAAAGATGGTAGGATAGATGATTATAAATGCATCGGCAAAGCCTTCCCCCAAGGGGGAGAGCCTTTGGGTGCCTGCAAAAAAGGAGCAAAAACATGAACGCACAGGAAATCATTGAATATATCCGCACCTCCGAAAAGAAGACCCCTGTGAAGGTCTACGTCTGGGAAAAGGCCCCCGTTGCCTTCCCGGGATGCCGGGAGTTCCCCGCCGGAGAAGGCTGTAAGATCGTCTTCGGCGACTGGAAGGATGTAAAGCCCGTTCTGGAAGCCAACGAGTTTGTCCACCTGGAGATCGAGAACGACTGCCGCAACTCCGCCATCCCCCTGCTGGACATGAAGGACATCCCCGCCCGCATTGAGCCGGGCGCCATCATCCGGGAGCAGGTGGAGATCGGTAAGAACGCCGTCATTATGATGGGCGCAGTCATCAACATCGGCGCGGTCATCGGTGAGGGCACCATGATCGACATGGGCGCGGTGCTGGGCGGCCGGGCCATCGTGGGCAAGAACTGCCACATCGGCGCAGGCACCGTTCTGGCCGGCGTGGTGGAGCCTGCTTCCGCTACCCCCGTTGTGGTGGAGGACAATGTGCTCATCGGCGCCAACGCCGTGGTCATCGAGGGCTGCCGTATCGGCCATGACGCGGTAGTCGCCGCCGGCGCCGTGGTCATCAGCGACGTGGCTCCGGGCACCGTGGTGGCCGGCTGCCCCGCCAGGGTCATCAAGGTCAAGGACGAGAAGACCGCCGACAAGACCGCCCTGGTGGATGCCCTGCGGGCACTGTAAGTAAGGGAAACCGGCATCTCCCCGCAACAGGAGACTTTTGCTGCTGCACATTTTTGAGACTCCGGAATACCATGGAATGAGCGGTGAAGCTCAAGAAAATTTTTCGGAGGTATTCTTATGTGTGGTAACAACAACGGTATCTGCGGCTGCTTCGGTAACAACAACTGGTGGTGGATCATCATCCTGCTGCTGATCTTCTGCAACTGCTGCAACAACAACAACAGCAACTGGAACGGCTGCGGCTGCGACAACGATCGCTGCTGCTAATTGAGAAAAAAGGGCACCCCTTCGGGGCGCTCCAATAAAACAGTATAATATTGCTTTCGGGAAACGGCATGATTTCGGTCATGCCGTTTTTCCGTTTTGTAAGTCATAGAGTAATGCGGTGGGAAGTATACCGATGTAGTTGTAGCTGATCTCCACATCCTGCACCCGGTGTCCGCTGGATTTGTCCGGAGCATGAACATATACGGCATTGACCATATCGTTCAGAATGGTAGGTGTCAGTTTCTCTAAATGCAGATACTTCTTCGCCTGGCGGATAAATTTGTCCACATTATCCGCCTGATCTTACTGATTCTGTATTTCTTCTTCCAGCATTTCAATCTTGATTCTTAAGTCTGCCTGCTCCTGCTCATAATCCTCAGACAACATCTGAAAACGAGTTTCAGACAGCTTTCCATTGACCATATCCTTATAAATACGCTTGAACAATCTGTCCAGTTCTGCCAGACGATTTTCAGACTTCTGCAAGGCTCGTTTCTTGGCAGAAAGCTCTTTCTTTACTTCGGCACTTCGCTTTGCACCCAACGCTCTGCGGAACGCATCTTCATAGCTTGCCACGCAGGAGATTACCATTCTCATGTGCTGGAGCGTTCCTTCCTCCAAGACTACAGCACGGATGAAGTGCGTGTCACAAACATCCTTTCCCTTGTTCCGGGAAGTAGAGCATACAAAGTGATCCTGTCTGGATTTATAACGATTGCTGGTGCAGTAATACAACTTTTCACCACAATCGGCACACCGGACGATACCGGAGAACATATTGCTTTTTCCGGTTCTTGCGGGTCTGCGTTTATTCTTCCGAAGCTCCTGCACCCGGTAGAAGGTTTCTTCGTCCACAATCGCATCATGGGTATTCTCGAAAATCTTCCATTCAGACTGGGGATTTTTGATTTTCTTTTTGCTCTTGTAGGACTGCCGGTGGGTGCGGAAGTTGACCATGTGGCCCAGATATTCCAGTTTTTCCAGTATTCCGGAAATCGTTTTTGGTGCCCAGTCGCAGGCATCATCCGGAGTTTTTGTGGGAGCGTTTCTTCCCATCTTGGCCCAGTGGACGGTAGGACAATCCACCTTTGCCTCTTTCAGCTTCTTAGCAATCTGGGAAGGGCCAAAACCTTCCATGCACCATGCAAAAATCTGCCGGACTACGGCTGCGGCTTCATCATCCACGATCCAATGCTTTTTCGGGTTGTCGGGGTCTTTCATGTAGCCATAGGGTGGATTGGTGGTCAGATACTCACCAGCTTCGCCTTTCTGTTTCATAACTGCCCTGACCTTTTTGCTGCTGTCCTTCACATAGAACTCGTTGATGATGTTCAGGAACGGTGTGAAGTCGTTGTCCATCTGGTTGGCACTGTCCACACCGCTGTTGATGGCAATGAACCGGACATTGTGTTTCGGAAATAGAATCTCAGTGTAGAATCCCACTTCCAGATAGTTTCTTCCGATTCGGCTCATATCCTTGGCAAGCAGCACACCGATCTGGTCTGCTTCTACCATGGAAATCATGCGCTGCCATTCCGGGCGGTTGAAGTTGGCACCGGAAAAACCGTCGTCTACGAAAAACTGGATGTTGCGGAACCCCTGTTCTTTTGCGTATTTCTGGAGAATCGCCTTTTGATTGACAATGCTGTTGCTCTCTCCTGCCTGCTCATCATCACGACTCAAGCGGCAATAGATCGCGGTAATTCTGTCAGACTGCCTGTTCATATCTTGTTCCTCCTTGTTAGGCGGGCAGTCTGCCAATACAGGATTGCTTACGCTTATTATAGCATCCATTTGTGAATATTTCACCCCATTTCTTATTCTTTTTCAAGTTTATCTCTCGCCATATGGTCAAGCAGCTTGGCAGATAGACTGCGGCTGCCATCGTATCTGCCAGTAAAACGATAGGTAGTTTTGCCGGATTTGATCTCAACGGTGATTTGAGGAAGTTCCGCCGAAAAGGGAATCTTGGCAACAATCCCTCGGTTGGGATCAATTTTGTAATTACGGTTGCTATATTCATTCATAGTAAAATAGTCCTTTCATTTTTGTGATTGATAGATTGTTTGGAATCGGATGGAATAGGAATGAATGACGGAACGGAGAAGTGAAAGAATCAAATCTCCACATCCCGTTTCTGGTGCTGCTGATACTTCTGCTGCTGATCGTGCAGATAAGTATTCACCTTGTACTGAATATCCCGGAGGGCCCGGCGGAAAATTTTGTGTAAGCGTTTTTCGACAAAATCAAGAATATCACATTATCAATGTGCATGATGGGGCTTATTCCCCTTGGTTACATCCCTCCCGGAAGGTTGGGGCGGTATGCGCGCCGCGCGCGGCGTGA
>JAXJGV010000019.1:0-2338 GCA_036300205.1 Oscillospiraceae bacterium
GATGCCGATGACATCGTGGGGGATGGTGTTGCCGGCCAGGGAAACCTTGACCATGTTCTTCTTGGCATCAGCGATGCCCTTCAGGATAGCCTCGGAAACTTCGGCAGCCTTGCCCAGGCCGTAGCCGACAGTACCCTTGCCGTCACCAACAACAACCAGAGCGGAGACCTTCATGACGCGGCCGCCCTTAACGGTCTTGGAGACGCGGTTCAGGTAGACGACCTTCTCGATGAGTTCAGGAGCTTCATTAGTCTTATTGTAAGCCATTTTATTTCCTCCTAACTCTTAGAACTTCAGGCCGCCTTCGCGGGCGCCTTCAGCCAGGGCAGCGACACGGCCGTGGTAAACATAGCCGCCGCGGTCGAACACGACTTCCTCAATGCCCTTTGCCTTTGCACGCTCGGCCAGGACAGTGCCAACCTTCTTTGCAGCTTCTGCATTGCCGGTAGCACCCTCAAAGCCCTTCTCCAGGGTGTTTGCGGAAACCAGGGTAACGCCGTTCACATCGTCGATGATCTGGGCGTAAATGTTTGCGTTGGAGCGGAACACGTTCAGGCGGGGACGCTCGGGAGTGCCGGAGATCTTGCCACGAACGCGGACATGCCGCTTCAGGCGCATTGCTTTCTTGTTGATTTTGCTAACCATTTCGGCACACCTCCATTACTTCTTGCCACCGGTCTTACCAACCTTACGGCGGATGACCTCAGTGGTGTACTTGATGCCCTTGCCCTTGTAAGGCTCGGGGGGACGCTTACCGCGGACTTCGGCAGCAAACTGGCCAACAGCCTGCTTGTCGATACCGTGGATGATGATCTTGTTGGGAGCGGGAACTTCGATGGTGATACCGGGGATCTCGTCCACGATGACCTCGTGGGAGAAGCCCAGACGCATGACCAGCTGGTTGCCCTTCTTCTCAGCACGGTAGCCAACACCGTTGACTTCCAGTTCCTTTGCGTAGCCCTTCTCAACACCCTCGACCATGTTGGACAGCAGGGTGCGGGTCAGACCGTGCAGGGACTTGTGCAGGTGCTCTTCGTCGGGACGCTCAACAGTCAGAACGTTGCCCTCGACCTTCAGGATCATGTCGGGATGGAAGGTGTAGGTCAGGGTGCCCTTGGGGCCCTTAACGGTAACAACATTGCCCTCGGCGATGTCAACCGTAACGTTTGCCGGGATGATAACCGGCTTCTTACCAATTCTAGACATTTACGAAATCCTCCTTACCAGACGAAAGCCAGGACTTCGCCGCCGATGTGCAGCTCGCGAGCCTTCTTGTCGGTCATAACACCCTTGGAGGTGGAGACGATGGCGATACCCAGGCCCTTCAGAACCTTGGGCAGCTCGTCGGCACCTGCGTAGATACGCAGACCGGGCTTGGAAACACGCTTCAGACCGGACAGGGCGGGCTGCTTCTTAGCCAGATACTTCAGGGTGATGTGAATGGTGCCCTGGTTGCCGTTGTCCACCAGAGAGTAGGACTTGATGTAGCCCTCGTCCAGCAGGATCTGAGCAATGGCCTTCTTCAGGTTGGAAGCGGGGACATCCACAGTGTCGTGCTTTGCAGAGTTAGCGTTCCGGATACGGGTCAGCATATCTGCTACGGGATCGGTGATTTGCATGTTAATTATCCTCCTTATAGAAGTTACGGGCTTAACCCGTTGAAGACCCGAAGGTATCCGGGGAATGCGCTCCACAGGTGGAGCCATCTTCCCAGGACGCTTCGAATCTGTTTCACATTATTAATTCGACCTTACCTTACCAGCTGGCCTTGCGGACACCGGGGATCTGGCCCTTGTAGGCCAGCTCACGGAAGCAGATACGGCAAACGCCGTAATCGCGCAGGTAAGCATGGGGTCTGCCGCAGATCTTGCAGCGGTTGTAGCGGCGGCTGGAGAACTTGGCCTCAGCCTGCTGCTTCAGGATCATAGACTTCTTTGCCATTTGCTAAATCCTCCTAAATCAAGCGGTGAAGGGAGCGCCCAGCTGGGTCAGCAGCTCCTTGGCTTCCTCGTCGGTGGTAGCGGTGGTGCAGATGCAGATATCCATACCACGGATCTTGTCCACCTTGTCGTACTCGATCTCAGGGAAGATCAGCTGCTCCTTCAGACCGAAGGCATAGTTGCCGCGGCCGTCAAAGGAGTTGGGGTTGATGCCGCGGAAGTCGCGGACACGAGGCAGGGCCACGCTGAACAGGCGGTCCAGGAACGTACATCTTGTCGCCGCGCAGGGTGACCTTCACGCCGACAGCTTCGCCTTCACGCAGCTTGTAGTTAGCAACGGACTTGCGGGCCTTGCAAACAACAGCCTTCTGGCCGGTGATGGTGCCCAGGTCCTTAAC
>JAXJGV010000020.1:0-11241 GCA_036300205.1 Oscillospiraceae bacterium
GAATTATGGAATGATTGCCACCGGCAATCATTCACATTTCAGATTCGCTGCGCGGAGCACCACTAGTGTGGCAATCTCCTTCGATGATGGGGATTCCCACGCCACTCAAGCGCACTGGCTCGGAATGACATATACTCTTAACTTAATGACATTGCCCTTTCGGAGAGCCTTCGGCGCGTGCGTTATCGGCAGCCGATCCGGCGAAAACGCTGATAGCGTTTCTCCAGCAGCTGTTCGTCCTGCTCCAATTCCGCGATCTCCGCGCTGAGCGTCTCCCGCAGACCCGCGTAGAAAGAGGGCTGACCCAAATCGTCTTCCTTAATGATACGCTCAATCACAGAAAGTGTCAATGCGTCAAAGGCGGTGATCTTCAGATTTTCCGCGGCAAGGTCGGCCTTGGCCGCGTCCTTCCACAGGATGCTGGCACAGCCCTCCGGGGAGATCACGGAGTAGATGGAATTTTCCAGCATCCACACCCGGTCGGCAACCGCCAGCGCCAGAGCGCCGCCGCTGCCGCCTTCGCCGATGAGGATGGAGACAATGGGCGTGTTCAGGGCCATCATTTCCATCAGGTTCTCCGCGATGGCCTGGCCCTGGCCCCGCTCCTCCGCGCCGATGCCGCAGTTTGCCCCGGAGGTGTCGATCAGACAGATGATGGGACGGTGGAATTTTTCCGCCTGCTTCATCAGCCGCAGGGCCTTGCGGTAGCCCTCGGGCCGGGGCGCGCCGAAGGAGCGGCGGGTCCGTTCTTTGGTGGAATGGCCCTTCTCAATGGCGATGACAGTAACGGGTTTGCCGTTCAGATAGGCCACGCCGCCTGCGATGGCGGCGTCGTCAGCATACCGGCGGTCGCCGTGAAGCTCGAAGAAGTCCGTGAAAATGCCGTGGATATAGTCAAGGCCCGTGGGGCGCTTGCTGTCCCGGGCGGCTTTCACCCGGTCAAACGCAGTCTTGCTCATTGGGCGTCACCTCCGTGGAGTTTTAAGAGGTTTTTCAGCACGCTTCGCTGGTCTTTTCGGGGGACGATGGCGTCCACGAAGCCGTGCTCCAGCAGAAATTCCGCCGTCTGGAAACCCTTGGGCAGGGCCTTTCGGGTAGTCTGCTCGATGACTCTCGCCCCCGCGAAGCCAATGGTGGCTCCCGGCTCCGCCAGGATGATATCGCCCTCCATGGCAAAGCTGGCGGTGACACCGCCGGTGGTGGGATCCGTCATCAATACGATGTACAGAAGTCCCGCGTCGGAGTGCCGCTTCACCGCGCCGCTGGTCTTGGCCATCTGCATCAGGCTCAGCAGGCCCTCCTGCATCCGGGCGCCGCCGGAGACGGTGCAGCCGATGACGGGAAGCCGGTTGGCGGCGGCGTACTCAAACAGTCTGGTGATCTTTTCCCCCACCACGGTGCCCATGGAGCCCATCATAAAGGAGGGTTCCATGGCGAACAGGCAGCATTTCTGCCCCCCGATGGCGGCGGTGCCGCAGAGGACGGCTTCCGTCTCGCTGCTGGAGATCCGGGCGGTTTCCAGCTTGGCCTGGTATCCGGAAAAGCCCAGAGGGTCGTCGGATTGCAGCTGCGCGTCCATTTCCCGGAAGGAGTTTTTGTCCGTGAGCAGGCGGATGCGCTGCCGGGCGCTGATGCGAAAGTGGTGGCCGCAGGGGCAGGTGTTCAAATTGGCCCACAGGCGGCTGACGGGGAGGGATTTATGGCAATTGGGGCAGGTGACCTCCGGTTCGCTCTCGTCGGAGTGGACGGGAGCGGCGGTCCGGCCGCCGGATTCCAATTCGTTTTTCGGTTTTCGGAAATTTAAAAAGGACATGAATTCAGATTCCTTTCCCAGCAGTAAATTACATGCACTGGCGCGGCAGTCCCCAAGGCTTCCTCTCCGCGCTGAAAGCCACAGGGTCGGCGATGTACGTGCTCTCGATAAAAGCAAAAAGCGCACATCCTGTCATCCTGAGCGAGCACAGCGAGTCGAAGGATCTGCGCACTTGCGATACCTTAAAGCAAAACAATCGTGCGCAGATCCTTCGGCTCCACTTCGTTCCGCTCAGGATGACAAACTCAGATAGCCAGCGGGAGGATCGAAAATCCTCCCCTACGGAGCGGAGCCTGGGCACGTTCAGCCGCAGAAGGTCAGATCGTAGCTGCCGTCCATGAAGCGTTCGTCGCAGATCAGGGCCAGCTGCTCCTCGATATTATTGGACACGCCCTCGATGACCAGTTCGCACAGGGCGGCTTTCAGCTTGCGCAGCGTCTCTTCCCGGGTGCCGGCGTAGACGATGAGCTTTCCCAGCAGGGCGTCGTAATAGGGCGGCACGCTGCCGCCGGTGAGCAGGCAGGTGTCGAAGCGCACATGGGGGCCGCCGGGAACATGGAGCAGGGTGATCCTGCCGGGAGACAGGGCGTTGATGCGGCACTCGATGGCGCAGCCCCCCAGGTCCACATCCTCCTGGGTAAAATTCAAAAAAATGCCCGCGGCGGTGCGGATCTGCCATTTCACAATGTCCATACCCGTCAGCATTTCCGTGACGGTGTGCTCCACCTGCAAGCGCACGTTCATCTCCATGAACCAGAAATTTCCCTGCTTGTCCAGCAGGAATTCCAGGGTGCCCACACCCACATAGCCGATGGCCTTCACCGCCGCCACGGCCTTGGCCATGATGGCTTTGCGCTGTTCGGGGTCCACGGCGGGGGAGGGGGATTCCTCAATGAGCTTCTGATGGCGGCGCTGGACGGAGCAGTCCCGCTCCCCCAGGCACACCACGCGGCCTTCCTCGTCCGCCAGGATCTGCAATTCCACATGCCGGGCGGGGAAGACGTATTTTTCCAGGTAAAGGGCCCCGTCGCCGAATGCGGCCTTGGCCTCGGCTTCCGCCTGGGGGTAAATGGTCTCCATCTGGCCGTCGCTTTCCACCAGCCGGATGCCCCGTCCGCCGCCGCCGGAACGGGCTTTCAGCATAACGGGATAGCCGATCTTCCCGGCGGCTTCCTTGGCCTGGGCGATGCCCGTCAAAATATCGGTGCCGGGAATGGTGGGAAGACCTGCCTGGGCGAACAGGCGCTTGATGACGGACTTGTCGCTGAGCCGGTCCATCTGCTCCGCCGTGGGGCCGATGAACACGATGCCGTTTTTCCGGCACTGGGCAGCAAAATGGGCGTTTTCGGACAGGAAGCCATAGCCGGGGTGGATGGCGGCGGCGCCGGTGGCCAGGGCCGCGCTGATGATCCGGTCTTCATTTAAGTAGCTGTCGGCGGCTTCCGGTTTGCCGATGCAGCAGCTTTCGTCCGCCAGGGCCACGTGGAGGGCCTCCCGGTCGGCTTCGGAGTACACCGCCACGGTGGCGATACCCATTTCCTTGCAGGCCCGGATGATGCGCACCGCGATCTCTCCCCGATTGGCAACTAAAATCTTGGAAAACATGGCTTATTCTCCTACGATGGCGAAGGAAAACTCCGCCTTCAGACACAGCCGGTCCCCCACATAGCCCTCGCCCTGGGCAAAGTAGAAGGGGTGACGGCTGCGGGTGATCTGGCACCGGGTCTCGAAGGTGTCGCCGGGCTTCACAGGGGACTTGAAGCGGACGTTGTTCAGCCCGGTGTACATGGGCAGCTTGCCCTCCTCCATTTTGTCCTGTAACAGGACGCAGGCGGACTGGGCCATGATCTCGCACAAAATCACGCCGGGGACCACCGGGTTGCCGGGGAAATGGCCCTGGAGGAAGAATTCGTCGCCCCGGACATGGTACTTGCCGTGGGCGGTGCCCCCTTCGTTTTCCACCTCGTCCAGCAGCAGCATGTTGTCCCGGTGGGGCAGAATGTTCTTGATGGCTTCCTGATTCATGGTGTTTACCTCTTAATTCGGAACAATTCCATACCAAAATCCACGACCTGTCCGTTCTGGACGCAGATTTCGGAAATGGTGCCGCTTTCTTCGGCGGTGATCTCGTTCATCATTTTCATGGCCTCCACCAGGCACAGCACCGTACCTGCGGCCACCTTATTGCCCACCTTGACGTAAGGCTCGGCGTTCTCGGCGGGAGCCTGGTAGAACACGCCCACCATGGGGGAGGTGACGCTGAAGGTATCGGCGTCGGCCTTGGGGGCGGGCTGTTCCAGCACCGCCACGGGAGCGGCGGCGGGAACAGGGGCGGCGGAATAGCTGCGCTCCAGGCGCACCACGTCGTCCTTGTTCTTGATCTCCAGCCCGGTCAGACCAAGCTCCCCCATGAGCTGGGCATATCTGCGAATATCGGATTCTTTCATATCAAACCCTCCGGAAAGCCAGGCAGGCGTTATGACCGCCAAAGCCCAGGGAATTGGACAGCGCCAGGTCTACCTTTGCTTCCACAGCGGTGTTGGGCACGTAATTCAGGTCGCACTTGGGGTCCGGCTCCTTCAGGTTGATGGTGGGCGGAATGATGCCCGTTTCCAGAGCCTTCAGACAGGCCAGAGCCTCAATGGCGCCTGCCGCGCCCAGCATGTGGCCGGTCATGGACTTGGTGGAGCTGACCAAGGCTTCCTTCGCCGCGTCCTCGCCCAGGGCTTTCTTGATGGCCAGGGTCTCGCCCGCGTCATTCAGGGGCGTGCCGGTACCGTGGGCGTTGATGTAGATGCGCTCACCGGCGGTGTAGCCCGCTTCTTCCAGAGCCTGGACCATGGCCCGGGCACCGCCCTCGGCTTCGGGATGGGGCGCGGTGATGTGGTGGGCGTCGCAGGTGGAGCCGTAGCCGCAGACCTCACCGTAAATTTTCGCGCCCCGCTTCAGGGCGTGCTCGTATTCCTCCAGCACCAGCGCCGCCGCGCCCTCGCCGATGACGAAGCCGCCCCGGCGGGCATCAAAGGGGAGGGACGCCGCATTGGGGTCCTCGGCGGTGGACAGGGCCTGCATGTTGATGAAGCCCGCGATGCCCACGGGAACGATGGAGGCCTCCGCGCCGCCGGTGATGACCGCGTCGGCATAGCCGTGCCGGATGGCCCGGAGGGCTTCGCCGATGGCGTTGGAGCCGCTGGCGCAGGCGGTGACGGCAGGCAGGGCCGCGCCCTGGCAGTTATAGCGGATGGCGATCATGCCCGCCGCCATATTGGCGATCATCATGGGCACACACAGGGGAGACACCCGGTGGGGGCCACGCTTGTTCAGCTTGTCGATCTCGGTGGAGACGGTGTTCAGGCCGCCGATGCCGGAGCCGAAATACACCGCCACCCGGTCGGGGGGCAGGGTGCCGATGACGCCGCTTTCCTCCACGGCCTGGACCGCCGCGCCCATGGCGTACTGGGCGAACAGGTCGGAGCGGAGGGTCTCGCTTTTGTCCATGTACTTCTTGGGGTCAAAGTCCCTGACCTGGGCGGCCAGCTTGGCTTTGTAGTTGGTTGTATCAAAATAGGTGATGGGGCCGATGCCATTGAAGCCTGCGGTAAGGTTATTCCAACAGGTTTCCACGTCGCTGCCCACAGGGCTGACGACGCCCAGGCCGGTAACCACCACTCTGCGAATATTCGTAGTCATATTGTTTCTCCTTGGAGTTGATAGATGGAAATGGATCGTTCATGCACTGGCGCGTGCAAGCACTTTCCATAAAAGCGAAAAGCTGACATCGCGTCATCCTGAGCAAGCGAAGTGCGCAGATCCTTGGACTCCACTTCGCTTCCGCTCAGGATGGCATCATTGTTTCTGCGGCCATCCCTCCTCTGCGGCTCTCAGCGCGGGGAGGAAGGTTTTTTACATGGCGATGCCGCCGTCTACCCGGATGACTTCGCCGGTGACGTAGCCCGCGCAGGCCAGATATGCCACCGCATCCGCCACGTCTTCGGGGCTGCCCATGCGGCCCAGGGGGATGGATGCTGCCAGGGGGGAATCGTGAAGCGCCTTGGTCATGTCCGTGTCAATGAAGCCGGGAGCCACCGCGTTGCAGGTGACGCCCCGGGGCGCCAGCTCCCGGGCTACAGACTTGGTCAGGCCGATAAGGCCCGCTTTGGAGGCTGCGTAGTTGGCCTGGCCCGCGTTGCCCATGAGGCCGGTGACGGAGGAGATGTTGATGATGCGCCCGCCCCGGTTGCGGATGAACAGGCCGGTGCAGTGCCGGATCAGGTTGAACGCGCCCTTCAGGTTCACGGAGAGGACATCGTCAAAGTCCTGCTCCCGCATGGTGGCGATAAGGCCGTCTTTGGTGATGCCGGCGTTGTTCACCAGAATGTTCACGGTGCCGAAATCGGCTTTCACCTGGCTGACCAGGGTCTTGGCGGCGGCGTAGTCCGCCACGTTGCACTGGTAGGCCTTTGCTTTCACGCCAAAGGCTTCGCATTCCCCGCAAACCGCCTCCGCCGCGGCGGCGTTGCCGCTGTATACGATGGCGACGTCCGCGCCCAGAGAGGCCAGCTTTCTGGCCACAGCCGCGCCGATGCCCCGGCTGCCGCCGGTGATCAGGCTTACGTTTCCTTTCAGCATGTTGTGACCTCCTGGATGGCAGTTTTCAGGCTTTCGGCAACGGATACGCCGAAAACCCGGACATTTGCGTCGATTTTCTTAATCAGGCCCTGCAAAACACTGCCGGGACCCACTTCGAGAAAGGTATCCGCGCCCGCGGCGATCATATTGCGGATGATGGCTTCCCAGCGCACCGGGGAGCAGATCTGACGGGTCAGCAGGTCCTTGGGAGCCCCGTCGTAGGGCAGGCCGGTGACGTTGGAATAGACGGGAACGGTGGGTTCGGAAAATTCCAGAGTTTTCAGAGTCTCACCGAACATTTCAGCGGCTTCTGCCATGAAGGGGGAATGGAAGCCGCCGCTGACCTTCAGGGGCAGCGCCCGGCCTCCGGCGGCCTTTACCGCCGCGGAGAACGCAGGCATCCGGGATTTCAGGCCCGCCACGGTCACCTGGCCGGGGCAGTTGTAATTCACGGGATAGACGCCCTCAAATTGGGCGCAGAGTTCTTCCACCGCCGAATTTTCCAGCTTTACCACCGCCGCCATGGAAGTGTCGTGGGCTTCCGCGGCCTCCTGCATCAGCTGGCCCCGGCGGCAGACCAGGGCGAAAGATGTTGATTCCTCAACAATATGTGCGTAAGAAATGGCGGCCAGCTCTCCCAGGGAGAACCCCGCTGTCATATCCGCTTTTACGCCCGCCTCGGTCAAAGCCGCCGCAGCCGCCAGCTCCACCGCCAGCATACAGGGCTGGGTGGTTCCGGTTTGCGTCAGCTCTTCCGCAGTGCCGGAGAAGCACTGCCGGGAAGTTCCGGGGCGGATGGCGTCGGCCATGCGGAAGACCTCCGCTGCGGCGGGGGATACCTCCGCCAGCGCTTTGCCCATGCCGGGATACTGGGCGCCCTGGCCGGGGAACACAAAGGCTACTCGACCCATTTTGCCGCTCCCTTCAGCACCGCTTCCGCGCCTTCCATCACATCCCGGACGATGTCCGCCGCAGGCTCCACCTTATTGACCATGGCGGCGATCTGGCCGGACAGGAAGCAGCCGTCCTTCACGTCGCCCTCCTGAACTGCCTTGCGCAGAGCGCCGGTGCCCAGGGCTTCCAGCTCCTCGTCGGGCATTCCGCCGTACTCGGCCTTGGAATAGTTCCGGGCAAACTGGGTGCGCAGGCTCCGGACGGGATGGCCCAGGCGCTTGCCGGTGACCATGGTGCACAGGTCGTTGGCCTTGACGATCTTTTCCTTGTAGGTGGGGTGGATGGTGCATTCCTCGGCGCTGAGGAACCGGGTGCCCATCTGGATGCCGCAGGCGCCCAGCATAAAGGCCGCCGCCGCGCCCCGGCCGTCGGCAATGCCGCCCGCCGCGATGACAGGCAGGTCCGTTGCGTCCCGGATCAGGGGGACCAGCACCATGGTGGTCAGCTCGCCCACATGGCCGCCGCTTTCACCGCCCTCGGCTATGACTGCCGCCGCGCCCAGCCGGGTGACCAGCTTCGCCATGGCAACGGAGGGGACCACGGGGATGACCTTGATGCCCGCGTCCAGCCACAGTTTCATGTACTTGGAAGGGTTGCCCGCGCCGGTGGTGACCACGGCCACCTTCTCGTCAGCGACCACCTGGGCCACTTCGTCAGCGAAGGGGCTCAGCAGCATGATGTTCACGCCGAAGGGCTTGTCGGTGAGGCTCTTGGCGATGGCGATCTGCTCTTTCACAAAGCTGGCAGGGGCGTTGCCCGCGCCGATGATGCCAAGACCGCCGCCCTCAGAAACCGCTGCCGCCAGCTTACCGTCGGCGATCCAGGCCATACCGCCCTGGAACACCGGGTAGCGGATGCCCAGCAGCTCACAAAGTTCAGATTTGATCATATGCTCAGCCCATGCACTTGGTCTCGATGAACTTGACCAGGTCTCCCACGGTCTCCACCTTCTCGGTCAGCTCGATCTCGATGTTCAGCTCGTCCTCCAGGTTCATCAGCAGCTCCACAGTGTCCAGGGAGTCGATGTTCAGATCCTTGAAGGTGCTCTCCAGCTTCACGTCCTGGACGGCGCAGTCGGTGCGCTCGGCGATGACCTTTGCTACTGCTTCGAATACCATAATAATTTCCTCCTGAAAATAATGTTGACAAAATCAATTAAGTTATCAGTGATAACTTCAGCAGGCATTATAGCACAGAATTTCCAGTTGTCAACAGATTTTCCGGAAATTAATGGAAACTTCATAATTGCTTAATTGATTTATTCAACATCTTTTCCGGGGAATCGGGGACTTTTCGACAAAAAAACAGCAGTTCCGGCGGAACTGCTGTTTTTGCTGTTTCTGTTGTTCAATCGGGCGGATCTTTATGATTTTCCACTTCGAATGTGAGAAAATCAATACATGCCGCCTGCCTGGGCCGCCGCTGCGGCGGCAGCTGCGTCAGCCGCGGGATCGGGCTTGTCCACCACCAGGGACTCGGTGGTCAGGACGCAGGCCGCGATGGAAGCGGCGTTCTCCAAGGAGGAACGGGTGACCTTGGTGGGGTCCACAATACCATTGGCGATCATGTCGCAGTACTCCTCGGTGTAGGCGTTGTAGCCGTAGCCGATCTTGCCGCAGTTCTTGATCTTCTCGTAGACCACGCTGCCGTCCACACCGGCGTTCTCGGCGATCTGGCGGATGGGAGCCTGCAGTGCGGAAGCGATGATCTTGGCGCCGGTCTTCTCGTCGCCGTGCAGGGTGGCGATCAGCTCCTCCACAGCGGCAACGGCGTTGACCTGGGCGGTGCCGCCGCCGGCCACGATGCCTTCCTCAACAGCGGCACGGGCAGCGTTCAGAGCGTCTTCCACCCGCAGCTTCTGCTCCTTCATGGCAACCTCGGTCTGTGCGCCGACCTTGATGACGGCCACGCCGCCGCTGAGCTTTGCCAGACGCTCCTGGAGCTTCTCACGGTCGTAGTCGGAGGTGGTGGTGGCGATGGAGGAACGGATCATGTGGGCGCGGGATGCGATCTCAGCGGGATCGCCGTCGCCGTCCACGATGGTGGTGGTGTCCTTGGTGACCACGATCTGACGGCAGTGGCCCAGATCGGTCATCTGCGCATCGGTCAGCTCCATGTTCAGCTGGCTGGAGATCACGGTGCCGTTGGTCAGCACGGCGATATCCTGCAGCATTTCCTTGCGGCGGTCGCCGAAGCCGGGAGCCTTGACGCAGACCACGTTGAAGCGGCCCTGCAGACGGTTCAGCAGCAGCGTAGCCAGAGCGTCGCCCTCCACGTCCTCGGCAATGATCATCAGCTTGCGGCCGGCCTTGACGATGGGCTCCAGGATGGGCAGGATCTCCTGGATGGAGGAGATCTTCTTATCGGTGATCAGGATGTAAGCGTCGTCCAGGACAGCTTCCATCTTGTCGGTATCGGTGACCATGTAGGGGGAGATGTAGCCCCGGTCGAACTGCATACCCTCGACGACCTCCAGGCCGGTCTCAGCGGTCTTGGACTCCTCGATGGTGATGACGCCCTCGGTGCCAACCTTCTCCATAGCCTCGGCGATCAGCTTGCCGATGGCCTCGTCGCCGGAAGAAACCGCGCCCACGCGGGCGATGGCGGCGGAGTCGGTGACAGGCTCGGAATTGGCCTTGATGGCGGCCACAGCGGCGGCAACGGCCTTGTCGATGCCCTTACGCATGACCATGGGATTTGCGCCTGCGGACAGGTTCTTCAGACCCTCCCGGGTGATGGCCTGGGCCAGAACGGTAGCGGTGGTGGTGCCGTCGCCGGCAACATCGTTGGTCTTGGTAGCGACCTCGCGGATCAGCTGGGCGCCCATGTTCTCGAAAGCGTCCTCCAGCTCCACTTCCTTGGCGATGGTAACGCCGTCGTTGGTGATCAGGGGAGCGCCGTACTTCTTGCCCAGGACAACGTTGCGGCCCTTGGGACCCAGGGTAACCTTGACGGTATTGGCCAGCTGGTCAATGCCGGACTGCAGCTTCTTGCGGGCTTCTTCGCCGTAAACGATCATTTTTGCCATAATTTGGTTCCTCCTTAGTCGGTGACGACAGCCAGGATCTCATCCTGCTTGACGAACTTGTACTCTTCCTTGTCGATGGTCACATCGGTGCCGACAAACTTGCCGACGACAACGCGCTCACCGGCCTTGACGGTCATGGTCACGTCCTTGGTGCCGGGGCCGACGGAGACGACTTCGTAGATCGCAGGCTTTTCCTTGTTGGTGGTAGCCAGAATGATGCCGGAGACGGTGGTCTCGGGGGCTTCGTACTGCTTTAGCAATACATTGTCTGCCATGGGCTTCAGTTTCATTTGTGAATTCCTCCATACGAAATGTATTTAGACTGCAGGTTCGGTTCCTGCTTTATCTACAGGTTTAGCACTCTTTTATCTTGAGTGCTAATACATAATAACCTATGGAGGGAAAAAATGCAAGAAGAAAAATGTAAGTTTCCGTGAATAATTTATGAACCCATCCAGCCCGGGCAGAAAATACCATATAAAAATGCAGGGGAGGACCGCCAATCCTCCCGCCCCATCCACATTTCCGTAGGGGAGGGTCTTGACCCTCCCTTCAGCGTGTCAAAAAAGTCCCTAAAATTAGATATCATCGCGAACCAGCCCGCAGGCTGGTGTGGTGACCGAAGGGAATGCCTGTGGTGCGATCCCCCAAAAGAAGTAAAATCCCTCAATTTTAGTAGAGAATTGTTCGAAAATTCAGGAGATTGCCACGCCACACGGCCCGCAGGCCGCGTACATAGCGCAACCGCCGAAGGCGGCTCTTAGCGCGGAGTAGTGTGCGCACTGGCTCGCAATGACATGGTTTTTCGACAGTCTGA
>JAXJGV010000021.1:0-25748 GCA_036300205.1 Oscillospiraceae bacterium
ATCGAAAAACTATGTCATTGCGAGCCAGTGCGCACACTACTCCGCGCTAAGAGCCGCCTTCGGCGGTTGCGCTATGTACGCGGCCTGCGGGCCGTGTGGCGTGGCAATCTCCTGAATTTTCGGACATTTCTCTACCAAAATCGAGGGGTTTTACTTCTTTTGGGGGGATCGCACCACAGGCATTCCCTTCGGTCACCACACCAGCCTGCGGGCTGGTTCGCGATGACATCTAATTTTAGGGACTTTTTCTCACTTTTTTACCAGGTCCGCCAGGGTCACGCTGTCCAGATAGTCGTTGATCCGCCGGTCCAGCTCCGTCCATACCGGCAGAGTGGGGCAGTCTCCGGCCCGGTCACAGGGGGCCGAACCGCATTCCAGACAGGCCACCGGGGCCAGGCTCCCTTCGGTAAGCCGCAGGATCTGGCCCAGGGTGTATGCTTCCGGTTCCCGGCGCAGCCGGTAGCCGCCGCCCTTGCCCTGGATACCCTCCACGATGCCGTTTTTCACCAGCACCGGCAGAATCTTTTCCAGATACCCCAGGGAGATCCCCTGGCGGTTCGCCACGTCCTTCATGGGGAGATACCCCTCCTCCCGGTGGGCCGCCAGGTCCGTCAGGACCCGCAGGGAATAGCGGCCTCTGGTGGAAATCATCACGGGGCTTCACCTTCCTTCATTTTGGTTATTGTATCACAGGCAGGACACCTTTTTCCACAGAAAACCTGAAAAAAGCAGGCATTTTTTCAAATGCCTGCTTTTATGCTGTTATCTTAGCCTTCCTTCACGGCGTCGAAGCCACGCTGCAGGTCGGCGAGAATGTCGTCGATGTGCTCGGTGCCGATGGACAGGCGGATGGTGTTGGGCTTGATGCCCTGGTCCCGCAGCTCCGCCTCCGTCAGCTGGGAATGGGTGGTGGTGGCGGGATGGATGACCAGGCTCTTTACATCTGCCACGTTGGCAAGCAGGGAGAAAATTTCCAGGCTGTCGATGAACTTGTGGGCCTCCTTCACGCCGCCCTTGATCTCAAAGGTGAAGATGGAACCGCCGCCGTTGGGGAAATACTTCTCATACAGGGCATGGTCCGGATGGTCCGGCAGAGAGGGATGGTTCACGTGCTCCACCTGGGGGTGGTTTGCCAGGAACGCTACCACCTTTTTGGTGTTCTCCCCATGGCGGTCCAGCCGCAGCGACAGGGTCTCCACGCCCTGCAGCAGCAGGAAAGCGTTGAAAGGAGAAATGGCCGCGCCGGTATCCCGCAGCAGGATGGCCCGGATGTAGGTGACGAAAGCGGCGGGACCGGCGGCATCCACGAAGGACACGCCATGATAGCTGGGATTCGGCTCGGCGATGGGGGCGTAGTTTCCGCTGGCCTTCCAGTCGAATTTGCCGGAATCCACGATGATGCCGCCCAGGGTGGTGCCGTGGCCGCCGATGAACTTGGTGGCGGAATGGACCACGATGTCCGCGCCGTGCTCGATGGGGCGGATCAGGTAGGGGGTGCCGAAGGTATTGTCGATGACCAGGGGCAGGCCGTGCTTATGGGCGATGGCGGCGATGGCATCGATGTCAGGGATATCGGAATTGGGGTTGCCCAGGGTCTCCAGGTAGATGGCTCTGGTGTTTTCCTGAATGGCGTTTTCCACTTCCGCCAGGTCATGGGCGTTGACAAAGGTGGCCGTCACGCCGAACTGGGGCAGTGTATGGGCCAGCAGGTTATAGCTGCCGCCGTAAATGGTCTTCTGGGCCACGATGTGGCCGCCGGCCTGGGCCAGGGCCTGGATGGTGTAGGTGATGGCCGCGGCGCCGGAGGCCGTTGCCAGCGCCGCCACGCCGCCTTCCAGCGCGGCGATGCGCTTTTCCAGCACATCCTGGGTGGAATTGGTCAGACGGCCGTAGATATTGCCGGAATCCGCCAGGCCGAACCGGGCGGCGGCATGGGCGGAATCATGGAAGACATAGGAAGTGGTCTGGTAAATGGGGACGGCCCGGGCATCGGTGGCGGGGTCGGCGGTCTCCTGACCTACGTGAAGCTGCAGGGTTTCAAATTTATAGTCAGACATGGTTTCTTTCCTTTCTAAATGACGAAGTGTGGTTTTTTACCGGATGCATCCGCCGCACATTCGCCCGAACCGGAAATTCGCTCTGACAAGGGTTTCGAAACAGTTCTTCATGGGAAGCCCTCCCGTTAATTACTTACCTGTTTGGTAGGTGATTGGAATATACCATATAATTCCTACCATGTCAATAGGTTTTTTGCAAATATTTTCCAACTCCTGGGCGCGCCCCGTAGGGGAGGGTCTTGACCCTCCCTGAATGACAGCGATATCCAGGCAGCTGGTTTTCGGCCAGACTTACGCTTTGTTCGCATCATGCCTGCCGTTCTGTGATCGCAGGCCGAGGGAGGGTCAAGACCCTCCCCTACGGAGCCGGGATGCGGAAAAAGACACCCCCGAAGGGGTGAAATGTCATTAAGTTAAGATGTCATTGCGAACCAGTCCTCAGACTGGTGTGGCAATCTCCTTCGATGATGGGGATTCCCACGCCACTCAAGCGCACTGGCTCGGAATGACATATACTCTTAATTTAATGACATTGCCGAAGGGGTGTCTTGGCTTTTCAGGTGCGGGCCATGCCGTCTACGCTGAGGACAACGCCCGTGATGTAAGAGGCTTCGTCGGAGGCCAGGAAGACGAAGGCATTGGCAATGTCCTCCGGCTGGCCCAGGCGGCGCAGGGGGATCTGGGCGATCATCGGCTCGATGACTTCCCTGGGTACGGCTTTCATCATGTCCGTCTCGGTGATGCCGGGAGCCACCGCGTTGACCCGGATGCCCTTGGGGCCCAACTCCCGGGCCAGGGAAACCGTCAGGCCGTTGACCGCGAACTTGGACGCCGGGTAGGCGATGCCGCTGGGCTGGCCGTAGATGCTGACCATGGAGGAGGTGCTGAGGATCACGCCCTTGCCCCTGGCTACCATGCACTCGCTGGCTGCCCGGGTGGCGTTGAACACGCCCTTGACGTTCAGGTCCATGACCTTGTCGAAGGCTTCCTCTGTATATTCGGTGAAGGGGGTGCTCTCGGAAACGCCCGCGTTGTTCACCAGAATATCGATGCAGCCGTAGGTGGCAGAGACAGTCTTGAAGATGCTGCGCACATCCGCCAGGCTGCTCAGGTCGGGGCTGATGCCCGCCACGGT
The DNA here is from genome assembly GCA_036300205.1 of Oscillospiraceae bacterium. Taxonomy (GTDB): domain Bacteria; phylum Bacillota; class Clostridia; order Oscillospirales; family Oscillospiraceae; genus Faecousia. The sequence goes on from JAXJGV010000021.1 coordinate 3,193, forward strand.
GGAATTGGGATGCTTTTCTTTCAGGCTGGCCACGGCTTTGTCCGCGCTGGCTTTGCCGGACGCGGCGATGATGACGATGGCGCCTTCTCTCAGGAACGCGTCTGCGGTGGCATAGCCGATGCCCCGGCTTCCGCCGGTGATGACGGCTACTTTATCTTTTAATCTCATGGATGTTCCTCCTTTTGCAATCAGATGCGGTAATGTTTCGGCTGTCAGGGCGGATTGCAAATCCGCCCCTACGGAAGCAGAGCCAGTTTATTTCAGCAGTTCCAGCAGCTGGCGGATGTTCTTTTTGCCGAAGGTCACGGTCTGGCCGCCGTTAATGACCAGGCAGGGGACGCTCATGACGTTGTACTTTTCCCGGATGGCAGGGAAGTGGAGCACATCGTAGATCTCCGCTGTAACGTTTTCGTTCTCCGCCGCCACCCGCTGGGCGGCCATGACCAGCTCCGGGCACATGGTGCAGCTCAGGGACACCAGGACCTGGATGTCCGTCTTGCCCAGGGCGGCGATGCCGGCTCGTACATCCGCGTCCAAGGGCTGGCCGGGACCGGCGGCATTGTAAAGGCCCATGACGAAGGACGTAAATTCATGCCCGCCGGGAACGCCGTGGAAGGCAAGGCCCGTTTCCGTGCCGTCGGCTTTGCAGACCTTCACGCAGGGGGCGTCCCCGCCGCCCTGGGCGGTCTCCACGGTGAGCTTGTCGGTGAGCTTTGCCAGCTCCTCCATGAAGCCCTTCAGCTCCTGGGACACCGGGCGGTTATCCAGATACAGCTTCAGGATCAGGCTGCTGCCCATTCGGGAGAATACGGCGTTCAGCTGGGCCAGGGTGTTTTCGTCGAACAGTCCGCTGCCGCCGGAGGCCTTGGGAGCGGCGGGTTCCTCCTTGGGGGCGGCCGCCTTGGGCTTTTCGGGGTGCAGGCCGGTCTTGCGGTGGAGGGCCGCGGCGTACTTTTCCAGCTCTGTTGCCGCCAGGGCGCCGTCGCCTACGGCGGTGACCACCTGGCGCAGGGACTTGACGCACACATCGCCTGCGGCATACAGACCCTCCACGCTGGTCTTCATGCTGCGGTCGGTGATGACGTAGCCCTGCTCATTCAGCTCGGCAATGCCCTTCACCAGGGCCGTTGCGGGAGCGTAGCCCGCGAAGACGAAGACGCCGATGTTGTCGCCGGGGTCCGCCCGGTACTCCGTCACCTCCCCGGTGCGGTTGTTTTGATAGCGGATGGCCCGCAGGGCGGTGTCGCCCTGGACTTCTTCCACTTCCGTATTGGTCAGGACGGTGATCTTGGGATGGTTCCGGGCGGCGTCCGCCACGGACTGGGCGCAGGAGAAATCCTCCTTGCGGATGAGGATATTCACGTGTCTGGCATACTTAGTCAGGAACACGGCTTCTTCCGCCGCGGCAAAGCCGCCGCCCACCACGAAGACTTCCTTCCCGGTGAAGAACTCGCCGTCGCAGGTGGCGCAGTAGGCAACGCCCCGGCCCCGGAAGTCGGCTTCGCCCTTAAAGCCCACCATTCTGGGATGGGCGCCGGTGGCAAGCAGTACGCCGAAGGCTTTCAGCTCGCCCCGGGCGGTCTTCACGGTCTTGATGTCCCCGGACATATCCAGGCGTTCCACCTCGGCAAGCAGAAATTCCGCGCCGAAGGCTTCGGCCTGGGCGCGCATGGTCTCGGTCAGCTCCGCGCCGCTGGTCTTTTTCACGCCGGGGTAGTTCACCACCTCGTGGGTAATGGTGATCTGACCGCCGAACTTTTCTTTTTCCAGCACCACCACCCGGTACTTTGCCCGGGCCAGGTATAACGCCGCCGTCAGCCCCGCCGGGCCGCCGCCGATGATGATCACGTCGTAGAGGTTATTCATAAGGATAGCTCCTTTCTGTTGTTAAATTGAAAAATGACAATTGAAAATGGAAAATTGCGGTGTCCCTGCGGGACGATTTTAAATCATGTCCGAAGGACATACCTTAATTTTCAATTTTCAACTTTCAACTTAATCGTTTTCCTTTCTGTTGTTAAATTGAAAATTGACAATTGAAAATGGAAAATTGCGGTGTCCCTGCGGGACGATTTTAAATCATGTCCGAAGGACATACCTTAATTTTCAATTTTCAACTTTCAATTTTCAACTTAATCGTTTTCCTGGGACGCCGAATTGCTCCGGCGTCCCAGAGGGAACGATTACAGCATTCCCACCAGGTCCAGGCTGGGCTTCAGGGTCTCGGCGCCGGGCTGCCACTTGGCGGGGCAGACCTCATCGCCGTGCTCGTGGACGAACTGGCAGGCCTGGAGCTTGCGCAGCAGCTCGTCGGCGTTGCGGCCCACGTTGCCCGCGCTGACTTCGTAGGAGACGATCTTGCCCTCGGGGTTGATGATGAAGGTGCCCCGCTCTGCCAGGCCGTCGGCCTCGATCAGGACCTCAAAGTCCTTGGAGATGGCGTGGGTGGGGTCCGCCAGCATGGGGTAGCGGATCTTCTTGATGCGGTCGGAAGCGTCGTGCCAGGCCTTGTGGACGAAGTGGGTGTCGGTGGACACGGAGTAGATCTCGCAGCCGGCCGCCACAAACTTATCGTAGATGTTGGCCAGGTCTTCCAGCTCGGTGGGGCAGACGAAGGTGAAGTCCGCGGGGTAGAAGAAGAACACGCTCCACTTACCCAGGATGTCCTCCTTGGTGACGGTCTTGAAGCTGTTGTCGGCGTAAGCCTGAGCGGTGAAAGCATTGATTTCCTTGTTGATCATAGACATAGTAAAATCTCCTTTTTTATTGTTAGTTTGGTTTTGTTTTTTCATTTTATTCAAAGGTTAGCAATTGCTAACCAATGGTTTTTAAGAAGGCCCAGCGGCGCCGGCGTTTATTCGCCGGCACAGTTGGGACAAAGACCGGTAACGGTCACATCCAGTTTGGTCAGGGTGAAGCCATCCTCCAGGATAATGGCCGAGCGGAGGGCTTCGGCGTTGGCGGTTCCCAGGTCGTGGAGGTAACCGCATTTCTCACAGAGGAAGTGGGCGTGGTCGCCGCAGCAGGCGTCGTAGCGTTCGCTGCCCTGGAAGGATGCCACCCGGCGGACCTTTCCCAGATCTTCCAGCAGCTTCAGGTTCCGGTAGACGGTACCCAGGCTCAGGCCGGGGATCTCCGGGCGGAGATCGTTGTAGACCATCTCGGCGGAAGGATGTTCCTGGCTTGCCATCAGGTATTCGTAGATCCGCTCCCGCTGCCGGGAGTGGCGCAGCTTCTTCTCCATGGGGTTCCTCCTTTCTGTTCGGTGGGCTTCTCTTTTGTGGCTTTATGATAGCACAGATCTTTCCATTTGTCAATAACAATAATCATTATTATTTATATTTTTTAAGAGGTCCTCCGCATCTGCGAAACAAGGGCTGAAAGGCAAACCCCCAAACACGCACATGCTGCCATCCTTCGGCCCGTTTTACCGGGGCAGGATGGCAGCATTGTCCATGATTTCAGGCTTTTTTACCCTTTCAGCCCTTGATTCGCATTTTTTGCGGCCGGTGCCGGTTAGGCTTCGCCTGCCCGCACTCCGGCGGCCCGCAGGTCTTCCCGCAGCTTCCGCATATCGCCCTGGAACACAGCGCCGGGGATGCCGCAGTAAAACGCGCCTTCGATGTTTGCGGCAACGTCGTCGATGAAGAAGCACTCCTCCGCGTTCAGGGAAAACCGCTCCAGCAGCAGCCGGTAGATCTCCGGCTGGGGCTTTACCAGCTTTTCGTCGGCGGAGATCAGAGTGCCGTCAAAGAGCCGGCTCCCCGGGACCCGGGGCCAGTATTCATGCTGGCGGACGCTGGCGTTGGACAGCAGGTAGATGCCGTAGCCCGCCGCTTTCAGCTCTTCGATCAGCTCACACATTCCCTCCACCGGCAAAATGGGATCGTCCCAGTTCTCCACAAGCTGCTCCGCGGCGCTGTGGAGATGCCGGGGAAGTCGTTGGCAGATGCTTTCCACCGCCTGCGCTTCCGTCAGAGAACCCCGGTCCATTCTGGCCCATTCCAGGCTCCGGAAGACTTCGTTGGTCAGCAGCGCCCTGTCCTCCGGGGAAAGGTCCAGGCGGTCCAGAAACAGCTCCCGGTCAAAGCGGATGAGCACGTTGCCCATGTCGAAAACGATATTTTTAACCATTAAACGATCTTCACCTTGCCTTTCGTCAGCCGGAACACAATGAGCAGAGAAATAATGGTGGTCACCGTCAGGATGGTGGCCAGGGCGCCGGCGGTGCCGTCGCTCATACGGGTGACCTCCTGGTAGATGGCAACGGCGATGGTGGAGGTCTTGCCGGAATAGAGCATGATGGAGCTGGACAGCTCGTTGATGCAGGTGATCCAGCTGAGCACCGCGCCGGACATGATGCCGGGCAGCATCATCCGGGCCGTGACGGTGAAGAAGGTCTTCATGGGAGACACGCCCAGGTTGATGGAGGCTTCCTCAATGGAGGGGTCCATCTGATACAGGAACGCCGAGCCGGAACGGACGGTATAGGGCAGCTTTCGGACGATGTAGGAGATGATCATAATGGCAGAGGTGCCTACCAGGATCAAAGGCTCCCGGTTGAAGGCCACGATCAGGCCGATGCCCAGAACGCTGCCGGGGATGACGTAGGGGAACATGATGAGGGTGTCGATCAGGTTCGCCACCTTGCCCTTCTTGCGCACCAGGATATAGGACACCAGGATGCCCAGGATCACGATGAACACGATAGCCGCCAGGGAGAAGACGTAGGTATTGCGGATGTTGGTGCCCAGGCGGGACAGGATGGCCCGGTAGTTATTCAGGTTGATGCCCTTGACCATGCCGGAGAAGCTGCGCTCGATGAAGGACTGGCAGACCACCACGATCTGGGGCAGGAAGGCCAGGAACACCACCAGATAAATGGGCAGTGAAACGGCGAAGCGCTTCCAGCCGTGGAGCTTGGTCTCCTGGGGCGGGCGCAGGGAAGACATCTGGTAATTCCGCTTGTCGATGACCAGCTTCTGGAAGGACAGCACCAGCAGGGAGCAGGCCACGATGATGACGGACAAGGCCGACGCCATATAGGGGTTGACGGCGCTTTCGGACATGTACTCGTTATACACCAGCACGGGAAGGACGGTATAGCCCTCGCCCAGCAGCATGGGGGTGCCGAAGTCCGCCAGGGCGGTCATGAACACCATGACGCAGCCCGCCAGGATGGAGGGCAGGATCACGGGCAGGGTGATGGTCCAGATGCGCTTGAGCTTGTTCATGCCCAGGTTTTCCGCGGCCTCTTCCAGGGAAGAATCGATGGAATTCATGGCGCCGGAGGTATACAGATAGATGTAGGGGAACAGGTGCAGGGTAAAGACGAAGATGATGCCGTTGCGGCCGTAAATGGTGGGGGCTACCCAGCCGAAAATGGCGAACAGCTTTGCCACCAGGCCGTTGCGGCCCATGAGGATGATCCAGGAGTAAGCGCCGATGAAGGGCGGGCTCATCAGGGACATGATGATGAAAATGTGCAGCAGCTGCTTGCCCGCCACGTTATAGCGGGTCATCACATAGGCGATGGGCACGCCGATGATGGTGGTAGTCAGCACCGTGGCGAAGCAGATCACCAGAGAGCGCAGCAGGGTCTGGTAATAATAGGGCTTGGTAAAAAAGCGGATGAAGTTATACAGTGTGATGCCTTCCACCTTATTGGAAAACACGCTCTTGGTCAGGATGGTGTAGAAGGGGTAGACGATGAACAGGCACATGCCCAGGATCACGAACAGCTTGGTAAAGAACCAGAAGTCCGGCTTCACCTTTCCGAGTTTCTGCTTCACAGGGAAAGCACCTCCTCGGACTGGGCCTCGTAGAGGCTGATGCGGTTGGGATCAAAGCGCAGGCACACCCGCTCGCCGTCGGCGTGGACTTCGGTGGTATCCTTGGTGTACTCGTTGACGATCAGGCTCTGGCTGTTGTCCAGCTCCACCTCGTACTCGATGAAGTCGCCCAGGAAGGTGGAGAACAGGATCTTGCCGGGCATACCCTCGCTGCTGAAGAACAGCTGCTCGGGGCGGGCAGAGATCTTGCCCTTGCCGGTATATTCCCGGCGGACAGGAATGTGGATGCTGGTCTCCCCCTGGATGGTGACCTTGGCTATGCCGTTTTCACAGCGCTCCACATCGCACTCCAGGAAGTTGCTGACGCCGATGAAGCCCGCCACGAAGGGATTCTGGGGCTTGGCGTAGATCTCGTTGGGGGTGCCGATCTGCATGATGTTGCCGTCCTTCATAACGGCGATGCGGTCGGAGATGGCCAGGGCTTCCTCCTGGTCGTGGGTGACGTAAATGGTGGTGATGCCCAGGCGGCGCTGGAGCTTTTTGATGACGGAGCGCATCTGCACCCGGAGCTTGGCGTCCAGGTTGGAAAGAGGCTCATCCATCAGCAGCACGCTGGGCTCAATGACGAAGGCACGGGCCAGGGCCACCCGCTGCTGCTGGCCGCCGGACAGCTCGTTGGGCTTGCGGTCCGCCAGGTGGGAGATCTGCACCAGCTCCAGAGCTTCCTTCACCCGCTCATCGATCTCGTTTTTGGGAGTCTTCCGGGCCTTCAGGCCGTAGGCCACGTTTTCCCGGACGGTCAGGTGGGGGAAAATGGCGTAGTTCTGGAAGACCATGCCGATGTCCCGCTTATGGGCCGCCACATCGTTGATGCGCTTCTGGCCGAAGTAGAAATCGCCGCCCTCGATGGAGTTAAAGCCCGCGATCATGCGAAGCAATGTGGTCTTGCCGCAGCCGGAGGGGCCCAGCAGGGTGAAGAATTCGCCCTCCCGGATGTCCAGGGAAACACCGTTCAAAGCGGTAAAATCGCCGTAGCGCTTCACCGCGTCCTTAATGATTACCTCGTTGCTCATAATGCTCTTCCTTTCTGTCCATAAAAATGGGGGCTGTGCAGCTCAAGAAAACCGCCGGCGGGCAGCTTTCTTCAGCTGTACAGGATCGATGGGATACTGATACGAAATCAAAACTTTCATTCACCGGCGGGGGCAAGCCCCCGCCCTACAGAAATTCTGCTCTCATTTCAGAAAAGGGAGTCCCCGTGGGGGACTCCCTCCCTTTTCGAAAATTGGATCAGCCGACGGTCAGGTCGTTCCACTTCTCAACAATGGACTCCTTGTTGTTGGCGGCGTAGGCGAAGTCGTAATCGCCCAGGTCCAGCTCGCTCAGCTCGCACAGGCCCTCGGGGGTCAGGTCAGAGCGGACGGGACGGCGCTTCCAATCCTGGTTCTGGGCGGTCTGGCACTCCAGGCCGGTGACGAAGTCGATGAACAGCTTGGCGTTCTCCTCGTTGGGGCAGTTCTTCACCAGAGCCACACCGTCGGGAACGGCGGAGTTCTTCTCGGGGTAGACGTAGCCGATGTCGGGGTTGTCGTTGTACAGGACAGCGGACTTCTCGATGGTGACGCCGATGGCGTATTCACCGGCGGCAACCAGCTTGTGGCAGTTGCCGGAGGAATCCTGGATCTTGCCGTCCAGGTTGGCGATGAACTTCTCTACCAGGGCCCAGCCTTCGTCCAGAGAGGACTGGCTGAACAGCATGGTGCACAGCTGGGTGTAGGCGGAGCCGGACTTGGCGGGGGATGCGTAGGCGATCTTGCCCTTCAGGCTCTCGTCGCACAGGCCTTCCCAGGTGGTGGGAACGTCGGCTTCGTCGATCATGGTCTTATTGTAGATGAAGACCATGGGCAGGGGGGATTCGCCGATCCACAGGTCGTCGGCATCCTTGTAGGCATCGGCAATCACAGCGTCGTTGGCGCAGACGTAAGCGTCGAAGTAGTCAACGTAAGCGGCCAGGGTGTCAGCGCCGCCGCCCCACAGGACGTCGCCCTGGGGATTCTCGGACTCTGCCACGATTCTCTGACACAGCTCGCCGGTACCGGCGGCAATGACTTCCACATTGATGTTGGGATAGGTCTCCTGGAACAGGGCCACGCCGGCGTTCAGGGGGTCAGCGTCATGGGGGGAGTAGACCACCAGGTTGCCGGTGTAATCCTCGGGAGCCTTTTCGGCGGAAACTTCTTCGCCGCCTTCCGCGGGAGCGGCGGTTTCGGCAGGGGCTTCGGTCTCCTTGGCAGTCTCGCCGCCGCAAGCGGCCAGACCCAGGACCATGACCAGAGCCAGAAGCAGAGCAAGGATCTTCTTCATATTGTTTTCCTCCTAATTTCTTATATGCCGTCACAGCGGATCCGCTGCAAAAGCCTTTCGGGAAGCAGGACGGGCATGTGCAGAAATTGCCTTTTTTGGTACCCGTTCTGATTGCTACATTATAACATACTTATCCGGCTCCATCAATTCGCCGAGCTGTCAAAAATGGGGATGGAAATTTATAGAAAAAGCCAAATTTGTTTCCGTACGAAAAATCCGAACCGGAAATCCGGTTCGGATGTTGTTCGGTCAGGGTCCGGCAGAAAACAGCTCTCTGCGGTTTATTTGGAATAAAGGAACGTATAGCTCCCCAGCTGGCCCCAGACTTCGCCGCTGGTGTCCCACTGGGAAAAATAATACACATTGTCAGGCAGCACATAGGGGCCGTACATGGCCGATGTCACGGCAATATACTGGGGAAAATCCGGCTCTGCCCGGGCCATCTGGGCCGTGAGGCTGTACAGCTCCCCCTTATTGATCACATCCCGAACGGTATTGGGGAAGTCCCCCGACACCACCCGGTTCAGCACCACTTCCAGCACCGCCTGCTGGGCCTCCTCAGGCTCCTCCCGAGCCGCCGCCCAGGCCAGACAGGCCAGGGTGTAAATGTCCTCTTCCGTCAGATCATACCCGGTATACCGGTTTTCCTGCTGCTCCGGCTTTTCCGCGTCGTACAGGAACGGCTCCTCCGGCATGGCGCTCTTGTCATAGATCCAGGCGCCGCTGAAGCCCCGCATGATATCATAATCGGGAAAGCCATTGGCGTAGGCGTTTTCCATATATACACGGGCGGTATAATTTGGCTCGAAGGGGTCGTTCACCAGGATCTTTCCCTCCTCCGTCATGCCTGCCAGCACGATAAAATGCTGGGTGGTGGTAAAGATGGACTCCGAATCCATCATGGCGATGGCGACTTTTCCTTCGTTTAAGGCCTGGAGCACATCCTGCACATCTTCGTTCTTTTCACAGGGCAGCCGCATTTCTTCGTTGCCGTGCTCCAAACGCTCGATGTTGGTCTTTCCGTAGCTTCCAAAGTGGTAGGCCATCTGGTCGGGGGTATATTCGTGGTCCGTCAGATAAGTGGCCACCATGGCAAGGCAGGTGATGCTGCATCCGCTGGTGGCAATGGTGCCGTTGCCGAATTTGATATACGGATAGTCGGTCTGAAAATACCGGGGCACCTGGAGATACCCCTCCTGTTCCGGCCCCGCGGCCGCGGTGGTCTCCGCCGTGGGCGCAGGCTCTGTGGACTGTTCGGGCCCGGCGGATTCCGACGCGGCCTGCTCCTGATCGGGTGCCCCGCTTTGTTTTATCCTGGCCCCCGGCACCGCGGCCAGAAGCACGATCAATCCCGCCAGCACCGCGCAGATGAGCATTCGAAAACGGCGCATATTTTCAACTCCTTTGTCTCTTTTTCCTGTTTTTTCCCATTATATCGTTCCCAAGGGAGGATTGCAAGCCATTCTCCGCCGGATGCCGCCCAATCGCCCCACGGAGTCGTTTTTGTTTGCGCCGCCGTAACCGGAAAAAAGGTTTGCCGCAATGCTGCGGCAAACCTTTTTTGCGTAAACCGTGATTTTAGATATTGTACCAGCAGATCTCGTTGGCTTCCAGATGGAGGTCAAAGCTGCCGCTGTCGGTGTAGACGGTGGTATCCTGGGGGACATAGGTGTTGTTGACCACGCAGTATTTGCCGTTCTTCACGAAGGCATGGACTTCCACGTTATAGTTGGTGGAATACCACTTGTGCAGGTCTTCTTCTCCATGGGCAGCCCACAAAATGGCGCGGTACAAAATCCGGCTGTTCTCGAAGGAATAGGGCAGGCCGGACAGGTACACGCTGCGGCCCTGGCCGTAGGTGTTGACGGCCATCTGGACTTCCTTCTCCCGCTGTACCAAAACTTCCGTGTTCTCCAGGGCGTAGATGCTCTTCTTGCCCTCGCCAAAGTCCACATCGCCGGGAACGTCAGCCAGGATGAAATGATCGGGATGCTCCTGCCAGTTGTACTTGTCGTAGTTCAGGGTGAAGCCGGTCTCCTTCTCCACACCCAGCACGGAAGCCAGCTGCAGATAGCGGCCCTGGTACTGGTGGCCGGAGGGCTCGCCCACGCCGATGAAGCCGCCGCCGTTATGGACAAACCTCCGAATGGCGGAGGAAATGGCGGGGTCTTCCCACTCCGCGCCGCCGGTATGGGCGGTATCGCCGTCGCCTACGTTGATGATGACATCGATGGTGTCCAGAATGGCCGGGTCTTTGCGGATATCGTCGAAGGAAATAAACTTCACGTCAAAGGGCGCGCCGGACAGGGCCTCGATGACGCCGGCATAGGAATAGTTCTGCTTCTGGTACAGCGCGTGGTGGACCATATGGCAGCCCCAGGCCCGCATCCTGCCCCAGCAGTTCAGCACCGCCACGGTTCTGACGCAGTAGGGGGTAGTGCCCTTGATGTTTTCGTACAGCTCCCGGAACTCATTGCATACAGACTCGATGTAGTCGATAAATTCGGGGAACTGGATGGCCAGCTTCAGGTAGCCGCCGTAGCCGATGCGGTCGATTGGCTTGCGGAGAATGGCGCGCCGGGCTGTGACCCAGTTCTCCTTGGCCTCCTTCACCGGGTCGCCGCCCTCATGGAAGGTGTCCGGGAAGAAGTAGGGCAGGAACCGGCCCTCGGTGTACTTGACGCCTGGGATGTCGGAGATCAGGCGCAGGGTGGAGCCGTTGCCCACGGAGCCAACCACCGCGTCCAGGCCGATGGAGGGGAACTCTTCCATGAAAGGCTCCATGCCGATCCAGTGGTCGCCCAGGAACATCATGGCTTCCTTGCCCAGCTCGTGGGTGATGTCCACCATTTCTTTCGCCAGCTTGGCCACTTCCCGGCGCTGGAAGGCCTGGAAGTCCTTGAACTCCGGGCTCGGGACCCGGTACTGGTTGTTATGGTAACCCTGATCCACAATGAACTCGGGGCGGAATTGATAGCCCGCCTCCCGCTCAAACTGCTCCAGGATGTAAGGGGACACGGAGGCGGAGTAGCCGTACCAGTCCACATACTTTTCCCGCTTCAGCTCGTCGAACACCAGGGTGAACTGGTGGAAGAAGGTGGTGTAGCGGATAACGTTGACGTAGGGGTGGTCGGCAATGAATTTGCGCAGCCGCTCCATGGTGAAGGCGTGGGTCTTGGGCTGGCGGACATCGAAGGTGATCTGGTGCTCAAAATCCTTCCAGTCGTTGGTGACGGCGTTGTACATATGCACCGGGTCCCAGATCAGGTAGGCCAGGAACGCCACGGTGTATTCGTGGAAGGGTTCGGGCTGGGGGATGATCACGCAGCCGCTTTTCTCGTCATACGCCCAGCTCTCCGGGGCCAGGGGCCGGCCTGTGGTGCGGTCCATGACTTCCCACCAGCGCTTGATGTCATCCCGGGTGTTCACCTGCATCAGCTCTGGGGAGATGCCCTTCATCAGGGGGATCTCCAGCGCGCCGCCGGGAGCGGTATGGAAGCCGGTCATGATATAGCACTGCTGGACTTCGTCGGGATTGGCCTTGGCCCAGGCGTTGTCCTTACGGGTGGTGTAGTAGGTGGAATAGATCTTCGCGTTCTGATTTTGCAGCTCGGCGGGGAAATCGGTGCCGTCGCAGTCCCGGATGGCGTCCGCGCCCCAGCGCTTCAGGATCTCCAGAGTCTCCGGCACCACGTCCAGGTCGGTGGGGATCGTGACGCGGCCGGTATTCTTAAAATCGTTCATATGGGAAACCTCCTTTTGGAAGTAAGGATAGATGGGGAAAAGCCTCCCCTTGTGGGGAGGTGGGCCGCCGCAAGGCGGGTCGAAGGGGCGGCAGACGCAGCATATTGCTGCGTCCCGCCCCCTCAGTCACATCTCAGTTCTTATAAGACCCGTTATAGACGAGCATGGCAGTCAGCAGGCAGATGATGCCCACGATCATCAGGCCCAGGCCCTTCAGCAGGCCGGTCATTTTCCAGCCCACGAAGGTCAGCACCAGGCCCAGCACGAAGAACAGGGCAATGAGAACACTGCGCAGCTTTTCATGGTTTTTCCAATCCATAGTATCACCTTATCCTTTCAGGCCGCCCACGGTCATGCCCTTGGTCAGGTTCTTCTGCACACAGCAATACAGGATCAGCGTGGGCAGCATGACCAGCACCAGGCCGGCGTACATGGGGCCGTAGTTGGCGGCGGACTGCTGTGCCTGCATCAGGTTCAGCAGGCCCACAGGCAGGGTCTTGCCGCCGTTGACGGAAGTCATCAGGGTCATGGAGATGATGTACTCGTTCCAGAAGGACAGGAAGTTGAACAGAATGACCGTGATGATGGAGGGCTTGGCCATGGGGAAGATGACCTGCAGCATGGTGCGGAAATAGCCCGCGCCGTCGATGTAGGCGGCCTCCTCATAGTCATGGGCCAAGGTGGCAAAGTAGCCGGACAGCAGGTAGATGGTGAAGGGCAGGGCGGTAGCGGCATAGACTACCGCCAGCACAAACAGGTTATTCAGCAGGAAACCGCTGCCGAAGACCTTTTTCAGCCACACGTCGCCGTCCCGGAGCATCAGGAAGATGGGGACCACGATGTAGTTGACGTTGATGAACAGACCGGCCATAAAGGCGGTGTTCAGGAACTTCTGGCCGAAGAACTTAAACCGGGACAGGCAGTAGGCGGCGGGCAGCGCCACCACCAGCAGCAGCGCCAGGGCTGTCACCGTGACGATGACGGAGTTGAGCATATATTCGCCCATCTTGGCGGTCTCCCAGGCTTCCACGAAGTTCTGGAAGCAGAAGCCCTTGGGCAGGTTCCAGGGGTTGGCGTAGAATTCGGCGTTTTCCTTGATGGAAGCCATGAACACCCAGGCCACGGGAACGATAATCAGCACCGCCAGGGAAATCAGAACGATATAGACGAAGGCTTTGTAGACCCGTTCGCCGGAGGATGTGAGCTTATTCTGTTTCATGTGCCTACCTCCTTAGAATTCCAGGGTTTCCCGCTCGGTGACCTTGTTCACCAGGGCGGACAGGGCGAAGGAGAACAGGAAGATCACAACGCCGATGGCCATGCAGTAGCCGTACAGGCCGTTGTTCTTCTGGCTGTACATGTAGCCCAGCACCACTTCGGAGGCGCCGTTGGGGCCGCCGCCGGTCATGGCCTTGACGAACAGGAAGGCCATGTTGATGGTGGAAATGATGAAGAAGGTCAGGGTGGTGCGGATGTTGGTCCAGATCAGGGGAATGGTGATCTGGAAGAACTGGGTCACGCGGCCCGCACCGTCCAGGGAAGAGCTTTCATACAGGGACTGAGGCACGGCGGACATGGAGGCCATGTACATGACCATGTAATAGCCGATGGCCTGCCAGACCATGGCGATGACGATGCTCACCATGACCATCTTCTCGCCCTTCCACAAAATGTGCTGCTCCAGGTTCACAAAGGACTCGATGATGGAGTTGAGCATACCGTTCTCCGTCTGATACACGGCGGAGAAGATGCCGGAAATAACAACAACGGACAGAATGTTGGGGACGTAGAACACCACCCGAAAGAAATTCTGGCCCTTGATCTTTTCTCTGGTCAAAATGCCTGCGAAGATCAGCGCCAGCGCCATGGTAATGACGGTGACCACCACGATCAGCAGCAGGGTGTTCTGCATGGAACGGATGAAGGCGGTATCGTTGAGCAGGGTAGTGAAATTTTTCAGGCCCACGAAGGTCTCCTTGGCGGAAAAGGCGCTCCGCTCATACAGGGACATGCGGAAAACGTTGACGGTCGGCACGATCATGAAGATGGTGAACAGGATCACTGCCGGTGCCACGCAGGTGATCAAGAATGCGCTGCGGCGTTTGTTGCTCTTCATAGCTGAGGTACCGCTCCTTTCTATGATGGAAATATAATGGCTGTGGCGCAGGAGCACCCAAGGGGTCCCCCGGATGTGTGTCCATGCGCAAATACCGCGGTAGGGCGGGGGCTCGCTCCTGCCGTCAGGCCGCAGGAACCGGCCCTGTAAGGAAAGCCGCCAATGCCGTCCCCGGATTGGAGAACAGAATGCTTGCCTTCTCGCTGTATAGCGGCGGGGGCAAGCCCCCGCCCTACGGTGAACGGTTTGAAGTTTTAGAAAAGGATGGCAGCGGCGGCTGCCGCTGCCATCCCGTTGGTTATACGTTATGGAAAGCCGGTAGGATCAGCCCATCAGGTTGGCCCGCATCTGCTCGGAAGCGGAGATGATGTTGGCCTGGTACTCTTCGATGGTCAGAGTGCCTGCCACCAGGGAGTTGATGGGATCGAAGAAGACAGTGGTGGTGTCGATGCCGGGGATGGCTTCGAAAGCGGCGAAGTTGCCCATAGCAGCCTTGGCGCCGTTGTCATAGATGGAGTAGAACATGACGTTGTCGCCTTCCAGCATGGAAGCAATGCCGTTGACGGGCTGGATAGCGCCGGCGGTGGCGAAGATCTCGCAGGCCTTGTCGGAGTACAGGAATGCGATGAACTGCTTGGCAGCGTCGATGTTCTCAGCGCCAGCGGGGATCCATGCCTGCTCGAACCAGCAGTAGGAGTAGCCTGCGCCGCCCGCTTCCACAGCGGGCAGAGCGGTCATGCCCCATGCGAAGTCGTTGGTCAGGGTAGCCTCAGCCTCGGCCATCTCGCCCACGATCCAGGTGCCGTTGGGCATGAACAGAGCGTCGTTGGTCATGACCATCAGCTGGTTCTTGGTGAAGTCCTGGTTGTTGGCCTGAGCGGGAGTGGTAGGATGGGTGTAGTCAGCCAGCTTGTCCAGGATGGCGAACAGGGTCTGCGCATTCTCAGTCTCCCAGACGCCCTCTTCGTAGTGGGTAGCAGCCTCAAAGAACTCGGTGCCGCCGATGGAGTAGATCAGAGCGTACATGAAAGCGTCATAGTAGCCGGCAGTGGGGTAGGTGAACAGGGAGATGCCTTCCTCTGCTGCCTTGTCGCCCAGCTCCCACATCTCGTCCCAAGTGGCGGGAACTTCCCAGCCTTTTTCCTCAAACAGCTTTGCGTTGTAGAACAGGCCGCAGGGAGAATAGAACATGGGTGCCAGGTAGGTCTTGCCGTCGTTGTAGGGATTGGTCAGGGAAGTCTCGGTGAAGCCGCCGGAGATCTTGTCGCCAACGATGGCGCTCTCGCCGGGAACGGTCATGGACAGGACATCAGTGATCTCAGCAATGGCCTGATCCTTGATGAACTGCTCGGTCAGACCGGCGGGACGGCCGGTGGCCAGATGAATGACGTCGGGATACTCGCCGCCCTGCATGGAAGCGGAGATGACATCCTCCAGGTTCTTATCGGTGATCAGTTCCACCTTGATACCGGTGGTCTCGGTAAATGCTGCGCAGACGTCAGCCCAGATCTGGGAGCCGTAAGCAGTCTCGATGGCAGCGACCTGGATGGTCACGTCTTCCGCGGGAGCGGCAGCGGCAGTCTCACCGGCAGCAGCAGCCTGGGTTTCCTCAGTCTTGGAGCCGCCGCAGGCCACCAGAGACAGGGCCATAGCCAGAGCGAGCAGCAGTGCAATGAACTTCTTCATTTTTAATTCCTCCTAATTAATTTCTGCTTCCAGGGAAATCCCCTTTCTTGCACTTTTAAGTATACAGTCCGCGGCCAGATTCTCAACTCATTTCTTGTGCAAAATTTTAGATATCTTGCTGTCGGCAACAATTTCAGCATATCGTTTAATTTAAATCGTTTCCATTTGTGCACTTCTACCATTTCTTATTTTTTTAACACTTTTTCCGAAAAAATACCCTTCGCCTTTCCAGAATGTCCTGTTGTATTTTAAAACAAAATGCAATATAATGACAAAAAAGACAATATTTATAAAGGAGAACGTTCATGAGCAATCAGCTTCACACCCTGGATCTGAGCAAGGAAAACGACATCCGCAGCAATACCCGGCTGCTGAACGTGGGCAGCGCCAAATACACCGGCGACTGGCATTCCCTCCCCCATGCCCACAGCCACGCGGAGCTGTTTTATATTGTAGGCGGCGACGGGCAGTTCCGCATCGAGGACAAGCTCTATCCGGTCTCCGCCAACCAACTGGTCATCGTCAACCCCAACGTGATCCACACCGAGGTCAGCTACGAAGCCCATCCCCTGGAATACATCGTTCTGGGCATCGAAGGGTTGGCGCTTTCCGTTACCAAGGACGGCGATCCGCGGTTCTGTATTCTGGATTACCGGGGCGGCGGCGATATCCTGACCTGCCTGCGGAACATCCTCCGGGAGACGGATGCCGCCCAGCCGGGCTACGAGGCCATCTGCCAGGCCTATATGGAGATCCTCATCGTGCGCCTGATCCGCAGCACCAGCTTTTCCGTCACCTCCACGGCCTCCGGTCCTCTGGTCAGCCGCCAGTGCGCCACCATCCGCCGCTACATCGATAACCATTACAAAGAACAGCTGGACCTGGACACCCTGGCCAAGGAGGCCCACGTGAACAAATATTACATGGCCCACGCCTTCAAGCGGGAGTACGGCATTTCTCCCATCAGCTATCTGATCCAGCGGCGCATCGAGGAGAGCCGGTATCTGCTGCGGGAGACGGACCTGTCATTGTCCCAGATCGCCCGGCTGCTGGGCTTTTCCTCCGCCAGCTATTTCTCCCAGAGCTTCCGCCGGGCCGAGGGCACCACGCCCATGGAATACCGGAAAAAAGCCCGGGGCAGCGAAGAGCCCCAATAAAAAAACAGGAGCGGAGTGGTTTTCCACTCCGCTCTTGCTATGTCGTTTGATCAGATCTCTGCCAGCTTCAGCAGATCGGGGACCTTGGACTCCCAGCCCAGGGCCATGATGTGCACGCCCTGGCAGTAGGGCTTGCATTCCTTGATGATCTTGGCGGCGATCTCCACGCCGGTGATGCCTGCCTTGGCACGCTCCTTGTCGGCTGCCAGAGCCTCGATCATCTCGTCGGGAACATGGACGCCGGCCACGTTCTTGTTCATGAACTTTGCCATGCCGGCGGACTTGGGGATGATGACGCCCAGCTGAACGGGCTTGCCGAACTGCTTGGCCTTCTCCATGAACTGGATGAACTTCTCAGAATCGAAAACAGCCTGGGTCTGGAAGTACTCCGCGCCGGCCATGACCTTGCGCTCCATCTTTGCCAGCTGCGCGTCCACGCTGTCGCTGCAGGGAGAGACAACGGCGCCCTTGGCAAACTTGGGGGGCTCGCCCACCAGAGGGCTGCCGCCCAGGTCAACGCCCTTCTCCAGCTGGCTGACAGTATGCAGCAGGGAGACGGAATCCAGGTCGAAAACAGGCTTTGCGCCGGGATGGTCGCCCATCTTGGTGTGGTCGCCGGTGAGGCACAGGATATTGTCGATGCCCAGCATGGCGGCGCCCAGCAGCTCGGACTGCAGCGCGATGCGGTTGCGGTCCCGGCAGGTCAGCTGCAGAATGGGGGTCAGGCCCGCGTTCTTCAGCGCCACACAGGCGGGAAGGCTGCCCATACGCATGACGGAGGACTGGTTGTCGGTGATGTTTACAGCGGTGATGCCGCTGAGGTAAGTCTTGGCTTCTTCCACCACGTGCTCCATATGGATGCCTTTGGGAGGGCCGACTTCTGCGGTAACGACAAATTCACCGTTATCAAATAACTCAGTAATTCTCATTGTCTATTACTCCTAATCAATGTAATTTTTACTTGGATACTTCGTCATCCGTGGCGTAGTTGCGCACCTGAACGGGGCACTTCAGCGCGTCCAGACGGCCCACCTGGGCCAGTCTGCGGTAGATCCGCTCCCAGCCGCATTCCATGTTGGGGTCCACTTCGCACTTGCCGTTCTTGGAGCCGCCGCACTGGCCGTTGACCAGGCTCTTGGAGCAGGCGGTGATGGGGCAGATGCCGCCGGTCAGATTCAGGTAGCATTCGCCGCACTGCTTGCAGTCGTATTCCAGAGGCGTCACGCCCTGGAAGCCGGGCAGCGCGTAGGTATCGCAGGCCGCGCAGACCTTCTTGCCCTCCAGATACTCGGAAACCGTCTGCACGCCCACGCCGCAGGACAGGACCAGCACCATGTCGGCGGCCTCGATCTGGCTTGCGTACTTGCTCAGGCGCAGCTTCAGGTTTTCGGGATTACATATATAATCAGTTGTAATAACGCCGGTAACAGCGCCGGCAGCCATCAGTTCCTTCTGCAGCTCGGCGGCTTCCTGCTCGGGGAAGTGCACTTCCTTGCAGCCATGGCAGTTGATGATAAAGACCTTACCGCTTACCAGGGAAGCAATCGTTTCTTTGGATTTCAGTTCGGTAATCAGCATATTACTTCATCCCCCTTACTGCGGCTTTGCCAGCCTTGATCATGCTGACCAGCGGGATCTTGGAAGAACAGATGGTCTCGCAGCATCTGCACTCCATGCAGTCCATAATATTCTTTTCCTTACAGCCGGCCCAGTTCTCCTGCTTGGCGTACTTGGCGAAGTACAGAGGCTGCAGGGACATGGGACATACATCCACGCAGCGGCCGCACTTGATGCATTCCTGCTCCACAGTGTGGTCGGTGTCGATGGCGATGAAGCCGTTGGAGCCCTTCATAATGGGCACGTTCACGTCCTTCTGGGGGAAGCCCATCATGGGGCCGCCGGCCTTGACGGTAACGTCGCCTTCCTGGATGCCGCCGCATGCCGCGATGAGGTCAGCGGCGTTGGTGCCGATCTTCACCAGGAAGTTGCCGGGGTTGGGGATGTAAGGACCGGTGACGGTGGTCACGCGCTCGATCAGAGGCATACCGGTCTGCAGAGCGTCGGAAATTGCCTTGACGGTGCTGACATTGCACACCACCGCGCCCACGTCGGCGGGGAGCTTGCCGCTGGGAACGAAGCGGTCCAGGACCCGCTTGATGAGCATTTTTTCGCCGCCCTGGGGGTACTTGGTCTTGGCGACGCAGACTTCGATGTTGTCAATATCCGCGGTCTTTGCCTGCATCAGCTCGATGGCGTCGGGCTTGTTGTCTTCGATGACGATGACGCCTCTGGGGGAGTCAACGGTCTTCATGACGGCCTTCAGGCCATAGAGGATCTCGTCGGCATAGGCCAGCAGGACCCGGTGGTCGGCGGTCAGCATAGGCTCACATTCGCAGGCGTTGACCAGAACGGCGTCGATGGGCTTGCCGGGCTTCAGCTTGACGTAGGTGGGGAAGCCTGCGCCGCCCATACCCACGATACCGGCTTCCTTGACGATCTCAATGATCTCCTCGGCAGTCAGCTCCTCCAGGGGCTTGTTGGGCTTGACGGACTCATGGAGGGTATCCTTGCCGTCGGACTCGATGACGATGGCGGGGCACATGCCTCTGTTGGCATGGGGACGGTCCTCAATGGCCACCACCGTACCGCTGACGCTGGAATGAACGGGAGCGGAAATGAAGCCGGCGGCCTCCGCGATCTTCTGGCCCACCTTGACGGTGTCGCCTACCTGCACAATGGCGTTGGCAGGAGCGCCCAGATGCATGGACAGGGGAATGACGACGGTCTTGGGCTCAGGGAACCGGACCAGTTCCTTGTGCTCGGTAGGCTCCTTGCCTTCCACGGGATGGATACCGCCGTAGTAGCCGGCGAAGCGCTTCTCCCGGATGGACTTTACATAGTCGTTAATGACCTTGAAATTGACCTTGGAGTAGTCCCGGATCTGGACGGGCTGCTTCTTCAGCTCTTCCAGACGGCCCTGGCCTTCCAGGCGCTTCTGGATCTTTTCCCAAGCGCAGTCCTTGTTGGGATCCACTTCGCACTTGCCGTTCTTGGCGCCGCCGCACTGGCCGTTGATCAGGCTCTTGGAGCAGTCCACGATGGGGCAGATGCCGCCGGTGATGTTCAGGTAGCACTGTGCGCAGGCGTCGCAGGCCTTCTTGGTCAGCGCCATGCCGTGATGTCCCGTATAATTCAGGGAATTGCTGGCCGCAAAAACGGGAACATCCACCATATCCGCGATGGTCTGGATGCCCAGGCCGCAGGAGATGACGAAAATGCTTTCCGTACCTTCGGGGATCAGGTCCTGCAGCTTTTTGGCAGTCTGAGTTTTGTTGCACAGGAAATCGATCTTTGCACTGCCAGTAACGGTCTTTCCGTGCTCAGCGGCGATTTTCTTGAACGTATCGCAATCAGGTTCATCCGTAGTCTCAAATTCCTTGAAACACTTGTTGCAAGCAATGACGAACAGGTTGTCCGTACCGGCAAGTACCGGTTCCAGTTCGTCCACGGCTTTCAACTTATACTTGGTATAGTTTTCCAATTGCTCACCTTCCTTACAAAATTTGTCAATCAACCTTATGCCGGTCTGCTTTGCTGTTTTCCGCCTCTGCACCTTGCGGAAAAAGCAGGAAACAAACAGCTTAAGTCTATAATTGGTGTTATTTGGACATAACACATCTTAAGTATAGCACACAATATTTCCGTAATCTAGTCTAAACTTTATTTCTTCGGAAGAATTTACAAGATACCCGCCCGGCACGCAAAGAAAGAAGGCCACCCTGCAGGGCGGCCTTCTTGTCAGCGTGTCAAAAAAGTCCCTAAAATTAGATGTCATCGCGAACCAGCCCGCAATAAATTATGGTATGATTGCCACCGGTAATCATTCTCATTTCTGATTCGCTGCGCGGAGCGCCACTAGTGTGGCGATCCCCCAAAAAGAAGTAAAATCCCTCCATTTTAGTAAAGAAATGTCCGAAAATTCGGGAGATTGCCACGCCACACGGCCCGCAGGCCGCGTACATAGCGCAACCGCCGAAGGCGGCTCTTAGCGCGGAGTAGTGTGCGCACTGGCTCGCAATGACATGGTTTTTCGACAGTCTGGAAAGAAGGCCGCCCTGCCGGGCAATGTCATTAAGTTAAGATGTCATTGCGAACCAGTCCTCAGACTGGTGTGGCAATCTCCTTCGATGATGGGGATTCCCACGCCACTCAAGCGCACTGGCTCGGAATGACATATACTCTTAAATTAATGACATTTGCCCTGCCGGGCGGCCTTCTTGTCTGCTTACACGTCGTTGTTGGGAATGGACTTTTTCTTGGCGTTTCTGTTTTGGTTTTGATTTTCCCGGGTGATGGGCGTCTGCCCGTTGGCTTTTGCTTTCCGAACCTGCTTGGGATCGGGCTGGCTGTCTTTCGGCATAGGTCTGGCTCCTGTTCGTTACAAGGTATGGTTGTCCGTCTTGGTTTCGCGTATTTCAAAGCCCGCTTTTTCCAGCTGGTTTTGGATGCGGGTACTTTGCACACCGGTGGTGTCAAAATCCACCGCCACCTGGTTGGAACCGGCGTTGACGCTGACGGACAGCACCCCCGGCAGCGCGTCCAGGGTCTGCTTGATCCGCTTTACATCGTGCTTTCCGTCTACGCTGTTCAGGGTGTAATATACGCTGGCGTTTGCCATGGGATCACCTCCGGTTTAGTATGGATGATCCCTGTCAAACTATCCTGAAAAAATCCCGATCCGAAGCGGCAGGCAGAAAAACGCCTGGTTCATTCAAAGCGAACAGAAATGCAGTTTTCCCCATCCTGCCACTGAAGATAATCATCATCCAGCGAAAACTCTTGGAAATTACTGTTGTAGCCCACATGCAATCCCAGTTTTTTATAGCTTACCTGGGTCTCATCATCATCCCATTCCAGCGCTACATCCATCTGCATATATCCGATAGAGCTTAAATATAGCTCAGCTAAATCTCAGCTAGAGCTTAAATAGAAGATAGCTTATTTATTTAAGATCCAATTTGATGTTTGTCGATTAGGTGAATCGGTTTTGATTACTTCAGCAGCTCTGAGTGCAGCAAGAAGATTTCTGATTTTGTCTTTCTTCTGCTTCTCTGTCATAGAGTCAGGAAGCTTATCGAGCAACAGCTTATCGAAATCTGCCTTTTTGCCCTTTTCCCATTTCTTCAGATAGTCAATGATAAGCTGCTTGTAATAGGCATCATCAAATCCTTTGTTTTTGATATACTGTGCTTTCTGATCCAAGGATTCGGCGATCGTGCTTTAATTTTTCAAGTGCTGTGGCATTGTTCTTATAGTTGGTTCCGAGAATTGCGTGGGTTGTATCATGCACACCAAATACCAGCCATCCAAAACGCTTATTCTTTAAGTTGGCTTCATTGCTGATGGCAGAGAAGTACTGACCCAGTTTATGAAAATCAAAGCCATTGGAAGCGGCCTTAAACTCAACGATCTCATTCTCAACACTGCCCAACAGTTCAGAGAGGACCTCCAAATCGGAATTTTCCTCAGGGTGTTTGTCATTGTAGTAATAATAGTAACTCTAAATGAGCAAATTCAGAAAATAGACAAAATCCCCCTATAGCGTCGAATACCCACAGAAAAAGGCAGAAGAAGCTCAGTCTCCCGGGTAAACCAAAACCAGGCAAGGGTCAGGATAATCAGGAAACGGTCAATGGC
>JAXJGV010000022.1:0-16193 GCA_036300205.1 Oscillospiraceae bacterium
AAACTTTAATTCGCAGAATTGAAGTTTTTGATATGAGAATCCTATGAGACGGGATTCTGATATTTTATTATCAAAATATCAGAATCGACAGCACCGAAGGTGATGTCTTCTTGATTAAAGAATTTAATCAAGAAATAGTATGAAAATTGAAAATTAAGGGATAGCCTTCGGCTATTATTTTTAATCGTCCCGAAGGGACACCACAATTATCAATTGTCAATTTTCCATTTTCAATTTACCGCACAAAGGAGGTGCTCAAAGTGCAGCTCCAGGCTTCGCCGGGGTTCAGGATGGCGGCGGCGGGCTTTTCTTCCCACTTGATGGAGCCGTTCTCGGGGGAGGGCAGGCTGTGCCAGGGCTCGATGCAGACGAATTTCGGCATACCGGGCTTGCTCCACAGCAGGGTGTAGGGGAACTCGGCGATATTGCACACCACGCCCCGGCCGGTCCCCTTTTCGTACAGGCCCAGGGTGGTGGAGCGCAGGTTCACCATGCAGTGGCTGTCGTTGGCGAAAAGAGCCTCGTCCACGGGCAGGGACTGGATGTTGGCGGGCAGGTGGTAGAGGTCGCCGTGCATTAGCCCTAAGGGCAGGTTGTTGATGCAGATGGGGGATTCCACGTCGGAAAAGCGCAGCTCATAGTCGGTGGCCGCGTGCTTGTCGTCGAAGGGGACGGTGAAGGCGGGATGGTAGCCAATGCCGAAGGGCAGCTTGTCGGTATCCAGGTTCTCCACGGTCAGGGTGTGGTGGACGGTGTCGCCCTCCAGGGTGAAGGTGGACACCAGGCGGAACTCATAGGGGAACGTTTTCAGGGTCTCGGGGCTGGCGCACAGCTCCAGCACGATGGTGTCCCCGGTCTGATCCACAAATTCATGCTCCATGAGCCGGGCGAAGCCGTGCTGGCCGGATTCGTAAACGCCCCCTTTGGCTTCGATCTTGCCGTCCACCACCTTGCCGCAGTGGGGGAACAGGATGGGGGCGTGGTAGCCCCAGACGGCCTTGTCCGCCTGCCAGATGTGCTCCACGCCGTCGCATTTGCGGACGACGGACTTTACCTGGGCGCCCCAGGTGGTGACGGTGAGTTTTAAGTACTCATTTTCGATGGTGTATTCCATAGTTGCCTCCCTGTTTTGAATTTTATCCTGTAGGGGAGGGTCTTGACCCTCCCTAAAAGTGACGAAAAGACGCGGCTAAAATAATAAAACGCATGTCATCCCCAGCCAGTGAAACAGGTCGAAGGCTCTAGACGCCTTCGACACCCTTAAGGGAAACGTTTCTGCGCAGATCCTTCGGCTCCACTTCGTTTCGCTCAGGATGACAAACTTGTTGGCTGGGTGCGTAATTTTGAATGCTCAGATTTTTATGACGGTAAGGGAGGGTCAAGACCCTCCCCTACGGGTTCTATTTTATCCCATTTCGGGCCAGGGGGTTGCACCGGTGGCTGTCAGGATGATTTTGGTCATAAAATACAGTAAAACGACCGCGCCCAAGATGATTCTATAGACGCCGAAGGCTGCGAAGGAGTGCTTGCGCACATATTCCATCAGGGCCTTGATGACCAGCATACTCACCACAAAGGACACGACACAGCCCACAACCAGCACGCCGATCTCTGTGCCGGTGGCGCTGACGCCGCTGAGCAGGAATTTCAGTCCCTTGATGGCGGAGGCTCCCAGCATGGTGGGGATGGCCATGAAGAAAGAGAACTCCGCGCCGGCACTGCGGCCCACGCCGATCAAAATGGCGCCCAGAATGGTGGAGCCGGACCGGGAGGTGCCGGGGATCAGGCTCAGGCACTGGAAGCAGCCGATCAGCAGGGCGGTTTTGTAGTCGATGTTATGAACGTCGTCAATGACCCTCAGGTGCTTGCCCTGGTTTTTCCGTTCCACAAGGATAAAGGCGATGCCGTAGACGATGAGGGCTATGGACACCACGATGCCGTTATGCAGGTGCTCGTCCATCCAGTCGTCGAAAAGCACGCCCACCACGCCGGAGGGGATGATGGCGGCCACCACCTTGAACCACAGGTCCCAGGTCTGCTTCTTCTCCCCGGCGGACTTGCTGGGGGCGAAGGGGTTCAGCTTATGGAAGAACAGGACGATGACAGCCAGGATGGCGCCCAGCTGGATCACCACGTCGAACATGCTCTTGAATTCGTCGGAGACGTTGAGGGTGATGAATTCGTTCAGCAGGATCAGGTGGCCTGTGGAGGAAATGGGCAGCCACTCCGTCACGCCCTCCACAATGCCGAAAAGGACAGCCTTTAATAGCTCCAACATAAAAATACTCCTTGTTATTAATTTTGAGTTGACAGTGTTCAATTGTCAACTGTCAACTGAACAGTCCGTTTTGTCTATCATACAGCCAAACGCTCCCATTTGCAAGCACTTCTTCCCCGTTCACAAATTGGGGGGCAACTCTTTACAAATTGTTCACTCCAAATTCCATATTTGCGATATAATAGGTAAAAAAGCAAAAGAATTAGAAAATGGAGGAATTACTCATGGCTGTCTCTGTTTTGATTGTGGAAGACGACCGCAATATCGCGGAATTGCTGCAAATGTATCTGGAAAAAGAGGGCTACGCCGTTACCGTCGCCGCCGACGGCGGCCAGGGCCTGGCCAAGTTCCGGGCCATTAAGCCCGACCTGGTGCTGCTGGATGTGATGATGCCCGTTATGGACGGCTGGAGCGTCTGCAAGGCCATCCGGGCCGAGGCTCAGACCCCCATCATCATGCTCACCGCCAAGGGCGAGACCGACGACAAGGTCACCGGCCTGAAGTCCGGTGCCGACGACTATGTCACCAAGCCCTTCGAAATGAAGGAAGTCCTGGCCCGGATCGAGGCGGTGCTCCGCCGCACCTCCGGCGCTACCGCCGAGAAAAAAGCCCGGCGGCTGGTCTTCGACAAGCTCATCATCGACATGGACGCTTTCGAGCTGACCGTGGACGGCAAGAAGATCGACACGCCCCCCAAGGAAATGGAGCTGCTGTACTATCTGGCCTCCTCCCCCAACCGGGTCTACACCCGCAACCAGCTGCTGGACGAGGTGTGGGGCTTCGACTACTTCGGCGACTCCCGCACCGTGGACGTCCACGTGAAGCGCCTGCGGGAAAAGCTGGAAAACGTCAGCGCCAACTGGAGCCTGAAGACCGTCTGGGGCGTGGGTTATAAGTTCGAGGTGCTGTAAGCATGAAAACGTCCTTCAGCCGCAGCTTTTTCATGGCTGCCACCACCCTGCTGCTGGCACTGACGATTTTGGGCGCTTCCTTTCAGATCCAGGTAAACAACTACATGGAGGACAGCACCGTGGACGGCCTGCGGCAGGACGCCAGCGTCATCGCCAATCTGGCGGCGGCCTACAGCGTGGACGGCAATCTTTCCAGCCGGGAATTGCTGCTGAATCTGGACATCATTTCCCAGGTCACCGAAGCCGACGTGGTCATCTGCGACAGCCAGGGCTACATCATCCTCTGCTCCGACGCCCTGACGGGCTGCGACCACCAGGGCTGGCAGCTGAACGCGGATTATCTGAACAAGGTCATTGAAAACGGCGGCGATTCTGCCACCGGCGTGATCAAATCCCTGTATGACGACCAGCGTTATGTGGTGTCCGTTCCCATCATCAGCGACAGCGAAGCCAAGGGCATCGTCATCGTCTCCTCCCCCACCGCTGCCACCAGCCAGATCCTGAACCGGATCTCCAACATTTTCCTGACGGCGGAAGTCTTCGTGGTGCTGATCTCCGTGCTGGCGGTCACCGCCTTTGCCCGGCGGGAAAGCCGTCCCCTGCGGGACATGGCGAAAGCGGCCACCGCCTTCGGCCACGGCAATCTGGAAGCCCGGGTAAAGATCGAGGAAGACTGCAGCGAGGAAATGGAAGAGCTGGCCCTGGCTTTCAACAACATGGCATCCAGCCTGCAAAAGAGCGAATACCAGCGTCAGGAATTTGTGGCCAACGTCTCCCACGAGCTGAAGACCCCCATGACCACCATTTCCGGCTATATCGACGGCATTCTGGACGGCACCATCCCGGAAGAGCGCCGGGAGCACTACCTGCGCATCGTCTCCGACGAGACCAAGCGCCTGAGCCGCCTGGTGCGCAGTATGCTGGACATCTCCCAGCTGCAAAAGGAAGAGGGCATCCCCGAGGAAAAGAAGATGCACTTCGACCTGGAGGAATGCGCCGGGCAGGTGCTCATCACCTTTGAAAAGAAGATCAACGACAAGCGCCTGAACGTGGAAGTGGACATGCCCGAGCATCCCGTTTACACCATGGCCAACCGGGACTACATCACCCAGGTGATCTACAACCTGATCGACAACGCGGTAAAGTTCTGTCCCGAGGGCCGCACCCTGGGTCTGAAGATCCGGGAGGGCAATACCAAGGCCTACGTCTCCATCAGCAACGACGGCGACACCATCCCGCCGGAGGAGCTGCCTCTGGTCTTTGACCGGTTCCACAAGCTGGACAAATCCCGCTCCCAGAACCGGGACAGCTGGGGCCTGGGACTGTACATCGTCAAAACCATCGTATGCAGCCACGGAGAAGATATTTCCGTCAGCTCCAAGGACGGAAAGACGGAATTCACCTTCACCATGCCCCTGGTCAACTGAGCCGCAAATAGGATCGCAAACCAGCCATGTCATTCTGGCCAAGCCCAGCAGGCGGAACCGGCTCATAGCCCGGAGCGGAAGCCTTCGGCCCTTCCATAACTCCACACTCAAAAACCCTATTCTATGAGGTCCTCTCTATGGATAAACGCAACGATTATTACAACGACTGGGACGATCAGTTCTACGGCACCGGGCCTACCGAGCCGCCCAAAAGCCGGGGCGGTCTGGTGGCTTTGATGCTGATCCTCATCATCTTCCTGTCCGGTATCATTACCGTGCTGGGCGTGCTGAATATCAAGCTGTTCCACCAGCTGCAGACCCGGCAGGAAAATGAACTGTCCATCTCCTTCACCACCGAAAGCACCGTGCCGGAGGATGCCCCCATCTCCATGGCCAGCGAGCCTGCCCAGTACAGCGACGCGCCCTTTGTGTCCATGGATCTGCAGCAGGCTCCCGCGGGGGTGGAAAACGTGCCTGCCCAGGGCGGCCTGTCCCTGCAGGATATTTACACCCGGAACATCGATTCCGTGGTGTCCATCACCTGCTCCAAACGCAGCAGCACCTCCAGCGGCACCGGCGTGATCTTGTCCCAGGACGGTTATATCGTCACCAACGCCCATGTGGTGGAGGGCGGCAGCAGCATCACCGTGCAGCTCACCGACGACCGGACCTTCTCCGCGTCCATTGTGGGCAGCGATGAAATCTCCGACCTGGCGGTGCTGTATATCGCCGCTGAAGGCCTGACCCCCGCCCAGTTCGGCGACTCCTCCTCATTGCGGGTGGGCGACACCGTGGTGGCCATCGGCGATCCTCTGGGCGTGGAATTCCGGGGCACCTACACCAACGGCATTGTCTCCGCCATCAACCGGGACGTGGATGTGGACGGCCGCACCATGACCCTGATCCAGACCAACGCCGCCCTGAACTCCGGCAATTCCGGCGGGCCCCTGATCAACTGCTACGGCCAGGTCATCGGCATCAACACCATGAAGATCGGCACCTACACCGACTCCGCCGGTGTGGAGGGTCTGGGCTTTGCCATTCCCAGCGCCACGGTGAAGGATGTGGTGGACCAGCTCATTACCCAGGGCTACGTCTCCGGACGGCCCACCCTGGGCATCGAGGGCGAGGCCCTGTCCACCTTCTATCAGCACTACTACCGGATGCCCGCGGGCCTGTATATCACCGCCGTGGAGCGCTCCAGCGACGCCTACACCAAGGGCATTGAGGATGGCGACATTCTGATCAGCGTCAACGGCACCCGGGTCATCTCCATGGACGATCTGAAAGCCGTCCTGTATGAATGCGAAGTGGGTCAGACGGTACAGACCGTCATCTACCGCGCCGGACAGCAGTACCAGGTAGAGCTGACCCTGGCGGAAGACAAGGGCTGAAAAACAGAACCGTTTCCTACCTTAATTTTTAATTTAAAACGACATCGAGGTCTTAACAATGGAACCCATTTATCAACAGGATTTTGAAATCACCGACGCCTATGTGGACCGTTACGGACGGCTGAAGCCCTCCACCATCCTCTACATTGCCCAGGAGGTGGCAGGTGCCCATTTTTCCGAGCTGGCCATGGATTACGAAGCCCTGGCCCAGCGGCGCATGTTCTGGGCGGTGACCCGGCATAAGGTGCAGATCACCCGGATGCCCATGCGGGGCGAGACCATCCTCATTGAGACCTGGCCCATGCCCACCACCCGGGTGGCTTACCCCCGGAGCATGGTGGCATACGACGCCCAGGGCAGCGAGGTTTTCCGCTCCATCAGCCTGTGGGTACTGATGGATCTGGACACCCGGAACATGATCCTCCCCGGCAAGAGCGGCATCAGCGTTGTGGGCACCCTGCGGGGCAACGAGCTGGCCTCTCCTTTGGGCCTGCCCTCCAAGGTGCTGCGGTCCCACCGGGAGCGGCTGGTTTGCTTCACGGATCTGGACCGGAACGGACACATGAACAACACCAAGTATCTGGACTGGATTGACGATCTGCTGCCCAGCGCCTTCCACGCCCAGCACTGCGTGAAGGAATTCACCGTCTGCTACCTCAGCGAAGCCCGGGAGGGCCAGGAGCTGGACATGCAGTGGGATTTCATTGAAGATGGCTGTATGCAGGTGGACGCCCACCGCAGAAGCGAAGAAAAGGACG
The DNA here is from genome assembly GCA_036300205.1 of Oscillospiraceae bacterium. Classification (GTDB taxonomy): domain Bacteria; phylum Bacillota; class Clostridia; order Oscillospirales; family Oscillospiraceae; genus Faecousia. The sequence goes on from JAXJGV010000022.1 coordinate 6,769, forward strand.
AGCGCATCTTTGCCGCCCGGATCCTGTTTGATTAAAAAATACGGAAAGGGAGGGTCTGTGACCCTCCCTTTCCGTTTCGTAGTCAACGGCACCAAAATGAGCGCTTTGATTTCTCATTCATGTCATCCTGAGCAAGCGTCAGCGCGTCGAAGGATCTGCGCACTGACGATCCCCATAAACAGAAGTAAAGTGCGTAGATCCTTCGGCTTCGTTTCACTTCGCTCAGGATGACAAATTTGTGGGCTGGATACAGGGATTGCATTGTGTTTCTTTGATTAATCACCGAAGGCATATGAATGTATATCACAGAATATAGTGTTATGTTAATTACAGAAAACTCCACAGCTTTGTGCAAAGCTGTGGAGTTTTTTTGATACCTTCTACACAACCCCTGATTTTTCAACGCTTTTCCTGTTGAGGCCTGTGGAAAAAACTGTGGAGAATGTGGAAAACTCAATTCTGTTGACATTCCCTGCTGTTTATTAAAAATGTTATGTTAACTTTCTTTCCTCCCATCCGCCTCTCCGGCGCGAAAAAGCACCCCATTTGCTTCTGCGCAAATGGGGTGCGATAGGATGTAACGTTACTTGCTCTCCTGGATGAACTTGTCGATGGCGGCAGCGCCCTTCTTGCCTGCGCCCATGGCCAGGATGACGGTGGCTGCGCCGGTAACGGCATCGCCGCCGGCGAAGACGCCCTCACGGGTGGTCATCTCGTTCTCGTCCACGATCAGGCAGCCCTTGCGGTTGGTGTCCAGACCGGGAGTGGTGGAACGGATCAGGGGGTTGGGGCTGGTGCCCAGGGACATGATGACGGTATCCACATCCAGCACGAACTCGGAATTGGGAACCTCGATGGGACGGCGGCGGCCGGAAGCATCAGGCTCGCCCAGCTCCATGCGGACGCACTTCATGCCGCAGACGCGGCCGGTCTCGTCACCGATGATCTCCACAGGATTGCACAGAGTCTTGAACTCGATGCCCTCTTCCTTGGCGTGGTGCTGCTCCTCCAGACGGGCAGGCATTTCGGCCTCACCGCGGCGGTAGACAACATAAACGTTCTCAGCGCCCAGACGCATTGCGCAGCGGGCGGCGTCCATGGCAACGTTGCCGCCGCCGACCACGGCCACAGCCTTGGACTTGATGACGGGGGTATCGGCTTCCTCGGTGTAAGCCTTCATCAGGTTGGTACGGGTCAGATACTCGTTGGCGGACATAACGCCCTTCAGAGCCTCGCCGGGGATGTTCATGAACATGGGCAGGCCTGCGCCGGAACCCACGAACACAGCCTTGTAGCCCATCTCGAACAGCTCGTCGATGGTCAGGACGCGGCCAATGACCATGTTGGTCATGACTTCCACGCCCAGAGCCTCCAGCTTGGTGACCTCGTTGGCAACGATGGCCTTGGGCAGACGGAACTCGGGGATGCCGTAGACCAGAACGCCGCCGGCGGTATGCAGAGCCTCGAAGACGGAAACCTTGTAGCCCTTCTTGGCCAGGTCGGAAGCGCAGGTCAGGCCGGCAGGGCCGGAACCCACAACGGCCACCTTGATGCCATTGGACTCCACCTTCTCAGGCATGGCGTTGACGTTCTCCCGGTACCAGTCGGCAACGAAGCGCTCCAGACGGCCGATAGCAACAGGCTCACCCTTGATGCCGCGGACACACTTGCTCTCGCACTGGGTCTCCTGGGGGCAGACACGGCCGGACAGGGCGGGCAGGGCGTTGGTGGAGGTGATGACCTCGTAAGCAGCCTTGAAGTCGCCCTCCTGGACCTTCTTGATGAACTCAGGGATGCGGACGTTGACGGGGCAGCCTTCCACACACTTGGGGTTCTTGCAGCTCAGGCAGCGGTTGGCTTCCTCGATTGCCATTTCGGCGGTATAGCCCAGGGTAACTTCCTTGAAGTTACGGGCGCGGACCTGAGGATCCTGCTCAGGCATGGGGGTCTTAGTCAGAGACATGTTAGCCATTTTCAGTTTCCTCCTTATTACTTGATCAGTGCCTTGCCCATGGCTTCCATGCGGCAGGTATGGGTTTCCTTGACCTCAGCTTCCCGGTCACGGTAGGTGCCGTTACGGCTCATCAGCTCGGCAAAGTCAACCTTGTGGCCATCGAACTCGGGGCCGTCAACGCAGGCGAACTTGGTCTCGCCGCCCACGGTGACACGGCAGCCGCCGCACATGCCGGTGCCATCGATCATGATGGGGTTCAGGGAGACGCTGGTGTGGACGCCGAAGGGCTCGGTGGTCTTGCAGACAAACTTCATCATGGGCACGGGGCCGATGGCCAGGACCTCGTCGAACTGCTCGCCGGCCTCCAGCAGCTCCTGCAGGGGCTGGGTGACCAGGCCGTGACGGCCGTAGGTGCCGTCGTCGGTCATCATGATCAGGTGGTCGGCAACAGCCTTGAACTCATCCTCCAGGATGACGATGTCCTTGCTGCGGAAACCGACGATAACGGTGACCTCAGCGCCGGCTTCCTTGAAAGCGGCTGCGGAGGGCAGAGCGATGGCGCAGCCCACGCCGCCGCCAACGACACAGACCTTCTTCTTGCCCTCAACGGGGGTGGGCTTGCCCAGGGGGCCCACGAAGTCGCGGATGTAGTCGCCCTCATTCAGGGCGCCCAGAGCGTTGGTGGAGAAACCAACCTTCTGGAAAATGATGGTAACGGTACCGGCCTCACGGTCGTAACCGGCAATGGTCAGGGGGACACGCTCGCCCATTTCATCCACGCGGAAAATGATGAACTGGCCGGCCTTTGCCTTCTTGGCAACGAAGGGCGCTTCGATCTCCATCAGGGTGACGGAGGAGTTCAGCTCCTTCTTTCGAACGATTTTATACATGTTCTGATCCGTCCTTTCAGATTTTTTCTGTCGCTTCGGGCGCAAAGCCCGTACAAAATCATTATAAAGGCTTTGGTCGAATTTGTCAAATAATTATCGATAAAATTGTTACGATTTCACAAAGTTTTTTCGGTAAGTTAGCAATAACTAACCCCTATTTAATGAAAAAGCACCCCCCTTTTATCCTGAGCGGAACGAAGTGAGGTCGAAGGATGGCAAAACTGTGCGCTGGCTGCGCTGTTTTTTACATGGTGCTGAATGGGAGTGCAAGGGAGGGTCAAGACCCTCCCCTACGGGTGAACTGTATCCAACACTGTAGGGCGGGGGCATGCCCCCGCCGGGCAGTTGCGCGCCTGAGCGGTAAAAATCGATATAACCAGATAACAACTCCTGTCATCCTAAGCGGAGCGATGTGAAGCCGAAGGATGGCAAAACTGTGCGCTGGCTGCGCTGTTTTTACATGGTGCTGAATGGGAGTGCAAGGGAGGGTCAAGACCCTCCCCTACGGGTATGCTGTATCCGACACTGTAGGGCGGGGGCCAATCCGCCCTGATACAGCGGGGAATTGAAGCGTTTATTCCGGCGCCGCGGTATCGTAGGTGATCTTCACATGATACACGGCGGGTTCCGTCTCGTTCAGGGTGTCTTCCAGCCACTGCCGGATCTGCGCTCCCTGCTGGCGCAGGTCGCTGGGCAGGGCCACGTCGAAGACCAGATTCATATGCCTGCGGCCCTGGACCATCCGGAAATCGTGGAGGCTCAGCCGCCGGTCCCGGGTGCGCAGCAGGGCGGCGACTTCTTCCTTCAGCCGCCGCAGCTCCGGATCGTCGGTAATGACGGGGTCGTAGTGGATCACCAGATGGACGTTGTGGCTGTTCAGGCACTCCCGCTCCATGTCGTCGATAAGCTCATGGCATTCCAGGGGATCTTCCCTGGCGTCCATCTCCACATGCAGGCTGGCGAAGCGCTGGCCGGGGCCGTAGTCATGGACCATCAGGTCGTGGTAGCCCAGGACCTTGGGCTGAGCCTGGATGTAGTCCACGATCTTCTCCTGCAATTCCGGGTCGGCGTTTTCGCCCAGCAGGGGGGAGATGGTGTCCTTTGCCAGATTCCAGCCGCTGTAGAGGATGAACGCGGCCACGCCCAGGCCGATGTATCCGTCGATGCGGAGGTCCAGGGTATGCTCGATGATGGCGGCCAGCAGGACGGCGGAGGTCGCCACGCAGTCGTTGCGGCTGTCGGCGGAGGTGGCGGCCAGCGTGGTAGAGCCGATGCGCTTTCCCAGGTCACGGTTAAACAGGGCCATCCACAGCTTGACGCCGATGGAGGCCACCAGCACCCCGGCGGCCGGGGCGGAAAACGTGACGGGGGAGGGGTGGAAGATTTTGTCCACAGAGCTTTTCACCAGCTCAAAGCCGATGAACAAAATCAGCACAGCCACTGCCAGACCGCTTAAGTATTCCGCCCGGGCGTGGCCGTAGGGGTGGTGCTCGTCGGCGGGCTTATCCGCCAGACGGAAGCCCACCAGGGTCAGGATGGAGCCTGACGCGTCGGACAGATTATTCAGGGCGTCGGCGGTGATGGACACCGAGCCGGTCAGGGCGCCCACGATGAGCTTCATCAAAAACAGCAGCGCGTTGCAGCAGATGCCCACCGTGCCGGACAGGGAGCCGATGGCGGCCCGGACCCGGGGATCGGCGGTATTGCGGTGATCTTTTACGAACAGGCGAAGCAGAAGATTTGTCATGGATATCCTCCTGAACGGGGCGAAAACGGAACTTTTCGGGACTCTACTCCCAGTAGAGTCCGTAATTCTACCGGAAGTAGGAGAAAAAGCGGGGCTTTTCTCCAAAGAAAAGCGTGACTTTGCACCATCTTCATTGTATGATAACGAAGTGAAAAAGGTTCGTGGTTGATTTTACCACGCAGCCCCACAGTTTGTCTAGAGTAACGGAGAGTGCAATCATGAGCTATCAGATCATCACCGATTCCAGCTGCGATTTTACCGAAGCGCAGTATCAGGAATTTCAAGTAACCCACGCCAACCTGACCGTCCGCTATAACGGGGAGGACCACGAGAATTTTTCTGACGAAAAAGATGTGAAGGCCTTCTACGACGAACTCCGCGGCGGCGTCATGGCCACCACCGCCGCAGTGAATCCCACTGGCTGGACCGCCGTCATGGAGCCGGCCCTGCAGGAGGGCAAGGACGTGCTGGTGCTGGCCTTTACCTCCGGCCTGTCCACTACTTACCAGTCCGCCGTCATCGCCGCCGAAGAGCTGCGGGAGAAGTATCCTGAGCGGAAGATCAACGTGGTGGATACCCTGTGTGCCGCTCTGGGCCAGGGCCTGCTGGTATGGTACGCCTGCCAGAAGCGGGACGCGGGCATGAGCCTGGAAGAGGTCACCGCCTGGGTGGAGGAGACCAAGCATCACGTGTGCCACTGGGTCACCGTGGACGACCTGTCCCACTTAAAGCGCGGCGGCCGCATCAGCGCCACCACCGCCATTGTGGGCACTATGCTGAACATCAAGCCCATCATCCATGTCAGCGCCGAGGGCAAGCTGGAAAATGTTGCCAAAGCCCGGGGCAGAAAGGCCGCCATCGAGCACATCGCCGCCAAAGTCGGCGAGCTGGGAGAAGGCTATGACAACGACACCGTCTTTGTGGTCCACGGCGACAGCCCCGAGGACGCCCAGACCCTGGCGAACCTGGTGAAGGAAAAGTACGGTGTGAAGAACGTGCACATCGGCTATCTTGGCCCCGTCATCGGTGCCCACACCGGCCCCGGCGTGCTGGCTCTGTTCTTCCTGGGCAAGAACCGCTGATAGAAGAAAGAAAAGAGCAGGGGAGGGCTTCGGCCCTCCCCTGAATCTGTACCCCAAAAGAAAACACTGATGCGTAGATCCTTCGGCTCCACTTCGTTCCGCTCAGGATGACACGATGTTTGTTTTTTCGTTTTGGCGAAAGTGCATTGCTATCGCCAACCCTGTGGTTCTTAGCCGGTTGCAGATGCGGGATGGCGAGGGGCTGCAAATGGAATGACGGCATCAAAGAAAGCAGCGCAGTAACAACCATGTCGTCCTGAGCAAGCGAAGCGCGTCGAAGGACCTTCGCACTTACGATACCCAAAAAGAAAGCGCTGGTGCGCAGATCCTTCGGCTCCACTTCGTTCCGCTCAGGATGACGGGCGTTTGCTTTTTCGTTTTGACGAAAGTGAATTGCTATCGCCGTCCCCGGGGAAGCCTTAAGCGCTTTCGCCATGCAATAAATAAAATCCGTTCCACCGGAACGGATTTTATTATTATCATACCGCGATACTTCCCTTAATCCAGATGCTCGCCCTCGTTGCGGTAGGGGCTTTCCAGGGGGGAATCCGTGGCGGCTTCTTTGCTGTACTTGTCCACAAACTTTGCCGCCTGCTCCACGCTGAGGATGGTGCCCGCACCGGCTACGCAGCCGCCGGGACAGGCCATGCCTTCCAGCAGATAGCCCTTGTACTTGCCCGCCTTTGCCATGGTCATGAGCCTGCGGCATTCCCGCAGACCTTCGGCACGGGCGGTCTTGATCTCCAGGTCGGGATGCTCCTGGTGCACCAGGTCGGTGACGGCCTTGGCTACGCCGCCGGCCACCGCGAAGCCCCGGCCTGCGGCGGTGCCCTCGTTCAGCACGTCGCTTTCTTCCAGCGCGTCAAAGTCGATTTCCTTGGCCTCGAACATGCCCATCAGTTCTTCGAAGGTCAGCACGAAGTCCACGTCGGAGCGGATGTCCTCCCGGATGGCTTCCAGCTTCTTGGCGGCGCAGGGGCCCACAAAGACCACCTTGCAGCCGGGATACTGCTTCTTCATCAGCCGGGCGGTGAAGACCATGGGGGTCAGGGTCATGGAGATCTTCTTCATCTCGCCGGGGTAGAGCTTCTCGATCATGGAGTGCCAGGCGGGGCAGCAGGAGGTCGCCATGTAGTCCTGCTGGGCGGGAACCTTTTCCAGGAAGTCCTTGGCTTCCTCAATGGTGCACATGTCCGCGCCGATGGCAACTTCCACCACCCGGTCGAAGCCCAGCTGCTTCATGGCGGTGACGAACTTGCCGGGGGAGACCTTGCCGCTGAACTGGCCGATGAAGGCGGGAGCCACGATGGCGATGACCTGGTCGCCCTTCAGGATGGACTGGATGACCTGGAAGATCTGGCCCTTGTCCACGATGGCGCCGAAGGGGCAGCTCACCAGGCACTGGCCGCAGGCCACGCACTTGTCCTGGTTGATGACGGCTTTGCCGTGCTCGTCGGAACCGATGGCGTCCATGCCGCAGGAGGCCTGGCAGGGCCGTTCCAGATGGATGATGGCGTTGTAGGAGCAGGCCTTGGCGCACTTGCCGCACTTGATGCACTTGCTCTGGTCGATGTAGGACTTGCCGTTGACGAAGGAGATGGCGCCCTTGGGACAGACCTTCTGGCAGGAAGCCGCCAGACAGTTCTGGCAGTGCTCCGTCACCCGGTACTGGTTGGTGGGGCAGGCGTGGCAGGCGTAGGGGATGATGTTGACCAGGGGCGGCTCATAGTACTGCTCGGCGATGGCGGCGGCGTCCATGCCCTCGGTCATCAGGCTGCGGGTCTGGATGGGGCGGATGGACAGGCCCATAGCCAGGCGCACCCGCTCACCGGCAATGGCCCGCTCCAGGAAGATGGATTCCCGGTGCAGGGGCTGGTCGCCGGGGACGATCTTGAAGGGCAGGTCTTCGGCGTGGGTGTAGTCGCCGCCGTCGTAAGCCATTCGGGCCACTTCGGTGAAGACTTTCTTGCGGATGTCGGTGATCAGGGAAGGGATGCCTCTCATATGTTGATTCCTCCGTGAGAAAAAATAGTGTCAGATGGGACAGCCAAAGGCTCCCCGTGGGGGGCTGTGCGCTTCGCGCTCAGGGTGACATATGCGTCTTCATGGATTCTGCGGCGGCCCGCTTTCCCGCAAGGGGAGGCTTTGGGGCGGCGCAAAACTTTTCTTATGCGAAACTTCTCGAAACGAAACTTTCTGCCCCTCATTCTATCACATCCGCCGGGTTCTTTCCACATAAAAATCAAGAAATTTTTTGCCATTTCGCATATTCCAATCCAGTGCGCATAGGTTGTACCACGAAACATTTGGAGGGATCGATATGAAGCGGGTTTCTATGGTCGTGGTGTTGGCGCTTCTGTGTGCCCTGCTGCCTGTCCGGGCGCAGGCGGTGGAGCTGGATCTGGCGGGGAAAAGCGCCCTGCTCATGGACGTGAACACCGGAACCATTTTGTATGAATCCAACGCCCACGAAAAGCTGGCCCCCGCCAGCGTCACCAAGGTCATGACCATGCTGCTGATCATGGAAGCCGTGGATTCCGGGAAGATCGCGCTGACGGATATGGTCACCGCCTCGGAAGCCGCCGCGGCCAAGGGCGGCAGTCAGATCTATCTGAAGGTGGGGGAGACCATGTCCGTCTCCGACATGCTCAAATCCATCGCCGTGTCCTCCGCCAACGACTGCGCCTGCGCCATGGCGGAGCACATCGCCGGGTCGGAGCCGGCCTTTGTGGACATGATGAACGCCAAGGCCAGGGAGCTGGGGATGAACGACACGAATTTCGTCAACTGCACCGGCCTGGACGACAGCGAGGGGGCGGAAAATCACCGCACTTCCGCCTATGACATCGCGGTCATGTCCCGGGAGCTGCTGAAAAACCATCCCCTCATTAAAAACTACACCACCATCTGGATGGACACCGTGCGAAACGGCACCTTCGGCCTGTCCAATACCAACAAGCTCATCCGCTTCTATTCCGGGGCCACGGGGCTGAAGACCGGCTTTACCTCCGGGGCGGGGTACTGCCTGTCGGCCACGGCCCTGCGGGACGGCATGGAGCTGATCGCGGTGGTCATGGGCGCGGAGACCAGCCAGGCCCGGAACGCCGCCTGCAAATCTCTGCTGGATTACGGCTTCGCCAACTTCGCAGTGGTGACCCCGGAGCTGACGGAGGTGGCGGATGTGCCCGTGAAGCTGGGCAGGGCGGAGGCGGTGACGGTCCAGCTGGGAGACGCCGCCGGACTGCTCATCGACAAGGCCCAGAAAAGCGGCATTACCACCGAGGTGGCCACCGAGGAATCCGTCACCGCCCCGGTGAGCCAGGGCCAGCGCATCGGCACCCTGACGGTGAAAGCGGGGGAGCAGGTGCTCAGCGAAGTGCCCCTGGTGGCGGCGGAAGGAGTGGACCGGCTGAGCTGGGGAGACCTGTTCGTCAAGGTCCTCATGCGCACGGCCATGGCGAAAGCGTAAATTGTAGAGTAATACCTGTAATTCTGTAGGGGAGGGTCTTGACCCTCCCTTGCTTTCCGGAACTGAGCGGCCCAAAACGGCGCAGCCCGCCGCAAATCACCGCGTCATTGCGGGGATACAAGGGAGGGTCAAGACCCTCCCCTCAGACTGTCGAAAAACCATGTCATTGCGAGCCAGTGCGCACACTACTCCGCGCTAAGAGCCGCCTTCGGCGGTTGCGCTATGTACGCGGCCTGCGGGCCGTGTGGCGTGGCAATCTCCTGAATTTTCGAACAATTCTCTA
>JAXJGV010000023.1:0-93321 GCA_036300205.1 Oscillospiraceae bacterium
CATCCCGCACTGCTAATACATCTGCCATTTGATTGCCCCCCTAACCATGTTGAAAAACTCACCGTGAGTTTTTCAAGTTTTGGGATATTATCTCATAAGGATGGGTGAGATGCTAGGCGGGTGATTATTGAGCGCTTACGTTAATCCTATGCCCTCGATTTTTTGTTTACTTGGAAGTGCCCTTGAGGGCGTCCAGACGGTCGTACGGCTCCTTAAACTTATCGAAGCCAAACATTGCGGCGTAAGCCACAAACACGCCCAGGATGACAGCACCGACGGCGTAGTACCACATTACGGTGATCTTCATAATGGATGCGGTGATGTACAGTGCTAGAATGGTGATGGCGATGGAAATGACGAAAACGACGATGTCGGTAGGCACCTTGGGAACCAGCCGCTTCACCACTTCGACGATGATGTTGACGGTGAAAGTCAGCAGGAACATGATGCCCAACAGCATGGATGCGTAGTTCATAAAAGTAATGATGATTGCAGTGTAATCCATAATTATATTCCTCCTAGATAATTTCCCACTCTACCATTTCATCGTAGATGTGGTCGATAAATGAATTACCTTTATGAGGCAGTCAATAGTTCGGCGGCGCCAATAAAACAAGAGCACTGTCAGCGATTGGCGGTGGAAGTGCGGACTTGGAAAGCATGCCGCATCCCGCCGGGGATAGGAAAACCCCGAATACCTTCGGAGAAAATGCAGATGCTACCATGGAGACGGTCAGGAACCTCTGGCGGAGGCGGCGGGTATGGAAAAAAGGATTCTGATAATACTGGGAGCGCTGCTGTGCGCAGGCGTGCTCCTGACGGCTGTTTTGGCGGCTGTCAACCGGACACCCGGGAAGACGCCGGAAGAGCCGGCAGCAAGCACGGCCGCCAATGCCCATACCGAAACTGCGGCTCCCACGGAACAAGCTGCGGAACCGGATTGGAAATTGCTGCTGGTGAATCCCTGGAATGAACTGCCCGAGGATTTTTCGGTGGAGCTGAAACACTTCAGCGGCAGACATGCCGTTGACGCAAGGATATACCCGGACTTGCAGGCGATGCTGGAGGATGCCAGGGCCGGAGGATTGTCGCCCATTGTCTGCTCTTCCTACCGGTCCCAGGAAAAACAGCAGGCATTATACGACCGGAAGATCGCCCGGCTGCAAGCCCGGGGCTATTCCCGGGAGGACGCGGAAGCGGAAGCCGGGAAATGGGTGGCCGTCCCCGGAACCAGTGAACACCAGATCGGCCTGGCGGTGGACATTGTGTCACTGAGCTACCAGCTTTTGGATGAAGCGCAGGCGGATACCGCCGAGCAGGCCTGGCTGATGGAGCATGCGCATGAGTATGGCTTTGTCCTGCGCTACCCGAAGGAGAAAAGCAGCATCACGGGGATCTGCTATGAGCCCTGGCATTACCGCTATGTGGGAAAAAACGCGGCGAAGGTGATGTACGAACAGGGCATCTGCCTGGAAGAATACCTGGAACAGAGAAGAAAATAAACAAAAAGGTCACCGTTTTTTTCAAAACGGCGACCTTTTTTGCTGTCTTTACGGCTTCTGGATACGGTCTTTTGCTTCTTCCATGCTCTCGCCGTCTTTTGCCAGGAAGTGCTGGACGAACTGGTCCTCAATGTTCTTGTATGCGCCCACAACGCCATCCTCGATCTTTTGAGAGGCTTCGAAGCCTTCTTCCTGGAACTTCCGATAGGCAGCCAGCTTGTTCGCCAAGGTCAGGGGCAGATAGAACTTGATCTGCTTGGCGTTGCACTCGGCGTGGAGCATGTCGCACATTTCCTTCAGGGTGACAGGCTCGTTGGTAAGTAAGAATTGCCATCTCCTAATTATGGATTGAATGCAATAAAGATAGAAGATTTCTGTTTTTGGAAGGTTTCTTTTGTGTTTCTGAAAGGTTAATGATGAATTTTTTCACAGCGCAAAAGCCCATCAAACCGGGCTGGCTTGATGGGCTTTTTCTGCGGTGTGTTATTGGGGGGGGGGGAAGAACCGTTATCAGCGGCGGCCGCCGAAGCCGCCGAAGGGATTTGCGCCCTGGCCGCCCTGCTGGGGCATCTGGCTCTGCTGGATCTGGGCGGCTTCTTCGTTTGCCAGCGCGGACTGGATCTGCTCGCCTACGGTGACGGTGATGTCCAGGGTCTGGCCCTGGCGGTAGATGCTGAACGCCAGAGTATCCCCCACGGAGGAACTGCCCACGAAATCCACCAGTTCATTGCTGGTCATGGCGGTGCCGTTAACGGCGGTGATGATGTCGCCGACCTGCAGTCCGGCCTGTGCGGCAGGGGCGTCCTCGGTGACAGACTGGATGGCAATGCCTGCGGGAACACCGTACATCTGGGTCTCCTCAGAGACATCCAAAACGCTGACGCCTACGTAGGGAGAAGAGATGTAGCCCTTTTCAATGATGCTGTCCACAATGGAGCGGACGGAGTTGATGGGGATGGCGAAGCCGATGTTGTCGATGGAGGCTTCGGAGGAGGAAGAGCTGGAATACTTGGCGTTGGTGATGCCGATGACCTCGCCGTAGAGGTTGAACAGAGCGCCGCCGGAGTTGCCGGAGTTGATGGCGCAGTCGGTCTGGATCAGGTCCATGGTGACGCTGCTGGACAGGGTGACCTCCCGGTCCATGGCGCTGACCAGGCCGGCGGTCAGGGAGAAGGTCAGCTCACCCAGAGGGTTGCCGATGGCCACTACGCTGTCGCCCACGTTCAGACTGTCGGAGTCGCCCAAAACCACGGGGGTCAGTTCTTCTTCAGCCTCCACCTTCAGCACGGCGATGTCGTTGCTTTCGTCATAGCCGATGAGGGTGGCGTCGTAAGTGGTGCCGTCATACATGGATACGGTGATGCTGTCGGAATCTTCGATGACATGGTAGTTGGTCAGGATGTAGCCGTCGGTGGAGATGATGAAGCCGGAACCGGATGCGGCGGAGGTGGTCTGGAAGCCCCAGTAGTTGGTGGTGATGGAAGTGGTGATGCCCACGGTGGAATTGACGTTGGCGGCGTAAACCTGGGCGGGTGTCAGCTCTTTGCTGGTGTCGATGTTCACCACATCGATGGCGGAAGTTTCCCGCAGGCCCTCCACCATAACGGTGAGCTGCCGGTCGTCCGTCTCTTCCGTGCGGTTGCGGTAGTTATTCGCCGCAATGACGCCGCCGGCGCCCAGAATGCTGCCCAGCAGGGAGAAGCACAGGGCGGTGGCGACGAAGCCCGCGCCGCCTTTTTTGTGGGATTTCTTCTTTTTGGGCGGCTGCTCCACCGGGGGCATGGACTGGCTGGGAACCTGGGATTCCTGGAAGCTGCCATCCTGGGACGGCTCGAAAACAGTTTCATAATCGTTCATAAAAGGATCCTCCTGATCTATGGTTACTGGGCTTGCGCGCGGTTCGCCGAATGAACTGCGCGTAAGGAATTTATTACAGCACTATGCGTCGGTTTATTCGCTGCGGCTGCCGCGGCGTCGGGGAGGTGCATAGCGTTTCTCACAGTGTGAGGCGCTTTCCGGAACCTCACGAACAGGATAGCACGCAATTCTGAAAAAGGACTGAAAAATCTGGAAATATCTTGTTAAAGAACTGTGAACGGTAATTTTTCTTGTGGAAAGATTTACAATTCCTTCATATTTCCTTCTGACGTTTTTCAGCGTATGTTCAGTCCCGGCCGCTACAATAGGTCCACAATCAAAAAAGGAGGAGTTACTTTGATCGAAGTAAACCATCTGTACAAGCGGTACGGAAACCATACCGCTGTATCAGACCTGTCCTTTACCATCGAAAAAGGGCAGATTTACGGCTTCCTCGGCCCCAACGGCGCAGGCAAATCCACCACCATGAACATCATGACCGGCTGCCTGGCGGCTACCTCCGGCGAGGTGCGCATCGGCGGATACGATATCTTTGAAGACGCCGAACAGGCCAAGAAACTCATCGGCTACCTGCCGGAACAGCCGCCGCTGTACCTGGACCGGACGCCCCGGGAATACCTGACCTTCGTGGCCCGGGCCAAAGGCATCCCGGAAAAAGAGATCGCCGGGCAGGTGACCCGGGTGATGGCTGTGACCCAGACCCTGGATGTGGCGGACCGGCTCATCAAGAATCTGTCCAAGGGCTATAAGCAGCGTGTGGGCATTGCCCAGGCCATTCTGGGAGACCCGGAGGTCATCATCCTGGACGAGCCTACCGTGGGTCTGGATCCCCGGCAGATCATCGAGATCCGTGACCTGATCAAAGAACTGGGCAAGAACCATACCGTCATCCTGTCCAGCCACATCCTGTCCGAAGTCCAGGCCGTGTGCCAGACCATCCTGATTATTTCCAAGGGTAAGCTGGTGGCCTGCGACACCCCGGAAAATCTGGAGCGGCTCTTTGCGGGGACTGCTTCGGTGGAGCTGACGGCGGAAGCGGGCGAAGAGGAGGTCCGGGGGATCCTAAAAACTGTGCCGGGCATCCTGCGCACGGAGATCACCGCCGCCGGCGACGGCTGCTGCGATGTTCGCCTGGATCTTCGCAAACAGGCGGACAAAAAGGTCTGCCGGGATATTTTCTTTGCTTTCAGCAAGGCAAACCGGGCGATCCTGCAAATGTCTGCCGCCAAGGCAAGCCTGGAGGATATCTTCATGGAACTGACCCAGAGTGAAAAGGAGGAAACCAAATGAGAGCGGTTTTGAAGCATGAGCTTTCTTCTTATTTCACCAATCTCAGCGGCTATGTGTTTGGCGCGTTCCTGCTGCTGTTTGCGGGTATTTATACCATGGTCTACAACATCCAGTCCGCCACCACCAAATTTGAGTATGTGCTCGGCGGCATGAGCTTTGTATTTCTGGTCATCGTTCCCATCCTGACCATGCGGGTGCTGGCGGAGGAACGGCATCAGAAGACCGACCAGCTGCTGTACTCCCTGCCGCTGACCATGACCCAGGTGGTGCTGGGCAAATATTTTGCCATGCTGGTGATCTTCCTGGTTCCCCTGGCCATTATCAGCATTTATCCCATCGTTCTGACCGCGTTTGGCAATGTCTACCTGCCTGCCGCCTTCAGCGCCATCGTGGGATTCTTTTTCCTGGGCGCAGCGCTGATCACCATTGGCATGTATATTTCCTCCGTAACGGAAAGCCAGGCAGTGGCGGCGGGACTGTGCTTCGTGGTGATGCTGCTGAATTACTTTATTGCGGACTTGGCGGACATGGCCTCCACCACCGCCTTCGGTTCGCTGGCAGTGCTGATGGTGGTTTCCCTGGTCGTATCCGGCATTGTTTATTTGATGACGAAAAACGGCTTCGCGGCGCTGATGTGCGCGGCGGTGCTGGTGGGCGGCACTATGCTGGCATACACCTTCCATTCCAGCGCCTTTGAGGGCTTATTCCCGGAGATCATGGAAAACCTGTCCCTGTTCGAGCAGTTTTATGAGCTGATCAACGGTGTGTTTGACCTGCGGAACATTGTCTATTTTGTTTCCGTTATTGGCGTGTTCCTGTTTTTGAGCGTCCAGTCCATGGAGAAGCGGAGGTGGAGTGAATGAAAATCCCCAAGTTCAATTTCCGGAAGTTTCAGGATTCCTTCGGCACCCGCTCCTTCCGGGTGGGCGGCTACAGCGTGGCGGCCACGGCCATTGTGGTGGCCATTGCCATTGCGGTAAACCTGTTTGCCAACGCCCTGCCTGCCGGTATGACCCAATTTGACACCACGGCAAACCAGATCTTCACGGTCTCGGAACAGACGGAGAAGCTGGTGGGCAGTTTGGACCAGGAGGTCACAATTTACTGGGTGGTGCGCAGCGGCTACGAGGAATCTTACGTAGGCACCCTGCTGGACCAGTACAAGGCGCTGAGTGACAACGTCAAGGTTGTGAAAAAGGACCCGGATGTCAATCCTGCTTTCACCCAGCAGTACACCAGCTCCTTCACCGAGAACAGCCTGATCGTGGAATGCGGCAGCAAATCCCGCTATGTGGATTATAACGACATTTTTGTTCTGGATTATGAAAGCTATTACTATTACGGCGAGACTGACTGGAGCTTCTGCGGCGAGAGCGAAGTTACCAGTGCCATTGGCTACGTTATCAGCGAAGACCTGCCCAAGGTCTATACCCTGACCGGCCATGGCGAATCCAGCCTGCCCACCACCTTTGCCACGGCTGTGGAGAAGGAGAACATGGAACTCGAAGACCTGTCCCTGCTGACGGCGGAGTATGTTCCCGAAGACGCGGACTGCCTGCTGGTCTACGGCCCCCAGAGCGACATTTCCACTGACGAAAAGGCGAAGATTCAGGAATATTTAAATAACGGCGGAAAACTGATCCTGATTTCCGATCCGCCCCAGAACGGCGCGCTGACCAATCTGGAAAGCATCATGGCCTACTACGGCATTACCGCCAGCGACGGCCTGGTGGTGGAGGGCGACCAGAGCCATTATATCTGGGGCACGCCTTACTACCTGCTGCCGGAGCTGAACTCCCACACCATTACCAGCCCGCTGATTTCCGAGGGCTACTATGTCCTGCTGCCTGTTGCCCAGGGCCTGACGGTCAGCGATACGGGCAATGACCTGATCAGCGCCACACAGCTGCTGACCACCTCCAATAGCGCCTTCTCCAAGACCGCGGGCTATAACCTGCAGACCTATGAGAAGGAGGAGGGCGACATCGACGGCCCCTTCGCCCTGGCGGTGCACGCATCCGAAATGCTGGATGATGACATTTACAGCCATGTGGTCTGGGTGTCTTCCACGGCTCTGCTGGACGAGCAGACCAACGAAATGGTCTCCGGCGGCAACCAGGACTTCTTCCTGAACACCCTCAGCTATCTGTGCGAGCGTGAGGAAAGCAGCATTTCCATCCACGCCAAATCCCTGAGCACCGAGTATCTGACCATGGACAGCAGTACCGCGTCCTTGCTCACCGTGCTGATCGTGGGCATCCTTCCCGCGGCCTATCTGGCGGTGGGCGTCTATATTTGGTTCCGGAGGAAACGCAGATGAAACGAAGCAAACGGTTATTTCTCTTGCTGCTGGTGCTGGCCCTGGTTTTGGGCGCCACCTGGGCGGCAACGCTCCTAAATCCCGAAAATGAGGAAGAGGAAACTTCCTGTACCACGATTTTCACAGTGGATGCCGACGATGTGACGGCCATCAGCTGGGATTACAGCGAACCGCTGTCCTTTGTTAAAGAGGACGGCCAGTGGGTCTATGAGGAAGACCCGGATTTCCCGCTGGACGAAAGTTACCTGGAGGCCATGCTGGACAGTGTGAAGGAGATCCAGTCCTCCAGGACCATTGAAGCGGTGGAGGACTGGGACCAGTACACCCTGGAAGTGCCCATCTGCGAGATCACCGTGACCGCCGGGGACGATACCCAGACCATCAGGATCGGTGAGGAGACCGCCCTGGGCGGGGAACGGTATCTGTCCATCGGCGACGGCAACGCCTACCTGGTGGACGCGCAGATCCTGGATGCCTTCAGCTATGGCCTGTATGACGTGCTGGCCTATGAGTCCATTCCCAGCATGTCCGAGGTCACAGCTATGGAACACCTTTCCAAGGACAGCTACCGCATCGACCTGAAGGAAAACAGCGGCCTTGCCTATACGGACGATTACGTCTGGTTCATTGGAGAAACGCCCCTGGATACGGAGCTGACGCAGACTCTGATGCGCTATGTGACCAATCTGTCCTGGTCGGAATGCGTCAGCTACCACGCCGAAGACCTGAGCAAATATGGCTTGGAGGATCCGGCGGCCGCGATTACGATGCACTACCTCGAAACGGTAAAAGCCGCCACCAACGAAACGGATGACGACGGCAACACCGTCTATGAGACCCGCCAGGACGCCAAGACCTTCACCCTGGAGATCGGCGCGAAAGCGGACAGCGGCTATTACGCCCGGATCCAGGATTCTTCCATGGTCTACACCATTTCCGACGGCATTGCGGAAGCCTTGCTGTACACTACTGAGCAGGAGCTGCTGCCGGACGAAGTGCTGCTGATGGACTGGGAGGAAGTAACGTCCATGGACATCACGCTGGACGGCGAGACCTATCAGATCACCAAAGACACCAAGACGGTTTCCGATGACGAGGGCAACGAAACGGAGCAGACCGTCTATCTGCTGAAGGGGAAGGAAGTGGATGCCGAGGACATCACCGACACCCTGGACGATCTGGATTCCAGCGGTTATGCCACAGGTCTGACCCCGGAGCGGGGCGAAGAGATCCGCTTTGTGTTCCACCGGAACCATAAGACCTTCCCGGAGGTGGAACTGGCCTTCTACCAGTACAACAGCGCCTCCTGCATGGTGACGCTGAACGGAGCGGCTACGGTCTTTACCGACCGGCAATCCGTGGTGGACCTGGTGGAAGCCGTGAACGCGCTGGTTCTTGGCTAAATTAGAAAAAGCCGTTATCCCATGCGGGGTAACGGCTTTTTCCGCACCTTCCCGATTTCGCCGGAAAAGGTGCGGCATTGACATTCTTCCTGATAACGAATATAATTTACTTAAAATCCAACAAGGCGGTACGAACCATGGAAAACAGAAACAGGCTGTATCTGGACACAGTTAAAGGCATTACGGTGCTGCTGATGCTGTGGGGTCATTGCATCCAGTATTGCTCCCTGGGAGAATTCAGCTTTTTTGATAATGCGGCATACCGGATGATCTACAGCTTCCATATGCCCCTATTCATGCTGGTCAGCGGCTACCTGTATTTCTTTTCTTTCCGGAAGCGGGACCTGAAAAGCCTGCTGATCCACCGGACCCAGGGCATGGTGCAGCCCATCGTGTTCGGCACGATCCTCTATAATCTGATGATGAAACCGCTGAAGCTGGTGCTGTCGGGCCATGCCACGGTGTTTGACGGAAGCCTGTTTTCCGGGCTGAACCTGCTGTGGTTTTTGTGGTGCGTGCTGGCCTCCAGCTTGGCGGTGGGGGTTTCCTGCAAGGTCGCCCGGAATGGGTTTCAGCGTTGGGGGATGCTCCTGGCGGGAGCGGTCCTGGTGGCGGTGTTCCCGGAAAAGGATTTTCAGCTGTTCATGTACCCGTTCTTTGTGGTGGGCTTCTTCTGGGCAAAGCACCGGGAAAAGCTCTCCGCGGCGGCTGGAAAATTAAAGTACGTTTCGCTGATACTGTTCCCTGTAATGCTTCATTTTTATGAAAGCAGGCATTTTATTTATATCACGCCTATGTACAGCGAAGAATACGGGCTTTTCGGCAGCCTGGAAATTGACCTGTTCCGGTTCCTCATCGGCCTGGCGGGCAGCGCTTTCGTGCTGACAGCGGTGGATTTGCTGCTGCGCGGGGCGGCGTCCAAAGACCGTGTTCCCAAGCTGCTGTCCGCAGTCGCCAGACTGGGTCAGAACTCTTTGCAGATCTACTGCCTGTCTGCGCCCCTGCTTTCCGGCTATCTGTCGGTGCTGTATCAGAAGTTGGTGGAGCCTTTTGGGTATAATGTGTTTGCCCGGAATATGGCGGCATACAATTATGTTTTTACGCCCCTGCTGGGCATCGCCTACGCGGCGGGACTTTACGGCGTGGTGGTGCTGCTGAAAAAACTGCGCATTCACGCTCTGATTTTCGGAAGATGAATCGGCGCTGTTTTCGGTACTTGCAATGCAGGCGGGAATGTGGTAATATTTCTTAAAGTTAGTTTTTTATCGACAATTCAGCGCTATGACTACGGCAGAAAAGGATGTGCGGATAGAGAATGAAGAAATTGAGTCGCGGCGCATACGAAGACACAAAGGGGTTCGTTCGGGTGGCGGAAACGCTGCTGGAAGTGCTGATCCTGACGCTTGTTTACTATGCCGCCTGGAAAAAGGGCTATGACCTGGCTTACTTTGAATATAAGGGCAAATATCTCCTGATGGGCATTTACGGCGCGCTGCTTTACGTGTTTTTCCAGAACTCGGACTGCACCATGTTCGGTCAGCTTCAGCGGATCGACCTGGTCATCGGCCAGATCATCTCCCTGTTCATTGTAAATGTGATCACCTATGCGCAGCTGTGCCTGATCGGAAACGGCCTGCTGTCTCCGTGGCCCATTGTGGGACTGACGGTGGTGGATATGGTCATTGCCATTGTGATGATCTATGTGTACACCAACCTGTACCATAAGCTGTACGCGCCCCATGACATGCTGCTGATCTACGGCAACAAGCGTGGCGTGGGCCTGAAGATCAAGATGGACTCCCGGAAGGATAAGTACAACATCAGCAAGCTGATCTCCATTGAGGAGGGCTACGATGCCATCATCGGGGAGATCCCCAAGCATGACGCGGTGATCCTGAACGATGTGCCCGCAGAGATGCGCAACGACATCCTGAAATTCTGCTACCGCTACCGTGTCCGCACCTATGTGGCCCCCAAGCTGACGGATATCATGGTTCGGGGCGCCAAGAATATCACTCTGTTCGACACCCCGCTGCTGCTGGTGAAGGGCACCGGCCTGACCCCCGCCCAGCGGGTGGCAAAACGGGCCATGGATATCGTACTGAGCGCTTTGGGCCTGATTGTGCTGTCGCCGGTGCTGCTGGCTGTTGCCGCTGCCATCAAGCTGGAGGACGGCGGCCCGGTGTTCTATAAGCAGAAGCGCCTGACCCGGGGCAGCCGGGAATTTGAGATCCTGAAATTCCGCAGCATGATCGTAGACGCGGAAAAGTACGCCGGCGCTGTGCTGGCGACGGAGGATGATCCCCGGATCACCAAAGTGGGCAAGTTCATCCGCGCCTGCCGGCTGGACGAGTTCCCCCAGCTCCTGAACATTCTCAAGGGCGACATGAGCATCGTCGGCCCCCGCCCGGAACGGAAGATCCTGGCCGACGAGATCAGCAAGGACATCCCGGAATTTGCCTACCGCCTGAAGGTCCGGGGCGGATTGACGGGCTATGCTCAGATCTACGGCAAGTATAACACCAGCGCCTATGACAAGCTGCGGCTGGATCTGATGTATATCGAGAATTATTCTCTGCTGCTGGACATCAAGCTCATCATTCTGACCCTGCGGATCATTTTCAGCAAGGAAAGCACCGAAGGCATCGACAAGGCTGCCGAAAACCAGAAACGGGCAGACGAACTGCTGAAAGAACTGGACAACGAACAATAATGCAAAAAGCAGCTGCTGTTTGGCGGCTGCTTTTTTGCGTATAAATGTGTACAAATTGTATACTTTTTGCGGCAAAGCACATTTAATCTGGATTTTTATATCGATATGGTATATAATCAAAACAAAAAAGGAGAAGGGAAGACTATGGGCGCGAAAGAGAGAAAACCCAGCGGAAACAGCATCATGCGGATCGTATTTGTGGCGGTCTCCCTGCTTTTCCAGGTGGCGTGGCTGTTGCTGCTGGTTTTGGAACTGAACGAATACTCAGCCGGGATCTCGCTGCTTACCACGGTGCTGAGCATTGGGGTGGTGCTGAGGCTCAACAGCAAGCATACCAATGCCGCCATGAAGATGCCCTGGATCATGCTGATCCTGGCGTTCCCGGTGATGGGCCTGAGCATGTATCTGCTGTTTGAAATGCTGGGCGATCCCGGTATCGGCAGGCGGCTGAATGCGGTGCGGGAGGCCGTGAAGGAAGAAATGCCGGACAGCGCGGATGTCACCCTGTCTCATCTGGAAGCACAGGACCTGTCCGCGGCGAATCAGGCCCGCTACCTGTGGCAGTGCGCCCGCTGGCCTGTCTATGAGAACACCCAGGCGGATTATTACGCCGAAGCGGTGGATGCCTTTGAAGCCATGAAGGCGGAACTGGAAAAGGCGGAGCGCTTCATTTTTATGGAGTATTTCATTGTAGAAGACAGCTCTTCCTTCCGGGAAATTGAAGATATTCTGATCCGCAAGGCCCGGCAGGGCGTGGAAGTGCGGCTTATGTACGATGATATCGGCAGTATCGGTTATGTAAACATGGCGTTTGCCAAGCGCCTGAATCAGGAGGGCATCCGGTGTTATCCCTTTAATCCGGCCCTTCCGTTCCTGAATCTGTTCCTGAACCACCGGGACCACCGGAAGATCACCGTCATCGATGGAAAGGTGGGCTTCACCGGCGGCTATAATCTGGCGGATGAATATTTTGACCGCAAGCGTCCCCACGGAAAGTGGAAGGATACGGGCCTGCGCCTGGAGGGCGAGGCAGTCCGCAGCCTGACCGCCGGATTCCTGGAGCTTTGGGGCGTCCAGAGCAAGGAACAGGAGGACTACGGGAAATACCTGAACATCGTACATACGGTGCCTGCCAAAGGCTTTGTCCAGCCTTATACCGACAATCCCCTGGGAGAAGAACGGGCGGCGGAGGATGTGTACCTGAACCTGATCTCCCAGTCCAACAAGACGCTGTATTTCATGACGCCCTATCTGATCATCACCGACGAGCTGAGCCGCGCCCTGCGGCTTGCGGCCAAACGGGGCGTGGATGTGCGGATCATCACCCCCGGCGTGCCGGACAAGAAAACGGTCTATGCGGTGACCCGCTCTTACTATGCGGGCCTGGCCCGTCAGGGTGTGCGCATCTATGAATATACCCCCGGCTTCTGCCACGCCAAGGAGTGCATCTGCGACGGAAAGATCGCCTCCATCGGCACCTCCAATCTGGATTACCGCAGCCTGTACCACCACTTTGAAAACAACGTGCTCCTGGTGGGCAGTGACGCGGTAAACGGCATTGCGGCGGACTTTGAAGCCATGTTCCCCCAGTGCGAGGAAGTAACGGAAAAATACCGCTCGGGCCGCGGCGCCATGCTGCGGACCTGGCAGTACATCCTGCGGCTGTTCGCACCGCTGCTGTAACTTTGTGCAGAAGATGCCCGCATAGCGTTTGCTATGCGGGCGTTATGTTAGGGGGCGGTCACCTTGCGGAAAGGGATCGCGGAAACCGCTTTTTGGAGAAGCTGATAGACCAGATTCAAAACAGCGGACAATGCCAGGGAGCAGATGTAAACCGCGGGAACGAGAATAAAATAATATTTCATCCGGCAGACCATCGGCTGGACGCGATAGGTGACCCGGTAGAAGATCTGCTCAAAGATCCAGGATACCAAATACGCACCGAAACAGGCATTGGACAGATACCCCATCAGGGCGGTTAATTTGGGAGGAAACCTGTCATAGTTTAACTGGGCAAGGAAATGAAAGACAAGGACAGACTGGACCACGATCAGCAGCGATCCCCAATCCTGCCAGGCGCCAAAAACGAATGTTGCGGAATAGCTTCGGTAGTAATGAAAGGTCCCGGCAGCAATATTGACGAGCAGGATCCACAGCACATTTGCCCGCCGCTTCATCCTGAGCGGGAACTCCTGCAAGTAGGCACCCAGAATGTAATAGGTTATGGGATAGAGGTTTGACCACCAGCTGGGAATCAGCTGGTCATAGGAGCTGTCACTGCTGGGGGTCAGCCACCACTGGGGATTATCAAAGCGGTAAATATTTAGAATGCCCGGAAGCGCGGTGAGGATCAGCAGGGTCAGCAGGAAAAACCGTTTGCTTTTTTGAGAGCCCAGGTTGGCATAAAGAATATTGAGATAGGGAATCAGCAGGAACAGACCGATGTACATGTGGACGTACCAGGCGTAAGGCGCCCCGGAGAAGGAGAGAATGCCCTTGATAACAGCCGCGGCGGAAATGGGGCCGGTTCCCTGAAAATAAGCGGCGGAAACGCTGCAGCAAACGCTGGCAAGAGCATAGATGAAAAGGGTTTTTACCAGCTTTTTATAATATTTGGGTGTGGGCTGTTTGTTTTTCAGAAGATAACCGGACAGCATCAGAAAAAGCGGTACACATATCGTCCACGCGGCGCGTATAACGGTAAGAAAATACATGCTGGTGCCGATGACCGGTTCTCCATAAAACCCGATGTGCTTCAAAAAGTGCACGGAAATAACGCAAAACAGAGCAAAGCAGCGGATCACATCCATTGCCGGATTCCTTGAACGAGTATGTTGTGCCAAGGTACGAACCTCCTACAGTAACATAGCTTTATTATAATGCGGTGCCAAAAACAATGCAAGAAGTATTTAAGCCTGACTTCAGCTTCCGAAATGAGACTTGCAAAAGCAGGTAAACTTGTTATAATATAAAAAATGTATCATGGCGGGGTATTCCCGCCGGGAAGGAGCCGGATATATGTCACTGCGCGCAAGGCTGTTCGCCTTTTGGACCAGAAAGCGCCCCAGGAGCTTGAGCGCTACCAAGATCATTGCCGTCACCTTCGCGGCGATCATCCTGCTGGGAGCGGGACTGCTGACCCTTCCTGCGGCTTCCCGCAGCGGCGTCTCCTGCGGTTTCCGCCCGGCGTTGTTTACAGCGACATCCGCCACCTGCGTTACGGGACTGGTGCTCTATGACACCTGGAGCCAGTGGAGCGGATTTGGACAGGTGGTCATCCTCAGCTTGATCCAGATCGGCGGCCTGGGCTTTATGTCCGCGGCAACGCTGTTTGTGTTCTTTCTGCGCAAACGGATCGGCCTGAAGCAGCGGCTGGTTATGGCCCAGGCCCTCAGTGTCAGCGACATGGACGGCATCGTGCGGCTGCAGAGAATGGTACTGAAGGGCAGTTTTGCCGTGGAGGGCATGGGCGCGCTGATTTTGTTTGTTCGGTTTCTGCCGGAATACGGCCCATGGAACGCGCTGAAATGGGGCGTTTTCCATTCCATTTCCGCGTTCTGCAACGCGGGCTTCGATATTTTGGGCTGTTTCACCCCTGGCGTCAGCCTGATGGAGTTCCAGTCTGACCCCGTAGTACTGCTGACATTGTCCGCGCTGATCGTGATCGGCGGCCTTGGATTTCTTGTCTGGCAGGAGATCGGGGAGAAGCGCAGCTTCCGGAAATTCAGTGTTTACACCAAGCTGGTGCTGCTGACCACCCTGAGCCTGCTTATGGTTGGGTGGATCGCCATTTGCCTGCTGGAGTGGAACAACCCCGACACCCTTGGTCCCATGGGCATTGGCGGCAAGCTGCTCAACGGCCTGTTCCAGTCCGTTACATTGCGCACGGCAGGCTTCGCGGCCATTGACCAGGCGCTGCTGACAGAGGGCGGCAAGGCGGTGTCCATCGTGCTGATGCTGATCGGCGGCTCCTCCGGTTCTACCGCAGGCGGCCTGAAAACAGTGACCTTTATCGTGCTGATGCTGTTTATGGCGGCCCGGATCCGGGGACGCAGCGATGTGTGTGCCTATAAGCGCACCATCCCCCAGGGACAGGTGTTGGACGCCATGACCATTGCTTTTATTATGATCTTCCTGGCCATGCTGGGCGGAATCTTTATCAGCGCCACATCTCCTGTGGGATTTACGGACGCGCTGTTTGAAGCGGTTTCTGCCTTGGCTACAGTGGGCCTGACAGCGGGAGCTACGGGAAACTTGAGTGTCCCGGCTCAGATTTTGATGATCGTCTACATGTATTTCGGAAGAGTCGGCGTGCTGACCATCAGCATGGGCTTCCTTATGGGAGACAAAGCGGAGCAGCGGTTCCGTTACGCCGAGACCAATCTGCTCATTGGATAGGAGTGCGACCTATGAAGTCTTATATCGTAATTGGTCTGGGCCGGTTCGGCCAGACCCTGGCGCGGCAGCTGTGTATGCTGGGCGCGGAAGTGCTGGCGCTGGATGTCCGCAATGACCTGGTACAGCAGGTGGCGGAGGATGTGACCCACGCGGTGGTGGGTGATGCCCAGGACAAGGAAGTCCTGCGGGCATTGGGTGTGCGGAATTTTGACTGCGCCATCATTGCCATCGGCAGCGACCTGGCAGCTTCCGTGCTGACGACCATGAATTTGAAGGAACTGGGCGTACCCTACATCATCTGCAAGGCCCACGACGAGACCCACCGCCGGGTGCTGGAAAAACTGGGCGTTGACCGGGTCATCATCCCCGAGCAGGAAAATGCCCAGCGTCTCGCCCGGAGCCTGAACTCCCATAATGTACTGGACTACATCGAGCTTTCCGAGGACTACGGCATTCTGGAAGTTCCCGCACCCAAGGCTTGGGTGGGCAAGACCCTGCGGGAACTGAATGTCCGTGCCAAGCTGGGCGTGAACATCATTGCCGTGGAAAACGGAAAGTCTACCAATGTTTCTCCTTCCGCGGATTACCAGATCCAGGCAGGAGACGTTATGGTGGTGCTGGGCGACAACTATTCACTTGAGGCGGTGCAGAAGCTGTGATGGAGCAGAGAATTACATCCCGGAAAAATTCCCTTTTGCAGCAGGTGAAGAAGCTGCTTTCCTCCAAAAAAGCCAGAGAAGAAGCGGGTTTGTTTGCCGCTGACGGAACCAAGTTGCTTGCCGAAGCCGTGCGCTACTTTCCGGGGCTGGATACTGTGATCTTATCCGACGGCGTGGAAGCGGAGGTGCCGGAAAATGTCCGCATCATCCGGGTGCCGGGGGATGTGATGGAGTCCATTTCCCCCATGGCAAGCCCCCAGGGGGCGCTGTTCCTGTGCAGGCTGCCTGAGAGAAAGGCGTTCCAGCCCAAGTCCGGTATGCTTTTGCTGGACGGCATCCAGGATCCCGGCAATCTGGGAACCATCCTGCGGACGGCGGATGCCCTGGATATCCCGGTGGCGCTGCTGGAGGGCTGCGCCGATCCTTACAGCCATAAGGTGGTCCGTGCCAGCATGGGCGCGGTGTTCCGCACCGACGTGGTGCAGTCTGACTGGGCAGAGGTGAAAGCGGCCTGCCGTCAGGCGGGCATCCCTGTAGGCGTCACGGCCCTCAGCGACCGGGCGAAGGATCTGCGCCAGTCGGCGCTTTCACAAATGGCGGTGGTCATCGGCAGCGAGGGGCAGGGCGTCCGCAAAGAGATTTTGGACAGCGCCGACGCGGAGCTGATCATTCCCATGAATCCCCACTGCGAATCCCTGAACGCAGCGGTGGCGGCCACCATCGTCATGTGGCAGATGAAGCAATAGGATTGTCTGCAGGGCGTCTTGAGGGCAGGCCGCCCTACAGAATATTATTTTAGAGAGAAAAAGGGTGAAGAAAAATGCTGATACATTGGATATGGCTGGCCCATCGTCCGGGGGTGAACGACCGGATGAAAGCGGCGCTGCTGCAGCATTTTTGTGACCCGGAAGATATTTTCTTCGCCGACAGCCAGGCCTTTGACCATATCGAAGGGCTGTCGGCGGAAGCAAAGGAAGCCTTGCAGGACAAGAACCTGGTTCCTGCGGAGGAGATTCTGGATGCCTGCAATCGGGAAAAGCTCCACGTTCTGACCTACCGGGACGCGGCCTACCCGGTGCGGCTGAAAAACATTGCCGGTCCGCCTATCGTCCTGTATTATAAAGGACAGCTGCCGGAATTCGACGCTCTGCCTGTCATCGCCGTGGTGGGCACCCGCAAGGCCTCGGCCTACGGCATGACCACCGCAAAGCGTATGGGCTACCAGATCGGCAAATGCGGCGGCGTTGTGGTGTCAGGCATGGCCTACGGCATCGACGGTATGGCAATGTCCGGCGCGCTGACTGCGGGGGCAAAGACCGTGGGCGTTCTGGGCTGCGGCGCGGATATCGTGTATCCGCTGTCCAACCGGGCGCTGTTCAAGGATGTGGAAGCCTACGGCTGCATTTTGAGTGAATTTCCTCCCGGCTGCCAGCCCACGAAATGGAGCTTTCCCAAACGAAACCGCATCATCAGCGGCTTAAGTAACGGCGTGCTGGTGGTGGAGGCCCCGGAGAAAAGCGGCGCCCTCATCACGGCCCGGCTGGCGGCGGAGCAGGGAAGGGACGTTTTCGTGGTGCCGGGAAATATCGACATGCCCTCCTGCGCAGGCAGCAACCGCCTTTTGCGGGACGGGGCCATTATGGTATCTTCCGGCTGGGAGGCCGTAAGCGAATACGAAGGGCTGTACCCGGATAAAATTCGGAAGGAAGATGCCCCGGCCCGCCAGACGGCCTATGCCGACGAGGTGTGCAAAGCCGCGGCCCAGAGCGAAAAACCTCTGCCGAAGGTGGCGCAAAAGCCCCGTATCCCGAAGGAAAAGTCGAATCTTAAGAAAAACTTAGAGAAAAAAGGCATTGACAACCAGCAATCCACGCCGTATAGTGACGTAAATGATATCCTGCCGAAGCTGTCCGCCGACGAGCAGTCCATCGTGGCTGCCCTGAAGGAAGGAGAGCGGCTGGTGGATGATGTGATCGCCGAAACCGGACTGACCACCGGAAAACTGCTTGCGGCACTGACCATGCTGGAGCTGAAAGGCATCCTCAGGCGTTTACCAGGTAAACGCATTACCCTAAAGTAACGAAACGGAGAATCATGAAAACATGGGACAATCTCACAATCTTGTGATCGTGGAGTCGCCCTCCAAAGCAAAGACCATCGGCCGTTACCTCGGCCCTAACTATACGGTTAAGGCCAGCATGGGCCACCTCCGGGACCTGCCCAAAAGCAAAATGGGCGTTGATCTGGAAAACGATTTTACCCCCCAGTATATCCCCGTCCGGGGCAAGGAGTCCCTCATCAAGGAACTGAAGGCCGATGCCGCTAAGGCGGATACCGTATATCTGGCAACTGACCCGGACCGGGAGGGCGAAGCCATTTCCTGGCATTTGAAAGAACTTTTGGGCCTGTCTGACGAAAAAGCCCAGCGCGTCACCTTTAACGAGATCACCCAGAAGGTGGTCAAGGAATCCATCCAGCACCCCCGGGACATTGACTATGACCTGGTGGATGCCCAGCAGGCCCGCCGTATTTTGGACCGCATTGTGGGTTACCAGCTGTCCCCGCTGCTGTGGAAGAAAGTCCGCCGGGGCCTGTCCGCGGGCCGTGTCCAGTCCGTGGCCACCCGTCTGGTGGTGGACCGGGAAAACGAGATCCGGGCTTTCCAGCCCAAGGAATACTGGTCCCTGGATGTGACCCTGAACCGCATCGGTAAGCCCGGCTCCTTTGTGGCCCACTATTACGGCAGCCCCAAGAAGCAGGAGCTGGAAACCGAAGCCCAGACCCAGAGCGTTATCAGCGATATTACCGGTAAGGAGTTTACCGTTACCAATGTAAAGAAAGCGGAGAAGAAGCGTTCTTCCGCGCCTCCCTTTACCACCTCCACCTTACAGCAGGAGGCCTCCCGCAAGCTGGGCTTTACTCCCAAGAAGACCATGATGATCGCCCAGCAGCTGTACGAAGGCGTGGACGTGGCAGGCGAGGGGACCACGGGTCTGATTACCTACATGCGTACCGACTCCCTGCGCCTTTCCGACGAGGCCATGGATGCTGCCGCATGGTTTATCAAAAACCGCTACGGTGATTCCTATTATTATGGAAAGCACCACGTTTTCAAGACCAAGGCCGGGGCGCAGGATGCCCACGAAGCCATCCGCCCCTCCCATGTGGAGCTGGAGCCGGAGCGGGTCCGGGAAAGCCTGACGACTGACCAGTACAAGCTCTACAAGCTGATCTGGAGCCGTTTCCTGGCTACCCAGATGGCAAATGCCGTTTATGATACCGTGTCCATCGATACCGAGTGTGAAGGCCACGTTTTCCGCGCCAGCCACCAGAGTATGCGCTTCCCCGGCTTCATCGCCGTTTATGAGGAAGGCCGGGATGACGAGGGCGAAGCCGTGGGTTCTCCGCTGCCGGATCTGACGGCAGGGGAGATGGCTGCTTCCACCAAGATTGAGAAGGAACAGCACTTCACCCAGCCCCCCGCCCGCTACACCGAAGCCACCCTGGTCAAGGCCATGGAAGAAAAGGGCGTAGGCCGTCCTTCCACCTATGCCGCTACGGTTTCCACCATTCAGGACCGGGAATATGTGGTCAAGCAGGACAAGCGCCTGGCCCCCACGCCTTTGGGCGAGATCGTCACCGGGCTGATGATGGAGCGCTTCAACGACATCATCGATGTGGAATTCACCGCCAACATGGAGTCCCAGCTGGACGCCGTGGAAGAGGGCCAGCGGCCCTGGAAGGAATTGCTGGCGGAATTCTACGAGGGCTTCAGCAAGGAACTGCAGGATGCGGAAACGGCCCTGGAGGGCGTCCGGCTGAAGGTTCCCGAAGAGGAGACCGACGAAGTCTGCGAGCTGTGCGGACGGAAAATGGTCATTAAAATGGGCCGTTTTGGCAAGTTCCTGGCCTGTCCCGGCTTCCCGGAGTGCAAAAATGCCAAACCTCTGGTGGAGCACATGCCCGGCCGGTGTCCCAGGTGCGGCAGCGGTATGCTCAAGCGCAAGTCCAAGAAGGGCTACGCCTACTATGCCTGCGAAAAGGGCGCGGAGTGCGGCTTTATGAGCTGGGACGTTCCCACTGCGGAAGACTGCCCCGAGTGCGGCCAGACCATGTTCAAAAAGTCCGGCAAGGGCCGCATGAAGCCCTTCTGCATCAACGAAAAGTGCTCGAAGTTCCTGCCGGAAGACCAGCGGGGCTACTATAAAAAGAAGACCGCCGCGGAGGGCGGAGAAGAAGCGCCCGCCGAGGAGAAGAAGCCCGCAAAGAAGACGGCGGCCAAGAAGACCGCATCGAAAAAGACAACGGCCAAGAAGACCGCTGCCAAGAAGCCTGCGGCGAAGAAAACCACCGCCAAGAAGGCGAAGGAGGCCTGAGCATGAAAGTGAAAGTGATCGGCGCGGGCCTTGCCGGTTCCGAGGCCGCCTGGCAGCTTGCCAACCGGGGCATTGAAGTGGAGCTTTACGAAATGAAGCCCAAGAAAATGACCCCTGCCCACCACAGCGAGGATTTTGCGGAGCTGGTGTGCTCCAACTCCCTCCGGGGCGACCGGCAGGAAAACGCCGTAGGCCTGCTGAAGGAGGAACTGCGCCGTGTGGGCAGTTTGATCCTGGAATGCGCGGAAGCCACCCGGGTGGAAGCCGGCGGCTGTCTGGCAGTTGACCGGGGCGGGTTCGCCAAAATGGTTACTGAAAAGATCAAAAATCATCCCAATATCACGGTGATTTCCGAAGAAGTCACGGAAGTTCCCGAAGGCCCGGTCATCATTGCCACCGGCCCCCTGACCTCCGACGCACTGTCCGAAGCCATCGGCAGATATTTCGGCGAGACCGGCTACCTGCACTTCTTCGACGCCGCGGCCCCTCTGGTGACGGCGGAGTCCATTGATATGGATCTTGCCTGGTGGCAGTCCCGCTATGACCGGGGCACCCCCGACTATATCAACTGCGCCCTGGACAAGGAACAGTACGAAGCCTTTATCAAAGAGCTGACTACCGCGGAAGAAGCGGAGGTCCACGGCTTTGAGGATAAAAACGTCTTTGAAGGCTGTATGCCTGTGGAAGTCATGGCCCGCCGGGGCTTTGACACCCTGCGCTATGGCCCCCTGAAGCCCGTGGGTCTTGTGGACCCCAACACGGGCAAGGAGCCTTACGCCGTTGTCCAGCTGCGGCAGGACAACGCCGCCAAGAGCGTGTATAACATGGTTGGCTTCCAGACCCATCTGAAATTCGGTGAGCAGAAGCGGGTGTTCTCCATGATCCCCGCCCTGCGCAATGCGGAATTTGTCCGCTACGGCGTCATGCACCAGAATACCTTCCTGCAAAGCCCCAAGCTGCTGGACAGGTTCTATGCAGACCGCCGCAATCCGCTGGTGGCCTTTGCCGGACAGATGACCGGCGTGGAGGGCTATGTGGAGTCCACCGCCTCCGGCTATCTGGCAGCTGTTGCCATGGCTGCCAAGGTCCAGGGAAGGGCACTGCCGGAATTCCCCAAGACCACTGCCATCGGTGCGCTGGGCCTGTACATCAGCGACGGAAGCATCGAAAACTTCCAGCCCATGAACATCAATTTCAGCATTATTTCCCCGCTGGAAAAGCGGATCCGTAAAAAAGCAGAAAAAAACCTGGCCATCGCCAATCGTGCTCTGGAAGTGATCGACGAACTGGTGGCCAACGGCATTTAAACAGAAAGAGGTGGATCAGTTGAAGATCATTCTGGACGCAATGGGCGGCGACAACGCCCCGGAAGCTCCCGTAATGGGCGCCATCGACGCAGTGAAAGCCTACGGCGCGGAGATCACTCTGGTGGGCCGCGGCGAAGCCATCCTGGAAGTTTTGAAGAAGCACGGCATTGAGAACCTGCCCGAAGGCATGGAGATCGCGAACGCTGAGGACGTGGTGGACATGCACGACGATCCCGGCTCCGTGATCCACAAGCGGAAGAATTCCTCCATGATCGTGGGCCTGAAAATGCTCTCCGAGGGCAAGGGCGACGCCTTTGTTTCCGCCGGTTCCACCGGCGCCCTGCTCACCGGCGCGACCCTGATCGTCAAGCGCGTCAGAGGGATCCGCCGGGCGGCCATGGCTCCCTCCATGCCTACCAAGGCGGGCACCAAGGTCATCATTTGTGACTGCGGCGCCAACGCCGAGTGCACCCCGGAATTTTTGCTGCAGTTCGGCCTGGTGGCCTCTGCCTATTCCAAGTACACCCTGGGTGTGGAAAATCCCAGAGTGGGCCTGCTGAACATCGGCACTGAGGACAGCAAGGGCACCCAGCTGCAAAAGGACGCTTACGTCCTGCTGCAGGATGCGGCGAATAAGGGCCTGCTGAATTTCGTTGGCAACGTGGAAGCCCGCGCTGTGCCTCTGGGCGAGGTGGATGTGGTGGTCTGCGACGGCTTCAACGGAAACGTGCTCATCAAGTCCATCGAGGGTACCGCCATGTTCATGGGCAGTATGCTCAAGCGGATCTTTAAGAAAAATCTGGGCACCAAGATCGGTTACCTGCTGTGCAAGTCCGGTGTTGGTGAGATGATGAAGATGATGGACTACCGGGAGATCGGCGGCACCCAGTTCCTGGGAATCAAAAAGCCCGTCATCAAGGCCCACGGTTCTTCCGACGCCCTGGCCTTCCGCAACGCTGTGAAGCAGGCCATGACCGCCGCCGAGGGCAGCTTTACCGCCCAGCTGGAGCAGGATCTGGCAGCCATGAAGGGGAGTGCTGCGGAATGATCAAAGATCTGGAAACCGCCATCGGTTACCGGTTTCACAACATTTCCCTGCTGCAAAATGCCCTGACCCATTCTTCCTATGCCAATGAGCGCTGGCACAACAGCCTGCTCAGCAACGAGCGGCTGGAATTTTTGGGCGACAGCGTTCTGGGTATGCTGGTGGCGGAGTATCTGTACCGCAATTTCCCCAACCGTCCCGAGGGCGAGCTGACCCGGATGCGGGCGGACATGGTCTGCGAGCAGACCCTGGCGGCGGCAGCCAACCGCATCGGCCTGGGCCAGCACCTGCTGCTGGGCCATGGAGAAGAGCAGGGAGGCGGCAGAAGCCGCAATTCCATCCTGGCGGATGCCATGGAGTCTGTCATCGCCGCCTGCTTCCTGGACGGCGGCATTGAAGCGGCCCTGAAGATCGTGCAGCAGTTCATCCTGGTGGAGGTCCCGGTGACCAAGCTCCACAACGTGGATTACAAGACCCAGCTGCAGGAACTGGTGCAGCAGAAGAAGAACCAGGTGCTGACCTATGCCCTGGTGGGCCAGTCCGGCCCCGATCACGACAAAAAATTTGACGTAGAGGTCTCCCTCAACGGCGAGGTAGTAGGCTGCGGCTCCGGCAGCAGCAAGAAGCGCGCCGAACAGGACGCCGCCCGGGCGGCCATTGAGAAGCTGTTTCCCGGCCGCGGTTAAATGATTCCCGACATGCAGGGGCCGATGCTTGCACCGGCCCCTGAAAAGCGTGTCCGTTTTGGTACAATTGCCTATTTTTGGCCTTTTCGTTGACAAAATGACAAAAATGGGATAGAATTAGCAGGCTGAGCCTTCCTCACAAATTTCTGAAGATACACAGAGGAGAAGCGTATGGAACTGTATGATAAACTGCTGGAAGTCAGCAGGCTCTTCCGAATCGACTACGAATACTTAGGTTACGAGACCATCCAGATGGGCAACGTGAACCGTACCTATAAAGTGAACTTCCGCCTGCCGGAGGGAAAGGAAAAGTCCTTCCTGGTGCAGAATGTCAATACTTACGCTTTCCGCAACCCTGTGGGCCTGATGGAAAATATCGACAAGGTCACGGAGCATATCCGAGCCAAGAAGCCCGGCCAGCTGGCCTTGCATTTCCACCATACCGCCGACCGCAAGACCTATATTGCCGACGGCAGCAACTTCTGGCGCATGACCAACTATGTTCCATCCATCACCTACAATGCGGTGACGGACCTGGATGTGGTTCGCAACGCCGGCAAGGCCTTTGGTGAATTCCAGATGGATCTGGCGGATTTTGACATCACCGAGCTGACCGAGACCATTCCCGGCTTCCACAATACCCGCCAGCGCTACGAGACGCTGATCCGGTCCATCCGGGAGGATAAGGCCGGACGGGCAGCCCAGGTGCGGGAGGAGATCGATTTTCTGCTGTCCGTGCAGGACACGGCCTGCAAGCTCACGGACCTGCAGCTGGCAGGGGAGCTGCCTCTGCGGGTGACCCACAACGATACCAAGATTAACAATGTCCTGTTCAATCCCCAGGACAACAGCGCCATGATCGTCATCGATCTGGACACTGTCATGCCCGGCCTCATGGGCCATGATTTCGGAGACGCCATCCGCTTTGCCGCAAACTACGCCGAAGAGGATTGCCGGGACCTGGACAAGGTAGGCGTGAATCTGGATGTGTTCCGTGCTTTTACGGAAGGCTTCCTGTCCATGACCGCCAAGACCATGACCGAAAAGGAAGTGGAAACCCTGGCACTGAGCTGCTTCGTGCTGACGGCGGAGCTGGCCACCCGGTTCCTGGCCGACTATCTGGACGGCGACCTGTACTTCAACATCAAGAG
Source organism: Oscillospiraceae bacterium (assembly GCA_036300205.1). Lineage (GTDB taxonomy): Bacteria > Bacillota > Clostridia > Oscillospirales > Oscillospiraceae > Faecousia. The sequence continues at coordinate 24,729 of JAXJGV010000023.1, forward strand.
TCCCGACCACAATCTGGTACGCACCCGCTGCCAGATTGCCCTGGCAAAGGATATGCTGAAAAAGATGGACGAAATGGAAAAAGTGGTGCGCGACTGCGTTGCCGCCGCAAAATAAATATGGGAATGCCCGCAGCATCCGCTGCGGGCATTTTTGTTTCAGGCCGGAGGCGGAAGAAAACTTCTTCTTGCTGTCTTCGACATGTTGTGTTATAATAAAATGAACTATGCAGACAATACGCTTATAAGTCTGCCTTTTTATCGTTTTATGATTCTAGGGTGTGAATAAAATGGGTTTGAAGAAAACAAAAAAATTCAATTTTGTCTCCATTTCCAAAAAAGTAATCTTCATTATGTTTTTGGATGTGTTGGCCACGATGTTTTCCTTCTTCCTGGGACTATGGATCCGGGCAGAGTTTGCGTTTGACAACATTCGCGCGGATCATATGGAAGGCTATCTTTCCAACATTGGCGTCTGGTGCGCCATTACAGTGGGCGTATTCCTTGTGTGCAGGCTTTATAACAGCATTTGGGCGTTTGTGGGTACCTCCGAGGTATTCCGCATCACCGTTGCCTATATCATCCTGGGTGTGATCGGCGTTGGGTATTTCCATTTTGACGGCGTTCTGATGCCCCGCTCCAGTATGTTGATGGGCTTTGTGTTCAGTTGCGTGCTCACATTTGTCATCCGCTTTGCCTACCGGTTCTGGCTGACGGCTCTGCGGAAGATCAGCCACATGGCCCATGCCAACGGCGTGAAGAACGTCATGCTCATCGGCGCAGGCGATGCCGGACGTGCCCTGGCACTGGAATTTACCAACAGCGACTTTGTCCGGGACCATCTGTCCTGCGTCATCGACGATAACCCGGTGAAGCTGAACAAGCACCTGTGCGGCGCGCCCATCGTGGGCAACCGCTACGATATCCCCGCAGCGGTGAAGCAGTATAAGATCAGCAAGATCATCTTTGCCATTCCCAGCTGCTCTGCCAAGGTCCGTAAGGAGATCCTGGATATCTGCACCACTACCGGCTGTGAGGTGCAGATGCTTCCCGGTATTTTCCAGATGGTCAACGGCGATGTCAGCGTCAGCAAGCTGCGCAAGGTCGATCCTCAGGACCTGCTGGGCCGTGACCCCATCAAGGTCAATCTGGAAGAAATCTTCGATTACATCAACGGCAAGGTAGTCCTGGTCACCGGCGGCGGCGGCAGCATCGGCAGCGAGCTGTGCCGTCAGATCGCCAGCGCCAAGCCCGAACAGCTGATCATCTTTGATATTTACGAAAACAGCGCCTATGAGATCCAGATGGAGCTGAAACGCACATATCCGGACCTGGATTTGCAGGTGCTTATCGGTTCTGTACGCAACACCAACCGTGTGGACTATGTGGTGGGCAAGTACAAGCCCGACCTGATCTTCCACGCCGCGGCCCATAAGCATGTCCCTCTGATGGAGGACAGCCCCAATGAGGCCATTAAGAACAACGTCTTCGGTACGTATAAAATGGCACAGGCCGCGGCCAGGTATGGCGTCAAGCGCTTTGTGCTGATCTCCACCGACAAGGCGGTGAACCCCACCAACATTATGGGCGCCTCCAAGCGGCTGTGCGAGATGGTGGTGCAGATGATGAACCGGGAATCCAAGACCGAGTTCGTGGCTGTCCGCTTCGGCAACGTGCTGGGCAGCAACGGCAGCGTCATCCCACTGTTCAAGAAGCAGATCGAGGCCGGCGGCCCGGTTACCGTTACCCATCCTGACATCATCCGCTACTTTATGACCATCCCCGAAGCGGTGAGCCTGGTGCTTCAGGCGGGCTACTATGCCCGGGGCGGCGAAATTTTCATTCTGGACATGGGCGAGCCTGTGAAGATCGACACCATGGCCCGGAATATGATCCGCCTCAGCGGCTTTGAGCCGGATGTGGATATCAAGGTGGAATACACCGGCCTGCGCCCCGGCGAGAAGCTCTATGAGGAGCTGCTGATGAAGGAAGAAGGCATGCAGGAGACCGCCAACAAGCTGATCCATATCGGAAAGCCCATTGAAATGGACGACGAAAAGTTCAAGCAGCAGCTGGCCCGTCTGGACCAGGCCTGCAAGGCGGAAGTCACCAACATGAAGGATATCGTGGCGGAAATGGTGCCTACCTATAAGCGAAAGATCGAAGTATAATACGAAGGGGTAGTCCTAATGTATAAAAAGTTTGGAAAGAGATTTCTGGATATTGTGCTCTCCGGCTGTGTCATCCTGTTTTTCTGGTGGGTGTACCTGATCCTGGCGGTTGCCATCAAAATCGATGACCCGGGCCCGGTGTTCTTCCGGCAGAAGCGGGTGGGTATCCATAAGACCCATTTCCAGATCCTGAAATTCCGCACCATGAAGATGGAGACCCCCAAGGATGTGCCTACCCATCTGCTGGACAACCCGGAGCGGTACATTACCCGGGTGGGCAAGGTGATGCGCAAATTCTCTCTGGACGAACTGCCCCAGGTCTTCCAGATCTTTACGGGAAAAATGTCCATTGTGGGCCCCCGGCCTGCTCTGTGGAACCAGTTTGACCTGATCGCGGAGCGGGATAAATACGGCGCCAACGATGTGCGCCCCGGTCTGACGGGCTGGGCACAGATCAACGGCCGTGACGAGCTGCCCATCGACGTAAAGGCCCGCTTCGACGGGGAATATATCGAGAATATGAGCTTTGCGTTCGACTGCAAGTGCCTGCTCGGCACCATCGTCCCGGTGCTGAAGCATGACGGCGTGGTGGAAGGCGGCACGGGCCAGCTGGAAAAGGAGAAGAAGGGCCAATGAAAAAAATCCTGATTACCGGCGCCAACAGCTATGTGGGCGTTTCCGTGGAAAACCATCTGAAACAGTGGCAGGATCGCTATCAGGTGGACACCGTGGATATGGTGGACGGAAGCTGGAAGGAAACGTCCTTCGCGGGCTACGACGCTGTGTTCCATGTTGCCGGGATCGTGCACATGGAAAGCACCAAGAATGACCCGGAACAGGCGGCCCTTTACGAACGGGTCAATACCCGGCTGGCCATCGAGACGGCGCAGAAGGCAAAAGCGGAGGGCGTGAAGCAGTTTATCTTTATGAGCTCCGCCAGCGTTTACGGCCTCAGCGCGCCTATCGGCAAGGTGGTCATGATTACCAAGGATACGCCTTTGAACCCCGTGGACAACTACGGCATCAGCAAGGCAAAGGCGGAAGAAGGTCTGTCGGCCCTGGCGGACCGGCAGTTTAAGCTGGCGATCCTGCGTCCGCCCATGATTTACGGCAAGGGCTGTAGGGGCAACTACTGTACCATGGCGAAGCTGGCAAAAAAGCTGCCCTTTTTCCCCTATGTGGACAACCAGCGCTCCATGCTGTATATCGGGAATATGGCAGAGTTTGTCCGTCTGATCGTGGACGACGAGGCGGAAGGCGTTTTCTGCCCTCAGAATAACGAATACACCAACACCAGCGACATGGTGAGCCAGATCGCCCATGCCAACGGCAGGGACATTCTGATGATCAGGGGCTTCGCCTGGGCGCTGAAGCTGCTGCGCCACGCCACCGGAATCGTGGACAAGGCGTTCGGCAGCCTGTGCTATGACTTTGAACTGAGTAACTACACCAGAGATTATTGCATCAAAAATCTGGCCGAATCCATCACGGAAACGGAAGCGTGATTTTGCGCGCGTTTGCCATCCTGAGCGAGCGAAGCGAGCCGGAGAATGACAAGACTGTGCTTTTGTTTGGTTTTCCAAAGGTTTAGCGATGGATGCGCATTTCAGAAGTGCCAGAAGACAAAAGGAGGAGATATGTTGAAAAAGAAAAAGGATATCCTGTTTCTTTGCCAGTTTTTCTATCCCGAATATATTTCCTCAGCCCAGCTGCCCTATGATACGGTCCTGGCTCTGAAAGACGCGGGCTTCTCCGTGGGCGCCCTCTGCGGCTATCCCCATGAGTACCTGGACGGCGCCGACATTCCCACCAGGGAAGATGTCAACGGCGTTCACATTCACCGGCTGAAATACATTCAGATGGACCGGTCGGGCTTCCTGGGACGCATCGTGAACTACTTTTCGTTCACTTTTATGGTGCTGCTGCACATTTTGGAAATCGCCCAATATAACGCGGTGGTGGTTTATTCCAACCCGCCCATCCTGCCCTGGATCGCTTCCTGGGCCAAGGCGCTGTTCGGAACGAAGCTGATCTTTGTTTCCTACGACCTGTACCCCGAGGTGGCCACGGTCACCCATACCCTCCGGGAGGGGAACATGATCTGCCGTCTGATGGACCATATCAACCAATGCGTTTACCGCCGGGCCGACCATATCGTAGCCCTGTCTTCAGAAATGAAGGAATACATCTTACAGCACCGCCCGGTCACCGAGGATAAAGTAACGGTGATCCCCAACTGGTACGAAGACAAGGGAGAACAGCCCCGGAACCTGGAAACCAACCGTTTCCGGGATGTGGTGAAGGGCCGGTTTGTGGTGTCCTACTTCGGAAACATGGGCACCATGCAGGACATGGCTACCATCCTGGGCGCCATTCGGATGCTGAAACAGGACGAAACGGTTTTCTTCCTCTTTGCCGGACACGGCAACAAAATGGAAAAGCTGAAGCAGATCGTTTCTGAGGAAGCGATCCGAAATATCAAAATCTGCGAATTCCTGCACGGTCAGGATTTTCAGGACGCCCTGGCCATCAGCGACTGCGCCCTCGTCTCCCTGGAAAGGGGCGCAACGGGCCTGTGCGTGCCCAGCAAGACCTATAGCTACATGATGCAGGGGATCCCGCTGCTTGCCGTCATGGACGAATGCGACATTGTCCGGGATATCGAAAGCGGCGCGGGCATGTGGGTCAGAAACGGTGAGAGCGAAAAGCTGGCCGACTGCATCCGCACCCTCCGGGACAATCCGGAAAGATTGGCGCAAATGCGCAAAACCTGCCGCGAACTTTATTTGGAAAACTATACGACTGAGATCAGTACGAAAAAATATGTGACCCTGTTCCGTTCCTTGCTGTGACCGGACTGGGGAAGGAGAGAGCAACATGAGTATTTTTGCCAACAAGACCCTGATGATCACCGGCGGCACCGGTTCCTTCGGCAACGCCGTGCTGAACCGCTTCCTGGACACCGATATCCGGGAAATCCGGGTTTTCTCCCGGGATGAGAAAAAACAGGACGACATGCGCCATGAGTTCCAGGCCAAGCTGCCCGAAGCTGCCAATAAGATCAAGTTTTTCATCGGCGATGTTCGGGACCTGCAGTCTGTAAAGAACGCCATGCACGGCGTTGACTACATCTTCCACGCGGCTGCCCTGAAGCAGGTCCCCTCCTGCGAGTTTTTCCCCATGGAGGCTGTGAAGACCAACGTTTTCGGCACCGATAATGTGCTGACCGCAGCCATTGAGGCAGGCGTGCAGACGGTTATCTGCCTGTCCACGGACAAGGCCGCTTATCCCGTCAACGCCATGGGCACCTCCAAGGCCATGATGGAGAAGGTCATCGTGGCAAAGTCCCGCACCGTTTCTCCCGAGCAGACCAAGATCTGCTGCACCCGCTACGGCAACGTTATGTGCTCCCGCGGCTCTGTCATTCCTCTGTGGATCGACCAGATCAAAGCGGGCAATCCTATTACCATTACCGAGCCTTCCATGACCCGTTTCATCATGTCTCTGGAAGAGGCTGTGGATCTGGTGCTGTTTGCCTTTGAAAACGGTGTCAGCGGCGACATTTTGGTACAGAAGGCTCCCGCCTGCACCATCGAGACCCTGGCAAAGGCGGTCACCGGCCTGTTCGCGCCGGGCCATGAGATCAAGGTCATCGGTATCCGTCACGGCGAGAAAATGTACGAGACCCTGCTGACCAATGAGGAATGCGCCCATGCCGTTGACCTGGGCAATTTCTACCGGGTGCCCTCCGACAAGCGTGATCTGAATTACGATAAGTACTTCAAGGAAGGCGACACCCAGCGCAACGTGCTCACCGAGTTCAATTCCAGCAATACCGACCTGCTGAACGTGGAGCAGGTGCAGCAGAAGCTGCTGTCCCTGCAGTACATCCGGGACGAGCTGGCTGCCTGGAAGAATCAGTAATCCGATTTTTTATAAAATGGGCAAACCATTTTATGAAAAACCAGTATAAGCGAGAAAGGGAGAATGGAAGATGAACATTCTGATCACCGGCGCCGCCGGATTTGTTGGAAAAAACCTGACCGCCGCCCTGGAGTGCATCCGCGACGGCAAGGACCGTACCCACCCCGGCCTCACCATTGGGGAGCTGTACCTCTATGACATCGATTCTCCCGTGTCCTTACTGGAAGAAGCCTGCGAAAAAGCGGACTTCGTTTTTAACCTGGCGGGCGTGAACCGCCCCAAAAACCAGGAGGAGTTCATGCAGGGCAATTTCGGCTTCGCATCCACCCTTCTGGACACCCTGAAAAAATACAGAAACACCTGCCCTGTCATGCTGTCTTCCTCCATCCAGGCTACCCTGATGGGCCGTTACGCAAACGGCGAGTACGGCAAGTCCAAGAAGGCGGGAGAGGAACTGTTCTTCAGCTATGCCGCCGAGACCGGGGCAAAGGTGCTGGTGTACCGGTTCCCCAATCTCTTCGGCAAGTGGTGCCGCCCCAACTATAACTCCGCCGTAGCGACCTTCTGTCATAATTACGCCCATGACCTGCCCATCCAGGTCAACGACCCGTCCGTGGAGCTGGAACTGCTCTATATCGACGATCTGGTGGACGAAATGATCGCCGCCCTGGAAGGGAAGGAGCACCACTGCGAATTTGACGGTGTGGACACGGTTTTGACCGAAAACGGCCGCTACTGCGCCGCGCCTGTCTCCCACAAGGCCACTTTGGGCCAGATCGTGGAGCTGCTGGACGCGTTCAAGGCCCAGCCTGCCACGCTGACCATGCCGGAAATTCCCCATAACAGCTTTGCCAAGAAGCTGTATTCCACTTATCTATCCTATCTGCCCAAGGAAAAGGCGGCGTTCCCCCTGAAAATGAACGTAGATGCCCGGGGCAGCTTTACGGAACTGCTGCGCACGGAAAAGTGCGGCCAGTTCAGCGTGAACATCAGCAAGCCCGGCATCACCAAGGGCCAGCACTGGCATCATACCAAATGGGAATTCTTCATCGTTGTGGCAGGCCACGGCCTGATCCAGCAGCGGAAAATCGGTACGGATGAGGTGCTGAACTTTGAGGTTTCCGGCGACAGGATCGAGGCGGTCCACATGCTGCCCGGCTTCACCCACAATATCATCAACCTGTCCGAAACGGAAAACCTGGTCACCGTTATGTGGGCCAACGAGTGCTTCGACCCCAACAAGCCCGATACGTTCTTTGAGAAGGTGGAGCAATGAAAAAACTGCTGATCCTGGGTGCGGGCGGCTATGGCAAGACCGTTGCGGATGCTGCGCAGCAGCTGGGCTGCTACAATAAGATCGCCTTTCTGGACGACGGCAAGTCCGGCGCCAGCATTCTGGGAAAATGTGAGGAATACTTTATTTTCGCCGACGAAACCACGGAGGTTTATCCCGCCTTCGGCGACAATACCGCCCGAATGGAATGGATCAAGCTCCTGACGGAGCAGGACATTCCCGTTGCCACCCTGGTGCACCCGACGGCGTATGTCAGCCCCACGGCCACCCTTGCTCCCGGCGTCATGGTGCTTCCCCACGCGGTGGTCAACACCGGCGTTACGGTAGAAACCGGCTGTATCGTGAACATCGGCGCTTTGATCGACCATGATACGGTTCTGGAAGAAGGCGTCCATCTGGCCCCCGGGGCCATTGTGAAAGCTGAAAACCGCATCCCCTCCGGCAGTAAGATCAACTCCGGCATGGTTGTGGAAAACAGAGAATATCCGCTTTGATTGTGTAAAGGAGTTTTGCCCCATGGAAATGAAACTGGATTATTCCGATATTTCTTTCAAGAATAACGGCAAGCTGAAGCTGCTGATCATCGTGGGCACCCGCCCGGAGATCATCCGCCTGGCCGCCGTCATCAATAAATGCCGCAAGTATTTCGACTGCATCCTGGCCCACACGGGACAGAACTACGACTACAACCTGAATGGCATCTTTTTTCGGGATCTGGGCCTGGCTGATCCCGACGTGTATATGAACGCCGTGGGCGACGACCTGGGCGCTACCGTGGGCAACATTATCAACTGCTCCTACAAGCTGATGGATGCCATCAAGCCCGACGCTATGCTGATCCTGGGCGATACCAACTCCTGCCTGTCCGCCATTCCTGCCAAGCGGCTGCACATCCCCATTTTCCACATGGAAGCCGGCAACCGCTGCAAGGATGAGTGCCTGCCGGAGGAGACCAACCGCCGCATTGTGGACATCATCTCCGATGTGAACCTGGCTTACTCCGAGCACGCCCGGAAGTACCTGCATGACTGCGGCCTGCCCAAGGAGCGCACCTATGTGACCGGCTCTCCCATGGCGGAGGTCCTGCACCAGAACCTGGATGCCATTCTGGCCTCCGATGTCCATAAACGCCTGGGCCTTACCAAGGGCAAGTACATTCTGCTGTCCGCCCACCGTGAGGAAAACATCGATACGGAGAAGAATTTCCTGTCCCTGTTCAACGCCATCAACGCCATGGCGGAAAAGTATGATATGCCCATCCTGTATTCCTGCCACCCCCGCTCCAAGAAGCGCCTGGAAGCCAGCGGTTTCGTGCTGGACAAGCGGGTCATCCGGAATGAGCCTTTGGGCTTCCACGATTATAACTGTTTGCAGATGAACGCCTTTGCGGTGGTTTCCGATTCCGGAACCCTGCCCGAAGAGTCCAGCTTCTTCACTTCCGTGGGCCATCCCTTCCCGGCGGTGTGCATCCGCACCTCCACCGAGCGCCCCGAAGCACTGGATAAGGGCTGCTTCGTTCTGGCGGGCATTGACGAAGGCCACTTGCTGCAGGCGGTGGACACGGCTGTACAGATGAACCTGGACGGCGATTACGGCATTCCCGTTCCCGACTACGTGGAAGAGAATGTGTCTACAAAGGTGGTCAAGATCATCCAGTCCTACACCGGCGTGGTGGACAAGATGGTCTGGAGAAAATATTAAAATGGATACGGGTTCTTGATAAATAACGATAAATAACGTTCATTCGCCAAGCAACGTTTTTTATAGCACCGGAGGTGCGTCAAGAACTTATGAGACACAATCGACAACGCCGCAGGGCGGTGTCTTCTTAATGGAAACCAAAGGTTTTCACTAAGAAAGAGAATTAAGGAGGCGAGCGCATGAAGTACCTGTTCATCAACTCCGTGGCGGGCTTTGGAAGCACCGGACGGATCGCGGCTGAAAAATGCCGGGAATTGATGGCGGAGGGTCACGAATGTGTGCTCGCCTTTGGCCGTGATCAGGCCAATTGCGGCGATGTTCCCACGGTGCGGATCGGAGAACCTCTGGACTACAAACTCCACGGCCTTCGAAACCGCCTGCTGGATGACCAGGGCTTTGGCTCCAAAGGAGCCACCCGCCGCTTTCTGCGGTGGGTGAAGGATTATGATCCGGACGTGATCTGGCTGCATAATCTCCACGGCTATTACATCCACATCGGCCTGCTGTTTGCATATCTGCGCAATAGCGGCAAGAAAATCATCTGGACCCTTCACGACTGCTGGGCTTTCACGGGCCATTGCGCCTATTTTGACTTCGTGGGCTGTGACCGGTGGAAAACCGGCTGCCATGACTGTCCCCAGAAGGGCAGCTACCCGGCCAGTATGCTTTTGGACAACAGCCGGGGCAATTACGAGAAAAAGAAGGGCCTGTTTGCGGGGATCCCCAATCTGACCCTGACAGTCCCGTCCCACTGGCTGGAAAGCCGGGTGAAGGAGAGCTTCCTGAAGGACTACCCTGTGGAAGTGGTATACAATACCGTCAACAGGGATATTTTTCAGCCCACTCCCAGCGCCTTCCGCCGGGAACATGGCCTGGAAGAAAAGAAGATCATCCTGGGGGTTGCCAGCGTTTGGGATGAGCGGAAGGGCTTGAAGGATTTCCTGGCTTTGTCTCAAATGCTGGATGAGCGCTATGAAATTGTCCTGATCGGGTTGAATCAGGAGCAGATCGCGTCCCTGCCTGGGAACATTTTGGGCCTGCCCAGAACCAACAGTATGCAGGAACTGGCGGCAGCTTACACTGCCGCGGATGTGTTCGTGAATCCCAGCGCCGAAGAGACCTTCGGCATGACCGCCATGGAGGCCCGCTGCTGCGGCACGGAAGCCATCGTCTACAAGGACACGGCCTGCGAGGAGATCGTGAACCAGTTCGGCGGCATTGCCGTTCCCAAAGGACCGGAGCATCTGCTGGAGGCCATTGAAAAACTGACAAAGGAGGAAACTGCATGAGACAATACCGCTTCCTGGAAACCAAAGCGGGAAAGGCCGCCTTTGCTGTCTTCCTGTTTGTCATGCTGCTGCTGGCCAGAGATACGCTGGTCACCTACTGTATTTTGGGCTTTAACAAGTCCCAGTTTCTGATGCTGGGGCTGATCTGCCTGTTTGGTCTGGCGTTTCTGATCCGGAACCGCCGGGAATGGAAAGCCATCGTTACGGACCGGCGCATGATCGCGGCGGGCGTCTCCGCTGCTGTTTTGCTGCTGCCCATGCTGGTCAAGCGGGACTGGCAGATGATGTATTTCAGCATCCTGATCTGCCTGTTTTTCGCGGTGTTTCTGACGTATTTCACCTCTTACCGGGAAGCGGCAAAGTATTACGTGGTCATGCTCTCCGGGCTTGGGGTATATTCGTTGATCGCCACCTATCTTCTCCGGGAATTGGCCCAGGCGGGGGCGCTTTCCGTGCCTGTTTTCTATAATTCCAGCGGCTGGGATTTTTACAATTTTGGCCTGTGCTTTTCCGTTACCTGGGAATCCTGGAACCGGAATTTCGGTATTTTCCGGGAGCCGGGCGTTTACCAGTTTTTTGTCCTGCTGGGACTGTATCTGAACAATTACGCGGTTTCCTGGAAGAAACCGTGGCAGCTTTGGGTGGTCAATCTTGCCCTGGCGGCCACCATGATCTCTACCTTTGCCATTGGCGGCTTTCTGGAAATGGGACTGCTTGCCGTGTTCCTGTATTTTGACAAAAAGTGGTATCGGAAAACCTGGGGCAGGATCGCGGGAATCACCGTTGCGGCCGCGGCCACTGCGGCAGTGGCCTACATTCTGATTCAGATCAATAGCCCCGGCTTCGAAGCTACCGTGTATTATGAGTTTTACGACATGTTCATCCGTCTGACAACGGACTCCGATTCCCTGGTGGACCGTCTCAGCGCCATCTTTACGGACGCGGAGATTTTCCTGCGCAATCCGCTTTTTGGCGGCACCATTGCAGGCGTTCTTCACGGAACGAACCACAACACCAGCTCCACGCTGATCCTGTTTGCCACCCTGGGCATTTTGGGCGGGACCCTGAATGCAGCGGCCTGGGTGGCGCTGGCATGGAAGAAGGAGCGCTGTGTTTTGGGAAATCTGGTGCTGCTGGTCATTCTGTTTATGTCCTTCAACACCCAGAATCTGGTGGCCGATATCTTCTTCTGGCTGTTCCCCTATATGGCTCTGGTGGAGCGGGGACTGCCGCTGCTGGACCGGTTCCAACGGATCCGGCCTGAAAATAAAACTTGAGAAAGGGGCAGCCGATTATTCCTCCGGAATAATTGCAAGGAATATGAGCGACAGAACATCTGACATCGATTTTGTGATCATTTGGGTAGACGGCGGCGATGTGGAGTGGCAGAAGCGCAAGCACCAGTACAGCGGTGACGAGACGAAGTTCAATGTGAACGATGTGCGCTACCGGGACTGGAATATTCTGCACTACTGGTTCCGCAGCGTGGAAAAGTACGCTCCCTGGGTCAGAAAGATCCATTTCGTGACCTGCGGCCATGTGCCGCAGTGGCTGAAGCTGGACCATCCGAAGCTGAATTTTGTGAAGCACAGCGACTATATCGCCGCGGAATACTTACCGACCTTTTCCTCCCATCCCATCGAGCTGAATATCCACCGCATTGAGGGACTGTCTGAGAAGTTTGTGTATTTCAATGACGACATGTTCTTCACCGCTCCGGTGAAGGAGGAAGACTTTTTTGTGAACGGTCTGCCCCGGGCCTGCGCGGTTCTGAATCCGCCCACGGCCAACCGGCACGGCATTGGAACCATCATTATGAACAATCTGGGCGTCATTGCGGACCACTTCGACTTTAAGAAGCAGTTTTCTGCCCACATCACCAAGTGGATCCATCCCATCTACGGCATCCAGAACCTCAGAACCTTCCTGCTGCTGTCCTGGCGGCGCTATCTGGGCTTCCTGGATCTGCACCTGCCCATGCCCTTGCTGAAGAGCACGTTTGACGAGGTGTGGGAGCAGGAGGAGGAGCTGCTGAAGAAGGTATCCAGCCACCGCTTCCGGAACGACTCGGATGTGAATCAGTGGATCATGTCCTACTGGCAGATCGCAACGGGACGGTTTGTTCCCGGCAGCCCGAAGGTGGGCAGACTGTTCGACGTGAACCGGGATATGGATACCATCGTGGACGTGATCAAAAGTAAGCGCATGAAAATGATCTGCGTCAACGACTCCGAAAAGGTGGAAAATTTTGATTCGCTTCGGGAGCGGCTGGTGGAGGCCTTTGACAGCGTTCTGCCCGAAAAGAGCTCCTTTGAGAAATAAGCACAGATTCTGATACGAACGGGAAGGGAATGATTTTGGTGAGGAAACTTCTGTTTCTGACAAGCTATCCGTCGCCCTACAGGGTGGCGTTCTTTGATGTGCTGGGAAAAGACGCGGATGTCACGGTGCTTTTTTTCGACCAGAAGGAGAAGCAGACCCACCGGGCCAAGCAGTGGTTTGAGGAAGGGGAAGGCCGCTTCCACTGGGTCCAGCTGGAAAAATGCTCCATGGAGCTTCAGGGAAGGGCCCTCTGCACGGATGTGATCCCCTGGCTGAAAAAGCGCTATGATGCCATTATCATCTGCGGATATTCTTCCCCCACGGCGATCCTTGCTATGGCTTACCTGCGCCTGCGGGGCATTCCCTTCTACATGGAAGTGGACGGCGGCCTGATCCGTCAGGAGAATAAGGCAAAGTATTGGGTCAAGAAGACACTGGTGGGCATGGCTGACCGCTGGCTCAGCACGGGACGGTATACCACGAAATATCTTGTCCACTACGGCGCGAAGGAAGAAAAGGTCATCCATTATCCCTTTTCCTCCCTGTATGAGAAGGACATACGCGCCGCCATCGTGCATCAGGATGAGAAGAAGGCCCTTCGCGGGGAACTGGACATCCCGGAAAAACATATGGTGCTGGCCATTGGCCAGTTCATCCACCGCAAGGGCTTCGACGTGCTGATGCAGGCAGCCAAGTCGCTGGATGGGGACGTAGGCATTTACATCGTCGGCGGGGAAGCCACGGAGGAATACCGGAAGCTCCGGGAGGAACTGGGCGTGAGCAGCGTGCATTTCCTGGGCTTTCAGAAAAAAGAGCGGCTGGCCCGGTACTACCAGGCGGCGGACCTGTTCGTGCTGCCTACCCGGGAGGATATCTGGGGCCTGGTCATCAACGAAGCCATGGCCTACGGCCTGCCGGTGGTCACCACGGACCGCTGTGTTGCCGGCCTGGAGCTGGTGGAAGACGGCGTCAACGGTTATATTGTCCCGGTAGGGGACGCGAACGCCCTGGCGGAGAAGATCCGCGCTGTTCTGAATTCCGATCTGGAACAGATGGGCGCGGCCTCGCTGGAAAAGATCCGGCCCTATACCCTGGAAAATATGGCCAAGCGCCATGTGGAAATTTTGGATGCGGGAGAATGACCATGCACATCATTTACGCGGTGACAACATGCTCGGATAGGGTTTATAAACAGCTGTTTTCCCAGGTGAAGGTGAAGCCGGCGTTTCAGTCCCAGAAGTACCACCGCCTGCTGATCGAGGGCCTTGCCGCCCACGCGAAGGTGGACGTGGTAGCCAACCCGCCGGTGAACCCTTCGGTGTTGGAAAAGCAGTTTGTCCGTCTGCCGAAGGAAAACGAGGGCGGCGCCTGCTACCGGTATATTCCCGCCATCCGGAACCCTGCATTGAAAGCGGTTTGCGTGGGTTTTGGTACGTTTTTCAAAACGCTGTTTCTGGCGAAAAAGGATTCCGCAGTCATCGTGGACTGCCTGAACCGCGTTACCGCCCTGGCGGGAATGCTGGCGGCGCGGCTCCGGGGCCGTCCCTGCATCGGCATCGTCACCGATCTGCCGGATATGCTGGGAGGCAGTTCCGTTTCCAAGAAACTGGCAAACTTCGTCATTGGCCGCTGCACCGGCTACGTGCTGCTGACAGAGGCAATGAATGACTACTTAAATAAAGACGGAAAGCCCTATGTGATCCTGGAGGGCCATTCCGATATCACCATGGAGGCGCGTATCCCGGCGCTGGACAAAAAGACCAGTCCCAGAGTCTGCTTCTACGCCGGCGGCGTCAGCAAGCAGTACGGCCTGGGCAGCCTGGTGGAGGGCTTCCGCAAGGCGGACATCCCCAACGCTCAGCTGCACATCTACGGCCCCGGCGATTACGTGGAGGAACTGAAGCAGATCACGGCGGAAGACCCCCGGGTATTCTACGGCGGAATGCTGCTCAATTCCGAGATCATCGACAAGGAGATGGAGGCCGCTCTGCTGGTGAACCCCCGTCCCACCCGGGAGGAATACGTGAAATATTCCTTCCCCTCCAAGACCATGGAGTACATGTCTACCGGAACGCCCGTTCTGACCACGGTGCTGCCCGGTATGCCCAAGGAATACCATCCTTATGTGTATCTGCTGGAAGATGAAACGGCAGACGGCATTGCGGCGAAGCTGAAAGAGGTTCTGTCCCAGACCGACGAAGCGCTGTTTGAAAAGGGCAGGGAAGCCCGGCGCTTTGTTTTGGAACAGAAAAATAATGTGATCCAGGCAAAGAAAATTCTGGAAATGTTAAAACGAATGTAAAAAGGAAGTGACAAAATGAAGCTGCTGTGGCTGTGCAACAGTGCGCCCGGTGTGGTGCGTTCCGCCATCAGCGGAAACCCTGCCAGCGCGGTGAACTGGGTAGACCATGTCCTCAGCGGCCTGCGGGGGCAGGGTGTTACGGTGCGCATCCTGTTTCGGGGCAGCGGCGGCGAGGGAACGCTGGATAATGGGTGCAGCTTTGCTTCTTTTCCGGAAACCCTTCCTTATGTCTACCGCCCGGAACTGGAAACACGGTTCCGGGAAGAAATCCGCGCCTTTCAGCCGGATGTGATCCACAGCTGGGGCGTGGAATATGACCATGCCCTTGCCATGGTCAACGCCGCGGAAAAAGAGGGGATGCTGTCCCACATGGCTGCCAGCATTCAGGGCCTGTGCGGCTTCATTGCGGAGCATTATACTGACGGCATTCCCGAAAAAGTGCAAAACAGCAATACCTTCCGGGACTTTGTCCGAAAGGACAACATCCTTCAGCAGAAGGAAAAATTCGTCCTGCGGGGAAAGCTGGAAGCCGAAGCCATCCGAAAGCTCCACCATGTTATTGGCCGCACTGACTGGGATCGCAGCTGTACTGCCATGCTCAATCCCGGCGTGCAGTATCACTTCTGCAACGAGACTCTGCGGGAGCCCTTCTATGAAGACTGCTGGAGCTATAAGGCCTGCCGGAAGCACCGCGTTTTTTCGTCCAGCTGTGCCTATCCTGTGAAGGGCTTCCATTACCTGCTGGAAGCCTTTGGGGAGGTGCTGAAAACCTACCCCGATGCCACTCTGGCGGTTACGGGAAGATCCTTCCTGTCGGGCGACTTCAAAGGAAAGCTGCGCCGGGGAGCCTATGAAAAATACATGGGCAGTCTGGTAAAACACTATCATTTGGAAGAAAAAATTGAATTTCTTGGAAATTTAACCGCGGAGGAAATGAAAGCGGCCTACTTAAACGCCAATGTTTTTGCGCTGCCCTCCACCATTGAGAATTCTCCCAATTCCCTTGGGGAAGCCATGCTGCTGGGCGTGCCCTGTGTGGCCAGCGACGTGGGCGGCGTGACCAATCTGATGGAGCAGGACACGGAGGGTTTTCTCTACCCGTCTGCCCGGAGCGACCTGCTGGCCCGCCATATCCTGGAACTGTTCGCCATGGAGGAAGAGGCGGCGGCGCTGGGCCAGGCGGCCCGGGCGCATGCGATGGTCACCCATGATCCGGAGAAAAATCTGCAAACCCTGATGGAGATATACCGCGAACTTGCTTAAAGGAGGAACTGCCATGGACCGGGACGCGATGCTCAGCGTTATCGTACCTGTTTACAATGTGGAACCATATCTGGCCCGGTGCGTCGATTCCATCCTGGCCCAGACCTATGAGAATTTGGAGGTCATTCTGGTAGACGACGGCTCCAGGGATACCTCCGGTCAAATCTGCGACGAATACGCCGCCAAGGATTCCAGGGTCAAGGTCATCCATAAGGAAAACGGCGGTCTGAGTAGTGCCCGGAACGCGGGCATTGATGGGGCTAGGGGCGAATATCTGGCGTTCGTGGACAGCGACGACTGGATCGAGCCGGATGCCTACGCCCATATGCTGGGCCTGATGAAGAAATACGAGGCGAAACTGGTATGCGCCGGCCGCTATGATGTGGACGGCGCTACAGGGGAGAAGCGCGTGGGGCTTTGCCCGAAAAAGGAAGCGTGCATCACCGCCGAGGAAATGGTGGGCAGGATCTTCCTCTGGGACAACTGTGATTCCAGCGCCTGCGACAAACTCTACCACCGCTCCCTGCTGGAAACCTTCCGCTATCCGGAGGGCAGAGTCTGCGAGGATGTGCCCGTTACCTATAAGATTGTTTTGCGGGCCGGGCGTGTGGCCTTGTGCGACAAGCCCCTCTACAACTATTTCCACCGCCCGGGCAGCATCACCACCGCATCGATTTCGGAGAAAACCTTTCATTTCTCCCAGCACACCGCGGAAATTTACCCGTACATCAAGGAAAATTATCCGGCCATCGAACCCCAGGCCCGTTATCTGCGGGTGCGCTCCCTGGCCCATATCCTGCTGCTGCTGGATCAGGCTGAGGAGGACGTGCGGGTCAGATTTGCGGAGCAATACCGCGCTGCCCGGAGGGACTTTCGGAAACACGTTGGGTTTATTCTGAAAAGCCCATATTTTGGGAAGAAAGAGCGGATTACCGACCTGCTGCTGGCTCTGGGACTTTACCGCTGGCTCCGCCCGGTGTTTCATAAAGCATAATTTGGAGAAGCTATGAAAAGACAAAACCGTGTCGCGTTTTTTAACATCTTAAGCACCGTGCTTTTAAACGGAATTTCCATCATTACCGGCCCTCTGTTTTCCCGTCTGCTGGGAGACAGCGGCTATGGCACGCTGCGCATTTACAATGTCTGGGTAAGCGTCATTGCCATTCTTTTTACCCTCCAGACCCAGGGAACCCTGGTCAATGCCCGGGTGGAATATCCGGAGGAAGCGCAGAAGCGCTACCAGTCCTCTGTTATGAGCCTGTCGCTGCTGGTGTTTCTGGCGTGCAGCGCGGCGGTGCTGGTGCTCCTGAAGCCGATCTCGGCGATGCTGAAGCTGGAACCGGCCCTCATCGGCCTGATGCTTTTGCAGGCCTTCGGCACTTTCTGTGTGAATTTCCTGAATACCAAGTATACCTATGAATTCAAAGCCGGCCGCAATATGGTGACCTCCCTGGCGGTGACGCTGGTGACCCTTACGCTGTCCATCCTGCTGATCCTGCAGCTGCCCCATGAGACCCGGTACTATGGCCGGATCGTGGCCATCGCTTCCACCTATGGCCTGATCGGCATACCCGTCTGCATTCTGATCCTGGCCCGGGGAAAGACCTTTTTCAACCGGGAATACTGGAAATTCTGCGTTGCTTTGGCGATTCCTGCGGTTTTCCACAACCTGTCCGACCTGATCTTGGGCCAGAGCGATCAGGTCATGCTTCAGCATATGACGGATGTGGCCACTGTGGGCCACTATGGCTATGCCTGGCAGTTTGCCAATATCCTCTTTGTGCTTTTCGGCGCGCTGAACAAAACCTGGTGCCCCTTCTTCTTTGAGGAGATGAAGCAGGGAAAGCGGGAGGCCATGATGGCGAAGACCCGGAATTTTCTGGAACTGTTTACCATTCTGGCCTGCGGCTTCGTCTTGCTGACCCCGGAGGTGTTTCACATCTATGCCCGGGAGGATTACTGGAGCGGCACGACGGTGATCCCTCTGTTCGTGGCCAGCTATTATATCAACTTCCTGTGTACCTTCCCGGTGAATTTTGAGTATTACCACAAGCAGACCAAAGTGGTGGCGGTGGTGACCATCTTCTCGTCGCTGGTGAACGTGGTGCTGAATTACTTCTTTATCAAAGCCATCGGTATGCACGGCGCGGCCCTGGCTACGGTACTGTCCCACGGCTTGCAGCTGCTGCTGCACTATGTTTACTGCCGGTTCCGCCTGAAGCAGGGCGAGTACCCCTTCAAGATTGGCCTTTGGGCAAAGTTCGCGCTGGGATTCCTGGCGGTGATGGCGTTTGCCTACCTGACGGAAGGAATTTGGGTCATCCGCTGGGGTGTCGGCGCGGCGCTGGGCATTTTCGAACTGCTGAGATTAAAAAAGCGGAAGGTACTGATTTAACAAAAGCATATTGCAGGGCGGCTTGAGAGCAAGCCGCCCTGCTGTTTTTACCGCCGCAATTTCAAATGGCAATTCACCGGACCACTCTTTATTAGGGTTGCAATCAAATGGGAAATGGTGTATAATACCGTTGGATTTATGTCCTTTTCTATGGAATATTTTGCTGGAGGAAAGCGGTTGTGAAGAAGAAAAAAGTCCTGTTTGTTGCGACGGTTGTCAAGACCCACATGATGCAATTTCATATTCCTTACCTGAAAATGTTCCAGGAAATGGGCTGGGAAACGGCAGTAGCGTCGAAAAATGATTATGAAAATCCCGCGGATTGCCGGATTCCCTATTGTGACACCTACTATGACATCCCCTTTGAGCGGACGCCCTGGAAGGCCGAGAACCTGAAAGCCTATCGGATGCTGAAGAAGATCATCGACGAAGGGGAGTACGATATCATCCACTGCCATACCCCGGTGGGCGCGCTGATTGCCCGTCTGGCGGCGCAGGGGGCCAGGAAAAAGGGAACCAAGGTCATTTATACCGCCCACGGCTTCCACTTCTTCCGGGGCGCGCCGAAGAAAAACTGGCTTCTGTTCTACCCGCCGGAATGGCTCCTTGCGCCCATAACCGATGTGCTCATCACGATCAACAAGGAAGACTATGCCCTGGCGCAGAAGCGGCTCCATGCAAAGCGCATTGAATATGTCCCCGGTGTGGGCATTGATACGGATAAATTCCGGGGCATTGCGGTGGACCGTCAGGCCAAGCGCCGGGAACTGGGCTACCGGGATGCGGATTTTCTGATCCTGACCGTGGCGGAGATGACCGCCAACAAAAACCACATTACCATTCTCAAGGCCATGGCACTGCTGAAAGACAAGCCTGAGTTTGCCAATATGCACTATCTGATCTGCGGCCGGGGCGAAATGTGGGAAAGCCTGGAAAACAGTGCCGGGGAACTGGGAATTTCCGACCATGTGAATTTCCTGGGCTACCGGGCGGATGCCCCGGAGCTGTACCGGTGCTGCGATCTGTTTGGCTTTGTGAGCTTCCGGGAGGGCCTGTCCGTGGCGCTGATGGAGGCCATGAGCAGCGGTATGCCCATTCTGTGCACCAGGATCCGGGGCAATACGGACCTGATCGACGACGGTGTTTCCGGCATCTTCACGGAAAACAATCCCCAGGCTGTGGCGGATTCCATTTTGAAGCTGTACCGGGATCCGGAATTCCGGGCCTCTCTGGGCAAAGCCGCGGCGGAAAAAGTCATGCTGTTTGACGATGAAAATGTACTTAACCGGGTGAAGGAGATTTACCTGAGTGTTTCTCAATAAAGGAGGCGGCAAAATGGGTGGAACGCTGATCGTTTCCCTGGATTTTGAACTGTTCTGGGGCATGCTGGACTGCTGCGGGCTGGAAGACTATCAGCAGAATGTCCTGGGCGGAAGAGCGGCCATTCCGCGCCTTTTGCAGCTGTTCCAAGAATACGGGATCCACGCCACCTGGGCGGCGGTGGGGTTCCTGTTCGCGGAGAATTACGGGGAGCTTTCCGCGTATTTTCCAAAGGAAAAACCGACTTATGCCAAGGCCGGGCTTGACCCCTACGAAGAATTTTCCAAAATCGGCGCCAATGAGCAGGAAGCCCCCTGTTTCTATGCTCCCTCGCTGATCCGCCTGGTGTCCGAGACTCCGGGCCAGGAGATTGGCAGCCATACCTTCTGCCACTACTACTGCCGGGAAAAGGGCCAGACGGTGGAGCAGTTTGCCGCCGACATGAAAGCGGCCAAGGCCATCGCGGCGAAGCATGGCTATGATTTAACTTCCGTCATCCTTCCCCGGAACCAGTGCGAGCCGGAATATACCCAGGTCCTGCGGGAGTGCGGCTTCACCGCCTACCGGGACGAGGAAAACGACTGGATTCACGAAAAGATCAAATTCCGCCCTCTGCTGCGGCTTTTGCGGCTGGCGGATGTGTACTTCCCCCTGACGGGTCAGGGCGGTTATGTGCCGAAAAATGAAAACGGCATCTGGAACCTGACAGGTTCCCGGATGTACAAGCCCATCTTCAAGCCCCTGCGTTTTCTGGAGAGCGTGAAGATTAAGCGCATCAAGCGCCAGATGCTTCACGCGGCGAAGCATGGGCTGACCTTCCACCTGTGGTGGCACCCCCATAACATCGGCGTGATGACGAAGGAACACCTGAACCAGCTGGAAGAAATCTTCCGCTATTATGCGGAACTGAAAGAAAAATACGGTATGCAGAGCCGGAATATGCGGGAAGCTGCGGAGCTTCACGCGTAAAACCGGCGGGGAGGGCCTGCCATGAAAGTGATGCACGTTCTGAATTCCAGAATCTACTCCGGCGCGGAGAAAGTTGTCTGCCAGATCATCAAATCCTTCCGGGATGATGCGGATATGGAGATGGTATATTGCAGCCCCGACAGCGACATCGTGCGGCAGATGCTGGCGGAGCAGGGGGTGACCTTCCTGCCCATTGAATCCATGAGCACGAAGGAACTGAAGCGGGTCATTGATGAGCAGAAGCCCGATCTGATCCATGCCCACGACATGCGGGCCAGCTTTTTCTCGGCCTTAAGCTGTGGAAAGATTCCACTGGTTTCCCATATTCACAACAACGCCTACAATGCCCGGGGGCTTTCTTCCAAAACCATCGCCTACTTGTACGCGGGTTTCAAGGCCAAGCATATCCTCTGGGTTTCCAACAGTTCTTACGAGGGCTATGCCTTCCACAAGCTGTTTGCCAAAAAGAGCAGCGTGCTCTATAACATCATCGATACCGAGCTGATCTTTGAAAAGAAAGCCCAGGACGCCAAAACCTACGATTATGACATGATCTACGTGGGCCGGCTGACCTACCAGAAGGACCCTCAGCGGCTGATGCGCCTGTGTGCCCGGCTGAAAGAGCGGAAGCCGGACCTGAACGCTGCCATCGTGGGCACCGGCGAGCTGGAAGACGAAGTCAAGGCCCTGTGCGCAGAGCTGGGCATTCAGGATAACGTACATTTCCTGGGCTTCCAGAGCAATCCCATCAAAATGGTTCACGACAGCAAGGCCATGATCCTGACCTCCCGCTGGGAAGGAACCCCCATGTGCGCATTGGAAGCCATGGTCCTGGGCACCCCGGTGGTCAGCACCCCTTCCGACGGCATGAAGGATCTGATCGACGACGGCGTCACCGGCTATCTTACGGACGACGACGAACAGATGGCGGAAAAATTGCTGATAATTATGAATGATTCGGAGCACCGGAACTTTCTTGCAGAAAATGCCAGGGAAAAGTTTGAAAAAATCAACGATGCTCCCAAATATAAAGAGGCCATCCGGGCCTGCTACCGCTGAGGGCGCCCTATGAAAATACTGCAAGTGATTCCCTATTTCTGCTTCGGCGGCGCGGAAACCATGTGCGAAAACCTGACCTACGCCCTGAAAGCGAAGGGCCATGAAGTCACTGTGGTCAGCCTGTATCCGGAACGCACTCCGATCTCGGCGCGCATGGAGCAGGCGGGGGTCAGGATCCTTTACCTGGATAAAAAGCTGGGCATGGATGTTTCCATGGTTCCCAAGCTGGCAAAGATCATGGGCGCGGAACGCCCGGACGCGGTGCACACCCACCTGGATGTCATCAAATACGCCGTGGCGGCTGCCAAGCTGGCGGGTATCAAAACATGCGTCCATACCGTGCATAACGTTGCGGACAAAGAGGCCGAAGGCCGGGTCCAGAAGATCATCAACAAAACCTATTTCAAGCTTGGCTGGTCCACGCCCGTGGCCTTAAGCCCGGAGGTTCAGCGCAGCATTGTTTCCTTCTATGGCCTGGATGCGCCAAAGGTCCCTGTGATCTATAACGGCATCGACCTGTCCAGATGCATTCCCAAAGAGCGCTACGGGGCAGGCGAAACGGTAACGCTGGTGCATATCGGCCGGTTCAACGAGCAGAAAAACCACGAAGGACTGCTGCAGGCCTTTCAAAAGATTCGGAAAAGCTGCCCCCAATGCCATTTAAATCTGCTGGGAGACGGCGAACTGCGCCAGTCTATGGAAGCCTACGCCAAGGAACTGGGCATCTCTGAAAATGTTCATTTTCTGGGAAGCCAATCTGATGTTTATCCGTTTCTGCATGACGCGGATCTGTTCCTGCTGCCGTCGAAGTACGAGGGAATGCCCATGACCATCATTGAAGCCATGGGCACTGGCCTGCCCATTGTGGCAAGCGCGGTAGGGGGCGTGCCGGACATGCTGAGAGACCGGGAAAGCGGTCTGCTTACAGCGTGTGACCCCGATGCGGTCAGCCAGGCAGTGCTCACGCTGATCGGGCGGGAAGACCTGCGGGAAAAGCTGGGAAAAGCGGCAAAAGAAGACAGCAAACGATTCTCCGCGGAATATATGGCGGAGGAATATTGCAAAGCATATCAAGCATAAGGAGGCGGCAATATGAATGGGGAACGGATTTCGGTGGTGGTACCGGCCTACAATACTGCCCCCTGGCTTCCCCGAAGCCTGGACAGCCTTCTTGCGCAGACCTATGACAATTTGGAGGTCATCGTGGTCAACGATGGCTCCACGGATGATACGAGGCAGGTGCTGGAGGAATATGCCGCAAAGCATGACCGGGTCAAGGTCATCCACAAGGAAAACGGCGGCGTAACCTCCGCCCGCCTGCGGGGCGCCGCCGAAGCCACCGGCGATTGGATCGGCTTCATGGATGGCGACGACTTTGTGGAGCCCCAGATGTATGCACGCCTTTTGGAGAACGCCCATGCCTGGTGCGCGGACATTTCCCACTGCGGCCACCAGATCCATTTCGCGGATGGGCGCATCGAATATGTGCACAAGTCGGAGGCCCTGCGGCAGCAGGACCACCGGACAGGCCTTTGGGAACTGCTGGACAACCGGGAGGTAAGCCTCAGTCTGTGCACCAAGCTGTACCGCCGGGAGCTGTTTGACGGCCTGGAAGCCTGGATGGATACCGGCATCCGGTATAATGAAGACCTGATGATGAACTATTACCTGTTCGACCGGGCAGAGCGGGCAGTTTTTGAGGGGGTATGCCCCTATCATTACATCCTTCGCAGGGATTCCGCTTCCTGTAAGGGAATTTCGGAAAACTATATTTTTGACCCCATCCGGGTCCGGCAGATCCTTCTGGAACGCTGTGCTCCGGAAATGCGGGACGATGTCCGCCAGGCCCTGATCCGGAACCTTCTGTTCAATTACGCCCAGCTGTCGGTGCAGAAAGACCGGAGGCAGTACGACGCTTTCAGCCAAAGGGTGCGGTTGCTGCTTTTGGAGCAGAAGGAATATTTCCGTCTGCTGTCTGCGAGAAACAAAGTCCTTGCGAACATGATCTGCACCGCCCCCTGGATGTTCCACCTTGCCTATGGGGCCTATGTGAAGCTGTTCCAGCGGGAAGAGCAGCATTAATGCTATGAAAATCATGGATACGGCAGCGCCGTCAGGCGGGGCAACAGGATAAGGAGAAATCAAAATGAAGGAATTACCGCTGATCAGCGTGATCGTTCCGGTTTATAAAGTTGAAGCCTACCTGGACAAGTGCATTTCCTCTATCACGGAGCAGACCTACCGGAATCTGGAGATCCTTCTGGTGGACGACGGCTCCCCGGATGGCAGCAGCGCGATCTGTGATGTCTGGGCGGCCCGGGACGCGCGGGTCAAGGTCCTCCATAAAGAAAACGGCGGTGGCGGACAGGCGCGCAATGCCGCGCTGGAGATTGCCCAGGGTGGCCTTATCGCCTTCGTGGACAGCGACGACTATATCGCGCCGGACATGT
This sequence comes from Oscillospiraceae bacterium, assembly GCA_036300205.1. Classification (GTDB taxonomy): domain Bacteria; phylum Bacillota; class Clostridia; order Oscillospirales; family Oscillospiraceae; genus Faecousia. Next base: position 49,185 of record JAXJGV010000023.1, read on the forward strand.
TTTCGTACCTATACGGGCTGCTGGAAGACGGGGCGGACATCGCGGAATGCGGATTTACGGTCACGGAAGATGACAGCGCCCGGTTTCCCCAGGAGACCCCCGCCGTTACGACCTGGAACCCCCAGGACGCCATGGCGGAGCATATCCGGGACACCATTTTCCGCCAGCTGATCTGGAACAAGCTCTACCGCCGGGAGGTCATCGGAGAGATCCGGTTTCCGGTGGGCACGAAGATCGACGATGAGTTCTTTACCTACCGGGTGCTGAGCCGGGCAAAGCGGCTGGTGCATTCCGACCGGGTCTGCTATGCCTACCGCCAGCAGCCGGGGAGCGTCATGCACGAGTACAACCCCAACCGCTACCGGGACGGCCTGAAAGCCAAGCAGCAGCGGCTGGAATTTTTGAAAGACAACATGCCGGAACTGGTATATGAAGCGAAATTCGATCTGTTTTTCACCTGCATGTTCGCTATGCAAGGGTGTCTGCGGACGTTACGGGAAAACGAACTGGAAGAAGCCCGGAAGGTCATCGGCGGCATTGTGGCCCAGATCACGCCGCTGCAGGCCAACGGCGCGGCATCCAAAAAGAAAAATATTCTGCTGAAGCTGGCGCAGGTCAATTTTGAAGGTACCTGCAAACTGCTGAACTTCTTGATTGACATTCATGTGCTGACGTAAGGGGCCAAATTATGCAACCTGAGTATAAGATCACCGTGTTTACGCCGACCTACAACAGAGCCTATATTATTGAAACCCTGTACCGCTCCCTCCAGCGCCAGAGCTTTACGGACTTTGAGTGGCTGGTGGTGGATGACGGCTCTTCCGATGAAACGGAAAGCCTGTTCGCCGGGTGGATGCAGGAAGATAATCCCTTTCCCATCCGCTATTACAGGCAGGAAAACGGCGGCAAATGCCGCGCCATCAATACAGGCCTGGGCCTGGCCAAGGGCGAGCTGTTCTTCAATGTGGATTCTGATGACTACCTGACGGACGATGCCCTGGAAAAGATCGTCCGGTGGGAAGCGGAACTACCGAAGGATCAGCCCTACTGCGCCGTTGCGGGCAATCTGGGCACCGCCCCGGATGTGACCCCCAACAACAGCTTTGACGGCGGATACTTTGACGGCAATGCCTTTGACCGCTACGGCGCGGTGGAAGGGGAGCGGGCTTTCGCCTTTTACACGGACATCCACCGCCAATACCTGTATCCGGACTGTCCCGGTGAAAAATTTATGACAGAGGCCGTCACCTGGAACCGGATGGCCCATGACGGCTATAAGATCCGGTTCTATAACGACATTATCTGGATCTACGAATATAAGCCCGACGGCCTGACCCGGGCGGGTTACCGTCTGTTCCTGGAGAATCCCCAGGGCGCCGGAATCTTTTTCCGGGAGAAAGCAAAATTCCTGGGGTATTCTCCCTGGGAGACCGGAAAGCTGTGGTATGGCTTTGCCACGGATGCCATGGACCGCTGCACAGACGCCCAGATCGCGGAATACATCGATATGCCCCGCTGGCTGGTAGCCCCCATGAGATGGCTGCACAAGCTGGTACAAGTAATCAAAAAGAAGAGGTAACCCTATGGCTGACAACACGTATCATACCCATATTTCGGCGAAGCACCGGTGGCTTGACCTGAACCTGAAGGAGGTCTGGCAGTACCGGGACCTGATCTACCTGTTCACCAAGCGGAATTTCGTGGTGTCCTACAAGCAGACCATTCTGGGTCCCGCCTGGATCTTCCTGACGCCCCTGTTCAGCAGTATCGTCCAGGCCTTCGTCTTCGGCGGCATTGCGGGCATCGAGACCGACGGCGTTCCCATGCTGCTGTTCTACCTGTGCAGCAACGCCATCTGGGCGTATTTCTCCAGCTGTCTGATCAATAATGCCAATACCTTTACGGCCAACGCCTTTGTGTTCGGCAAGGTCTATTTCCCCCGGCTGACCACGCCCATTTCCAATGTACTGTCTTCCATCATCCGCTTCGGCATCCAGATGATCCTGGTGCTGCTGTTTATGGTGTATTTCCTGATCCAGGGAACGGTGCATCCCAACTGGGCCGCCTGGCTGGTGGTGCCTGTGGAGCTGGTGCATCTGGGCATTCTGGGTATGGGGTTTGGCATCATCATTTCCAGCCTGACCACCAAATACCGTGACCTCAGCGTGCTGGTGGATTTCGGCGTGTCCGCCTGGATGTATCTGACCCCCATCGTTTACCCGCTGTCTACTCTGGCAGACGGCTGGATGAAGACCCTGCTGATGTGCAACCCGGTCACCATCCCCGTGGAGCTGATGCGCTATGCCATTTTGGGCAAAGGAACCATCCACTGGGGCTTCTACGGCGTGTCCTGGGCGGTCACCATTGTGGTGGCGGTGCTGGGCATCATGATCTTCAACAAAGTGGAACGCAACTTTATGGATACGGTGTAAGGAGGCCGGAATATGCGCAATGAACAAAACAGGGAAGTTGCCATTCGGCTTTCCGGTGTAAAGAAAAAATACAAGCTGGGCCAGATCGGCGGCGGAACCCTGACGGCGGACCTGCAGAGCTGGTGGGCAAGAGTCCGGGGCAAGGAAGATCCCAACACCATGATCGGCACCGACCAGCGTCTGGTAGGCCAGACCTTCATGGCCCTGAACGGCATCAATCTGACGGTGTACAAGGGGGAGGCCCTGGGCATCATTGGCGGCAACGGCGCGGGCAAGAGCACCATGCTGAAGCTGCTGTGCCGGGTCACGGCGCCCACCGAGGGTGAAATTGACCTGTATGGCCGTATCGCCTCCATGCTGGAAGTGGGCACCGGCTTCAACGGCGAAATGACCGGCCGGGAAAACGTATACATGAACGGCGCGATCTTGGGTATGACCAAGGCCGAGATCGACGCCAAAATGGAAGATATCATCGAGTTTTCGGAAGTGCGGGATTTCATTGACACCCCCGTCAAGCGCTACTCCAGCGGCATGTTTGTCAAGCTGGCTTTCTCCGTAGCGGCCCATCTGGACAGCGAGATCATGATTATGGACGAAGTCCTGGCTGTCGGCGATATGGCCTTCCAGAAAAAGTGCCTGAACAAGATGCGCTCCGCCGCCAAGCAGGACGGCAGAACCGTTCTGTATGTCAGCCACAATATGAACACCATCCGTACCCTCTGCGACCGGTGCATCGTTCTGGACAAGGGCAGGATCGTGTTTGAAGGCGACGTGGACGAGGCCATTGAGATCTATATGAGCGCTGCCCACAATGAATGGTCCGAGGGCCAGACGGAATTCGACCTGCGAAACGCCGTCAGCCGCTCTCCCTATACCGAGGGCAATGCCCAGATCACCTATCTGAAGCTGCTTGGAAAAGACCTTGCCATGTATGCCACCGGCGAGAAGCTGCGCATGAAGCTGCGGGTCGCCACCAAGAAAGCCTATTCCGATCTGCGTCTGCGCATCGAGCTGCGCTACAGCGACGATACCCCCGTAGGCACCATGCCCAATGTTTCTCTGGGCCAGTGCGGCGAAGGGGAGGAAACGGAATACATCGTGGAGTTTGACCCTGCGGGTCTGACAAACGGCAAATTCCGGGTAGACCTGGTGCTGTTTGAGATAGACGAATTCGGAAACAGCTACGACCAGGAGCTGCTGCTCCCCGCGTTCTTCTTTGAGGTGCAGGCCAATGAGGACATCGTATGGAACCAGAGCAACTGGGGCCATATCCGGTTCCCGGAAGCATCCGTACAGCAGTACGGTTCGGAGGATTGACAAAGATGGAAAAGATCAAGGTCGTATTTGTGCACTATAAACTGGTCTGCGGCGGCGCGGAACAGGCGCTGTTTGATCTGATCAGCCTGATGGATAAAACGAAGTTTGACATCACGGTCTTCGTCCAGTGCCCCGGCGGCGCCTGGGACGAAAAGTTCCGGGAAGCGGGCATTGAAGTGGTCTATGACTATTCCTGCCGCAAACCCACCTTCAATCCGGTTACCAAGGCAGGCAATGTGATCAAGCGGCTGCGTACCGACGCGGCCTACAAGCGGGACGGCGAGGGCCTGCTGGATGTGTGCCTGCCAAACGGCGCGGATATCGTGGTTTCCTATTCCGCCTGGTGCCACGATTTGATCGGCTTTGCCAAAAATGCCAGGTCTGTGAAGTACATCCACGGCGACCCCGGCACCAACGAAGTGTACCGGGATGAAGCTATGAACAAAAAGGAGCTGCTGTCCCGGTTCGACCGGATCGTCTGCGTGTCTAACGCGGCCTGGAATTCTTTCCGGGAGATCAGCGGCCTGACAGAGGGCGTGGAGATGCATTTTAACCCCCTGAACAGCGAAAACGTCCGGGCGCTTGCGGAGAAATCCGTGGATCTGCCCACAGACGTTCCTGTGATCTGCGCAGTGGGCCGCCTGTCGGCGGAAAAGGGCTTCGAGCGCCTGATCGTGATCCACAAACGGCTGCTGGAACAGGGTGTCCGGCATAAACTGGTCATCGTCGGCGACGGCCCCGACCGGGATTTCCTGCGGCGGCTGGTCAATGCCACCGGGACCCAGGACAGCGTGATCCTGGCGGGCTATCAGTCCAACCCCTATCCCTACATGAAGCAGAGCAAATTCCTGGTTTCCTCCTCCTTTACGGAGGGGCTGCCCGTCATTGCCATGGAAGCCCTTTGCCTGGGGAAGCCCATTGTGGCGCCGGTACCTTCTGTGGGGGAGGCCTTTGGGGAGGAAGTCTGCGGCCTGATTACGGAAAACGACAACGCCAGCCTGGAAGCGGGCATCAAGCGGATGCTGACGGACGAGACCTTTTTCAAACAGGCCGAGGCAGGCGCACAGAAGCGAAGCGCGTTTTTCGACGGAAAACGCATGGTCAGGGAAGTGGAGGACATGTTCCTGGACCTGGTAAACAAAAACTGACAGGAGGAAAGCGGGATGGCCCAAATCAGTGTGATCGTAGCGGTCTATAAAATGCCGGAATATCTGCCCCGGTGCATTGAGGGCATCCTGGGTCAGACCTTCCGGGATCTGGAATTGATCCTGGTGGACGACGGCAGCCCGGACAACTGCGGCGCGATCTGCGACGAATATGCCCGGAAGGACAGCCGTGTCCATGTGATCCACAAGGAAAACGCCGGCGTCTGCATTGCCAGAAATACGGGGCTGGACTGGGTGTACGCCAACAGCCCCAGCCAGTGGATCTTTTTCCATGACAATGACGACTGGATCCACCCCGAAACCCTGGAACGCCTGCACCGGGCGGCATTGGACCTGGATGCGAAAATCAGCATTTGCGGCTATCAGGAAACCACGGGGGAGGATCCCACAGTTACGGAAGCGCTGCTGCGGCCCGTCCGCTGGACACCTAAGGAGTTTTATATTCAGCACTTTGTAAACGCCACAGTCTGCTGGGGTAAGCTCTACCACAGAAGCGTATTTGAAGGGAAACGCTATCCGCCCGGAAAATATATTGAGGATGAATTCCTGACTTATAAGCTCCTGTTTGCCTGCGATTCCCTGGCGGTGATTCCCGCGCCGCTGTATGCCTATTATATCAACCGGGTGGGCATTTCCAAGAAAGCGTGGGTGCCCAAGCGTCTGGATGCCTGGGAGGCCTATGAGCAGCAGCTTGCGTACTTCAAGGAGCTGGGGGACGCGGAGCTTATCAGCTTCCGCACCCGGGAATTTTTGGAGAACGCCCTGAAGCATTATTCTGCGGCAGAGCAGGCCCCCAATGCGGCGGAACTGAAGCTCCAGTTAAAATGGATGAAAAAGCGCATCCGCAGCCTGATCCGGGAGTGCTGGAAGATCGGCCGGATCGCGTTCTGGTCGGATTTTGATTTTTTGATCCGGTTTTACCCGGTCATGACCCGGGTGTACCGGATCTGGCTGGAAATAAAAAACTAGTAAAAAAAGGAGGGAAAACGATGCCGAAGATCAGTGTGATCGTGCCGGTCTATAAGGCCGAAGAATATCTGCATAGCTGCATCGACAGCATCCTTTCCCAGACCTTTTCCGATTTTGAAGTGATCCTGGTGGATGACGGAAGCCCGGACAGCAGCGGCGCGATTTGTGAAGAATATGCTCGCCGGGACAGCCGCGTCTCCGTGATCCACCAGACCAACCAGGGCCAGGCGGCGGCGAGAAATCACGCGCTGGCCCAGGCTAAGGGAGAATGGGTTTGCTTTGTGGACAGCGACGATCTGATCCACCCGCAGATGCTGGAACTGCTGTACCGTGCAGCCACGGAAAGCAGCGCCGGGATCAGCATGTGCGAAATGCTGGAAGCCAGCCGGCTTCCGGAGGATTTTTCCCTGCCTTGTGATGGCGGCTTTGAAGCGGCCGAAATGGACGAAGCCACCTTGGTGAAGCTCTATGACGCCGGGGCCTATCCCAGCTGGGTGGCCTGCGCAAAGCTGATCCGACGGGAAATCGTAGAAACGCACCTGTTTCGGGAAGGTCGGGTCTTTGAAGACAATGAGGCGGTCTGCCACTGGGTCTGCACAGCGAAGACGGTGGCCCGGATGCCCCACAAGCTGTATTTTTACAGAACCAATCCCGGCAGCACCACCCAAAGCAATTTCAGCCTGAAAAAGCTGGACTATCTTTGGGCTTTGGAGAATATCATCCGGTTTTACGGTTCCCTGGGATACGGGGAACTGCGGCAGCGGTTCCTTGCGCGCTATATAGACGCCGCCATCAATGTGTGCTATGGCGCCCGGGATGTGCTGGGACGGCCGGATGTGGCAAAAGAAACCGAAAAGAGAGTGAAAACCTTCCTGCGCCGGGAACAGACCTCTCTGACGAAGGAACAATTTGAAAGCCTGCTGGACGCGGCCCATCCCAGGCTGATCCGGTTTTATTGGCCCGTGGAGGGCTGCATCCGGACGGTACGGGAGCAGGGCATTTTGGGCGTCGTACGGAAAGTGGGCGCACAGCTGCGGAAAGGAGAACGGGAATGAGCATTCCGAAAATCATCCATTATTGCTGGTTTGGCCGTAATCCCAAGCCGAAGCTGGCGGAAAAATGCATCAAAAGCTGGAAAAAGTTCTGCCCGGACTACACCCTTATCGAGTGGAACGAGGACAACTTCGACGTTTCCACAGCGCCAAAGTATGTGCGGCAGGCCTACGAAGCCAAACGCTGGGCCTTTGTGACGGACTATGTCCGCCTGCGCGCCCTGACGGAAATGGGCGGCGTGTACATGGATACGGATGTGGAAGTGGTGAGACCCCTGGACCCTTACCTGAAGCACGAGGCCTTTGCGGGCTTTGAGCATGTGGAGCGGGTTCAGACCGGCCTGCTGGCTTGCGAAAAGGGATTTGCGCTGTTTCAGGAATTTCTGCACCACTATGATGACGCCAGCTTCCTGCTGCCTGACGGCAGTCCCGATGTGACCACCAACGTTGAAGTGCTGACGGGCCTCTGCAAAGCCCGGGGACTTGTCCTGAACGACAAATACCAGGTGGTGGACGGTCTGGCAATTTATCCCCGGGAGGTTTTCTGCCCGGTGGATTTCGATACGAAAAAGCTGAAAAAGACCCGGAAAACCGTGACCATCCACTGGTTCTCCGGCAGCTGGCATACCGAGGAAGAGCTGGAAGCCATGCGGGAAGAAAAGCGCCGGCTCCGCCGGGAGAAATACAGCAATATCCGCTATGCCATCGGCAATAAGCTGTTCGGCGAAAACGGCTACGAAAAGCTGAAATCCATCATCAAAAAACGCTGAAGCATCAGCGGGGGAGGGGTAATATGCCCAACATCAGTGTCATTGTTCCGGTATATAAGGTGGAGCCCTTTCTGCGCCGCTGTGTGGACAGCGTCCTCGGGCAAACCTATGAAGATTTTGAACTGATCCTGGTGGATGACGGAAGCCCAGATCGCTGCGGCGACATCTGCGACGAATATGCCCGGAAGGACAGCCGGGTCCATGTGATCCACCAGCAAAACGGCGGCCTGTCCGCCGCCCGCAATACCGGCATTGACTGGGTCTTCGCCAACAGCGCAAGCCGCTGGCTGGCCTTCGTGGACAGCGACGACTGGGTTCACCCGGCGTTTTTGCAGACCCTGTACGCTGCCGCGGAGAAGACCCTGTGCAAGATCAGTGCCTGTGGCTTTTTCCGCACCTCCGGGGAGCCGTTTCCCGCCCAGCAGGACGTTACGCCGGAATGCATGACGGCGGATGACTATTACTGCGGAAGCGTGCACGGCGGCGTGACCGCTGTGGCGTGGAATAAGCTGTACCACAGGTCCCTGTTTAAGCAGCTGCGTTATCCTGTGGGCAAGCTGCATGAGGATGAATTTACCACCTATCTGGCAGTCTACAAGGCGGAGAAGATCGGCGTGACCACCGCGCAGCTGTATGCCTACTACCAAAACCCCGAGGGGATCATGCAGTCCCAATGGAGTCCCCGCAGGATGCATGTGCTGGAAGCCTTTGAGCAGCAGATCGCCTTTGCCCAGGAAACCGGCAATGCCCGGCTGCTGAACAAAGCCTCTGAGCAGTATATTTACAGCACCTATGAACAGCTGGGAAAGGCGAAGGTGGTTTTCCGCAAAGAGCTTCGCAGAAAACTGCGCGGGGCTTTGAAGCTGGGCCGGAAATGCGGCAGCTTTCCCATGACGCAGGACAGGCTGTGGGCTTATGAAAAAGCCTATCCTGTGAAGCCGTTCTGGTGGCTCTACTGGAAAGAAAAGCGGACGGAAAAGTGAGGAGCGGAATGAAAGATGTGATTTCGGTCATTGTGCCGGTCTACAATGTAGCAGAGTATCTCCCGCAGTGCATCGAGAGCATTCTGGATCAGGACTATGAAAAGCTGGAAGTGATCCTCATCGACGATGGCTCCCAGGACGAATCCGGGGCGATCTGCGACCGTTATGCCGCCCGGGACAGCCGTGTCCGGGTGATCCATCAGCAAAACGGCGGCGCTGCGGCGGCTAAAAACGCGGGCCTGCGGATCGCGGCAGGGGAATACCTGAGCTTTGTGGACAGTGACGATTATCTGGAACCCAATGTCTACGGTTATATGGTGGAGGTGCTGAGAGCCAAGAACGCGGATGCGGCCCAGTTTTCCTTCCGGAATGTTTACCAGTCAAAGGCGGAAGACCAGCTTTTGGAGCCTGCCGTGCTGGACGGGAAAGAATATCTTGTCCGCTTTACCAAGGACTGGACCTGCGCTCTGCTGTGGAACAAGCTGTATAAGCGGGGGCTGTACGACGGCGTGTTCTTTGAGGAAGGCCATAAGGTCGACGACGAGTATTTTACTTACCAGGGTTTCTTAAAGCCCTGCAAAGTGGTATGCGACAGCCGGATCATTTACAATTACCGCAAGCGGGCATCCAGTGTCATGAGTTCCCCGGAGTCTGCGGAACAGCGGGTGCTGGACTGCCTGGACAGCACGGCCAAACGCCGCAGCAAGGTACAGGCGGCGCTGCCGGAACTGAAGGAAGCGTTTGACGAAAATTATCTGGATACCCTGTGGTATTTGTCCGGTAACATCGGCAATACCCAAAGAAGCCTGAATCTGCTGAAAGCCCATTTGAAAGGGTATTTTCGGACAAAAGGGAACACCTTCCCGCCGAGATATCTCTGGAAAATGCTGCTGAAGCTGTATTTTGCCAGCACGGAAAAGCTACTGGCGGAATGCGTGGAAAAGCGAAAGAATTTTGAAGTGGAAGACCATTTTACATAAATACTGCATTAGGAGCACGGGTATGAAAACGGTGAAAATCAAGTTTGTCGGCAAGTGGGCCGGCATCAAGCCGGAGGATAATCTGGTCTGTTACTGGCTCATGAAAAACGGCTATGACGTACAGATCACGGACGATCCTGACTACATCATCTGCGATGTCTTTGGCGATCAGCTTTATGAATACTGCAAATATCCCCAGGTGCGAATCCTGGAAAGCGGCGAGAATTATACCCCGGACTTTAATCTGGTGGACTATGCCATCTGCCGCTATCCCATCCGCTTCGGCGACCGCAGTTTCTATCTGCCCGGCTGCTCCAACCCCGGAAACTACTGGCACGCGCTGGCAAAGAAAGACCGTTCCTATCCTGCGGAATTCCTGAAGGAGAAGGAATACTTTGCCAACCTGATCACCAGCCATGATTCCGAACACAATAACCGCAGCGTATTCTTTGAAAAGCTGAACGCCTACAAGCGGGTGGAGTCTCCCGGCACCTTCCTGAACAATATGCCCGACGGCAAAACCGTGAACTGGCTCAACGACAGCAAGGCGGAATTCCAGAGAAAATGCAAATTCACCATCTGCTTTGAAAGCACTTCCCACTACGGATTTATCACGGAAAAAATCACCGACGCCTTTTATTCGGACACCATTCCGGTTTACTTCGGCAGTCCCAACATCACCGAGATCTTTAATAAAGACGCGTTCATCAACGTCACGGATTACGAATCCTTCGACGCTGTCGTTGAAAAGATCAAAGAACTGGATCAGGATGACGAACAGTATCTGGAAATGTTGCGCCAGCCCATTCTGGTGGACCCGGATCTTCCCCGGCGGATGGATGAGGAGCTGGAAAAATTCATCCTGCATATTTTTGAACAGCCCATGGACAAGGCCTACCGCCGCTGCCGGGTGTATTATCCCAAGCAGCATGACGAATACCTGGCCCGGGCCATTGAGCCTACGAAGGGCTACAAGCTGAAACAGCAGATCAAGAAGCGGATTTCCGGCCTGAAAAACGGGAGCAACCGGTAATTTGGACAGCAAAAGGTTAGGAGAAAGCACCATGAAGACTGTGAAGATCAACTATGCCGGCGTGGCCGACGACTACAATAAGGAACAAAACCTGATCTATGACCTGCTGAAGATCAATGGCTATGATGTGCAGATCGTGGACGATCCGGACTATCTTATCTGCGACTTTTCCGGAGAAAATCCCTACCAGTATTGCGGCCACCCCCAGGTCAGGATCATGTATTCCGGTGAGAATTTTATTCCGGATTTTAACCTCATCGACTATGCGATCTGCCCCTATCCCATCCAGTTCGGGGACCGGAACTTCCAGCTTCCCGCCTGCGTATGGCCCCGGAGTCATTGGCAAGAATTAATGCACAAAAACCGGGCGGGGGTAACTGTAGATTTTGTTAAAAATAAACAATACTTTGCGAACTTTATTGCGGGCCACGAATCGGAATACAACATTCGCGGCGACTTCTTCAAAAAGCTGTGTGAATACAAACGGGTAGAATCTCCCGGCTCTTACTTAAACAACATGCCAAACGGCGAACAGGTGAACTGGCTCAACGACAGCAAGTCGGACTTTCAGAGAAAATGCAAGTTCACCCTCTGCTTTGAAAGCACCAACCATTACGGCTTCGTCACGGAGAAGATCATGGACGCCTTCTACGCCGACACCATCCCGGTGTATTACGGCAGTCCCACGGTGACGGAGATTTTCAACAAGGACGCGTTCATCAATGTGGCGGATTACGAATCCTTTGACGCCGCCATTGAGAGAATCAAGGAACTGGATCAGGACGATGAAAAATACCTGGAAATGCTTCGCCAGCCCATTCTGGTGAACCCGGATTATCCCCGGGAACTGGAGGACGCCCTGGGAAAATACGTCTGCCATATCTTTGACCAGCCTCTGGAACAGGCTTATCGCCGTACCCGGGTGTACCGGCCCAGAGACTGCGACGAATACCTGGCCCGGGCGGTGGATTCCGACTCCCTGACCATGAAGAATTTGATCCTGCGCATCCTGGAAAAAATGAAAGAGAAAACAGTGGGAATTTTGAAACGTTCCTAAACGATAAACGGACCTTTTACTGCGAACCTCTCCCCGGAAAACGGGGAGGGGTTCTTTTGCTGCATGGATACCGATGGTGGGACAGTACTGGCAAAACCGGATCGCCGCGCCATGGGGAAGAAAACGAAAGAAACTCTTGCAATTGCTGCCATTTTCGAATATAATAAACTGAATTATTATATTTTAACATGAGGTTGCACTGTGTATCTTAAATCATTGGAATTGCAGGGCTTTAAGTCCTTCCCGGATAAGACGCTGATCCGGTTCGGCGATGATATTACCGCCATCGTCGGCCCCAACGGCTCCGGTAAATCGAATATTTCCGATGCCATCCTATGGGTCCTGGGTGAACAAAGCTCCAAGAGCCTCCGGGGCGCCAAGATGGAGGACGTGATCTTCGGCGGTACCCAGAAGCGTGCTGCCGTGGGCTTCGCGGAAGCCACCCTGACGCTGGATAATTCCGACCGCGCCCTGGCTTACGATGCCGACGAGGTCATGGTTACCCGGCGCTACTACCGCTCCGGTGATGGCGAATATTACATCAATAAGCAGTCCGCCCGCCTGCGGGATATCAATGAGCTGTTCATGGATACCGGCTTGGGCAAGGAGGGCTATTCCAACATCGGCCAGGGCAGAATTGACGAGATCCTCTCGCTGAAAAGCGGTGACCGCCGGGAGATCTTTGAGGAAGCCGCCGGTATCTCCAAATACCGCCACCGGAAGGAAGAGACCGAGCGGAAACTCCAGCACACGGAGGACAACCTGCTTCGGATCGGCGACAAGGTCTCCGAGCTGGAATTGCAGCTGGAACCCCTGAAGGTGCAGTCTGAAAAGGCCAGAAAGTATCTGGAACTGAAGGACGAGCTGAAGGGCGTGGAGGTTGCCGTCTGGCTGGATACCCTGGACAAGCTCTCCGCTGCCGCCAAGAAAGCGGAAGAAGATTATGCCTCCGCCTCTTTTGTGCTGCAGCAGGCCCATGACGATCTGGACGCCCTCTACCGTCAGGCAGAGGAGCTGACGGAAACCCTGCGCAGCCGGGACGGGGAACTGGAAACGGTCCGCCTGAAGGTCAACATGCTCAGCGCCACCCACCAGCAGCTGGACGGCCAGATGGCTGTTTTGCAGGGCAATGTGGACAACAACAATGCCAACATCGCCCGGATCGAGGAAGAACTGAAGGGCCAGGAAGACCGCAGCGGCGGCATCGTGGCCCAGATCGAACAGACTCGCAGCCGGGTGGAGGAGATCGAAACCACTCTGGCCCAGAAGCGGGGAGAGCTGGAGGAATTGCAGCAGAAGCTCACCGCCATGACTGCCAATGCCCAGGGCATCACGAAGCAGTTCCTGGAACTGCGGGGCAAGGAATCTTCCCTGGCCGCCGACATTGCGGGCCGCCAGGCCGATGTGCGGGGTCTGGAAGACAGCATGGTGCAGACCAGGGAACGCCTGGAACAGCTGAACGGCGACCTGTCCGCAGGCGCGGCCCGGCGGCACGAGGCCCAGTCCAACCTGGACGACAGCCGCAGGCAGCTTCGCACCGCCGAAGAAAATGTCAAGGCGGCAAACAATACCATCGCGGGTTATACCCTGCGCCAGAATACCCGCCTGAAGCGCCGGGACGACTTGCAGCAGACCCTTCGGGAGCAGACCCAGAAGCTGGATTCCATCACCGCAAAGGTCCGTGTTTTCCGGGCTATGGAGCGGGATTTTGAAAGCTACAACAAGGCCGTGCGTATGGTCATGCAGGAAGCCCAGCGGGGCGCCCTGCGGAATATCCACGGTCCGGTGTCCCGTCTGATCCGCACCGAGGACAGCTATACCGTGGCCATCGAGATCGCCCTGGGCGCGGCCATGCAGCAGATCGTTGTGGGCAACGAGCAGGACGGCAAAGCCGCCATTTCTTACCTGAAACGCACCGGCGGCGGACGGGCCACCTTCCTGCCTCTAAGCAATATCCAGGGCAGGACCCTGCAGGAAAATGGCCTGGAAAATTGCCGGGGCTTCGTTGGTATTGCGTCGGAGCTGGTTACCAGCGATCCCATGTACCGGGGCGTCGTGGACAACCTGCTGGCAAGGACGGTCATCGTCCAGGATATGGACGCGGCCATCAACATGTCTCAGAAATACCGGAACCGTTTTAAGATTGTCACGCTGGACGGTCAGGTCATGAACCCCGGCGGTTCCATGACCGGCGGTTCTGTCAATAAAGACGCGGGCATCCTGTCCCGGGCCAATGAGCTGGAAAAGCTGACCGCCCAGGAAAAGAAGCTCCAGCAGGACAAGCTGGTCACCGAAGCGGAATTGCAGGAGGCCCAGCGCCAGTGCGACCAGGTGGAATTCCAGATGGCCGCCGCCCGGGATCAGCTTCGGGAAGCCGAAGACCAGGTGCTGCGCTTACAGGGGCAGGAAAAACAGTACGAAATTCTTTTAAACGCCATTGTGGAAGCGGAAGCCTCCGCCCAGCGGGAAAAAGATTCTTTGAATGAGCGTGACCGTTCCGACCGGGAGCGTTACGCCGCCCAGCAGGCCAAGATCCAGGTCTATACCCAGCAGCTTACGGAGACCCGGCAGACCCTGGCAGCCCTGGAAGGCAGTCAGACGGAGACGGCCGAAGCTACTTCCGCCATCACAGAGCAGATGACCGCCCTGAAAACCGAGGAAGCGGCGCTGGATGCCGAGCGTTCCACAGCCATGGCCCATATCGACGATTTGCAGGGCCTGCGCAGCGCCATGGAGGGCGACCGGGAGAAAAAGCTGGCGCTGAAGGACGCGATTGTGGAAGACTCCGCCCGCTTGGAGCAGGAGATCGCCCAGCTGAAAGCACGCCAGCAGGAAAATGACGCGGAATCCGCCCAGATGAACGTGCAGATGCAGAAGACCCTGGAAAGCCGCGCCGAGGCGGAAGCCTCCAAGACCCGTGCTGAGCGGGATGCCCAGGAGAAGAACAAAGATATCCTGAATATGGAGCGTGCCTGCGCGCTGCTGGAACAGAAGAAGGTCACCTCTTCCATGGAGGAGCGGCAGATCATCGACAAGCTGTGGGATTCCTACGGCCTGACGCCCGGCACCGCGGCGGAGCACCGGGGGGAGATCGAGAATGTTTCCGCAGGCAACCGCCGGGCGGCGGAACTGAAGCGGAAGATCGCGGCTCTGGGCACCCCCAACCTGGGCGCCATCGAGGAATACGCCCGTGTCAATGAACGCTACACCTATTTGGCGGAACAGCGGGACGACGTGCTGAATTCCAAGCGGGAGCTGGAAAGCATCATCCGCAACATCACCGCGGAAATGACCACCATTTTCGTTACGGAATTTGCCAAGATCGATCATTATTTCGGCCAAACCTTTGAAGAAATGTTCGGCGGCGGCAAGGGCCAGCTGATCCTGGAAGACCCGGAGAATCCCCTGACCTGCGGCATTGAGATCCGGGTCCAGCCCCCCGGAAAGCAGGTCAAAACCATCACGTTGCTCTCCGGCGGCGAAAAGGCCTTCGTGGCCACGGCGCTGTACTTCGCCATTTTGAAAGTCCGGCCCACGCCCTTCTGTCTGCTGGACGAGATCGACGCGGCACTGGATGACCGGAACGTGGAACGGTTCGCAAGTTATCTGCACAACCTGAGCAAGAACACCCAGTTCATCGTCATCACCCACCGCCGCGGCACCATGGAGGCATCCGATGTGCTCTACGGCGTCACCATGCAGGAGCAGGGCGTTTCCAAGCTCCTGCGGCTGGATCTGAACCAGATGGAAGAGTATTTGGGCATTGTGGAATAAAAACCGTATATAACATGCAGGGCGGGGGCTTGTCCCCGCCGTGCGGAGACTGTATTTTTGCATGAAATGAACTGCCGAAGGGGGGGAGCAAGCCCCGTCCTGCGGTGTGTTTTCAAAACGGAAAGGAATGACTATGGGATTTTTTGACAAGATCAAAGCCGGTTTGACCAAGACCCGGGACGCCCTGAGCAATACCCTGGGCAGCGTGTTCACCGGCTTTTCCGAGATCGACGACGATTTTTACGACGAGCTGGAAGAAAGCCTGATCCTGGCGGATCTGGGCGTGGATACCGCCGTCAAGGCCACTGACCGTCTGCGTAAGGCTGTGCGGGAACAGCATTTGAAATCCACGGAGGAAGCGAAAACCGCTTTGAAAGAAATTCTGGTGGACATGCTGAACGTGGGTAATACGGAGCTGAACCTCTCCACCAAGCCTGCCGTTATCCTGGTCATCGGCGTCAATGGTGTGGGCAAGACCACCACCATCGGCAAGATCGCCAAGCAGCAGGTGGAGCAGGGCAAGAAGGTCCTGCTGGTTGCCGGCGATACCTTCCGTGCCGCCGCCGCCGACCAGCTGGAAATCTGGGCAGGCCGAAGCGGCGCGTCCATCGTGCGCCAGCATGAGGGCGCAGACCCCGCCTCCGTTGTTTATGACGGCATCCAGTCCGCCAAGGCCAAGGATGTGGATGTCATCATCATCGATACCGCAGGCCGTCTGCACAACAAGGCCAACCTGATGAACGAGCTGAACAAGATCAGCCGCATCGTGGACCGGGAGCTGCCCAACGCCGCAAAGGAAGTCCTGCTGGTTCTGGACGGCACCACCGGCCAGAACGGCCTGATCCAGGCCAAGCAGTTCAAGGAGATCGCGGGCGTCACCGCCATCGCCCTGACCAAGCTGGACGGCACCGCCAAGGGCGGCATCGTCATTGCCGTAGCCGACGCGCTGCAGATCCCCGTGAAATTTGTAGGCGTGGGCGAGCAGGCCGACGACCTGATGCCCTTCGTTGCCAAGGATTTTGTGGAGGCATTGATTTAAGCCATGAAAGTAGTATTAGCAAGCAAAAACAAGCACAAGCTGGTAGAGATCAGCAAAATCACCGAGAAATTCGACATGGAGCTTGTTCTGGAATCCGAGCTGGGCGTGGACATCGACGTGGAGGAGACCGGCTCCACCTTTGAGGAAAATTCCTTCCTCAAGGCCGAAGCCGTCATGAAAGCCACCGGACTGCCCGCTCTGGCGGACGATTCCGGCATTGCCGTAGACGCCTTGAACGGTGAGCCGGGCATCTATTCCGCCCGTTACGGCTTCGACGAGTCCCTGGACGATTGGGGCAGATTGCAGCTGCTGCTGAAAAATACCGAGCACGTTCCCGACGGCCAGCGGCAGGCCCAGTTCGTCTGCGTCATCACCATGGTTACCCCCGAGGGGCAGTGCATTCAGGCCCGGGGCGAGATCCACGGCGAACTGCTCCGTGCCCCCGTGGGCGAGAACGGCTTCGGCTATGACCCCATTTTCTACTACCCGCCCTATGGCAAGTCCACGGCGGAGATGAGCCCGGAAGAAAAAAATCAGGTTTCCCACCGGGCCAACGCACTGAAAGTTTTCTACGAGAAATTAAAGGAGGCAGGTTATGCTGACAAGTAAACAGCGCGCAGAATTCCGCGCCCAGGCCAACACCCTGGAAACCACCCTGATGGTGGGCAAAGACGGTGTCACCGAGGCAGTCGTGGCCGAGGCAGACCGTCTGCTGACTGCCCGGGAACTGGTGAAGGGCAAGGTGCTGGAAACCGCCCTGATGAGCGCCCGGGAAGTGTCCGACGCCATCTGCGAAGCCACCGGCGCCGACGGCATTTCCTGCGTCGGTTCCAAATTCGTCATCTGGCGCTTCAGCGAGAAGTGCCAGGAGGAGCGCAACCAGACCGGCCGGGCCAAGCGCAAGGAGCCCCCCAAGTCCAAGGCTGACCCCGTGGGTAAGGGAATGCGGGCAAGACGTGCCGCGGCCAAGAAGGTCCGCGAACAGCGCAACCAGTATTTCAAGGAGCAGGCCATTGAGCGCTCCATCGAACGCAGCAGAGAGAAACAGCTGCGGGGCGAAGAATAATGGAAAATGGAAAATTGACAATGAAACATTGCGGTGTCTGCTTCGCAGACGTTTTGAAAAAATAATTTTCAACTTTCAATTGTCCATTGTCAATTTCCGAAGAGGAGGGTATTATGGAACGAATCGGTATTTACGGCGGAACCTTTAACCCACCCCACATCGGGCATATCCAGGCGGCGAAGCAGGCGGTCACGGCATTGGGACTGACGAAGCTCCTGATCATCCCTGACCATATTGCGCCCCATAAGGCCATGCCTGCGGGATCTCCCACCCCTCAGCAGCGTTTGGAAATGCTGCGCCTTGCGGTGGGGGACTGCGCCCAGATCGAAGTGTCGGACATCGAACTGAACCGGGAGGGGATCAGCTACACCTTTGAGACGGTGCAAGCGCTGAAAGCCCAGTATCCCGGCGCGGAGCTGGTGCTTCTGATGGGCACCGATATGTTCCTCTCCTTCCAAAACTGGCGAAATCCCGATATCATCCTGAAAAATGCGGTTTTGGGCGTATTTTACCGGGGAGATAAGGGAGAAGCTGCCGCCATTGAAGCGAAAAAAGCCGAAATGGAGCGGCAGGGCGCCAGAATCGAACTGGTGAAAAATGAAATCATCCATATTTCCTCCACCCAAATGCGCCGTCTGCTGGCCTTCCGCTGTGCCGGAGCGTTTCTGCCGGAGGGGGTACTGGAGTACATTCGGGAAAACCGGCTCTATGATACCCGGGCCAACTGGAAAAACCTTCCCATGGAGCAGCTGGAGCAGGTTGTCATCAGCCTGCTGAATCCCAACCGGGTGGCTCATGTTCTGGGCTGCCGGGACACGGCGGTGGAGCTGGCAAAGCGCTGGGGTGCGGACGTTACCGACGCTGCCCGGGCCGGTATTCTCCACGATATTACGAAGGCCATTGACGGCCCCTTGCAATTGACATTGTGTTCCGCTTATGGTAAAATATTAAGCGATTTTTCTAAAAGATATCCCAAAACCCTCCATGCGCTGACCGGATCTCTGGTAGCGGAGCGGATTTTTGGGGAGAATAAAGCCGTAGTTTCCGCAATCGAATTCCATACCACCGGAAAAGCCGACATGAACCTGCTTGAAAAGATCATTTATGTGGCAGACTATATGGAGCCGAACCGGAATTTCCCTGGTGTGGACAAGCTGCGCGCCCTGGCCTATTCCGACATCGACGCGGCGCTGAAGCTGGGCCTGGAAATGACCCTGGAACATTTGAAAGAGCAGGGCAATGAAGTGTCCCCCGAATCCCGGGAAGCGCTGGCCTATTTGAATGGTAAATAAAAAATTGCATGGGCGGACACAAGGCCTGCCCTGCATTGAGAACTGATAGATTTCCCAGAAAGGAAAATGTTATGTTAACTCCTAAAGAGATCGCCTACGAAGTGACCAAGGCCCTGGATGCCAAGAAGGGCATGGATATCAAGCTGCTGAAGATCGACCGTGTCAGCTCTCTGGCTGACTATTTCCTGATCTGCACCGGTACTTCCAACACCCACGTCAAGACCCTCTGCGACTACGCCGAGTATACTCTGGAGCAGATGGGTGAGCAGATGCTGAGCCGGGAAGGCCACCGGGGCAATTCCTGGGAGCTGCTGGACTACGGCACCATCGTTGTCCACGTGTTCACCGAGGAAGCCCGGAAGTTCTACGATCTGGAGCGCCTGTGGGCCGACGCCGAACAGATTGACCTGAGCGATATCGTTATCCCTGAGTAAGATTTTTAATTGAAAATTGAAAATGTATAATTGAAAATAAAGGTATCCGCTTTGCGGATGATTTAAAAATTATTGCCGAAGGCAATTCCTTAATTTTCCATTTTCAACTTTCAATTTTCAATTTAAACAGATGAGAGGTTTTTGAAATGAATTACGATTTTTCCGCCATTGAGGCCAAGTGGCACAAGTATTGGGAGGAGCATGATACCTTCCATACGGATGTTTGGGATTTTTCCAAGCCCAAATATTATGTGCTGGATATGTTCCCTTACCCCTCCGGCGTGGGCCTGCACGCAGGCCACCCCGAAGGCTACACGGCAACGGATATCATGTCCCGTATGAAGCGGATGCAGGGCTACAATGTGCTGCACCCCATGGGATACGATTCCTTCGGCCTGCCGGCTGAGCAGTACGCTGTCAACACCGGCAACCATCCCAACGGCTTTACCCAGGAAAACATTAAGACCTTCTCCGCCCAGCTGAAAGAGCTTGGCTTTGACTACGACTGGTCCAAGATGGTGGCGACTTCCGATCCCTCCTTCTACAAGTGGACCCAGTGGATCTTCAAGAAGCTCTACGAGGCAGGCTACGCCAAGCGGATCGAAATGCCCGTCAACTGGTGCGAAGAGCTGGGTACCGTTCTTAGTAACGATGAAGTCATCGACGGCAAGTCCGAGCGCGGCGGCTATCCCGTTGTGAAGAAGAATATGATGCAGTGGGTCATTGACCAGCCCGCTTTCGCCGAAAAGCTGCTGGAAGGCCTGAACGAGATCGACTGGCCCGAATCCACCAAGGAGATCCAGCGTAACTGGATCGGCAAGTCTACCGGCGTGGAAGTGGACTTCAAGCTGGTGGGCGGCGGCGACTTCTCCATCTACACCACCTGTATCGAGACCATCTACGGCATCACCTTCATGGTGCTGGCTCCCGACGGCAAGATCGTCCAGGGCCTGATGGACCGGGTGGAGAACAAGGAAGAGGTCCAGGCTTACATCGACGAGACCGTCAAGAAGAGCGACATGGATCGCACCGAGCTGAACAAGACCAAGTCCGGCTGTCCCCTGAAGGGCATCTATGCCATCAACCCCGTCAACGGCAAGGAAGTGCCCGTGTTCATCGGCGACTTCGTGCTGGCAAACTACGGCACCGGCGCGGTCATGGCTGTCCCCAGCCACGACCAGCGTGACTTCGAGTATGCTCAGGTCCACAATATCCCCATGATCCAGGTCATTGAGGGCCGGGATGTGTCCGAGTGCGCTTTTGAGAAGCAGGACTATCTGGGCAAGGGCTGCAAGCTGATTAATTCCGAGGAATTCACCGGCCTGACGGTGGAAGAGGCCAAGGAAGCCATCACCTGCAAGCTGGAAAAGATGGGCGTTGCCAGAAGAAAGAACAACTACCACTTCCGTGAGTGGATCTTCGCCCGCCAGAGATACTGGGGCGAGCCGGTTCCCTGTGTGTACACCGAGGACGGCAAGACTGTGTTCCTGTCCGATGAGGAACTGCCTCTGGTCCTGCCTGAACTGGAGGACTACAAGGGCCGCAACGGCCAGGCGCCTCTGGAAAACGCCACCGAGTGGAAGCAGTACGACCATAACGGCATCAAGGGCATCCGGGAGACCTCTACCATGCCCGGCAGCGCAGGTTCCTCCTGGTACTACATGCGCTATATCGACCCCAACAACGACAAGGAGCTCTGCGATCCCGAACTGCTGAAGCACTGGCTGCCTGTTGACCTGTACGTGGGCGGCCCCGAGCACGCTGTGGGCCATCTGATGTATTCCCGTATTTGGAACCGCTTCCTGTACGATGAAGGCATTTCTCCTGTGAAGGAGCCTTTCAAGAAGCTGGTGCACCAGGGCATGATCCTGGGTGAAAACGGCATCAAGATGGGTAAGCGCTTCCCCGAATTCGTGGTCAATCCCAGCGATGTTGTCCGGGAATACGGCGCGGACACCCTGCGCCTGTATGAGATGTTCATGGGCCCCCTGGAAGTCTCCAAGCCTTGGAGCACCGCAGGCGTTGCAGGCGCCAAGAAGTTCATCAACCGTGTCTGGAATTTCTTCTCTGAGAGCGCCAACATCACCGATACCGACGACGGCAAGCTCACCAAGATCTATCATCAGACCGTGAAGAAGGTCACTTCCGACTTTGAGACCCTGGGCTTCAACACCGCCATCGCCCAGATGATGGTCTTTGTCAACGAGGTCTATAAGAACGGCACCTGCCCCAGAGAGTATGCCGAAGGCTTCCTGAAGATGATCTCCTGCATCATCCCCCACGTGGGCGAGGAGCTGTGGCAGATCCTGGGCCATGACAACACCATCGCCTATGAACCCTGGCCCACCTACTCTGAAGAGAAGTGCAAGGACAGCGAGATCAACATCGCGGTCCAGGTCAACGGCAAGATGCGCGGCACCGTGCTGATGGCCGCCGACCTGAGCAATGAGGAAGTCGTTGCCAACGCCGTGGCTGACGAGAAGATCGCCCGCTTCCTGGAAAAACAGGGCGGCAGCATCATCAAGACCATTGTGGTCAAGAACAAGCTGGTCAACCTGATTGTGAAGTAAAGCATATGCCCTGAATAACACATGTCATTGCGAACCAGCGCGCACGCTGGTGTGGCAATCTCCCTGTATAACGGACAGCCCGGAAACCATAGGGGATTGCCACGTCGCTGCGCTCCCCGCAATGACATGTTCTTTTTGGGGGCGAAAAAAGTATTTTGTAAATTTAATGATTTCCTGCTTGACAATTGGAGAAAGAGCGTATATAATATTCAAGCCTAGTATGAGGCCCTGAACGCATCCTGGATCTAGCCGGATGCCATCGGAGGGAGGGAAAACAATGTCTGAAATTCGCGTCAAGGAAAACGAATCTCTGGAGAGCGCTCTGCGTCGCTTTAAGCGTAGCTGCGCCAAGGAGGGCGTTATCGCTGAAGTTAAGAAGCGCGAGCATTACGTCAGCCCCAGCCTGAAGCGTAAGCAGAAGTCCGAAGCTGCCCGTAAGAACAAGAGAAAGTTCTATTAATATCCCTCTTGAGTAGTGCTCAAAACCGCCTTGCGAAAGCAAGGCGGTTTTTGCATACCTGGAACGATATACGCTGTCATTGCGAGGAGCGAAGCGACGTGGCAATCTCCTTCGATTAAGAAGAGCCTCAAGAATTTTGCAGGAGATTGCCACGCCAGTGTGCGCACTGGCTCGCAATGACATGGAATTTTGAAATTTCTGGAAAATTCTGTCCGAATCCCATTTTGTTTGCGTCTATATAAGTAGAAAGGCCTTTCGAAACCAAAGGAGGAACCAAAATGGAAGATGAAGCGATCCTCGACCTGTATTTTGCGCGGGACGAGCAGGCGGTGGTGGAGACCGACCGGAAATACGGCCGGTATTGTTACACCCTTGCCGATTCTATCCTGCACGACCGGGAAGACGCGGAAGAGACCGTTAACGATACATATCTGAAGGCGTGGCATACCATCCCGCCCCAGCGGCCCGGCATCTTCAAAATGTTCCTCGCCAAGATCACCCGAAATCTCGCATTTTCCCGCTGGAGGCAGTACGCTGCCGAAAAACGGGGCGGCGGGGAAATGGAGCTGGTGCTGGAGGAACTGGAAGGCTGTATCTCCGCGCCCGGCGGGGTAGAGGACAGGATGAATGCCCGGGAGCTGGCGCAAGCCATCCGGGCGTTCCTGAGCACCCTCCCTGCCCGGGAGCAGGATATCTTCCTGCGGCGGTATTTTTTCGTGGAGGAAAGCGAAGAAATTGCCAAACGCTACGGCATGAAGCCGGCAACGGTGCTGCGCACCCTCTCCCGCACCCGCATGAAACTGAAAAAATATCTGACACAGGAGGGCTATGCTGTATGAAATCGGAAGACCTGTTCCTTGCCATCGGCGAGGTGGAAGGAAGCCGCCTGCTGCGAAGCGAGCTGACAGTGCAGGAACCCTCCGCAGTTGTGTGCAAGGAGGAACCTGTTATGAAGAAAAAGAGAGCAAACCCGGGGCGGATCATCCGCAACAGCCTGGTGGCAGCTATCCTGATCAGTATGCTGGGCGTCACCGCCTATGCGGTGGGCGGATTCCTGATTTTCGACAGCCCAGAGGAAATGATCGCTGCGGTTTTTGGAGACAAGACTGGCTATGACCACAGCGACGGAAGCATTACACCGTTTGAAGACGGCATCAACGTCATCATCGAACCCACCTATGACCGCGTCCCGGTGGATGAGGAAGTGGCAGCACAGGAAGCCGCCCCCCTGGTGAACGCCGTGGGCCAGTCCATCAGCTGGGAGGGCTACACCCTGACCATCGACGCCAACCTGTACGACTCCGTGACCAAATGCGGCCTGGTGACCTATACCCTGGAAAATCCCAATGGCGTGGACTACAGCCTGCAATCCACCGGCGAGGTCTGGTTCCCGGAGGGTGAGGTCGTAAAATTCAGCCAGTACGGCTACAGCTACATCATCCAGGAGAAAACCACCGACACCAAGCTGGCAGCGACCTATTATTACCAGCTGCGCGACCCGGAGGATACGGACCTGGAAATCTCTTTCTACCAGTGGGCGGCCATCAGCCGTGAGGAATACTTGCAGGTATTCCAGGACACCAAGGCCCGGCTCAAGCAGGAGGTTTCTGAGGAAGAGGTCATTGCATATGTAAAAGAGCGGGTTGGCGAGGATTATGCGAAAATGGAAGCGGAATCTTCCAGAGAGACCATTATCGAACAGGGCTATGACGCAATGGCCTATGAGGATATGGGCGTTCTGGAAACAGGAGAAGGGGAGTACGCGTGCGCTGAGAAGATCATCATTCCCGCTGTATCTTCCGGTGAGATGACCAATGTGACCCTGGGCAACGGCGCAGTGACCCTGTCTCCTATCGCTATCATTGTTAACACCAAGGAGATCGAGAATTTCCCCAGAAGCTTTGTTGACTTGACGAAGATCGTCTTTGCCGACGGCACGGAATACGTGGTGAAGGATGGATATACGCTGAACTATGTGTTTAACGTAGGAAATGCAGATGGAAGTGAAACCACATTCATGTTCAACCGCATCATTGATGTGAATAAGGTAACGTCTGTGATCGTGGACGGCGATATTGAGCTGACCGTAGATTGACCCGAAGAACCCCTCCCAATTTCGGGAGGGGTTCCTGGCCTATATCGGCCATTGTAGGGCGGGGCCATGGCCCCGCCCTACGTTATGCTGTATTCGCTCCGCTCGGAATGTCAGGCTTCTTCTGCGTATGAAGTTCCTGATAAAGCCCGATACAGGCAGTCACCCCCAATTGCCCGGCTTCCTCCACCAGCGCATCCAAATCCTCCCTTGTCCGCCATAGCGTAAACTTTGCGGCAGCTTCCTCCAACTGGATGCGGTAATGGCAATGCAGTTTGTCTTCCGCAAAGCCGGGATTTTCGGGAACAGGGGAGGGTAGGAGTGTGCTGTCTGTCCCTTCTTCCGTCAAAGAAAGGACCGCTCCATCCAGCGCCAATTCCAGCCAGACCTCCCGGCCCCGCCAGGGCGTAAGATAGTCTGCCATCGCCACATCCAGCGGCAACGGGGGCAGAAATACCGGGCAGTCCAATTCTTGCGCGTAAAGCTCGGACACCCCCACAGGACAGGGGAGCGCATGGGAAAGGTGCAGTGCCAACGCCGCGGCTTCCTCAAATCCCGGACGCTGAAAGTCCAGCAAAAGCCCGCGGCATCCCAGCGCTTCCATGCAGGCTTGCAGCTGCGCGGCGATTTCCTTCGGAGCGTGTCCATGGATGGGCGTGATGTCGTCCAAGATCAGCAGGGAACCGGGCGGCAGCGTCCGGGGCAGGTTGGAAAGCCCTGTGCAGTAGGGCGAAAAATGGCAGGCCATCCATGCGGTTTCTTTGGGAAAAGCAGAATTTTTCCGCATTTCCGCCGGGGTCATGGCAAGAAACGGGCGAATCGCCATGGACAAATCCTCCTTTCCATGGTATAATCACACCGTATCTTATGAAATCACGGAGGCCATTATGCCCTTTTCTCTGCTTCCCAAGATCATGACTAACTCGCTGACGGATATCACCCCGGAACTGCTCCGTTCCCGTAAGATCCGGCTGCTGATGCTGGATTTTGACAATACCATTGTACCCTACACCACCACCGTGCCTACGCCCGAAATGGAGCGCTGGCTGAAAGACATGAACGCGCTGGAAGACATTTCGCTGTGCATCGTCTCCAACAGCCACAATGACCGGGTGCCCAAGTTCTGCCGGGAGCGGGGACTCGACGTCATCACCCACGCCAAGAAGCCCTTCTCCAAGGGCATCAACGAGTGCCTGGCAAAGTACGGTGTCCCCGCGTCCGAAGCCGCCCTGGTGGGCGATCAGATCTACACCGACACCCTGGGCGCCAACTGCGCGGGTGTGACCTCCATTCTGGTGAAGGCCATTCACAATCACAATTTCTGGCTGAAAGCACGGCATGTGCTGGAACTGCCCTTTATTTTTGCTGCGCGCAAAAGGAGAATTTGACAATGAAAAACATTGAAAAGTACCTGACGCTATTGAACGGGGAAGTGGACGGCCTGCTGCTGACCTCCCGTTACAGCCGCCATTACGGCGCGGAATTCGACATCGCCGAGGGTGTTGCCATCGTTACCCAAAAGGGCTGCCGCTATTTCACCGACAGCCGCTATATTGAGTCCGCCGAGAATAACATCAAGGGCTTCGAGGTCCTGGGAATCAACCAGTTCAACGGCTACTTTAAGCGCCTGAACGAGGCAATTCAGGATTTTGGCGTCACCACCCTGGGCTATGAGGAAAATTACCTGTCCGTGGGCGAGCTGATGGGCTATGAAAAGCACCTGAACGCCAAGCTGGTTCCTTATAATCAGGAGATCAACGGCTTCCGGGGCACCAAGGAAGCCTGGGAGATCGAGCTGATGCTGAAAGCCCAGGCCATTACCGACAAGGCCTTTGCCGAGGTCCTGACCCGCATCAAGCCCGGCATGACCGAACTGGAACTGCAGGCAGAGCTGATCTACTGTATGTATAAGAACGGCGGCACCGGCCTGGCGTTTGACCCCATCGTAGTCTCCGGTCCCAACACCAGCCTGCCCCATGGCGTTGCCGGGGAGCGGGTCATCCGGGAGGGCGACTTTGTTACCATGGATTTCGGCGCGTCCTACCAGGGCTATTGCTCTGACATGACCCGTACGGTGGCCGTTGGCTATGCCACCGAGGAGATGAAGGAAGTCTACGGGACAGTGCTGAAAGCCCAGGAGACCGCCATTGCCGCCACCAAGTCAGGCATTCCCGGCCGGGAGATCGACGCGGTGGCCCGGAAGGTCATCACCGACGCCGGCTACGGCGAATACTTCGGCCACGGCTACGGCCACAGCCTGGGCCTGGAGATCCACGAAGGCCCCAATGTCAATACCGGCAACCCCGAACCCATGCCCGCAGGCGCGGTGTGCTCCGCCGAGCCCGGTATCTATCTGCCCGGAAAATTCGGCGTGCGCATCGAAGATGTGACCATTATCACCGAAGATGGCGTGATCGACATCACAAAGAGTCCGAAAAATCTCATTATTGTCTAAATATTTTCAATTTACCTCTTGCATATTTCGGTTGTTTGCGGTAAAATATATGAGCTAAAGCTATGTACACAATTCATTTCCCGGAAGGGAAGTATCTTAGGAGGATAAATACAAATGATTTCTGCAGGTGAATTTAGAAACGGCATTACCTTCGACATGGACGGCAAGGTCATGCAGGTCGTGGAATTCCAGCACGTCAAGCCCGGCAAGGGCGCTGCTTTCGTCCGCGTCAAGATGAAGAACGTCATCACCGGCGCTGTGACCGAGACCAGCTTCAACCCCACCGCAAAGTTCCCCACCGCTTTCGTTGAGCGTAAGAAGATGGAGTACTCCTACAACGACGGCTCCCTGTACTACTTCATGGACCAGGAGACCTACGAGCTGGAGCCCATCGACGCTGCCGCTCTGGACGATTCCTTCAAGTTCGTCAAGGAGAACGACATCTGCACCATCATGAGCTACAAGGGCAAGGTCTTCGGTGTTGAAGTTCCCAACTTTGTTGACCTGGTGGTTACCGAGACCGAGCCTGGCTTCGCCGGCAACACCGCTACCAACGTCACCAAGCCCGCTACCGTTGAGACCGGCGCTGAGGTGAAGGTGCCCCTCTTCATCAACGAGGGCGACAAGATCCAGATCGACACCCGTACCGGTGAGTACCTGGGCCGTTCCAAGGCTTAATCGAATTACGTTAGCCCAAATAGGGGACGATGCGACCATCGTCCCCTATTTCTGAAAAACTTCTGTCATTGCCAGCCGGTTTCTGACCGGTGAAGCAAGCCCCATGAAAGGAGAAGAATTATGACGATTTCTGAAAAGTCCGCCTACCTGAAGGGCCTGATGGACGGCCTGAATCTGAACACCGAGTCCGACGAGGGCAAGATGATCGCAGCCATTGTGGATCTGCTGGGCGATATGGCCAAGCGCGTCACCGACATTGAGGAGACTACCATTGCCATTTCCGACGAGCTGGACGAGATCGAGGAAGACCTGGACGCCATCGAAGACTTCATCATGGACGACGAGGATGATTTCGACGACGAGGACTTTGATGACGACGCCTGGGACGAGGATGAGGACTACGAGGAAGGCTTTGACTTCGGCGACGAGGACAGCACCATCTACGAGGTGGAGTGCGCCTGCGGCGAGATCATCAACTTCGACGAGGAGACCCTGGAGCAGGGCAGCATGGTTTGCCCCAACTGCGGCGAGACCCTGGAGTTCTCTCTGGACGACGAGGATGAGGAGTAATAACCCAATCACAAAACCCTGCCGCGGTGATTATCCGCGGCAGGGTTTGCTGATTTTGCACCGGTTTTCGGGGCAGGGAGGGATAGAAAACGATGAATAAGGAAAAGAAAACGACAAATTCCAGTCCGGAAAAGAAAGACCGCTGGTTCTCTTTGCTGTGTCTTGCCTGTATTGTTCTTCTGCTGGTCAACACCTTCGTCGTCAGATTGGCGGTGGTGGACGGCAGTTCCATGTATCCGACTTTGAAGGACGGGGAATTGATGGTTGTCTGGCGGTTCTGCTATGCGCCAACGGCCGGAGATATCGTGGTCATCGATACGTCGGAGTCTCTTTTGAATCAGTCGCATATCGTCAAGCGGGTCATTGCCACGGAAGGCCAGACGGTGAGCATCGACTACAACAGCAATCTGGTGTGCGTCGAGGATGTAGCGCTGGAGGAACCCTACATTAACCCCGAGGAAGACCCCATGAAGCCCACGGATGAACAAAGCTGCAAGATCTATACGGTCCCTGAGGGCTGCGTCTTTGTCATGGGAGATAACCGGAACCATTCCGCCGACAGCAGGAGCTCGTACTACGGTATGATTTCGGAAGACCACATTATGGGAAAGGTAAAAGCAGTATTTTAATTCAGAATACACTGCTTTCTTTATGCCCGGCTTATCCATCACAGTGCGTTCCGTAGGGGAGGATTTTCAATCCTCCCTTACTTTTAAGCAGCGCGTCTTCCCATTCTTTTTCCTTAAATCCGGTCAGCACCCTGCCGCTGTCGGTCACCACGAAGGGCCGCTTTACCAGCATTCCGTCGGTAGCCAGCAGCCGCAGCTGCTCGTCCACGCTCATGGCAGGCAGCTTGTCCTTCAGCTCCAGGGACTTGTACACAAGGCCGCTGGTGTTGAAGAACTTCTTGACGGGCAGTCCGCTGACTTCCAGCCACTGCTTCAGCTCTTCATAAGTGGGATTATCCTCTTTGATGTGCCGGGCGGTGTAGGCGACACCGTGGCCATCCAGCCATGCTTTGGCTTTCTTGCAGGTAGAACAAGGGGGATATTCCAGAAATAACATAATAATCGCTCCTTATGTTGGAAAAGCGCAGCCGAAGCTGCGCTTTTTTGTTATTTTTCCAGCTTCAGCATCCGCTTTACCAACTGTTTCCAGTAATGCAGTTCGAAATAGTGATGCCAAAGGAAGGGCTTTTTGCCGTCCAGGTAGTCCCCAAAGTAGGCGTGGCCTGCCTGGAAGCCTTCGTAAAGGGAATCGGCAAAGGGGCCGTACCAGTCGTCCTGGAACCAGTTGTAGCGGTACAGATCCTTGTAGGCCTTCATATACTGGGCAAAGCACTTTTTGTAATGCTTTTCCGTCAGATATTCTTTATCGGGGGGCAGATAGCCGTTGTCCTGGGCGAAGCGCTGCAGCTCCGGGGTATAGCCCATGATGAAGGGGCCGACGAAATCGATGGTGTACACCGGGATGTTGGCGTCAATGTAGACCACGTTCAGTTCCCGCATCCGGTTCACATCGGTCTGGTTGTCGTCGCTGATGACCAGCCGCTCCACGATCTCCACCTTCTGGCCCTGGTTGGCAAAGAGCATGTTGTGGGGAAGGGAACCGGACAGGGATGCCACGACCTTGGAATGCCGGATGTAATGGATCATCCGGCTCAGAGGCACTTTTTCGGGATAGAGGATGGTGTAGCCGTTCTTTTCGAAGAAATTATCCAGCGATGCAAAGCCGAATTCAAAGGGCTGGCCCTTGGCAAACTGGCTGCGGCTGTAGTAGATTTTTTCGGGGGTTTCCCAGGAAGGATCGGCAGCTGCATTTTCTGCAACGGTGTCGAAGACCTTCAGCAGCTTGGGCGTGTAGGAAATCCGGGAATAAATGCCCAGTTCGGGAACGATGACCTCCCGGTAGGTGGTGGGTTTGTTGATGATCTCCAGCTTGTCCCAGATCTTCAGCAGCTGCAAAAATTCCCGGTAGTTGCCCTTGATCTCCCGCTCCTCGTTTTCATCCAGGAAGAAAACGTACTTGTCAACCGTCTCGTCGTTTTCCAGGAAGTACCACAGCCGGGTGACGGCCTCAATGAGGAAGTGGCCCCAGTGGTTTACCAGGTAGCCGCAGTAAACCACTTTTTCATCCTTAACCTCCGGGTTTTCAAAGGGGTAAGCGCCCTGTACCCGCTTCTCGATGGCGGAAAGGGCAACATAGCTGCCGTTTTCATCCACAACGCCGCCCTTGCCGAAGAGCAGGCCGAAGCTGGGGTCCCGGCGCAGGGGCAGGATGGTGGCGTTTTTGCCCTGCCAGATTTCGGGGTCTTCCCGGACTTCCACGGGGGCATCGTACCATTTTTTCAGCGCTTCCGCCTTTTTGGGGCGAAGATATCGGTAGTCAATGCTTAGCATGAATTTTTCTCCTTTACAGCGTGGACAGCTTCTGGTCCTTCTCGCTGAGTTTCAGGGGCGTGCCGTCTTCCAGGGTGTAGCCCTCGGCGGAAGCGGTGCCTGTGTATTCGCCCACCACGCCGGGCCACTGAATGCCGATGGCGGGATCGTTCCAGGCGAAACCCTGTTCGTCGTTGGGATGGTAAAAATCCGTGACCTTATAGCAGAACTCGGCCACATCGGAAAGCACCAGAAAACCGTGGGCGAAGCCGGGGGAAACATAGAACTGCTTTTTGTTCTCTTCGGACAGCTCCAGACCGTACCACTTGCCGTAGGTCTGGGAACCGGGCCGCATATCCACGGCAACGTCGAACACCCGGCCCTTGATGACCCGCACCAGCTTTCCCTGGGGATGCTCCTTCTGGGTGTGCAGACCCCGCAGAACGCCCTTGATGGACATGCTCTGGTTGTCCTGGACGAAGACCATGTTCAGGCCGTTTTCTTCCATATCCCGCTGGTTGTAGGTCTCCATGAAATAGCCCCGGGAGTCGCCGTGGACGGCAGGCTCGATAATATACAGGCCCTCAATGGGACATTTGGTGACTTTGATCTGGCTCATGGTTTTGCCTTCCTTCAGCGGTTGCCGTACATTTTTGCGTAGTAATTCTGATATTCCCCGGAGATAATGGTCTCCCACCATTCCCGGTTGTCCAGATACCACTGGATGGTCTTCTGGATTCCGTCGGCGAATTTGGTCTCCGGCAGGCAGCCCAGCTCCCGGTGGATCTTGGTGGGGTCTATGGCGTAGCGCATGTCGTGGCCCTTCCGGTCGGTGACATGGGTGATAAGGCTCTCGGGCTTGCCCAGGGCCTTGCAGATGATCTTCACGATATCGATGTTGCGCATCTCGTTGTGACCGCCGATGTTGTACACCTCGCCCACCCGGCCCTTGTGGAGGATCAGGTCGATGGCCTTGCAGTGGTCTTCCACATACAGCCAGTCCCGGACATTGAGACCCTCGCCGTAAACAGGCAGGGGCTTGTCGTTCAGGGCATTGGCGATCATCAGGGGGATCAGCTTTTCGGGGAAGTGATAGGGGCCGTAGTTGTTGGAACACCGGGAAATGGTCACCGGAAGGCCGTAGGTACGGTGGTAAGCCAGTACCAGCAGATCGGCGCCGGCCTTGGAGGAGGAGTAGGGGGAACTGGTATGGATGGGGGTCTCCTCGGTAAAGAACAGGTCAGGCCGATCCAGGGGCAGGTCGCCGTAGACTTCGTCGGTGGACACCTGGTGGTAGCGCTGAATGCCGTACTTTCGGCAGGCATCCATCAGCACCTGGGTGCCCAGGATGTTGGTTTGCAGGAAAACTTCGGGATTCTCAATGGAGCGGTCCACATGGCTCTCTGCGGCGAAGTTCACCACCATGTCAGGGTGTTCCTCTTCGAACAGCTTGTACACGCCCTCCCGGTCGCAGATGTCCAGCTTTACAAAACGGAAGCTGGGATTGTCCATCACAGGGGCCAGGGTGGACAGGTTGCCTGCATAGGTCAGCTTGTCCAGGCAGATGATGCGGTAATCCGGGTATTTGCCCAGCATATGGAAAATAAAGTTGGAACCGATAAATCCGGCACCGCCGGTCACAATGATCGTCATAAGATCCCCTCAATTTTCTTTATTCATTCGGAAGCTCTTGAACTTATCCTCGGCAACCTGCCGCAGATGCCGCCCATAGGGAGATTTGCCATACAGCTTGGCGGATTCCAGCAGCTCCTCGGTGCTGATCCAGCCGAAGCGGAAAGCGATCTCCTCCGGGGCGGAGATCTTCACACCCTGCCGCTTTTCCACCATGTGGACGAACTCCGCGGCTTCCAGAAGGCTCTCCATGGTGCCGGTATCCAGCCAGGCAAAGCCCCGGCCGAACAGCTTTACATCCAGAAGGTCTTTCTTCAGGTACATATCGTTCAGCGTGGTGATCTCCAATTCTCCCCGGGCAGAGGGCTTCACCTCTTCCGCCATGGCGGCAACGCCCTTGGGGTAGAAGTACAGGCCGGTGATGGCATAATTGCTCTTGGGGTTGGCAGGCTTTTCTTCTACGGAAATGACCTTTTCATTTTCGTCAAATTCCACCACGCCGAACCGCTCCGGGTCGGGGACGTAATAGCCGAACACGGTGGCCCGTCCATTTTCCGCGTTGCGGTGGGCCTTTGCCAGAATGTCGGAAAACCCGTTTCCGTAGAAGATATTGTCGCCTAAGATCATGGCGCAGGCGTCATCTCCGATGAAGGCCTTGCCGATCAGAAAAGCCTGAGCCAGGCCGTCGGGAGATTCCTGAACCGCA
Source organism: Oscillospiraceae bacterium (assembly GCA_036300205.1). GTDB lineage: Bacteria > Bacillota > Clostridia > Oscillospirales > Oscillospiraceae > Faecousia. Next base: position 82,090 of record JAXJGV010000023.1, read on the forward strand.
TAGCTAAGGTGAATGCCGAAATGGCTGCCGTCTCCCAGCAGGTCTTCAAAGCGGGGGGTGTCCGTAGGGGTGGAAATGATCAGAATATCGCGAATCCCCGCCAGCATCAGCGTGGACAGGGGATAATAGATCATGGGCTTGTCGTAAACAGGGAGCAACTGCTTGGAAGTGACTTTCGTCAGCGGGTAAAGCCGCGTGCCGGAACCGCCGGCAAGAATAATGCCTTTCATACGCACACTCCTTTGTTGTGATTGGAAACCCTGAAACAGCGGGGGAGGGAAAACTTCCCCATTTAACTTTGCTATTTTACCATGTTTCGACGCAAATGTAAACCGCTATTTCCGCAGGATAAACAAAATCAGGGCCTGCTGTTCCGGGAACACAGACAGCAGGCCCTGCAAGGCTTATTGGGAGATTTTTAAGATGCGCTGGAGCTTCCGCACTACCCGCCGGACAAATTCTTTGGCAAGCAGCCAACCGTAGCGCAGCTTCCACTTGTACAGAAGGGTGTCCGCAAGATTCAGGGAAATCTTCTGCTTTCCCGGGCGGATACCGTATTTTTCGAGACAGTTCAGCTTTTCCACTTCGAACATGTACAGAGGCTTTTTGCAGTAGCGCACGGACCAGTGGACCATCCGGCCCTGATCCACCTTGGGGTGCCATTCGGTGGCGTAGGTGCATTTGCCGGTGAAGATATCCACATCCATTTCGGTGACTTCCCAGGGGATGCCGTAGTTTTCCGGGGCGGCCTCCATGGCGTGACAGCCGTTTGCCGCCATGGCAAGGCACAGAACCGGCTCGTCGGCATAGGGGGCGCAGATGTCCGGCCAGGAATAGTTATCGTAATGCTTGGCAATATTCCGGCAGTCTTCATAGATGGCGTCGCAGATCTTGCCCTTGCGGATGAAGTACAGTCCGCCATGGATATCGGGCTTCCATGCTACCCGGCCTTGATACGCGCCGACCTCGTCCGCCTGGAAAAGTCCCCGGTCGGAATCGATGGGGTAGTTGGTTCCGGCCGCGGAGAAGTCATCGGCATGGGCGAAGTAATCCCAGAAGCTGTTCAGGTCCGCATAGGCCAGGCAATCGGAGTCAATGAAGATCGTCTCGTCATAGGGGGACAGCTTCAAAAGCTCGAACTTGTCAAAATAAACATGCTCGGTCTTTTCGAACAGTACCACCTGGTCAAACAGGGCGGTATATTCATTTTCCTGATCGCACATAATGGCGAAGGGGTAGGGGTGATCGCAGTACAGCTTGTAAGAATTCAGCAGGTTTTTGGCGAACTGAAAATACATTTCCTTGCCGGTGGCGATGGTGATGAAGCCTCTGGTCATGGCACGTTTCCTTTCTTTCGAAGGATTTTTATAAAATAATGGTAGCATTTCGCGCTCAGAATGTCAATTCGCAATTCAGCACACGCCGCAACTGTTTACGATCAATTCAGCGAAGCATCCCGCTTATGCGGGGCGTAACGTTATGGCTGATGCCATAGTGAAGTGAAACGTGCCCAAGAACACTTGCGAAGCAAATATTTATTTCTTTCCAAAATAGGCCCCTCAATATTAGGGAAGAGTGAATAGTGAAGCAGGAATAAGTAAAAATCGGCAACCTTCTGTCGAAGGATGCCGATTTTTGTCTTTATTACCCAATTTAGATATTTCTCATTATTATTTTATGTAAAATACACTACAAATATATTTGTTTTGCGGAATATTTCAAACATTTTCGTTCGACAGATTTTTCCGTTTTTTTAAGATTTTAAGCACCAATTCGAACCCCTCAATGAGACAAATCGATTCTTCGCTTTTGCGATCAATTATTATGAGCATTTTTCATCGTAAAGATAATTTGTTTTTTCATGCATAAAATTCGCACATATCTTCCAACCGAATACAAGCTAATGCTTTGATTGGCATATTGTATCCGCAGCCACAATCCAGGTTTACGAACCCCGGAGTATGTAGTATCTCCAAATGCTCACCCTTATCTTCCAAATCCATCGCATAAGCTATACGCTTTTCTTCCGGTTGGATCATACTCAAGACTTTCGTATGCCCGATGATCAGTCTGCAATCCGGGATAGGGTTTTTAGACTCCATAGTCGGTCTTGTCCACACCTCATCGTGGACATTGTTACCTGGGAAGCCATGCGTAACCACATCGCCACCCACGAGCCTGAGGATGTTGTGGAAGAGAAGTTGAAGAACTTCGACGAAATGGTTTACATCTCCAAGTGCCATCGTGGTTCCCTCCGCTATCCCACCATCAAGAAGTGGTTCCTGAAGGAGTACCCTGATGTTGCCAAGTTCGGCACTGTTGAGGTTCCTGAAGAGGCTCAGAAGACCGAAACCAATAGCCAGAATGTCATCCCCATGCCCGAAGTTCAGGCTGCCGACGATGCAGCCTGAGCCAGAAGGAGGCAAAGAAAATGTACGAACTGAATGAGATTGATATGATGGTGGAAGCTATCGGCATGGTAATGGACGAGCATGGGATCTTGTGCGAGGATGGTCATTGTCTGACTGAGGATGAACTGATTCGGCTCCCCGAAGCAGAAGTAAGAAAATTTTTCAACTGGTGTTATGGAAAGGATTGAATGTTATGCCTACTGTCCCTAATCAAAGAGTTGTAAAAATCCATCGGGATATGCCTGGTGAAAAAGAGGGTTCGGCTCGTTTTGGCAACATCAGGACGAATCAGGATGGACTGCGTTTCAGGATTGTAGTCCTCGTTTGTGATTGCCATGAGTTCGCTTGTGCGTATTCCTGTATCAAGCATGAGCAGCACAATAGCATACCAAAAGGAAAGAGAAAAGGCGCATTTCCCTTGAATTTTCGGGACTGGTGTGATACCATAATCTTGCCACACAAATTTATATTCTCCAAGTCAGAGGCGTGCGTTTTTACTTTGGTAAAAATGCAGGCTCTGCTTTCGTACGCTTATGGCGTGGGGATAAATTTGTGTGGCAACAAATGGAGCACTGCGTTTTTCGGTGTGTGGCTCCATTTGGGGCTACACACTTTTTTACAATACAGAAAGAAGGATGGAAAATGAAAAAGGGAATGTCTCTTGTTCTGGCACTCGTGATGTGTCTGTCCCTGTGTGCGTGTGGGCAAAGCGATGCCTGTAACTGTGATTGTGCTCAGTGTGCTCAGTGCGAAAAGAAAACACAAAATACTGTAGCAGTGGATGCTGACCAGGTGGATAACATTTCGGAAGAAGCAGAGCAGAACGAGAATGTGATTGAATTCGAAACACCCATTGTTGTTGCAGAAGACGAGTATTTACGGGTAGAAGTAGTGAAGTTTTATGAAGAATATCGGCATTGGAAGCAAGGCTATCCGCATATTGCGGATGCCGTAACAGAAGGCGCCACTCTGGAAAAATTTGTGGTGTTCAAACTCTGTAATAAGACAGACCATACGCTGACTACTTATCTAAACGACATCTATCTTGGGAGCGATGGAGCAGGTTTCTTTGATATTGATGGTGCCTCTCGTATAGATACTGCCGCGGGAAAAAATGTTTTGAGAGTTTTCCTTATTCAAACTGGCTCAAATGAACCATTAGCTTCTATGGAAGAACTCTATTCTTTGGATGGTGACTTTAGCATTTTTCATAAAGGAGAAGACGGAGTTATGAGAAATAACTACCGACTGAAATTCTCTATTCCCGATGGATATAATCATGCAAATAAAAACGAAGCTCTCGCAGCCGGAAATCCTGATGGCTGGAAGTTGTTCCGGGATTATCTGAAAGAGCGTGGTCCTGTGATTGTGACGGACGATACTACGGATGGACAAAAAGTGACAACCATAGAAGAGAATGCAGGGACTATTCAAATCTCCAGCGCAGGTGAATCTACGATAGTCAACGAAAAAATTCGCTTTCACATGCTTGTTACAACGCAATTTGAGCTTCCCTCCAATGCAAAAACAGTCAATGTCCAAGATACGTATTTAGAGGAAGGCTTCGACGAAAACGGTAATCGCCGAGATAAGTCCGGCAGTACAAGTCATACCTGGGACATCCAGAACTATCAAAAAAGTGATGAGATTTCCTATATAATGGATTATTCCGAACTGGATACCAAGGGAAACTATGTCCAGAAAACAGGTACGATGACTGTAACAGGCGCTTATGCTAGAATCGTGGAAATACTGAGCCAGACCCTTTCGGAATCCGGCCTGGATGTGACCATGGCAGACCTTGGCTTTACTAGTTACTGATATGGCCTATAGAATATGACAGGGAGCCAACCTCGGCTCCCTGTCTTTCTATGTCATAAGAGTTGTGCGTGATTCTGTATCGCCTGTTCAATTTTCTGCGGCTCGATACCGATATACCGTTGCGTGGTAGCTGCGCTGCTATGCTGAAGGAGCCGCTGCACCAACGCTATATCAAATCCATTTGCGTTGTAAATCTCCGTTGCGTACCACTTGCGGAAGCTGTGGGTGCTGATACCCTCATAGCCCAAATAGTCGCATACAATCCGAAGCTGTTTCTGTACTGCCCGTTCTGTGATTGGGAAAATCAGGTCATTGCGCCGGATGCCGCAGCGCAAGCATAACCATTGTAATGTTGTAGTCCCGAAGCTCTACATAGTTATGTTTGTCCAGACACTTTAGAAAACGCTGTATGTCTTCAATGGTGGCAGGCTTGATATTTCCTTCGTCCTTCAGTTTCTTTAGTTCCAGCTTGTCGAAGGGGTTGTAGGGAATATAATCCTGTTTCGCACACCACGCAAACAGAGCATGGAGGTATTGATACGGATGGTTATACCTTGCCGGACTTGTAGTTGGGATGTTGGCGAAGTATGCCAGAATCTCCCGCTTGAGAACTGTGACATTCATGGAATTGGAGGACTGTTCCACAAAGGGATCGATGTACCGCTGATAGTCGTACAGTGTTCGTTCCCGGATTTTCTGTGCCCGCTTGAATGCATAAAACTCAGCAACGGCACTACTCAATGTGCATTTTTCAACTACTCGTTTCATTCGCATGGTGATCTCTCCTTTTTGGCGAGACCGTAGGCTCAGAACGGTTTTTTGAAAATCTAAGATACAAAATATCAAACTATTATAGAAACAAAAATTGGGAATTCGTTGCTTTACGCTACGAATTCCCAATTTTGGCAGGGGCACTAGGACTTGAACCCAGAGCCTACGGTTTTGGAGACACAACGCCGATTCCGGCGTTTAGGGGACGATTTTTGAAGTGTATTTTTCAAAGAATCGGACTCTTAAAACAGTAGTTTGTTCCCTGTTTGCAACCACAAATCTGATAAAATTGGTAAAATCAGCTTTATGACAAATTCCGTCTGGGGCTACGGTCAAAATGACCGATACCGTCGGCTCAGATATTATATCATACCGCTACTGTGATTGCAATAAATTGGGCTATTTCTTACTAAATTAGCTTTAACAGGCTTTGTTTGTTCTTGATTGAGCTAAATCGACCTAAATCATCAACTTTAATCAACTATCCATCAGGATCATTAGGTACAGCGTATTATTACAAGTGGTATGCTAGAAAAACATTGTATTTAATTCGCTGACATTATTTTTTATATGGGGGTGGCTTCAAAGAAAATGAGATGTTATGTTTCTGTTCTATCATTTCATCATACGTAGAAGGAATGTTTTCTAAATAATTAGGTGTTCCATCATAAATATTAGCTAGAGACAAAATCTTTCCATATAGTCTAAATGTTTCTTCGGATGTTAGTAATTCAGATAACCGGACACTGTCAAGCAACATACGAAGATCATCGCTAGTAAACTGCGGTTTGGTAATATAATAGCCCCATTTCTTTGGGTTGTACTCTATAGGCTCCTGGAAGTCCACTTGCAGCCGGAGAATATCATTGTAGATAGTTTTTCTGTCTGCCTTGATACCCTTGGAAGCTAGGTACTCGCTGATTTCTTTTGCGCTCTTGGGATGTTCCTTATTTGTGTACTTATGCAGATAGTCCCGGATATAAAGCAGCTTTACGCCCTGATTTGAAGAACGACCCTGTCCTTCTGCCATAGTAGCCCCTCCTATTTTGAAAGTGCATTTTCAATAATTATACCATACCAACAGAAACAAGAAAAGGGTGGATTGCTCCACCCTTATTTTTGTAGCAGTCGCTTAACGTTTGCCATAGTCAATTCCAAATCCTCCTGGTCAAGCTGTTCCAGAAGATCGAGAACGTTACGTGAGAGTTTGGGGTTGGCAGTTTTGGCATCGAAAAACTCGGCGGGGGATATTTCAAAGTAATCGCAGATAGCGAAGAACTCTGTCATGGAGGGCAGCGTTTTCCCGGAAGAAATATTGTTTATGTATCCCCGACTGTGTCCTAAATCATAGCTCATTTTGTATTCCGATACATCTTTTTGCACTCGCAATCGCGTGATACGTTCCCGAACAAATTCAGCATCCATACGGTCATCCCCTTTCCCGTATAGAATAGAACATTGTTCGACTGTTTCCTCCACTTTTGAAATGCGATAACGCTTGAAACGCACTCTATAAGATGTTATTATATTTTTTAAGAAGTTGAAATTTACATTATAACATTTTTAAAACTGCGAATATGAAGTTGCGCTAAAAAAATATAGCCAGATATGCGAAGTATACAAAATTAAGAACGAGGAGCTTAAAAAAGAAGCAGAAATATGTTACTTTACAGCAATTGATGATGCAGAAAGAAATGTTCACCAAGCTAGGATCACTCTGAATAAGTCAAAGAAAGCTCTTGATGAATTTGTTTCGCCCCCAGCAAAGGCGTGCACGGAAACTGCGATTCTTACACTAAATGATACAGAAATTGAAACAGCAGAAACCCAATTGAGAAAAGCATACGAGGTTAGAAATAAATTGTACGCATACAATGTTGTCTTTGGTAAATACCGTGATCTCGTTGCTCTTTCAACATTTTATGAATATCTGTTGTCAGGGCGGTGCTCTTCCTTGGAAGGAACCAACGGAGCCTACAATCTGTATGAGACAGAAATACGCGCTAACATAATCATCTCCAAACTCGATAGAATAATAGATTCCTTGGAAGCAATACAGAATAACCAGTATATGCTCTATGCAAAAATTACAGAAATGAATCGGTCACTCCATGATCTTGAGGAGAGTGCATTTCTGGCTACTGAAAACATTAAGAAGATGGGAGATGACCTTGAACAACTGGCTCAGGACAGCAGTGTCATTGCCTATAATACTAAAAGCGTCGCCTATTACGCAAAACGAAATGCAGAACTTACCAACGCACTTGGATTTATGGTTGCATTCAAATAACGACAGACAGGGAGCCAATCACGGCTCCCTGCTTTCATGCATCCAATAGTGCAATATACTTATAAACCGCAGCCTGACCCCGGTCATATCCCTTTGCGTCAACTAATCCGCTATTAAAAGCGATAATGAACTCCAACAGGCGGTCAGAAGGAGAGGTATGTGACCATCCGTATTTGTCGGAGTGGGTGACGATCAGCCCCCGCTCTTCTGCCGCAGCCTTAAACTTGCGGTTGTGGTAGGTGTTGCCCCGGCTGCAATCCTGCACACCATGCAGATAATTGTGGTAGTGTACCATCTCATGCAGCAGCGTTGCGGCAACCTCTTCGATGGGACGGGACAAGGTTCCGGCTCCAATGTTAATCTCATGGGTGCCGCCCAGCTTCGATACCCAGGTATCTTCCCGCAAAGAGAAATGCCCGTAGGCTTTTGGCGTGGATTGAATGGTGATGGTAGGTCTTGAAAGTTCACTTTCAAAGAACTCAGCGTTCAGAAGGTCGAAAACCTTGTTGAGATACCCGGCAACTCTGTTATAGCTTGTCAACTGTTTCATGGTCTTTACTCCTTTTCTGTTTGACAGTTGGGAGCGGACACAGTATAATATTTGTGTCCACTCCCTTGGTGGTTGTGGTCAAGGCTCTTTGCGTGTCTACTTTGGTCGGTCGTCACGCAAGGGGCTTTTCTTATGCACTGATGGAGAAGCGGCGGCTGGCGGTCTGCTTGATGAAGCTCTTGTACACCTCCGGCATAACCTTCTTAAATGCGGTGCTGTCGAACCTCTGGCTGAGAACCGAAGTCCAGCGAACGATGTACTGCCCGGCTTCCATCTCTTCGGTGTTGCGGTTCAGCATTTCAGCCTTGATTTCATCCCGGAGGGCTTCGGCTTCTGCCTTGGCTTCTTCGATCAGGGATTCCAGTTCCTTCAGAGCTTCGATCTTAGAGGTGATTTCGATGGTAGACATAATGTAATCTCCTTTGTAATTTGTTTGCCGTCTCTCCGGCTGCCTCCGCCTTTTTGTGTTTGGTGTAGGGGTTACAACAAGCGGTGTTGAAATTGGGTTCCCCTGTTCTTTATGTTTATATTATAAACGAAAAAGTTTATGAAGTCAACACTTATTTTATGAATTTATAAAAATATTTTTTATGTTCACAACTCATAGTTGACAACATACATTTTATAGTTTATAGTGATATAGAGGTGATAACATGGCATTAGCAGAGAAAATCAGAATCCTTTTGGTGAAGCGTGGCAATATCTCTGAGGCAGAGCTTGCCAGAAGAATGGAAATCAGTCCGCAGAACTTACACAATAAAATGAAGCGTGACAACTTTACAGAGAACGATCTTGCGGAAATCGCAAAAGCTTTGGATTGTACTTTGTCCGTCAACTTTACAATGAACGACACTGGAGAAACACTTTAATTGCATAGAATATAAAGGAGATTGACCATGAAAAGATTATTATTACTAATTCTGGTTTTCACCCTGATTCTCACTTTATGCGCCTGTAGTCAGGAGGAGCATAAACACCAAGTAGATGTTATTGAGGTGCCAGAAAACATTAATCAATATGACACACAGTACAATGTTCCCGCCAATGATTTGCCTGAAGAACTTCCAAATCCGCTGGGTGATGATAATTTCCAAATCGAAGGATGTAAAACAACATTCGAGGAACGCGATACCTATACCACTATGCGTATGAATGTAAAGGTAAGAAATTTAACATCTTACAATCCTCCAGATAATTTCGCGCTGTTATATACGCCCATCGATGAAAATGGTGATGCCCTTGATGGAACCATTCTTTTAGGCTGTACCGACATTGCCGTTTCTGGAAAAGCACAATGGTTGGAGACGTATGACACCGAAGAAGGCGCAACAGGTATCCGTATTCTGGGATATCAGGTGTACGGGGGTCCAAATTTGAAGGTCTATTTTGACACTCCGATTGAGCTTTACAGCAAAGACTATAAAATCACCTATGACTCCATAAAAAGTGTGGACTAGGTAGCAGATTTTGCTCAGTGTCATGAAAGTAAAATGAGGAAGCTGTCCACGAAACGGTCTGATTTCTTTCGTGAACAGAACCAGCCTTTGTTTGAACACATTCCGCTTGCTTCTGGATGATCCAGAAGTGTAGCCGAAAGCAATTGTTTAATTGAACAGTTAAAACGGGAGAGGTAGCGTAGTGCTGCCTCTCCCGTTTCTGTTTCCTAACATCTTTTATTTAAGTTTCTCAGATCTTTTTTACAGTATCATAATCGGATTCTTTCAACTGTGAAACAACTTTTTAACCGCTCCGAGAACCAGGGGTGTATTACGGGATAAAAAATATCCGTTTCCCCAATAGGGGGTATATCTGACCAAAACTCCCACGAAGTTGACTTTTTATTTTGGAAAACGGTTTTTACGCCTGTTTCCGGCAACCATCAACGCAGCCCGTCAGGACGGGGCAAAAGGGTAGGGGACGGAATCATAGAAACTTTCCCAACACTTTCGCTGCATCCACTGTATTGGTTTCCCACTTATGCCAATCCGCTGCTTTTGGAATCTGCGTATTCAACACGGGACGATACTATCTGATGTATTCTCCCTCTTTGCGTCCGATTTCTTCTTTGATTGCGGCAGTCCCTTTTGCCTTTGCATAGTACAGAACATCAAATTCTATCGGGTATCCGTTCCTCTGAATCTCAGACAGCAAGCGGTACTTCTTTTCTGAGCCTGCCTTGATTCCAACATAATGGTAGGCAACACGCTTCAACATATTTTCGCTCTTGCCGATGTATACAATCTATCCGGCAATCTTGATACAGTAAATGCCGGGATGCTCATACTTTGGCGCAAGTCCCCTCCGGCGCAGCATGGCGCATACATTGTCAGCATAGCTGTTTGCCATACGCTCACCACCTTCCTGTTTGAATATTATTTTTCAATTCAGAGGGCGGGTTGCCATGACTGCACTGTAAATAGAGAACATCTCTTTTGCCTCTTCAAAACGATCCTCTTCAATTAACAGTTTCATCCAGTCCTTGATATAATCAAACAGAACATTATCCACATATTCTGCGTGTGTTTCAAACAGACCTTTCAGATCATGCCCCTCTCCAAACAGGTAGTCATTCATAATTTCAATCTCATCAATGGTTAATTGGTTCAGAAGTTCATAGTAGTTTTCTTTGTTCCATTTCAGAATCTTTCTGTTTCCGCTCCAATACAGGTAAATAGCTTTGTTATTCATATGTTTCTCCTTTTTTATTTATGTAAATATTATACCAAAAATTTTTGGCAAAAACAAATTAGCTCACTTTTAACCTTGTTTTCAGAACTTTTTGCAAGAATACAAAAACGGCAACCAGCTTCACGATCATTATTGATCGAAAAGCGGCTGCCGCATTTTTATTTCCAATCCTTGAAAACATCCCGCAGTGCTGCTTCAAACTAAGTCTTTACAGCATTTTCTAGCTTGCTCTCCCGGTGCCTTTGGATCATCCCACGCCGGACAGCATGGAGAATCTGATCCGGGGTGTAACCATCCAAGTACATGGTGGGATAGTAGTCTGGTATCTTTCTATCGTACTCTTCAAACATTATCTTTTCCTCCTTCTTTTGGAATATAGTATATTAAAATTAGCCGTTTTTCCATGAGCATAGCCGACGAAGGAGGCGTATGCAGTCTATGGAAATAACGGCTAATAATTTATTCACTATTCCTTGGGGAAGGGAAGCAATAGATTGATTTACTTGGGTTAGAATACAAAGGTTCCATCCACAGTACAATCTTCTACTGTTTTCTTTATATTATTTACTCTAAATGAGCAAATCTGAAAAATAAACAAAAGACACACCTAATATGGTACAATGAGGAAGAACCACCAACCACAAAGACCAAAAAGGTGTGCCTTATGGAAAACAGTATAACAGTCGGTGAAGAACTTCGCA
>JAXJGV010000024.1:0-43401 GCA_036300205.1 Oscillospiraceae bacterium
CATCCCGCACTGCTAATACATCTGCCATTTGATTGCCCCCCTAACCATGTTGAAAAACTCACCGTGAGTTTTTCAAGTTTTGGGATATTATCTCATAAGGATGGGTGAGATGCTAGGCGGGTGATTATTGAGCGCTTACATCCTGTTATTCTTTGATACATATCATATCCGTTATCTTTCCATAATATGTCGAAACAAGAAGAACGATTATATCTCGTCTAATATTGTATTTTTCGCATTTAAATGCTAGAATACAACAGTAAACATAACATTCTAAATAGCACCTACACGCAGCCGAAAGAAACGGATACGGCATTACGCTCCCATATCCTTAGCTCACAAATGCAGTTTGCTCTTGAAAGGAGATTCTCACTTATGAAGTATGCCCAATGAGGACGTTCGGTATCAACTGCTTAAAGAGCTCCGGGATATGAACTCCAGTGCATATATTGAAAGCGATATTCCCATCAGCCGGAACAGCCCATGCCCCTGCGGAAGTGGAAAGCGGTATAAGCACTGCTGCGGGAAAACAAAATAAGATGTAAAATACATTCCCATCACAAAATTTGTGGTGGGAATTTTTATTTGAATCAAAATGCAGAAAATTAAAGGTAATCTCCGTGTTTATTAATAGAGAGAAAAATCAAACACGGAAAGGAAGATCATTTTGTCTGAACAAAAGAAACCCTATCAAACGCCGGAAATCACAATTCACCACCCAGGCTCTCCTGCCCATGACCGATTTATGAAGCTTCTGCAGGAAGAAAGCAAACAGGCTCAGGAGATTGCAGAGTCTCTTTCACAGATACACGAGAAAAAGACTTTGTGTACAGAGCAGGAGGCATCCCATGTATGGACTTGAAGAAGAGGATTATTACGACGTTGTTGTGTTTGGTTATCTGAATGCTGTATATGACTACCATACAGACCCGGATTTGGGAAAATACCACTTCTCCACGGTCTGCTGGCAGTCTATGCGGGGTTCTCTATCCAATCACCGAAAAACACAACAGCGGCTAAAACGCAAAGGATTCTTCGTTGTCCCTGCACTCCGCTGTGACATAGGGTAAAACCAGCACCAGAGAGCTATTGTCGGCTCTGTATTCCCTTTTCGCTCTTCTGACCACCGATGACACCAATTGGTCAAAGTCACCGTTCCGGCCTACCAGGAATTCCACATAAGCCTTACTTTTCAGCAGGTCACGGACAATCCTAATCAGCTTACTTTCAACAGAAACTAAATTCTCAATTCTCCTGTGGCCGAAAAAACTAATCGTAAAAGGTTCCATTGTGCCATTCCTCCCCATGAATTTAACATTCATTTTATCATAATTTTTTCAATAATCAACTCTATTTGTATTGGTTTCTCCTGATTGGCTAGTGTATTATCTCAACGAAAAATTCTATACTATTAGGGATTAAGCAATACTAATAGGAGGGGTTTCATGCAGTTCGCCAGCATTGGAAAGAATATCAGAAAATACCGTAAGCAGGCAGGTATGACACAGGATGAGCTGGCAGAGAAAGCTGGACTCAGTACCAATTACATTGGCAGTATGGAGCGCGGTGAAAAGACACCGTCCTTAGAATCTTTTATCAATATCGTCAATGCGTTGGGTGTTTCTTCTGACCTGCTCCTATGTGATATTCTGGACAACGGATATCAGGTAAAGGCATCTCTTCTCTCTGAGAAACTGTGCTCCGTATCCCAGACTAAGAGAGCCAGTATTTTTGACATGATTGAAATTATGCTCCGAGACAATGGATGACCCCTAAAAACACCAAATGCCCCTATGCGTTTCGCATGATGAAACGCATAGGGGCATTTTTCTCCCGTTTCTTTCACAAAAAAGCAAATCACCTTTTGATTCCATGAATTATGCGGATTTCCGTAAAACTCCTGTCGAACGATTTATCGAATGGATATTATTTTAGCGCAGAAAAGCTGAACTCATAAACTGTGTTTATTTATATCCACCCATTTCCCGAAAAGTGGATGTGAACCTTGACAGCTGAATACCTTACTGGAAGGAGTTATACAGGCGGCAGGGATAGAGATGCGAGGACAGGAACACTCCCCTGCCTTAATTACTGCATAGCAGCGCCTGCAAATACGTGGTGTGAAGTCAGCACAGGAAATGACCTTCCAGTAAGCCTACATTCTCAACAGGAAGAATATCTTTGCCTATGAATCAAGAACATAATCTTTATGAATCCATTCCCGACATTCTTACCGTCGCACAACTGCAGGAGATCCTTTGCATCGGAAGAAAAGCAGCCTATGACTTAATTCATGAGAAAAAGATAAAATCAATCAAAATCGGACGAAGTATCCGGATCCCCAAACGCTGCCTACTGGACTTTATCGAAAATTCGTGCTATAATGATTATACAGCAACAAGTAGGCTGTCTGTCGAAACGGAGGTATAAACATGACAGGCAGCTTACAAACGAAAAAAGGTAAATATTATGCCGTTTACCGGGATGATAACGGAAAGCAGCGGTGGGTTCCATTGGATCTGCCCGTTGAGGGAAATAATAAACGCAAGGCACTCAAGAAACTTCAAGAGGTCCTTGCGGATGCTGAGAAAAGTAAAGCCATCGTCACCAGCAACATTCAATTTGTTGACTGGCTGCTTCGGTGGCTGGATCAGAAATCTTCCAGTATATCTGCGGGTACCCTCGAAGGCTATAAGCTATATCTGGACAAGCATATCATCCCCTACTTCGAGCCCAAGAAACTCACATTATCCAAACTGAACGCACAGCATCTGCAGGGTTATTACAACAAGAAAATCAAGGAAGGTCAATCCGGCTGCACACTCTTAAAGCACAATGCCATTATCAACGGTGCATTAAAAGAGGCAGTGCTAAAGGATATCATCCCATCCAACCCGATTGATAAAGTGACGCTTCCCAAGAAAAAGAAATTCCATGGCGCTGCTTATACTCTGGAAGAAACCAGAACCTTACTGAATTGCTCCGGCGACGATCCTCTTCGTCCGGCAATTGTCCTGGGTCTGTTTTATGGATTACGGCGCAGCGAGGTTCTTGGACTCAGATGGCGGGACATCAATTTTGAGAGCGAATCTGTTTACATTCACAGAACCGTTACCCGCGTCGTCACCTTACACGAAAATGACGATACGAAAAGTGAGTGCAGCAGAAGGCGCCTGCGGATCGTTCCCGGTACAGAACTGTACTTCAAGGATCTGATGAAACGTCAGAAAGAACAGCTTGCAGATTTCGGTCAAACCTTTTCCTTGGACAATCCTGTTTGCGTATGGCCTGACGGCCGTTCCCTGGGACCGGACTACATCTCTCATCATTTCAAATTGCTTCTCGAAAAAAACAAATTGCCGCATATTCGCTTTCACGATCTGCGGCATACTGCGGGAAGTTTATTGTTGGAAGACGGTGTTGATATCAAAACCATTCAGGAATTCTTGGGTCACAGCGAAGCGTCTACAACGGCTAATATTTATTTGCACAGTATTGTCCGTGGTGGACACGTCACTGCAAACTCTTTGAGCCGAATCATTGTATAAAGATTCTATAAAAAATATTATTCGATATTTTGTTAGAACGCTTGTTAGAACTGGCGGTTTTGCCGCCAGTTCCAAAAAACTTTTCGTCTCAAAAAGTATAGAAAAAGACCCCAAACCTTTCGATTTGGAGTCTTATCTTGGTGGGCGAGGCGGGACTTGAACCCGCACGTCCGCAGTGAACACTAGAACCTGAATCTAGCGAGTCTACCAATTCCACCACTCGCCCATATTGGCCGCTGTCTCTCAACGACTTGCTTATATTAGCACAGGTTCACTCGTTTGTCAATATCTAATTTCAACTTTTTTCGAAAGTCAGGAAATATCCTTTCGCAGAAGATAACGCACCGAACCATACTTTGCCAGCTGCTTCTGAATCGTATACCCCTGACTGAGCACATTTTGCAGGCTGAACCGGTTCTCCGGGTGGACCGTGCAAAGAAGAATGCGCTCCCCTGCCCCGGTCAGCTCGGCTTCCGCTGTCTGCATCAGGCGTCTTTGCAGGCCCTGTCCCCGGTAGTCCGGATGAACGGCGGCCGAATCCATGTTGATGACCCGCCAAAGCTGTTCCTCTGTAAAAACAAGATCGTAGCCATAATTGTGAGAGCCCAAACCGGGCAGCAAAATATCGAATGCTGCCGCAAGACTGTCCCCGTCCACCGCCACCCATAGCTGCATGGTTCCGTTTTCCATCATTTCCCGTACGACTTCCGGCGGATCAAGGTAGAACCATTCCTTATGCTCCATTGCTTCCTTAACTTCCCGGAGCAGGCGGATGAAATTCTCCGTATCGCTTTTGGTTCCTCTTCTGATCTCGATATCCATGATGCTTCTCCTTAATTCGCGGCGGTAAGATAACTGCTGACACAATACAAGGTCTGTCCATTATATTCTACTCTGGACCAGCCCACGTCCCGGTTGATGCCTGTACGGGTGACCACTTCACCGTTTTTGATGGTCGCAACCACGATGCAGTCAGGGTCTTCCACGCTGGGTAAACTTCTCAGATTCACTTCTACCTTTGCCGTGACCCGGTCATTGACCGTCTCAAACTGGGTCTGGATTTCTTCCTCCTTGGGTTCGGTCACCGCCGCCGTACCTCCCACTTCGGTCAGATAGCTGGAGACTGCGTAGCAGGTCGTTCCATTATAGATCAGCTTGGACCACCCATTATCGCTGATGCCAACGCAGGCAGCAACGTCGCCATGATTCAGCTGCGCGATCACATCCGCGTCTTCATGCTCCACGCTGGGCAGTTTTCTCAGATTGACCACATTTTTGGCGGTAACCTGCCGATTTACCGCGGTAAACTGGGTTTGGATTCCATCGGAATCCGTTTCCCCGGAAACTGTTTCCGCAGGATCGTAGTCCAGGTCTGTTGTCAGATAACTGGATACCGCATAGTAAGTTTTATCTTCATAAACCAGCTTGGACCAGCCGCTGCTGCTGATTCCCACGCGTTCCGCAATCTCTCCGTTTTTTAACCGGGCCAGGATCTGGCTGTCCTCATCCTGGCTGGGAGCATCGCGCAAATTGGTCTCGACCTTGGCTGTTACCTGTTCGCTGACCTGTGCAAAATCGATCAGCGCCTCCACATCCGGGCCAACTTCCTCCGGTGTCTTTTTGCTTTTCGGATTTTCAATGCCGTCATATCCAAAATAGGCAACATTCAAATCCACAGGCTGCTCTATTCCGGGGATGTTTCCCTCCGTAGAATACTGCCACATGTGGTGTGTCCCGGTATAGCTGGATTCAGATGTCATTGGGAACAGCTGCTTCGGATATTGTGCGACCCAGATTTTATAGGTTTCCTCGATACGGGAAGTCTCCCACGCATTGTCAAATTCCAGTTCATTCTTGGAGCCATAGAACATGCCCTCGTAGCCCAGATCTTCAATGGTCTTCAGAAATGCCAGCGCCACGTCTGTGCGTTCCCGCTTGGTCATTCCATACTGGCGGCTCTCAGGGTCGTTAAAGCCCTCACAATCGTATACAACAGGATAGGTAATGGGATATCCCGCAAGCATTTCTGCCGCCCACGCCGCTTCCTCCATGGCTTCCTCTTCGGAAACCGCGGTGGAAAAGAAATACGCGCCCAGGCTCACGCCTGCTTTGCTGGCTTCCTGGAGATTGTACTTTGCATTTTTGTCGGCCTTGATCGTGCCGTCGCTCATTGCGCGATAGCCAATACGCACCATGGCAAAGTCGATACCGGAATCCGATACCTGCTGCCAGTCGATCGTGCCCTGATATTTGGCCACGTCAATGCCAAAGGTAGTCTCTTCTGTTTCCGCTGCCGTTCTGGACTGACGGCTGCAACCTGTCAGAATGGAGAGAAACAATGCCATTGAAGCAGACACAATCAGTAAGCGCTGAAATATTTCTCTATGTTTCATAGTTCAGTACCTTTTCTCTTTGTATTTTATAATAAGGATATCACAAAATCGCTGTTCTGTCTACATTCGAAACGGGACCTGAACCGTTTCCCTTTTTCTTCCAATATGCAGCATTCTTTTTGGCTTTGTTTTCTGCACGCTCGTCACACGTTTGGGGCAGGAAGCGTTGACGTTCTTTTTTATACGCATCCAGACAAGGAATCGACTCCTTCACCGAAAATAATGCTTGCATTTCCGCTCCTTTCTGTATACAATAACAGCATCAACGAAATACAGGGGAGCTTGTACTGGCAGGCTGAGAGGAAGTAATCAACTTCGACCCTTTAACCTGATGCGGATAATGCCGCCGTAGGAAGTCATCATATCGGATATGGATTTTTTACAGGAGGCATTGCAGAAATGTCTTCTGTTTTTTGTTGTAAAAATGAATAATGCGGGGAGCTTGTATGACAGGCTGAGAGGAAGGTATGACCTTCGACCCAGGAACCTGATTTGGATAATGCCAACGGAGGGAGTTTTTTCGAGTTTTACGGGAAGCAGCCAAATCGGTGCTTCCCGTTTTTATTTTCAGGAGGTGTGAACATGGTAACGATCAATGGCACAGAGTTGGACATTGCGGGAACAACGTTAGCGGAGTATCTGGCTGCGGAAAATTACGATTCCAGGCGGATCGCCGTGGAGCGAAACGGAGACATTGTCCCCAAAGCGGAATACGGTCAAACTGTCCTGTGCGATGGCGACAGTTTGGAAGTCGTCAGTTTTGTGGGAGGTGGCTGAGATGGGCATTCCTTCCAGGCAGGAATGGTATGCCGCACTGGAGGCGCGCCACGGGAAAGCGCTTCAACACCGGTTTCTGGCTTCCACTGTAGCCGTCTGCGGACTTGGCGGTTTGGGTTCCAATATCGCGGTTGCTTTGGCCCGGGCCGGAATCGGCAGGCTGATCCTCATTGACTTTGACAAACTGGACATTTCCAATCTGCACCGGCAGCAATACAAAGCCGAGCAGATCGGAATGTACAAAACGGACGCATTGACAGAAAATCTGAAGGAAATCGCACCGTATTTGGAAGTCGAATCCTTCACAGAAAAAATGACAGAACACAATTTTCAGTCCATGCTCAGGCAAGCCAACATCATTTGCGAGGCATTTGATGACCCCCAGGCGAAAGCCATGGTGACCAACGGTGTGCTGGAATCCATGCCGGAGAAATATCTGGTGGCGGCAAGCGGTATGGCTGGGCTTGGCTCCGCAAATTCCATTCGTACAAGAAAAATCACAAAGCATTTCTTCCTCTGCGGAGACGGGGTCAGCGAAATAGCCGACAGCATCGGGCTTGTATCCAGCCGGGTCATGCTGTGCGCCGCCCATCAGGCCCATATGGTTCTTCGTATCCTGGCGGAACAATTCGACGTATAAGAAAGAAGGAAACGCTATGCAAAACAATGACAAGCTGATCATCGGCGGTCACGAATTCACCTCCCGGTTCATTCTTGGTTCCGGAAAGTATTCCATGAAACTCATTGAAGCCGCAGTCAAAGATGCCGGCGCGGAAATCATTACACTGGCAGTTCGCCGTGCGAACACCAAGGAACACGAAAACATTCTGGACTACATTCCCAAAGGCGTAACACTGCTTCCCAATACCTCCGGCGCGAGAACCGCAGAGGAAGCCGTCCGCATTGCAAGGCTTGCAAGAGAACTGGGCTGCGGCAATTTCGTCAAGGTGGAGATCATGCGGGATACCAAGTATCTGCTGCCTGATAATCAGGAGACCATCAAGGCCACCGAAATTCTGGCCGCCGAGGGATTTGTCGTCATGCCTTATATGTACCCCGATCTGAATGCTGCCCGGGATCTGGTCAACGCCGGTGCCGCCACCATCATGCCGCTGGCTTCCCCCATCGGTTCCAACAAAGGACTGGCAACCCGTGAATTTATCCAGATCCTCATTGATGAGATCGATCTGCCGATCATTGTGGATGCCGGTATCGGCAGGCCCTCTCAGGCCTGTGAAGCCATGGAAATGGGCGCCGCAGCCATTATGGCCAATACCGCCCTGGCAACCGCCGGTGACCTGACTATGATGGCCTCAGCCTTCCGTCAGGCAATTGAAGCTGGCCGAAAAGCATACCTGTCCGGGCTGGGCCGCGTTCTCACCCGGGGAGCGTCCGCTTCCGATCCTTTGACCGGATTCCTGCGGAACTAAGTGAGGGTATATATGGAAAATCAGTTTTTTGTAGATTCCGGGCACCTGTCAGCGGAAGCGCTGGCAAGGAAGCACCGGCTGGAAACCGACCCTTCCTCCCGGAAAAACCACATGGAGTATCTTCCGGGAATGGAGCAGATCCAATCCGATGTCTGCGAAAAAGTCATGACCCAGATGGAGGGCTACGACTATTCCATTTACACCGCCAAGGATGTCCGCGCGGCATTGGAGCACGAGACCTGCTCTATTGAAGATTTCAAAGCCCTGCTGTCCCCTGCCGCCGAGCCTTTTCTGGAACAGATGGCACAGAAAGCACGCCTGGAAACAAGCAAGCATTTCGGCAATACCGTTTACCTGTTTACACCGCTGTATATTGCGAACTACTGCGAAAATTACTGCGTATACTGCGGTTTCAACTGCTACAACCACATCAAGCGGATGAAGCTGTCCATGGAGCAGATCGAGTATGAGATGAAAGTCATCGCGGACAGCGGCATGGAAGAAATCCTGATCCTGACCGGCGAAAGCCGCGGGAAAAGTGATGTGGCATATATCGGTGAAGCCTGCAAACTGGCCCGGAAATACTTCCGCATGGTAGGCCTTGAGATCTATCCGGTAAATACAGACGAATACCGGTATCTTCATACATGCGGCGCGGATTATGTGACCGTATTTCAGGAGACCTATGATACCGAAAAATACGAAACACTGCATCTGCTGGGACATAAGCGTGTCTGGCCTTACCGGTTTGACGCCCAGGAGCGGGCGCTCCGGGGCGGTATGCGGGGCGTAGCGTTTTCCGCACTGCTGGGCCTTTCCGATTTCCGCAAGGACGCGCTGGCCAGCGCACTGCATGTGTACTACCTCCAAAGAAAATATCCCCAGGCAGAAATGTCCCTGTCCTGTCCCAGACTCCGCCCCATTATCAATAATGACAAGATCAGTCCCATGGATGTGGGCGAAAAGCAGCTTTGCCAAATTCTCTGCGCCTATCGGATCTTCCTCCCCTTTGTCGGCATTACCGTTTCCTCCCGGGAAAGCGCCCAATTCCGCAACGGCATTGTAAAAATCGCGGCAACCAAGGTTTCTGCCGGTGTTTCCACCGGAATCGGCGACCACGAAAGAAAATACACCGGAAAGGAGTCGGACGGCGAACAGGGCGACGAACAGTTCCAGATCAACGACAACCGCAGCTTCACCACCATGTATCAGGATATCTCCAAGGAAGGCCTGCAGCCTGTGCTGAACGATTACCTGTATGTCTGATATTCTTTGTGTCACTAACCGAAAGCTCTGCCGCGAAGATTTTCTCATCCGCGTTAAGGAAATCGCGTTGGCGCAGCCCAAAGGGCTCATTTTGCGGGAAAAGGACCTGCCCCGGCAGGAATATCAATTGCTCGCCGAACAGGTCCTGGACATCTGCCGGGAAGCGCATGTTCCCTGTATCCTGCATAGCTTCGTGGATGCCGCGCTGGAGTTGAGAGCAGAAAATATCCATCTGCCCCTCCCTGTCCTGCGGTCAATGACGCAGCCGCAAAAGGCCCGGTTTTCCCAGATCGGCGCATCCTGCCACAGCACTGCGGATGCCCTGGAAGCTGCTCAATTGGGCTGCACTTATATCACAGCGGGGCACATTTTTGATACGGACTGCAAACAGGGCCTGCCCGGCCGCGGGCTGCCCTTTCTGGAAGACATATGCCAGGCAGCAGCGGTTCCGGTTTACGCCATCGGGGGCATTTCCCCCAAAAACATCAGGGACGTTCGGCGCGCAGGAGCAAATGGCGCATGTCTGATGAGCAGTCTGATGACCTGCGAAAATGTACAGGAGCTGCTTGCAGCAATGGAGGAATAATATGGATTTCAATAAAGAAGCCCTGCTTTTATATGCCGTCACAGACCGGGCATGGATTGGAAAACAAACCCTTTTGGAGCAGATCGAGGATGCTCTGAAAGGCGGCGTGACGATTTTGCAGCTTCGGGAAAAAGGTTTGGATGAGGACAGCTTTGTGAAGGAAGCAATTCAGGTGAAGGCGCTCTGCCGCCGTTATGGTGTTCCTCTGATCATTAATGACAATTTGGAGGTTGCCCTGCGAAGTGGTGCGGACGGTGTTCATGTGGGTATCGAGGACGCCCCCGTGGCGGAAATCCGTCAGCGGACGGGAAAGGATTTCCTCATTGGCGCAACCGCGAAAACGGTGACGCAGGCTGTTTTGGCAGAAAAAAGCGGCGCTGATTATCTGGGGGTAGGCGCTGTGTTTCCTTCGCCTACGAAGAAAAACGCTGTCCGTATCACCCCGGAACAGCTCAAGGCAATATGTACATCCGTCTGCATCCCCACAGTCGCCATTGGCGGTATCAGTCTTGAAAATGCGGCCCAGCTCAAAGGCGGCGGAATGGACGGCATTGCGGTCGTATCCGCTATTTTCGGCGCCGGCGATATTCAAAAAGCGGCGCGTCAGATGAAGGAAAAAGCCCGGGAGGTCATTTCCGGATGATTCGGTGCGCGAACTTTATTCCCACGAGCCAAACCAGGAAGAAATACGCGCGCTTGCTGACTATTATTTGACAGGCTTCCCACCGTAAGCAAATGAAAAAAGCGGCAGACCGGGGGCACCACTCTCTGTCGCTTAATAAAAATAATGCTACATAAAGGAGAAAACACATGAAAACAGCATTATCAATCGCTGGCAGTGACTGCAGCGGAGGCGCCGGTATTCAGGCCGATCTGAAAACGATGACCATGAATGGTGTGTATGCCATGAGCGCTATTACCGCGCTGACAGCTCAGAACACCACCGGCGTGACGGGAATTATGGAGGTCACTCCTGATTTCCTTGTGCAGCAAATCGACATGATCTTTACGGACATCCGTCCGGACGCTGTGAAGATCGGCATGGTTTCGTCTGCAAAACTCATCGAGGCCATTGCGGACAGGCTTCGCCATTATCAGGCGAAAAATATCGTGGTGGATCCGGTAATGGTCGCCACCTCCGGTTCCCGCCTTCTGGAGTCCGACGCTGTGGTGACTCTGAAACAGGAACTGCTCCCTCTGGCAGCCATTGCCACACCGAATATCCCGGAAGCGGAGATTCTTTCCGGAATACCGATCCAAAATGCGCACGATATGGAAGCCGCGGCAAAATATATCAGCAAAACTTACGGCTGCGCCGTTTTGCTCAAAGGCGGCCACAGCGTCAATGACGCCAACGATCTGCTCTATTCCAACGGAAGCGCAAAGTGGTTCCGCGGCAAGCGTATCCACAACCCCAACACCCACGGAACCGGCTGCACCCTGTCCAGCGCCATTGCATCTAATCTGGCCAAGGGATACGACTTGGAAACCGCTGTCCAGCGGGCAAAGGACTACATTTCCGGCGCGTTGGCTGACATGCTGGACCTGGGTCAGGGCAGCGGCCCCATGAATCATGCTTTCGGGTTGAACGGAGAATTTGCGGAATGAGAGATTATGCAATCACCATTGTGTTTCTGGCAGTCTACTTTTGCGTGAGCTGCTTTCTGCTTCGGGGTATAGTATGGAGAACCCGGGAACTGTGTATCTGCGGGCTGTGTGTCGCGCTGACACTTGTATTGGAAACCTTCCGAATCCCTCTGCCGACCGGAGCCACTATACCTCTGGCCTCCATGGTTCCGCTGATGCTGCTGTCCATCATATGCGATTACAGATTGGCATTCTTGTCCGGCTGGGTCTGCGGATTCCTTGCCATGTTCCTTATTCCCGGCTGGCAGCCTGTTCACTGGGGCCAGGTCTTCGCGGAGCATTTGGTATGTTTCTCCTGCATGGGATTTGTAGGCGTCTTCGGTACGGATAAGCGTTGGAAGATCATCTTGGGAATCATCCTGGCTTCTGCATGGAAAATTGCGGGTCACACCCTCAGCGGCGTAATTTTCTTTTCTCAAAACGCCTGGGATGGATGGAGTGCATGGGGCTACAGTATTGCCTACAACATTTCCCAGAATCTACCCCTATGCTTACTGTGCGGCATTCTGGTGCTGGCATTGCCCCTGAACACATTAAAACGGACGATCCGAAAGGAGGCCAAACCATGAGCTTTGTAACAGAATGCACCCATGACAGTCTGCCCATCTGGGAGAAATGCCTGAATTCCGGTTTTCTGCACAAGCTGGAAAACGGAGTCTTGGATGAAACCTGCTTCATGGGATACATTGTGGACGACAGCCTGTATCTTCGGGAATACGCGAAAGTCTTCGCCTGGGGTATGACCAAAGCGGAAACCATGGACGACATCCGCGCCTGCTATTCCCTGCTGTCCTTCGTCAACGAAGGCGAAGATGCAACGAGACGTTATTATCTGAACCGTTATGGCCTGAAAGATGCGGAAATCCAGGACCTTCCCCAGCGCCCGGAAAACCGGGCATACACGGAATGCATGATCGACGCGGCCCAAAACGGTGGTATGGCTGAATGTATGATGGCTTGCCTGCCCTGCATGATCAGCTACGGATGGATCTTCCAACAGCTGCTGGCTCGTACCCCCTCTGTAAAGGATACACCTTATTGGCCCCTGGTGCGTGACTACGCAAGCGAAGGGTATAATGCGGCATGTCAGGAATGGAGCGACTATACAGATAGAATTTGTTCCAGTCTATCCTCAGAACGCCAAAAGCACTGTATGGAGATTTTCAGAGCGTGCTCTGTTCACGAACTCCATTTCTGGGAGATGAGCGAGCATCCCAGAAACGATCTGCTGCCCATAAAATGAGAAAGCGGTGTAAAAAAGAAGCACATCCGAAATGAAGTGAACCCCAAAGTTTAGACAGGAATTTAATATTAACTTGCTTGTGAATGAGTTCGGTATTGCACCGGACTCATTCCTTTTAATTTTAGAGATATTCATTGGTTGTTATAATAATAGATGTACTCATCCAAAGCATGAATGAAGTCCTCTACACTCTCAAATTGTTCCCCATAGAACATCTCAACCTTTTGAAGCCTCAGAACATCTACAGGGAATTCAAAAGGATTGTCGCCGGAATTGGTTCTCCCAATACCCGCTTTCACGATTTACGCCACTCTTACACTGTGGCCGCTATCCAATTCGGCGATGACATCAAGACCGCGCAAGAGAATCTTGGCCATGCAGCAGCGGCCTTTACACTGGATACTTACGGGCATGTTACAAAGCAGATGAAGAAGGAAAGCGCGGAGCGGATGGAGCAGTTTATCAAGTCTGTGAATGCGTAAGGGAAAAATAAAGGGAAAACCTTTTTGCTACATATTTTTAGAACTGCATTTTTTAAACTTATGCGTGGCTGAATAGCTATATAACGCAGAAAACTCCCGGCATTCGATTGAATACCGGGAGTTCTTAATCTGGCGGAGATGGAGGGATTTGAACCCCCGCACGCCTTGCGGCGCCTAGCGGATTTCGAATCCGCACCCTTCAGCCACTTGGGTACATCTCCAAAGACTTCGCTATTATATCAGCGGAAACCTAAAAAATCAAGGTTTTTCCTGCTGTGAACGGTTCTTTTTTGCCAGTTCCAGCACAGCGGACATCTTTTCGCAGATCGTATCATAGTTTTTCCGCAGATGCGGGCGCAGACACGCTGAGCAGTCTTTGATACCGATTTCCGTATAGCGGAAGCTGCCGCCGCACTGGTCGCCCAGGCAGTACAGGGGGCAGTAGCAGAAGAGGCAGCTGAAGGTTTCCGGGTCAGCGCCCTTGTGGCAGGGAAAATATTCGCATTCCCTGTTTTGAAAAAAATCATAATTTGCCATTTTGCTTCCTCCTAACGCTTTTCAACTGGCAAAAAACATGGTATAATCGCACCATTAGGAGGTGCCAGCCATGAAAGTTCTCATCGACGCAGACGGATGTCCTGTGGTAGATGCCGCAATTCGGCAGTGTAAAAAATATGGCCTTCCCTGCCTGCTGCTGTGCGATACTTCCCATCTTTTTCAGCGGGACGGTGCGGAGACTCTGGTTTTTGACAAAGGCGCGGACAGTGTGGATTTTGCTCTGGTGAACCGCATTCAGCCTGAAGATATCGTCATTACACAGGATTATGGACTGGCCTCCATGTGTCTTGCGCGAAAAGCAAAAGTGCTTCATCAGGATGGCTGGGAATACACACCGGACAATATGGATGCGCTTCTGCTGGTACGGCACGATTCCCGAAAGCTCCGGGCCGCCGGCGGGCGGACAAAGGGGCCAAAGAAACGCACCCAAGCACAGAATGACGCGTTCGAAGCCGCATTGGATAAGCTGCTTCAGACCTCCGTCCAGGGATAGATTTCCGGTGGTTCCTGAGAAAATTCCACCCATTTTCCGGTGGTGGGATGGGAGAAGCCGATCTTATGAGACCACAGGGCGATCTCACAGGGGTCTTCCAGCGTGCAGTATTTCCGCTCTCCCACCAGCGGCATACCGCGGCTGGAAAACTGGACCCGAATCTGGTGGGTCCTGCCGGTACGCAGATGAATCTGCACCCGGGACATGTCCCCGGTGCGGTCCAATACCCGGTAGTCCAGAACCGCTTCCTGAATGCCTTTTCCAGGCTCTCCGGCAACCATGGTCATCCGCCGGGCTTTGTCGCGGCAAAGCAGATCTGTCAGCGTTCCTTCCGCCTGGGCGGGACAGCCGTGGATAATTGCCAGATATTCCTTTTCGAAGGCGTCCTCCCGGATCTGCCGCGACAGCTCCGATGCCGCTTTGGCGTTTCTCGCCAGAACCATGACACCGCTGACCACCCGGTCAAGGCGGTGCACGGTACGGATGTCGGCTTTGGGATCCCCAAGGGCTTCCCGTACCAGATCCGGCAGGCCTCCCGGCTCGTCGGTAGACAACACCCGGGCCGGTTTTATGCAGACCACGATATCCTTATCAACAAACAATACTTCCATAATTACCTCGCCAACTTCTTTTCCCTATCCTATCAAAAATACGTCCGCATTGCAAGCGGAAGGAGGAATTCTTATGAAAATCGTTATTCTCGACGCAAGAGCGCTGAATCCCGGAGATCTTTCTTATGACTGCATCAATCAATTCGGCGACGTTACGCTCTACGAACGCACCGAAACAGAAGCGAAAACCATTCAGCGCATCGGTGACAGTGAGATCATTCTGGTGAACAAGGTGCCGATCACGGAAACCGTTCTGGCGGCCTGCCCCAATATCAAGCTCATCTGTGTTCAGGCCACCGGATACAACATCGTAGACTGCGAAGCCTGCGCCCGGCGGGGTATTCCAGTTACCAATGTTCCCGCTTACGGTACCGCTGCGGTAGCCCAGTTTACCATGGCGCTGATCCTGGAGCTGTGCCACCGGGTCGGCCTGCACAATCACTCTGTCCACCAGGGCGATTGGATCAAGAGCACCAACTTCTGTTACTGGCTGACGCCTCAGATGGAGCTGGCCGGCAAGACCCTGGGCATCATCGGATTTGGCCGCATTGGCCGGGCTGTGGGCCAGCTGGCAAAGGCGTTTGGCATGAATGTCATCGCTTACAGCCGCTCGGAATGCGAAGAAGGCCGTCAGATCGGCGAATATGTGGATCTGGACACGCTGTTCGCCCGGTCCGATATTATCTCTCTGCACTGCCCTCAGTTTGCAGAAACTGAAAAGATCATCAACGCCGAAAGCATTGCCAAGATGAAGGATGGCGCTATGCTCATCAACACCGCCCGCGGCGGCTTGCTGGATGAGGAAGCTGTGGCGGAAGCGCTGAAGTCCGGCAAGCTTCGCGGCGCTGCGGTAGATGTGGTCTCTCAGGAGCCGATGAAGGCTGAGAATCCCCTGCTGACCACCCGGAAGTGCATCATCACCCCCCACATCGCCTGGGCCCCTGTGGAAAGCCGCCAGCGGCTGCTGGACTGCGTTGTGGAGAACATTCGCGGATTCCTGAACGGACAGCCCCAGAATGTGGTAAACCTGTAACACAAAGCCCTGTATCCTGCTGTGGATGCAGGGCTTTTCCTGTATGTTTTCTCATACTGCGGTATTGACAGGCAGTGGACTTCTTGCAAATATTCACTGCGTTATTCACAGTTTCCACAGGTTTTTCCACAAGGCAGCTTTTCCATATCCTTTGTCGAACTTTGTCAAAAACCAGGATTTATTACATTTTCGTAACTTTTATACATTCTTTCAAGTGCATGAATGAATATACTCGTTAATATTCATTCATGCGGCAATGAATAAGGGGACGCTTGCGCGCCCCCTCTTTTTATAGTGCTTCTCCCAAAATAGACTTGGTTGCGTAGGCATTCAGGCTCATGTCGGCAATGTTACCGGCCCGGTATTCGTAGTAGGCCTGGGCGCCGATCATGGCGCCGTTGTCGCCGCAGAGGTTCAGAGGGGGCATGTAGACCTCTGCCCCAAGTTTTTCCGCCGCCGCAAGAATATCCGCGCGGATGCGGGAATTGGCGGCAACGCCGCCCGCCACAGCGATCTTACGGCAGCCGGTCTGCTCCAGCGCCATGACAATACGGGGCACCAGAGTATCGGAAACCGCGGCGGAGAAAGCGGCGCAGAGGCTGGGAATATCCAGCTCCTCCCCTACCTGTTCCGCATGGTGGATCAGGTTCAGGGCCGCGGTCTTCAGGCCGGAAAAACTCATATTGTAGGGATTTTCGCCGGGCTTGGATTTGGGCAGGGTGTATTTGGTCTCATCACCCAGCTTTGCGGCCTTGTCCAAAGCGGCGCCGCCGGGATAGGGCATGCCCAGGACACGGGCAACCTTATCAAAACATTCGCCTGCCGCGTCATCCAGAGTCGTACCAAGGATGTTCATATCCGTATAATCCTTGACCTCCACGATCATGGTATGGCCGCCGGAAACCACCAGGCACAGGAACGGCGGTTCCAACTCCGGATACGCCAGGTAATTGGCGGCAATATGGCCTCGGATGTGGTGCACGGGGATCAGGGGCTTATTCATAGCCATGGCGGCCGCTTTCGCAAAGTTCACACCTACCAGAACCGCGCCGATCAGGCCGGGGGCGTAGGTCACCGCTACCGCGTCGATGTTGCTTCTGGTCATATTGGCCTGCCGCAAAGCCTGGTCGGCAAGGCCGTAGATCGCTTCGATGTGCTTGCGGGACGCGATTTCCGGGACTACGCCGCCATAGATACGGTGCAGGTCTACCTGAGAGGCAATGCAGTCGGTCAGCACTTCCCTGCCGTCGCGCACGATGGCTACAGCCGTCTCGTCGCAGGAGGATTCTACCGCTAAAATATTCAAATTTCCCACTCCTTTCTAAGGATATAGGCATCTTCTTTCGGATTATGGTAGTATTTTGGACGTTTTCCGATCAAGGAAAAGCCCAGTTTTTCATAGAGCTTCTGTGCCGGTTCGTTGGAGGCCCGGACTTCCAGGGTAAGGCATCGGCTTCCCTGAGACTTCAGCGTGTCCACCAGCGCATTGACCAGAGCTTGGGCAATTCCCTTGCGCCGGTAATCGGGATGGACCGCAATGTTCATCATATCCGTTTCCCCCAGCACCGTTTGGGAGCCGACGTAGCCCGCAACCGTTTCCCCATCCAGGGCAACCAGCCAGCAGGCCAGGTCGTTTTCCAGCTCGGATGCTACGCTTTTTTCGCTCCAGGGATCGGAAAAGCAGCGTTTTTCCAATTCTGCAACCTGGACAACGTGGGCGGATGTCATGGTTTCGATGGTCATTTTGCTTCGTACCAGCTCTTTCCAAATTTTGCTTCCGCAGTCAGGGGGACATTCAGCTGGGCTACATTCTGCATTTCCCGGCTGACCAGCTGGGCTACCTGTTCCGCGATTTCCGCGGGGCATTCTACAATCAGTTCGTCATGCACCTGTAACAGGAGTTCCGCCTCCGGGAAGGATTCGTTCAGGGCAGCTTCCACCCGGATCATGGCCAGCTTGATGATGTCCGCAGCCGTACCCTGAATCGGGGTGTTCAGGGCAATGCGCTCCGCGCCGCTGCGGATGTTGAAATTGCTGCTTTTCAGCTCCGGGATATAGCGTTTCCGGCCATAGAGGGTCTGGGTATAGCCGATGGCTTTGGCATCCTCCACCACTTTTTTCATATAGGTTCGGACGCCGCGGTAATTGGCCAGGTAATTGTCGATATAGTCCCGGGCTTCATAGCGGCTGACGCCGATGTCCTCCGCCAGGGAGAACTCACTGATGCCGTAGACGATACCGAAATTGACTGCTTTCGCGTGGCGGCGCTGCAAGGGTGTTACGCTCTCCACAGGCACATTGAAGACCTGGGCGGCGGTAGCTGTGTGAATATCCGCGCCGGAGCAGAACGCTTCCTGCATGTTCTTATCCTCGGCAATATGCGCCAGGACCCGCAGTTCGATCTGGCTGTAATCCGCGTCCACCAGAACACAGCCCGGCTTCGGCACAAACATCTTTCGAATCTCCGCACCCAGATCGGTACGGACAGGAATATTTTGCAGGTTCGGTTCCGTGGAAGACAGACGGCCCGTGGCGGTGACCAGATTCTGGAAGGTGGTGTGGATGCGGCCGTCTTCCCGGATCTCCTTGATCAGGCCGTCGGCATAGGTGGATTTCAGTTTGGTCAGCATCCGGTAGTCCATGATGGCGGGAATGATGGGATGCTTGTCCTTCAGCTTTTCCAGCACGTCAGCGTTGGTGGAATAACCGGTTTTCGTCTTCTTCACCGGAGGCAGGCCCAGCTTTTCGAAAAGCAGTTCTCCCAGCTGTTTGGTGGAGTTGATGTTGAACCTACCGTCGGCGTAGGAGAAAATGATCTCCTCACAATCGGCAATGCGCTGGGAAAGCATGGTGCCGAACTGCTCCAGCTGGGCACGGTCAATGGCAATACCCCGCTTTTCCATGCGGTAGAGGACCGAGCACAGGGGCAGTTCGATCTCCCCGTAGAGCTTCTCCATACCGTTCTTTTTCAGCTCCTCTGTCAGCACGGGGCGAAGGTTCCACAGGGCTTCGGCGCAGGCCGCGGCATCCTCATCCTCAACACCGGCTCCCAGGAAGTTGGTCGCCAGCTTGGAGATGGGATAGTCGGATTGGGAGGGATTCAGGTCATAGGCGGCAAGGGCTGTGTCAAACAGGCATTTACCGAAGGAAATGTCCATCTCATCCAGCCGATGCATAGTCGTTTTGCTGTCGTGGAAAATGATCTCCTTGTCAGACAGCACAACACCGCCCATTTGGGCTTCCATAGGTGTCAGGGCACAGACACACTTCTCACAGGCGATACCGATGCTGCCGTCGCCTGCCAGGTAAACCGCGCAGCAAGTTACCTCCTCAGGCAGACTATCTATCCGAGGCAGGGATTCCATTTTACTCTCCGGCTTCGGAGCTTCCGCAGCGGCGCCGCGAAGGCCGTATTTATCGATCAGACGCACGAACTCCAGCTTCTGGAACAGGTTGTACAGTTCCGGGCGGTTATAGGGCTGGACGATTGCGTCTCTGGGTTCAAAGTCGATGGGCGCTTCGGGACGGATGGTGGCAAGATCATAGGAAAGATAAGCGTTTTCCTTATCGTTCAGCAGCTTTTCCCGCAGTTTGGGGCGGATGGAACTGTCGTCAATATTTTCGTACACACCGTCCAGGCTTCCGAATTTCGCAAGCAATTCCTTCGCCGTTTTGGGACCCACACCCGCCACACCGGGAATGTTATCGGAGGAATCTCCCATAAGCGCTTTCAGATCAATGAGCTTTTTCGGCTCGAAGCCATACTCTTCCCGGAATTTTTCTTCCGTATAAAGGGTCGCGTTGGTCTGGCCTGGCTTGGAGATCACCAGCTTCACATGGACATTGGGGTCAATGAGCTGCAAAGAATCCCGGTCGCCGGTGACGATAACGCACTCCCAGTCATTGTTGGAGCAGATCTTGCCCACAGTGCCGATAACGTCGTCCGCCTCCCAGCCCTGGCATTCATAAATGGGGATATTCATTGCCCGCAGGACATCCTTCATAATGGGCATCTGCTGGGCCAGTTCTTCCGGCATACCGTGGCGGTTGGCTTTATAGCCATCATATTTCAGATGGCGGAAAGTCGGGCCGTGGAGGTCAAAGGCCACGCAAATCGCTTCCGGCTGTTCCTCCTTCTCCATCCGTTCCAGAATGTTCAGGAAACCGTAGATCGCATGGGTATAAAGCCCCTCCCGAGTGGTGAGGGGCTTTACACCAAAATACGCTCTGTTAATTACGCTGTTTCCGTCAAGAATCAGCAGCTTCATACTTTTCTCCACTTGGCGCCCTGGGGAGTATCGATGATCTCAATGCCCCGGGCCTTCAGTTCGTCGCGGATGCGGTCAGCTTCCGCAAAATTCTTTGCCTTCTTGGCTTCCGTACGGGCAGCTACCAGGGCGTCGATCTCAGGATCGGCGTTGGCAGCTTCTTCCTCCGCCTGCTGCTTGCGCAGCTTCTCCGCAGCGGGCAGCAGATCCAGGGACAGAACCTGGTCAAAGTCCGCGATCAGAGCCAGCTTGGTGGCATCGCTGCACTTGGCCTTCAGGACATCATAAACAGCGGTGACCGCAACGGAGGTGTTCAGGTCGCCGTTCAGGGCGCCGACGAAGTGCTCCTTCAGCTTGTCAAAAGCTTCTGCCTCCACTTCGCCCTCATTTTTCAAAGCGGCGATCTTGGCAACCAGCTTGTCGTAAGCCGCCACAGCGTTGTCCAGGTTCTCCCAGGAGAACACCAGATTGCGGCGGTAATGGCTTTGCAGGCAGAACAGGCGGTAGGCCATAGGATTGTAACCCTTCTGCTCCAGCAGGGAGACCGTCAGGAACTCGCCCTTGGACTTGGACATCTTGCCGGTGTCGGTGTTCAGGTGGTGGACATGGAACCAGTAGTTGCACCACTTGTGGCCCAGGTAGCTTTCAGACTGGGCGATCTCGTTGGTGTGGTGGGGGAACGCATTGTCAATGCCGCCTGCGTGGATATCCAGGTCCTCGCCCAGGTGCTTCATGGAAATGCAGGAGCACTCGATGTGCCAGCCGGGATAGCCAACGCCCCAGGGAGAATCCCACTTCAGGGCCTGGTCCTCAAACTTGGACTTGGTGAACCACAGAACGAAGTCGTTCTTATTCTTCTTATTGGTATCCTCTTCCACGCCTTCCCGGACGCCCACGGCCAGATCTTCCTCGTCGTGGTCATTGAAAACGTAATACTTATCCAGCGTAGAGGTGTCGAAATAGACATTGCCACCGGCAATGTAGGCACGGCCCTTTTCCAGCAGGGTCTGGACCATGTGGATATATTCGTCAATGCAGTTGGTGGCAGGCTCCACCACATCGGGACGCTTGATATTCAGCTTGTCGCAGTCGGAGAAGAAAGCGTCGGTATAATACTTGGCGATCTCCATGACGGTCTTGTTTTCCCGTTTGGCGCCCTTGAGCATCTTATCCTCGCCGGTATCCGCGTCGGAAGCCAGGTGACCCACGTCGGTGATATTCATAACGCGCTTGACGTTATAGCCGGTATAGCGAAGGGCTTTTTCCAGCACGTCTTCCATAATATAGGTGCGCAGATTGCCGATGTGGGCATAGTGGTACACCGTGGGGCCGCAGGTATACATCTTGACCTGGTCGGGATTGTTGGGGACAAACAGTTCCTTTTTGTGGGACAGGGAATTATACAAATACATAATCGATTCCTCCAATCGTATTTTACAGGTTTAAAAACATCAGCTCAACACAGCAAGCTGGATATTTAGCGGAAAGCGGAAAGTCAAGGAATCTCTCCGGGACAATTTAAATGATATTCATCCCGAAGGGATACCACAACTGTCAACTGTTTTCAGGCAACGAAAAAGCCTCCTATACCACACCGGTATAAGAGGCGGTTTTGGCCGCGGTTCCACTCTCATTTATCACTTTGGATCGCTCAGGGTTCGCTTCCGGACGCACTTTCCCGTTTCTTTCCCTGCCCGGGCTTCCAGCCGATGGCCCCGGCTCTCTGTAGGTTCGGTTCACGGTACTCTTTCCGTTCAACGCGATATTCAATTTTGCTTCATTTTACCACCAAACAGGGCGTTTTGTCAAGCATTGGCCGTAGATTTTCCACTATCTTCCATGGTAATTTCTTAAGAAATTCTTACACTATTGACAAGACCCCCTCTTTCCCGTTATAATAAGGTCGAGAAATGAGACGAAAGTGAGGTAACGCCATGTATTTCTCTAACAACCGTAAACTCAGCAAGCTGCTGAGTTTGATCCTCGCTCTGATTTTGATGGCTTCCCTGTTCACAGGCTGCATGAAGAAAGACAGCGCCGAGGATACTTCCGAGCCCGATCTGAACCTGAATCTGTCTGACACTCCCGAACCCACGGAAACGCAAACCGAACCCACGGAAACCACGGCTCCGGTAGTTAACGAGAACACTGCTACCGTTACCAGCCAGCTGAACATCCGCAGTTCACCCAGCACCGAGGCCGTTGTCGTCGGCACTCTGTATGCAGGTGACAAGGTGGAGATCAGCCGCCGTGAGGAAGTCACCGGCATCGACTGGGCCTACATCATCTCCCCCGAAGCCGGCTGGATCGTCATGGATTATGTGGAAATGGACATCCCCACCGCAGACGCGCCTGAGGATACCAGCACTCCCGCCGGCGGCACGACTCCTACGGAGACCACCGGCGATTCCACCAGCACCCAGAGCATTAAGGGTGTGATCACCGCAAACGGTCTGAACATCCGCAGTGAAGCAAGCACCGACGGTAAGGTCCAGGGCTCTTACAACAAGGGCGATGTGGTCACCATTCTGGAAACCAAGAATGGCTGGGGCCGTACCAACAAGGGCTGGATCAAGATGCAGTACGTAAACACCAGCGGCACCACCACCGACAGCACAACCACCAATAACACCACTACGAATAACACGACCAACAACACTACGGTTACCGGCAACGGCAGCACCACCGTGCAGCTCAAGGGCATCGTTAAGGTCAAGGAGCTGAACATTCGCGCCAGCGCAAGCACGGACGGCGAACGCCTCGGCAGCTACACCTACGGCGACCGCGTTGAGATCCTGGAAAAGAGCGGCAGCTGGGGCCGTACCAGCAAGGGCTGGATCCATCTGGATTACATCTATCAGGATGGCACCACCGGCACCAACACCGCCAGCGGCACCGTCACCGGTACGCAGTTGAATATCCGCAGCGGCCCCGGCACCGGCTATGGCTCTGTTGGTTCCTACAATCAGGGCGACAGCGTTTCCATCCTGGAGCAGTTCACCTATAACGGCACCACCTGGGGCTGCACCAATAAGGGCTGGATCTGCATGGACTATGTTGACGTGGGCGGCACCAGCAACAGCAGCAACACGACTACTTCCGGTCAGCGGGCTTCCGTTACCGCCAACAGCCTGCTGATCCGCAGCGGCGCTGGCACCGGATACGCCACCGTTGGTTCTCTGGATTACGGCGATAACGTCACCATCACCGAAACCACCACGGTAGACGGCGTAACCTGGGGTAAGATCAGCACCGGCTGGATCTGCATGTCTTACGTGGAACTGCACTAATCCGCTAAATTTTAAGAGAGACTTCCATTTGGAAGTCTCTCTTTTTTACGTTTGAACGCCCGGTACAGCATGTACCGGGCGTCATTCTAGCAGCCGATATATTCCCGCTGGGTCACGTCGGGAGAATAGCTGGCTTTGTTCAAGAGTTTCACAGAGATCCCTCTATTTACGGTTTTCTGTTATTATAATGGACAAACGGGATTTTTCCACATTTTTCGCAAAAAGAAAACAGGCTTTGGAATTTCCAAAGCCTGTTTTCGGTTGAATCACTGATTCTTCTCAGCCTTCTTGGCAGCCTTGGCCTTTGCCTTGGCTTCCTGAGCCTTCTTAGCCTCAGCCTTTGCATTCTCAGCGGCGGTCTCGTTGGAAGAAATTGCCCACTTCTCGAACTCAATGCGGACCTGGTCAGCGCTGGTTTCGATGACGATGCGGTTCTCCTTAACATCAACAACAGTACCAACAATGCCGCCGATGGTGGTGATCTTATCGCCCTTCTTTACGGAAGAACGCATCTGCTCAGCTTCCTTCTTGCGCTTGTTCTCGGGACGGATCAGCATGAAGTAGAAGATGGCGATCATCAGCACCATCATAATCAGGGTGCTGCCCATGCCGGTGGTAGCAGTGGTAGAGGTCAGAATATTCATTGGAAAAACTCCTTCGTGTATAATATCTTGTTTATTATAGCATTGTTTGCGCAAATTGCAAGGGCGAGTTTAAATTCTTCTGGCTAATTTTGCAGAATATTCCCGGCGGAATGCCTCAAAACGGCCTTCGTCCAGAGCCTGGCGAATCTTCTCCATCAGCTTGTTGTAGAAATACAGGTTGTGCATGACGGAAAGGCGCATAGCCAGCATTTCTTCCGCCACAAACAGGTGGCGAATATACGCGCGGCTGTAGCGGCGGCACACCGGGCAGTCGCACTGGGGGTCGATGGGGCTTTCATCAAGCTGGTATTTAGCGTTTTTCAGATTGATGGCTCCTTCCCAGGTAAACAGCCGGGCATGGCGGGCGTTCCGGGCGGGCATGACGCAGTCGAAGAAGTCCACGCCCCGGGCGACCGCTTCAATGATGTTGGTGGGAGTGCCCACGCCCATAAGGTAGCGGGTCTTGTCTTTGGGCATGTGGGGTTCTACCGCTTCGATGATGTCGTACATCTCCTCCGCGGTTTCGCCCACGGCAAGGCCGCCGATGGCATAGCCGGGCAGGTCAAGGTCCGCGATGCGCTTCATATGATCCACGCGGATATCTGCATAGGTGCCGCCCTGGTTAATGCCCCAGAGCATCTGCTGGGGATTGACGGTATCCGGCAAAGCGTTCAGCCGGGCGTTCTCTTCCTTGCAGCGAACCAGCCAGCGGTAGGTGCGGTCTACGCTCTTCTGGACGTAGTCACGGGGGGAAGGATTCTCAATGCACTCGTCGAAGGCCATGCAGATATCGCTGCCCAGATTGGACTGGATCTGCATACTTTCCTCAGGGCCCATGAAGATCTTGCGGCCGTCGATGTGGGAGGCGAAGTAGACGCCCTCTTCCTTGATCTTGCGCAGGGAGGACAGGCTGAACACCTGAAATCCGCCGGAATCCGTCAGAATGGGGCCGTCCCAGGTCATGAATTTGTGCAGACCGCCCATCTGGCGAACCACCTTGTCGGTGGGCCGCAGGTGCAGGTGGTAGGTGTTGGATAGCTCCACCTGACAGCCGATGTTTTTCAGGTCTTCGGCACTGAGCGCGCCTTTGATGGCACCCTGGGTGCCGACGTTCATAAAGACAGGGGTCTGGACGGTGCCGTGGGCGCAGGTAAATTCGCCCCGGCGGGCCTTGCCCTCGGTTTTCTTCAGTTCAAACATAGATTACCTCTCTTTGTAGGGGTTGTATTGGATATAGTTGCGGCAGGACTCTACCGTGCCCAGGAGTGTTTCCAATTGGGAGTCACCAAAATATTGAAATCCCGTTTTCTCGATGACGCGTTTGGATTGACTGTTCCGAAGGAAATGGCCGCAGGTCAGATAGTCCAGCTGAAGCACAGCAAAGCAGTATTCTATCAATGCCATTACGGCCTCAGGAGCCAGTCCCCTGCCCCAGCAGTCCCTGCTCAAAACATAACCGATTTCCCGGCCCTGCCGCGCATCCGTAATGGGGTCCGGGTCCATTTCCTCAAGGCCAATGGAGCCAATGACCTTGCCGCTTTCCTTTTGCTCCAAAGCCAGCGTTTTCTTTCCGGAAATGAACATATCCAAAATCATTTGGGACTCTTCCATGGACTGGTGAGGCCTCCAGCCAGCCATCTGGCCTACACCATCCACGCTGGCATATTCATAGAAGTCACGCAAATCGGTTTGCCGCCAGGGGCGCAGAATCAGGCGGGGCGTTTCCATTCGGATGTTTGTCACATCAACAGGTGCAAGCATTGAAATCTCTCCTTACTAAGGCACACCCTCAAATACAGAGTCATTGTGAACCAGTGCGCACATTGGTGTGGCGATCTCTCAAAATTTTGGAGATTGCCACGTCGCTTTGCTCCTCGCAATGACACGGTTAAACGATGCACATGGCGTCACCAAAGCTGAAGAAGCGGTAGCGTTCGTCAACCGCCTGCTTATAGGCATTCAGCACATGTTCCCGGCCTGCGAAGGCGGAGACCAGCATCACCAGAGTGCTTTCCGGCAGGTGGAAATTGGTGATGAGACCGTCCATGGCTTTGAAGGTATAGCCGGGGTAGATAAAAATTTCCGTCCATTTGGACTTGGCTTCGAAGGTGCCGTCGTCGTTTACCAGGGATTCCAGGGTGCGGCAGGAAGTGGTGCCCACACAGATGACGCGCCCCCCTCTTTGCTTGGTCTCATTGAGAATGGCGGCGGCTTCCCCATTCATCATGCACAGTTCGGAGTGCATATGGTGGTCCGTAATTTCCTCCGCTTTTACGGGGCGGAAGGTGCCCAGGCCCACATGGAGGGTGACGAACGCGGTTTTAACGCCCTTGGCGCGAATCTTGTCCAACAGTTCATTGGTGAAGTGCAGGCCCGCGGTGGGAGCGGCGGCGGAGCCGACTTCCCGGGAATAGACGGTCTGGTACCGTTCCTGGTCCTGCAATTCCGCCTTGATATAGGGCGGCAGCGGCATTTTGCCCAGGCGTTCCAGAACTTCCAGGAAGATGCCTTCGTAATGGAACTCAACAATACGGTTTCCGTCTTCCTTAACTTCTTTGACGGTGGCAGTCAGCTCTCCATCGCCGAAGATCACTTCGCCGCCTGCCTGCATTTTCCGGCCAGGCTTACACAGGCACTCCCAGCACTTATTGCCCAAATCCCGAAGCAGCAGCACTTCCACCGCGCCGCCGGTGGGACGGTGGCCCAGGAGCCGGGCGGGCAGGACACGGGAGTCGTTCATCACCAGGCAGTCGCCGGGGTTCAGATAGTCGATGATATCATAAAAATGTTTATGGGTCACTTCCCCGGTCTCCCGGTCCAGCACCATCAGGCGGGAGGTGTCCCGCTTTTCCAGCGGAGTCTGGGCAATGAGTTCTTCGGGAAGGTCGTAATAAAAATCATGGGTTTTCATAGGATTTCCTCCATTATTCTAAAGCACTATTCAGTATAGCCTAATTCTGCATTTTTTGCAACAGACAAAATGAATCTTACCGGCATAGACTGGGCATGGAGGTATCAGCTTATGAAAAACGCATTATTCACAGGGGCCTGTACGGCCCTCGTCACCCCGTTTTTGAACGGGAAAGTCAACTATCCCATGCTGGAACAGCTGCTGAAGCGGCAGATGGAGGCCGGGATCCGGGCGGTGGTCATCTGCGGAACCACCGGTGAGTCCCCTACCCTTTCTGACTGCGAAAAGCTGGAAATGTTCCACAGAGTCAAAAAGTACGTAGGCGATAACTGTCTCATCATCGCGGGAACCGGTTCGAACAACACGGAGCACGCCGTCGCCCTGAGCAAAGCAGCGGAAGAACTGGGCGTGGATGCCCTGCTCATCGTCAGTCCCTATTACAACAAGGCAACACCGGATGGGTTAGTGGCCCATTACAGCGCCATTGCCGGGGCCGTACATATTCCCGTTATCGCTTACAATGTCCCTTCCCGCACCGGGGTGGATATTCCGGTCAGCGTCTACAAATGTCTGGCACAGATTCCGAATATGGCGGGTGTCAAGGAAGCATCCACGGATATTTCGAAAGTCGCCAAGATCAAAGCCGCATGTCCCCCGGATTTTGCCGTTTGGAGCGGGAACGACGATCAGGCCGTGCCTGTGATGGCGCTGGGCGGCTTAGGGGTCATTTCGGTTCTGTCCAACGTAGTTCCTGTAGAGACCCAGGCTATGGCCCGGGCCGCCTTAGACGGGGACTTTGATACAGCGGCTGACCTGCAGATCAAGCTGCTGCCGCTGATCGAGCTGCTGTTCAGCGAGGTCAATCCGATCCCGGTCAAGGCCGCCATGAAACTCATCGGCTTTGACTGCGGAGAATGCCGGCTGCCGCTGACACCTATGTCCCAAGAAAATCTGAAAAAGCTGAAAGCCATACTGCTTCCCAATTAAAAAACGGCCTCCCATGGGAGGCCGCTTCAAACTGTCGAAAAGCCATGTCATTGCGAGCCAGTGCGCACACTGGCTCGGGAATCCCCATCATCGAAGGAGATTGCCACACCAGTCTGAGGACTGGTTCGCAATGACATCTCAACTTAATGACATTTCCCACGGGAGGCCGCTTTTTTATACTTTTCTCTGCATGTCGATGCTGCGGATGGTGAAGCCGCATTTCTGATAAAACGCCACCGCGCCGTCGTTTTGGGGATAAACGCCCAGTTGGAGGTCCGTACAGCCGAAGGCCTTGGCCAGCGCGTGGACATCTTCCATCATTTCTTTGCCAATGCCCTGGCCGCGGCAGAATTTCTCAACGCAGATCTCGTCCACCACCATAACTTTGCGCTTTACCAGGCCAGGATGGTCGTAATTTTTCATTACCAAAAGGACATAGCCTACGATGACATTTTCCAGCTTTGCCACATAAAGCTGGCGGTTTTCGATGGCTTCCCGGAAACGCGGTTCCGGATACAGCTCCTGCGCCATCTCAAACAGATCAGGCCGCCAATCCACATGCATGGCGTGCACCTGGCGTGCCAAAGCGTTGACCGCTTCTCTGTCCGCCGCCTGTGCCAGTTCCAGCATTATGCCAGCACCGCCTTGTGGAAGACCTTCTTGCCCTTGCGGATCTTCACACCGGCTTTCAGCATTTCCTCGGTAACGGCAAACTGGGCATTGGGAACCTTCTCGTCGT
Organism: Oscillospiraceae bacterium; assembly: GCA_036300205.1. Taxonomy (GTDB): domain Bacteria; phylum Bacillota; class Clostridia; order Oscillospirales; family Oscillospiraceae; genus Faecousia. Next base: position 28,907 of record JAXJGV010000024.1, read on the forward strand.
TGACCAGAACGCCGCCCTGCTCCACCAGCTGTCTGGCCTGCTTGTTGGAGGGCGCCAGGCCGCAGGCCACCATCAGGTTCAGAATGCCGATCTTGCCGTCCGCCAGCTTGTCCGCAGTGATCTCGGTGGTGGGCATGTTTGCGTCGTCACCACCGCCGACGAACAGGGCCTTGGCTGCTGCCTGGGCCTTGTTGGCTTCTTCCTCGCCGTGGACCAGCTTGGTCAGCTCGTAAGCCAGGATCTCCTTGGCCTCGTTCAGCTTGGCATCCTTCCAGTCAGCCATGGCGTCGATCTGCTCCAGAGGCAGGAAGGTCAGCATACGGATGCACTTCATAACGTCCGCATCCTCCACGTTGCGCCAGTACTGGTAGAACTCGAAGGGAGAAGTCTTGTTGGGATCCAGCCAGACAGCGCCCTTGGCGGTCTTACCCATCTTCTTGCCCTCACTGTTCAGCAGCAGGGTGATGGTCATGGCGTGAGCGTCCTTGCACAGCTTCTTGCGGATCAGCTCGGTGCCGCCCAGCATATTGCTCCACTGGTCGTTGCCGCCGAACTGCATGTTGCAGCCGTAGTTCTGGTACAGGTAGTAGAAGTCGTAGGACTGCATGATCATGTAGTTGAATTCCAGGAAGCTCAGGCCCTTCTCCATACGCTGCTTGTAGCACTCGGCGCGGAGCATGTTGTTGACAGAGAAGCAGGCGCCTACGTCCCGCAGAACGTCAACGTAGTTCAGGTCCAGCAGCCAGTCGGCGTTGTTGACCATCTGGGCCTTGCCCTCGCCGAACTCGATGAACCGCTCCATCTGCTTCTTGAAGCAGTCGCAGTTGTGCTGGATGGTCTCCCGGGTCATCATGGAACGCATATCGGTACGGCCGGAAGGGTCGCCGATCATGGCGGTGCCGCCACCGATCAGGGCGATGGGCTTGTTGCCGGCCATCTGCAGGCGCTTCATCAGGCACAGGGCCATGAAGTGGCCCACGTGCAGGGAATCAGCGGTGGGGTCAAAGCCGATATAGAAGGTGGCCTTTCCGTTGTCGATCATATCGCGGATCTCTTCTTCATTGGTCACCTGGGCAATCAGGCCCCGGGCTACCAGTTCGTCATAAACTTTCATCTTGCATTTTCCTTTCTTATTGGGCTGCGTCACAGCAAATTAACGTGGTCAAGGCTGCGCGCAGGATATTGACGTTTGTTTCTTCCAGAACGGTGTCTTTGGAAGTATGGATGCGGGACAAATAATATCCCACCTTGCTCTGATGCAGGGCGCAGATGCCGACACCGTAGGGAAAATTGGCCTGATCGGAGGGGTAAACGGAGAAGCCTTTCTCATGCAGCTGAATGCTCTTCTTCCCAAAACAGCCGCAGGCCTTACGGAGGAAATTCCGCTTTTCGCGGCTCTTTTTCAGCTTCTTCGTGGGGAACATGATGATATTGTCGCCATCCCCCACGCAGTCCAGATTCAGAACCATTTGATGCTCCACCGCCTTTTTGTGGGTTTTTCGGTAAGAGGCGGAGCCGACCAGTCCTGCTTCTTCCAGGTCAAACAGCACAAAGCAGACCTTGTTCCGCTGGCTTTCGGGGAGCGTCCTTGCGATCTCCAGCAGCGTTACCACGCCGGAGGTGTTGTCGTTGGCGTTATGCTTATTGGCAGGGCCGACAAACATAAGGGCAAAAAACACCCAAAACAGAACGTACCACACCAGGTAACCGATCGCAAAGCTGTTTGCCAGCCAGCCTGCCAGTACGGCCGGAATCACCGGCGGAAGCAGCATCATAATAGCTGCCACGAGCGCTACCACAACCTGATACGCCAAAAACGTCCAGAAATTGCAGGGCGTAATCAGATTGGGAATCGGAAGTCTTACGCAGGTGTCGTAATGTGCCGTAACCAGATAACTGGCATTCTCCGGGTCCCCGAGAATAACGTTCCGGCATCCAAGGCTCCCCTTCTCCACCTGACAGTCATATCCAAGGCCAGCGGCATAAGCCTGCACCGCATCCCGGAAAGCCTGTTTCTGTTTTCTCGATTTCCGCACAGGAAATACGGTAAGCACATCCATTGGAGTTGTCAGCATGATATCCCTTCTTTCTACGAAAAAACGCCCTCTATCCCAAACGGATAGAGGGCGTAAAATACGCGGTACCACCTCTAATTCGGCATTGCCTCACGGCCAATGCCCTCACGGCGTCCAGCAACGCCTCTCGCTGTCTCGGGCGACCCCGTCCTCCCCTACTTTCTTTCAGGCAGGCCACTCCGGGAGGTATTTCGGCGGGTTCCCCCGCTGCCTTGCACCAACCGGCAGCTCTCTGGCGGGAAATGGGACGCCTACTTCTTCCCTTCACTGTGTTTACTGACTTATACTAGCAAATATCATGGGAATTGTCAAGTTTTTTCTGAAAAATAGCGGCGGGGCAGCCAGCGCCCTGCATTATGATCTGAGCATTTCCTCTGCGCTTTTCAGCGTTGTTTCGGTGATATTGGTGCCGCCGATGATTCGGGCCAGCTCCCGCTTTCTGCCTTCGATATCCAGAGGAGTCACAGAGGTGAAGGTACGTCCGTCCCGTTCGGATTTGGCAATCAACAGATGGGTATTGGCCAGAGCTGCCAATTGGGGCAGATGGGTAACGCAAAGCACCTGCTTGTGGGCGGCAACACTGCGCAGCTTTTCCGCAACTTTCTGGGCGGCACGGCCGGAAACGCCGGTATCCACTTCGTCAAAAATCAGGGTATTGACCTGGTCTTTTTCCGCAAGGACATTCTTCATGGCAAGCATGATTCGGGCAAGCTCACCGCCGGAAGCTACCTTGCTCAGGGGTTTCAGAGCTTCGCCTGCGTTGGCAGACATATAGAACGCCACCGTATCGGCACCGTTGGCAGTCAGATCGGTTTCGGTAAATTCACAGGAGAACTGCACCCTGGGCATATCCAGCTGGGCAAGCTCCGTCAGGATCCGTTCGGACATGGCCTGCGCCGTTTCCTGCCGGTTTTTCCGCAGAGCCTTTGCGGCCTCCCAGGCGGTCTTCTCCGCTTTTTTCAGGTTCTTTTTCAGACGTTCCAGATGGTCGTCGGCAAACTCAATGTCGTCCAGCTCTTTCTTTGCCTTATCCAGATAGGCAAGGATATCCTCACAGGTGACGCCATATTTGCGGCGGAGCTTGTGGATCACGTCCAATCGGGATTCGATCTGTTCCAGTTCATCGGCGGAATAGCTCAGATCGTCCCGGGCGTCCCGGACCTCCTCCGCCACATCCTGGACCTGGTACATCAGGTCAGAGACCCGTTCGTGCATGGCGTTGAAGCTGTCGCTGAACCGTGCCAGACGGGCCAGGGCATATTCCGCCTGGGCAAGCAGTCCTGCCGCACCGTCGGAATCGTCGCCGCCATAGAGGCACTCCACTGCCGTGTCCATGCCGTTGCTGAGCTTTTCCGCGTTTTGCAGGATCTTGCGGCGCTCTTCCAGGGCATCGTCCTCTCCGGGTTCCAGATCCGCTTTCTCGATTTCGGCGATCTGGTATTTTAAGGTCTCCATGCGGCGGAGCTTTTCGCCCTCGTCCATGGTCATCCGGTCGATCTCCCGGCGGAGCTTGGCTACGGCTTCGTATTTTTCAGAGTAATCCAGGCGAAGGGCCTCGTTATCGCCGAAAGCATCCAGCATGGTCAGGTGGTTATCCTCGTCAAACAAGGACGCGGAGTCATGCTGGCCATGGATGTTGATCAGCTGAATACCCAGCTTACGCAAAATGGACACGGAAACCAGGCTACCGTTGACCCGGCAGACGTTTTTTCCGTCCAGATAGATTTCCCGCTGGATCACGGTTTCCGGATCGTAGTCCACACCGTTGTCAGCGAACCAGGCCAGCTGGGGAACATCGGTAAAGACCGCCCGGACGGAGGCTTTGCCGGTTCCGGTACGGATCATATCCCGGTAAGCGCGTTCGCCAAGGATGGCGGAAATCGCATCGATGACGATGGATTTACCGGCGCCGGTTTCGCCCGTCAGAACGTTAAAGCCCTGGTCGAAGGAAATATCCGCGCTCTCAATGACCGCAATATTCTCGATATGCAGAAGACTCAGCACGGTGCCTCTCCCCCTTCTCTCAGTTCAAAAGGCTCTTGATCTCGCCGCAGAAAGCCGCGGCGGCATTGGTATCCCGCATGACGATAAATACGGTATCGTCACCGGCGATGGTTCCCAGCACTACGCTCATGTTCATGGTATCCAGCGCGGAGGCCGCCGCGTTGGCAAGGCCGGGAAGCGTATGGATGACAATGATGTTCTGGGCGTAGTCGAAGCTGGTGACACATTCCCGGAAAATGGCGTTCAGGCGGCCGGAGAAAGTGCTGGGCACCTCCCGATTGGCCGTAGTGTACCGGTAGGTTCCGAAGCTGGTCAGCTCCTTGACGATCCGCAGCTCCTTGATGTCCCGGGAAATCGTGGCCTGGGTGCTGGTGAATCCGGCGTCCTGAAGTTCCTGAAGCAACTGCTCCTGGGTTTCCACATTTGTGGTGGAGATGATCTCCATAATCTTTGCCTGTCTTTTGGATTTCAAAGCTGCTTCACCTCTTATGCTTTCTTAAACTTTGCGTTGACCACATCATAAAAGCTGCGGTCCTTCAGACGCACCAGCTTCGTTGTCAGGTGGGATTTTTTGATGGTGGCGATATCCCCCATATTCAGGCGGACAGCGCGACCCCCGTCAACAGACAGGTAGGCGTTGCGGCGGGCGTTCTGCACCATTTCCACGGTGACCACACGCTTATCGGACGCAACAATGCTTCTGCTCCCCATTTCATGGGCGCAGATGGGCGTGATAATGATATTTTCCGCTTCCGGCTCCACAATGGGGCCGCCGGCGGAGTAGCTGTAAGCCGTGGAGCCTGTGGGCGTGGAGATGATTACTCCGTCGCCGCCGCATTCCATGGCCTGGATCCCGTCGCATTTTACTGCCAGGTGGACAATGCGCGCAACCGCGCCTTTGGTAACCACCGCGTCGTTCAGGCAGATGTCATGGAAAATGATATCCCGGTCACGCTGCACGGTAACATCCAGCATCATACGGCTGTCCAGGGTATAATCGCCCCGGGCAATCCTTGCCAGCTTGTCCAGTTCGGTGCTTTCCAGTTCTGCCATAAAGCCCATGGTGCCGATATTCGCGCCCAGAATGGGAATGCCCTTCCGGGTGGCTGCCTTGGCCATGTGCAGGATGGTGCCGTCACCGCCGAAGCAGATCACCATATCCGCATTGGGCAGTTCCCTGTCAAGGCGGTTAAAATGCAGGTCCTTGGGCAGATCGTAGGAACGGTCTACTTCAAAAGGCAGGCATAGCCGGGGATTGACGCCCGCGTCTTTTAAAATCTGCATAGCGCCGCGGACTGTCTGGAAATTTTTATCCCGGTAGGGATTGGGGGTCAGGATCACATTTCTCATTCGTTTGCCCCCTTGTCCAGCGCGACATGGGCCTGGTCTACGACCAGGGCGGTATCCGGACGGATGCCTTCCCCTTCGTCAAGGCTCAGATGGGCCAGGAATTCAATGTTGCCCTCCGGACCTTTTACAGGAGAAAAGGTAAGGCCCAGGATTTTAAATTGCAGTTCGTCAGCCAGGGCGACGAAATTGTCCAGAACTTCCTTATGAGTGGATTTTTCCCGGACAACGCCTTTCTTTCCCACCTTTTCCTTCCCTGCCTCGAACTGGGGCTTGATCAGGCACAGTACCTGTCCGGTGGGCTTCAGGAGGGTCTTAATGGTAGGAAGGACGATTTTCAGAGAGATAAAGCTGACATCCACAACTGAAAGGTCAAGGGGTTCTCCCAGCTGTTCGGGAGTCACGTAGCGGATGTTGGTGCGTTCCATGACCACCACCCGCTCATCAGAGCGGATCTTCCAGTCCAGCTGGCCGTAGCCCACATCGATGGCAAAGACTTTCTTTGCGCCCTGCTGCAGCAGGCAGTCGGTAAAGCCGCCGGTGGATGCGCCGGAGTCGCTGCAGACATAGCCTACAGGCTTGACGCCAAAGTCACGGAGGGCCTTTTCCAGTTTCAGGCCGCCCCGGCTGACATAGGGACAGACCGCGCCCCGAACTTCCAGTTCCACGTTCTCCTCGTAGGAAACGCCAGGCTTATCTGCCTTTTGACCGTTTACATAGACCAAGCCGCTCATGATGATGGCCTGGGCTTTGGAGCGGCTGTCCGCGTATCCCTGCTCCGTCAGCAGAACATCCAGTCTCTTTTTCACTTTCATTTGGACAGCACCTCCTTTGTATAATCCGCAATGGCCTGGGCATCCAGGCCGCAGTGCTGATAAAGTTCTTTCACAGAGCCGTGGGGCACAAAGTCACGGCCCAGGTCAATGCCGTCTGCACGGCAGTCAGGACACATCCTGTGCAGCTCCCAGGCCAGCGCTTCCCGAATTCCGGAACCGCTGCAAACCTCTTCAATGGTGATCACGCAATGGTTTTCAGAGAGCTTCTCCGCAATTTGCGCGGCAGGAAGATCGGAAACCGTCAGCAGGCGCAGGACGGTGGCTTCAATGCCCTGGCTGGACAGCACTTCCGCCGCCGCCATGGCATTTTCCAGCATGGTTCCATAGGTGACCAGGGTCACATCTTTGCCCTGGCGGTGGCATTTGACCAGTTCTCCATCCAGGCCGTGCCAGTCCGAGGCGGTATAGCTTCCCTCGGTGCCTCTGGGATAGCGGATGGCTACGGGGCCATTGTATTCTTCCACTGCCCAGCGCAGCATGTCCTGCTGCTCCGCAAGGCTCACGGGGGTCAAAATCCGCATTCCCGGGACCTGACGCAGGAAGCCCACGTCAAATACACCGTGGTGGGTCGGCCCGTCGTCGCCAACCAGCCCCGCCCGGTCGATGGACAGGACCACATGCAGCTGCAGCAGGCCGATATCCTGCATGATCTGGTCATAGCCCCGCTGCAGGAAGGTGGAATACAGGGCCACAACGGGCACCATGCCCTGCTTGGCAAGGCCGCCCGCCATGGAAACGGCATGCTCTTCGGCGATGCCTACGTCAAAGGTGCGCTTGGGGTATTTGCGCTGGAACGCCAGCAGTCCCGTACCCCCGGGCATGGCCGCGGTGATGGCGCAGACCTTGTCATTTGTTTCCGCAAGGTCCATCATGGCTTCACCAAAGGAATCGGAGAAGGTCTCGACTTTGGATGCCAGCTTCTTGCCGGTTTCGGGATCGAATTTTCCGATTCCATGGAACTTGGCAGGGTCTTCCTCGGCAAACTTGTAGCCGCAGCCTTTCTTGGTGACCACATGCACCACCACCGGCTCTTTCAGGTCTCTTGCAGAGGTCAGCAGAGAGATCAGCCCCGGCAGGTCATGACCGTCGGCCGGGCCAAGATAGGTAAAGCCCATGTTTTCAAAAATGGTAGTATGCAGCAGGAAATTTTTCAGCCGGTTCTTCAGGCGGCTGCTTGCCCTGTATATGGCTTCGCCGCCGGGCAGTTTTTTCATGACCTTGCGGTAGATACGCTTGGCATCCAGGTAATTGTCGCTGGAGCGAAGCCGGGACAGGTGTCGGGACAGGCCGCCCACGTTTTTGCCGATGGACATCTCGTTATCGTTCAGGATGATGACCATAGGCTCGCCGCTGACGGCGGCATCGTTCAGGCCCTCATAGGCCATGCCGCCGGTGAGGGCACCATCGCCGATAAGGGCAATGATATTATAATTCCGGTTTTGCAGGGTCCTGGCGCGAGCCATGCCCAGGGCAATGGAAACAGAACTGGACGCGTGGCCCGCCACAAAGGCATCGGCATCGCTCTCCGAAGGTTTGGGGAATCCGGCAATTCCGCCAAATTGCCGCAGATGCGCAAAATCCGCCCGGCGGCCAGTCAGCAGCTTATGCACATAAGACTGATGACCGACATCAAAAACCAGGCGGTCTTCCATTGTATTAAAGACGGTCTCGATGGCTACGCTCAGCTCCACGGCGCCCAAATTGCCGGCGAGGTGCCCGCCGGTCTGGGAAACGCTGGAGATCAGGAATTCCCGGATCTCCCGGCACAGCTGTGTGCGCTCTTCATCGCTGAGGGTAAGCAGGTCTTCGTGACCGTTAATTCTCTGTAAAATGTCCACGATCGACACAACCTAACGTTATTTTTTCTTTTTGGTAAGGTGGTTCAGGTGATAGATCACCCGCCCGACCATGTGCACGATCTCCGTGCAGGAGTTTACGGCAAATGTCTTGCCAATTGCCTTGCCGCCGACGGTAAGGCCCGCCACCAGCGCTGACATGACCAGGGAGATCCCCCGGGGCCAGCCCACATCCACATTCACCAGGATCAGCGCCGCGATGGTTGCCGACGCGCTGCCGGAGACGACGCCGCAGATATCGCCGACCACATCATTACAGATGGAGCTGACGCGCTCGGCGTTGCGCAGCAGGCGGATGGCTTCATGGGCGCCGGGAACTTTGCGGGCGGCCATGGAATGGAAGGGCTTTTCATCCGCAGTGGCCACCGCCATGCCGATGATATCAAAAATGATGCCAAGAAGAATGATGGCAAGCAGGATCAAAAACGCGATCACGATACTGCTGTTTGCCATGACTTCATCCGACACAAGGGAAATGACGCCGGAAATCAGAATGGTGACAAAGAAAATGGTGACGACCCATTTGATCGTCTTGTTTCGCTCCCGTTTGGAAGCGGCTGGGTCGGTTTTCGCCACGGATAATTCTCCTTTTTGAGAACAATAGTGAAAGAAAGACGGCAGCAGACAGGATAAATCTTACGGCTTAGGTCGGGTTGTTTTTCACCGGACGGAACCTGCCGTTGCCGTGCAGGCCGTTTCCATTTGATCCGTCCGCCCAAGTGTTGCCAGGATAATGGGTACCCGATTGCCACTTAGACCGTACTGTAATCCCCTGCCTGCCCTGTTAAGACAGCCTAGGTGTTTTCCACAACAGAATGTTCCATAGTCTTAGCCTCTTTTGCAAGGATGGTTTCCAGAGGCAATATCGGCAGCAGCTATGGCCATAGCTACCAGCCGCATGTTCCCCTTTTCCCACATACTCACTCAAGGCAGGCTACGCTGCACGCAGCACACGATTCTGTGCACCGCCTTGCAGGTTCATACCAGGCCCGTACGCGATCGGGCCCTCACGGAGGGTTCTCACCGTCGTCGCACAATACCAGGTCTCCACGGAAACCGGGTCGTATGCCCCATGCCATTGGAGCGCGCCCGGGATCCTTAACCCCCAGCATCCACCCAAAACTGGGCGTAATAAGCAGACACCAGGGACTTCATCGATGTGCCCTTCAAAGGATTTTTAGGCCCTTCCTGGAAGATGGTCACTCCGACTAGGATACTGCACCGTCACCGTGTATCTTAGCATACTTTCGATGAATATACAAGTATTTTTTCAAAAATTGTATATTCGTTCATATTGGTATGCACATACAGATAGTTCCCGCGTAGGGGCAATTCCGGCATCACCGGACCATACTTTTATTTTTGCTGCCCAGATTATAGGGACAGATATCCCGGCAGCGGTGACAGTGAATCTGCCAGGTGCCGTTCTTGTCGCCAAAGGCATAGTCCCAGCATTTCTGCTGATTCATTTCTCTGCTTTCCAGCGCACCGATGGGACAGGCATTTTCGCACAGCCCGCAGTCATTACAGATGGATGTCTTCATTTCGTCTGGTTCCAGTTCCGCCTCCGTCAGGACGCAGCCCAGCCAGACCATGCTGCCGAATTCCGGGGTAATCAGCAGGCTGTGCCGTCCGATGGTTCCCAGACCCGCCGCCTGAGCTGCGTGCTTCTGGGAAACAATGGAGCGGAATCGGCCGGTCTTTTCATCATACCGGCTGTCGTTGGTGGGAATGGGCACCGCCAGAATGCCCTGATTTTCCAGCTCTACGCAGCACTCCATGGCGATGCGGTCCATTTTTGGCGTGATGGTATTGCGCACCTGCGTATAAGGAATGGAATTGGTGCAGGCCAGCACTCCCGCCGGGAACCGGCAGCCGAAGGAGATCACGGACTTGCAGGTAGGCAGCACGTCCGTGGGATGAAACCCTTCCGGGGCATCGGCAAAGCGATCAATGGACGCAATGCCGCACAGATCCGCTCCCCTGCTGAAAAACAGCTTTTTGATCTCAGTCTTTGTCATGCTTCCGTCCCCCATTCAGGAACCAGTCCTCCACGATATCCGCGTGGGTAATGGCGATCTCGATATCCTTGATTTCCTCTTTGGAGAAGAACCGCAGGTCCTTGGACTCCGAACTGATGCGCATGACAGGCTCCTGGGCAAAGTCAATGCCGTAGACCACGATGACCATGCGCCAGATGCTGCCGTCCCGGTAGGCGGCGATGCGGCCGGGATTGTCATAGACTGCCAGCTTTTTGAATTTCTCTTTGGGGATGCGCAGGCCCAGTTCTTCGTAAGTTTCCCGGGCAATAGCCTCCCGTCCGGTCTCCGTCTTTTTGCAGCCGCCGCCCACCAGGCCCCAGATATCCGAGTCCCGGCGCTTTTCCAGCAGGAGCTTTCCCTGACAGGTGATGATGGCATTGGCGCCCAGGTGGGCGGGCATGGTGGTTTTGGGGGCCTTTTGGGGGTCACAGTTATAGAAGGTCACGATTGCCATTGGGTTCCTCCTTGTTTGTATCATTCGTTATTCCCATTATACGATAAGGGAATCCATATTTCTACCCCTAATATGCCATGTTATTTGCTTTTCAGCACCCACCAGGTATGATTTCGGATGGTGTATTTCAATTCAAAGGTCCACGTTCTGTTCCAAACTGTCGCGCGGCACAGGAAAATATGGGCCTCGGCACCGACATGGCGGACCTCTTCCACGCTGAGTATCTGCTCAATGTTGATCCGCAGCAGCTGGTGCGTTTCGTCCTCTATGCGAAGCCGCAGAGGTCGGATCTCCCCCGACGCGCTGCATACGGATATTACATCCACAGGACACATCCTCTGCTCCATTTCGGTCCACCGCCTTTCTTTTTGTTATTATAGCACGTTTGTTCGTATTAAGCAAGAGGAATTTCGTGGTTGCACATTTGTTCGAACTTTGCTATAATAATAAAAAGGAGGGGAGTTCATGAATATTTTTCGTTTCTTTGGGATCGGTGCCCACAGGATCCTTGACAGCGGCTGTCATGTGCCGGGAATCGTTACAAATGTTGAACGCTGCTGGTGGCTGTCGGTCAAAAAAAGAGCCGCCCGGCTATACACTTCCAGCCGAAATACTGCCTATGCCCATAAAGTCACTTTCTCCTATACTGTGGATACAATTCCCCATCAGGGAAGCCTTTTCGTTGGGCTGCATTACCGCTGCCCCCAGAACGGCGAGACGATTGAGGTCTATTACGACCCGGAAGACCCAAAGCAGTATGCCTGCTATCCCTTCCCCCCTGAAACACTTTGATAAGGCGGTGAACATATGCTGAAATATCCCTGCCTTGTACTGGACCACGACGACACTGTGGTCCAGACGGAAAAAACCATCGGCTACCCCTATTTCTGCTACATACTGGATCAGTTCCGTCCGGGAGAAACCATCTCCTTCTCCGATTATGTCCATGACTGCCACAACGTGGGCTTCGCGGAAATGTGCCGCAGCCGGTGGCAGTTTACCGCCCAGGAGCAGAAAGACGAATACCAGGGCTGGATGGACTATGTGATGATCCACATTCCGGACGCTTTTCCCGGCATCGGGAATGTGATCCGCCGTCAGAAAGAGGAAGGCGGGCTGATCTGTGTTGTATCCCATTCCAGCGTTGTGAATATTACCCGGGATTACAAGGTGCATTTTGGCCTTCAGCCCGACGCCATTTACGGCTGGGACTATCCCGAAGAGCTGCGCAAACCGAATCCCTTCCCGCTGGAAGACATCATGCGAAAATACCGCCTTTCTCCCAAAGACCTCCTTGTGGTGGACGATATGAAGCTGGCATGGCGCATGGCACATCCGCTGGGTGTGGAGACCGCTTTTGCCGCCTGGGGAAAGAAAGACTTCCCGGAACTGGCGGAGGAAATGCGCAGCATTTGTGAATATTCTTTTGATTCGACGGAAGATTTGGAAAAATTTCTGTTTGATGAGGTATGATATATGAAAATCGAACATGTGGCCCTGTATGTCAATGATTTGGAAAAGGCCAAAGATTTTTTCGTTACTTATTTTAGCGCCGCAGCCAATGCCGGTTATCACAATCCCAAAACAGATTTCCGTTCCTACTTTCTGGCTTTTGATGATGGTTCCCGGCTGGAAATCATGACGAAACCGGATCTGACCGACTCCGGTGACTTTCTGAACCGGTTTGGCTACGCCCATATCGCGTTCAGCGTGGGAAGCAGAGAAATGGTAGACGCGGTGACGGAACAGTTGAGAAAGGATGGGTATCCCGTGCTCAGCGGCCCCAGGATTACGGGAGACGGATATTACGAAAGCTGTATTTTGGGATTTGAAGGAAATCAGATTGAAATTACCGTTTAATCCTCTTGACAATCATGGTATAATATTAAATAGAGTATCCACAGGAGGTGAGACATCTGGAAAAGGCAAGCGTGAAAGTCATGGCACGGAACCGGGAGGCCTATCACGAATATTTCGTGGAGGAAGAATTCGAAGCCGGTATCGAGCTGGTTGGCACCGAAGTCAAGTCCATTCGGGCGGGCACTCTGAACCTGAAGGACGCCTGGTGCGGCATCAAGGACGGCGAAATGATCCTGAACCAGATGCACATCTCCCCCTATGACCACGGCAACCGGTTCAATGTTGACTCCCGCCGCCCCCGCAGACTGCTCCTGCATAAGCGGGAAATTATGCGGCTCTACGGCAAGGTCAAGCAGGACGGTTACTCCCTCATTCCCCTGTCCGTATATTTCAAGGGCAGCCGGGTGAAGGTCAACGTGGGCCTGTGCAAGGGCAAAAAACTTTACGACAAAAGACAAGCCGCGGCGGAACGTGACGCCAAGCGTCAGATCGACCGGGCTATGAAGGAGAGATTCAGATAATGGCAAATCCCACTTTTAAAATCACCATGGAAAACGGCGGCGTGATCGAGGGCGAACTGTACCCCGATAAGGCTCCCCAGAGCGTCTGCAACTTCATCGACCTGTGCAACCACAACTACTATGACGGCCTGATCTTCCACCGTGTCATTCCCGGCTTCATGATCCAGGGCGGCTGCCCCGAAGGCACCGGCATGGGCGGTCCCGGCTACTGCATCAAGGGCGAGTTCTTCTTTAACGGCATCAAGAACGACCTGAAGCACAAGCGCGGCGTTCTGAGCATGGCAAGAAGCCAGTCCCCCAACTCCGCCGGCTCTCAGTTCTTCATCATGCACCAGGATGCCAAGCATCTGGACGGCCAGTATGCCGCCTTCGGCAAGGTCACTTCCGGCATGGATGTGGTGGATGCCATCGCTGCTGTCAAGACCGGCCGCAACGACCGGCCCATGGAGGAGCAGAAGATCGCTTCCATCACCGTAGACACCAAGGGTGAGACCTATCCCGAACCCAAGAAGCTGCCGGATCCCTACGGAAGATTCTAAACCAACTATGGAGTCTGGAGAGTGGAGTGTGGAGTTGGGTTTCACCAGCTTCCCTCCCCTCTCGTAACTCCAAACTCCGCTCTCAATATGGGGCCGTACTGGTTTCGACGGGGGTAGTGAGGCTGGAATAGCGGGCCGTGGCGCCTGGCCACGATAAAACGGGCAATTTTTAAATTTAACTGACAACAGAACTGTTGCTCTGGCTGCCTAATTAGGCGCCCATCCGCCCCGGAAGGTCTACGAGCCGGGCTCGGGTGTGATTTGAGTGGAGACCGTGCGTGCGCAAAGCTTTGCGCGCACCATGAATCATGAAGCTACTGATTCCGACAGGGTGTTTGTTCCCGGTCGGTTGAGGGAATGTAAATAACAAACTGCGCCCGGAGAAGTTCTTTCCAAGTTGCTTTCGGACAGGGGTTCGATTCCCCTCGGCTCCACCATACGGGTATTACGCGAACCCATATTATTTCTTTGGTGGTATTGCCATCAAAGTACCGTTCGACCGTAATGCCAATAAGAAAAAGAAACCCAGTTCTTGATGAACTGGGTTTCTTTTTCTCTTAATCATCTTCTTCATCATCGTCATAGTCATATGTCGGTTGGATTACTTTTACTTCGTATTGTCTTTGGAGTCTCTTGTTTTTCTTAAGCCACGCTTCATAATAATTTTTCCCGTCCTCTGTAGAGAAAAAATATTTCATATTGAGCACTTGGTGCTTTGCAAATGCTTTGAATTGTCTGTCAATGCTTTTGCTGTTTATCGCATCAATGAATTCTTTACTGATAAGTTCCATTTATCCTCCAAATAAAAAACCCAGTTCACACGTAAGCGCTCAATAATCACCCGCCTAGCATCTCACCCATCCTTATGAGATAATATCCCAAAACTTGAAAAACTCACGGTGAGTTTTTCAACATGGTTAGGGGGGCAATCAAATGGCAGATGTATTAGCAGTGCGGGATG
>JAXJGV010000025.1:0-23161 GCA_036300205.1 Oscillospiraceae bacterium
GGTTTTCTTCTTGCGGAAGCTGTACTCGATATCTGTGAATGTTTCCTGCTTCATTGCATTGCACCACCATTGTTTTGATGGAGTTATTATACCATATCTGGAACCTATTTGGTAGTGCGGATTAAATCAGAGGTTCCTTAGGATGATGGTCAAGCTGCCAATGCATTTGCGTTGATTCGGTCAATGACCCGCTTAATACCAATCCACAGGGTCAGATCTGTAAACACTTCCACGATGCTGCCATTGTCCGTAAAGGGAGCATCCTGCAGCACAGAAAGATCCTTCATAAGACCGTTGTGGACGATGTATTCCACGATCTGGTTCACGAAGTAGATCTGATTGCTGTCCAGATAACTTTCGTCCAAATACTCTGCAAATGCTTCCTTGGCAGCGTTCATATCCAGGCCTACAATCTCACGGACAAACTCGCCCAGGGGCTTGCTGCCGTACTCGTTTTCATAGTCCTGTTTTGTACCAAGCTCGCTCCAGAGGATTTCTTCCAGTATCTTCACATCGCTACCATTCAGAGGCTGATTGGTTTTCAGCTTGGCGATGACCGCATTATCCTGGTGCTGACGAACATAGAACTCAGCCTTCATCTTGTAGTTCTTCAGATCGTCATTTTCCAGTTCGGATTCCTTCCAGTCCATGGTCAGAATCTCATCTGCAAAGTTGGTAGTATAGGACACCTTATTGACAGGAATGTACTTGATCAGATCACGCAGATTCTCACGGATATGCTCAAATTCATTGATGCCCGCACTCTCCAAGTAATCCGTGTGCAGAATCTTGTTGATCAGCTCACTCTGCACCATGATCTCCGGGATGTTGGCAACAGACGCAATACCATTGACCTTCTTGAAGAGGTCCGTTCTTGCCTTCGCATACTTCTTACCCATCAGGTAAGCCAGTTCGATGCCGTACATCAGCGCATCGAACCGCACCACTTTGGCATCATCTGCATCGGGAGTAATCAGCGGAGCCAGTTCCTCCCGCATCTGTAGGGTGTTTTCGTAGGTCAGCGTAGTGTAATGGTCTGGATTGGAGAATAACTCCACATACTTTAGGTGCTGCCGAACCGCAAAATTCTCCTTATTCAGCTCCTGTACCTTACGCACCATATCATCTACCAGAGTCTTACGGAATGCAATCAGCTCCGGTGTCTGGTATGCCAGATCCTGCAGTTTGAAAACGATCTGGGCCTTCAGACTGAAGATGGCACCCTGCAGAGCAATCTGCAAAGCCGTGGGCTTGCCGTTGCTCATACGGAAGAACTCAAAGTTTCCGCAGAAATCGAAGATATAGAACTTATCCTTATCCTCGCCATCCTTCAGTCCCGGGCACAGGCGGGTACCGCGGCCGATCATCTGCCAGAATTTCGCCTTGCTCATGACCTTCTTGAAGAATACCAGATTCAGACATTCCGGAACGTCAATGCCGGTATCCAGCATATCCACGGAGATGGCAACCTGGGGCAGCTTCTTGGGATCGGAGAACTGGTCAATCAGGCTCTGAGCATAGTTTATCTTGTTGTCGATGACTTCAGCAAAGCCTACCAGATTGGGATATTCCTTGTAAAATACATCCCGAATCTTCTCCGCATGGGCGTGGTTCTTGGCGAAGATAATAGTCTTGCCCAGCTTCTGACCGTAGTCAATCTTGATACCCTCAGTCATCAGCACATGCAGCACTTGACGGATGGTGTCCTCATTGAAGACCCACTCGTTCAGCGCAGAAGAAACGATCTTCTCCGGCAACTCACCGTTTTCATCGGTGAAGGTATTCTCGTATGCTTCCCGCTCGTCTTCCGGCAGATCTTCATAGGTAATGCCGGAGTCCAGGAATTTCAGTTTCGTCTCCACGGACATGAAGTCCACCAGATAGCCGTCCTTGACTGCCTGGGCCAGTTCATAGCCATAGGTGGGCACACCGCTTTCCAGTTCGAAGACCTCATAGGTATTCTTATCGATCTCATCCTTGGGGGTAGCCGTCAGACCAACCAGAGGGGCATCAAAATAGTTGAAAATATCCCGATATTTGTTATAGATGGACCGGTGGGCCTCGTCACAGATTACCAGATCAAAATGGCCGCAGGTGAACAGCTTACCCTGTTCGTCCTTCACATTGTCGATGCAATTCATCATGGTCTGGTAGGTGGAGAAGACGCAGTGAGCCGTGTAATTATCCTTCTCCTCGCAGAGGTTCGTCACGGACAGATCCGGCAGAAGATTCACAAAGCTTCTCTTGGCCTGGGTCACCAGGGAATTCCGGTCAGCCAGGAACAGGATATTCTTCACCCAACCATGCTGCAGCAGCACATCGCAGAGGGCAATGACGGTTCTGGTCTTTCCGGAGCCGGTAGCCATGACCAGCAAAGCCTTCCGGCGGTTCTTCTTATCGAAGGCATCGCAGACGGCCTTGATGGCACCTTCCTGGTAGTAGCGGCCTGCAATGTTCTTCTTCACCACGACGTTTTTTAAGGAAGTCCGCATGGTGCGCAGGTTGAACATCTTGCCCAGGTCCCGCTTGGAGTAAATGGTGGCGCACTTCCGTTCCGGGTACTGGCCATCCAGAATGTGGGTCTCAAAACCGTTGGTCAGGAAGATGGCCGGGCGGCGATGGTACGTCTTTTCCAGAAGATCCGCATAGAGTTCCGCCTGCTGGCGGCCCTTGGACACATCCACGCAAGTACGCTTGGCTTCAATAACTGCCAGGGGCTTGTGGGCATCGTCATAGAGGACATAATCCGCATAGCCCACCTCGCTCTTGTTGGGCATACCGGGCAGCTCCACCTCGTTGATCCAGTCCTTGCCTTCCACCCAGCCAGCATCTTCCAGCATGGCATCGATGTAGAACTTCCGGGTCTCGTATTCGGAAATATCCAGCGGCTTGGGCACATAGGTCTGCTGCTGTTCCTCACGGCGGGCAGTCAGCTGCTCTTTCAGCTTCTTGTTCTCCTCGATCAGCTTCTGCAAATCTACGTCAACCGTGTCATTGCGAGGAGGCGCAGCCGACGTGGTGACCGAAGGAAATGCCTGTGGTGCAATCTCCTGTTTAACCAGAGCAGGATCAAACTTGGTTTCCTCATAAGTATCCGCATAGCAGTAGGCCACGAAGTCCAGGAAGATGTGCAGATTCTCCAGGCACAGCATGGCAGCGCCTTGGGAAATCTTTCCCGTATTGTGGGCGGCATTGTTGCCCTTCATGCGGATATAGTCCATGCGGCGCCAGATGTCAGGACCCACGATGGTGCGGAATTCCTCCCGGGTCATGAGACTCTGGAGGTTGTCCTGGTAGGGCATTTCCAGTTCTTTGTCCACGGAATACATCCACTTCACGGCAAACTCCATCGACCGCCGGCAATTGAGGATACATGCCGCCGGGTCGATATGTAAGATCTTCTCCGCTGCCATGGCAACTTCCGTAAAGGGAGCAAAGCTGGGGTCGGAGAGGAGAAATTTGAAGTTGGACATAGTGAATCCCTCTTTCCTATTTTTCAGCAACACTGCAATCATCAAATCCACGTATACGCCGTGCATATCCATGTTTAGAAAGGATTTCTTCAAACTCTTCTTTCGATATTACCACAATTTCAAATCCCAATGGTTCCTCTTCGCAATCAATAGAAAGAACTACATCGTTTTCAAAACTATTATCAAATGCTTCTTTCATATTATTGAACATCTTTTTCCTGTCGGGGTCATTTAATGGTAGGGTAAGCATACGGCCTATTATTTCTTTGCTTGCAGTGGTCGCCGTTGTTATCGAAGTGTGCCAAGCAATTAACTGTTGCGTATCTTCTTTGGATGGGAATACCGAAGAATAGCTGTTAACCTTAAAATATGCACCGCACAAGTTCTTGTAGATGATTGTTGTTTTAACAGTTGGCAATTCCTTTGTTTTCATTTGCCTAAGTGCCGTGTAAACGCTATATTTCCCCTCGTCTAAGAACAGAAAGCCAATTTTTATCTGTTGCCCAGCACTTAAGGTCTTAATTCTCTTTGAGGAAGAATGCAATACCTTTTTACCTTCATCGGTCTTAATCAGCATTTCAGAAGTAACATCAACTGAAATTGCGGCAAAGGATGACTCGTTTTTTATTTCCGCCTCATAGTAGTATTGGGAACAAAAACTGTACTCGTTCTCAGGTGGAGAATAATACATTTTAGGAGGATTAACATTAAATTTCTCACAATCTACAACTACCAATGGCTGCTCCTGAGTTATTCTATCGTGCTTCATCTCTGCCA
The DNA here is from genome assembly GCA_036300205.1 of Oscillospiraceae bacterium. Classification (GTDB taxonomy): domain Bacteria; phylum Bacillota; class Clostridia; order Oscillospirales; family Oscillospiraceae; genus Faecousia. The sequence continues at coordinate 4,251 of JAXJGV010000025.1, forward strand.
GCTGGTTATTTGCGATGCTGATCTGCTGAGTTGTCGTATATACATACAGTGCAGTAAGCAATGCTGTGGCAAATGTGCCGATACCGGAGATTGTTGTGATAAAATCAGTATTCGGATTTTTTTGCGATATATATGCAACAACAAGCAAAGATACTATAAGAGCTACCGTAAAAATTACAACTCCGATTCTAATTCCATTTGTATCTTTTGGGGTTTTATTTCTCTCTTTCATATTGCACCTCATCCAAAGTATTCCTGCATCAAGGATTTTTTCAGCAATTCCAGTTTGTCGAGGCTCTGCTGAATTGCCAATTTTGATTTGTCGGTCTGTTTAAGGAAAACAGCAAACTGTTCTTGCAATTCTAGCGGAGGTACAGCTACCTGCAGTTGTTTTAACTTTGCTCCCGGCAAATGTGCTATAGTAGCTTTTGCTCCTGCTATTGCCGCAAAACCATCATGATCACAATTGTACTTAAACCACCACGCCAGATAATCAGGGTGAATAATTTGGCGGTTGCACCTGACCCTGTGGAGAGCCTTTTGGAAAAAACACGGTTGTGTTTCATTATGCCACACAGCACAACGGCCAATTTCACCGCCTTCACATACCAAAAGGTCACCATCCTTCAGTTCAAATTCAATTCGATCATCCTCGTCAAAATCCATTTGATTAAGGTTGTCCAAATTAAATCTAAACCACTGTACATTGAAATTTGCCAAATACGGATAACTACATTTACCAGTTTGCTGTTTGGCATCCAGCATCTTTCCTAGCCGAGAAGATGCAATATCTGCAAAAACATACATTTTCCATGACTTGCTGTTGCGAATCACATCTCCAAACAGTTCGATAAATCGGGATTTGACCAACTGATCCAGCTTTGCAAGCTGCGCTTTCCGCAGGGCAATCAGTTCACTGACTTTATCCAAAGATTCCGCAATATTCTCTTGCTCATCTTGAGTATGGACAGGTAATTCTTCTTTACAATAATCTTTAAAGTATATATGTGGAATTGTTGCGCCAGTATAATACTTTGCAAGATTCATATATTCGAGGGCATAGGCTAGGTATTTCCCATTGATTCCTTTATTGGGAATAATGTACTGCATTGTACCTATTACCGAAGACTTAGCAGGTAAGTACATGACTCTACCCACGCCAGCACCATCTTTGACCACCGCCACATATGGCTGTTCCTGCTGATAAAAATCAACGTTTTTAATTAAACCACTTGCACCATAAATCGGATAGATTCCATGATTGCCTTCTAAATCCTTTTGAGCAATCGACGAAGACCCTTTTGTGCAAATATCTCCCAATCTAGCCATCACAGCATCCCCTCCAATTCTGCCAGTCCTGCCGTGATCTGCATTTCCAGTTCATGCAGGTCAGCCAGAATTTCGGCGGTAGAGGGATACTCCACAGGCTTATACTCGTTCTTCTTATACTTGTTGATGGACAGGTCATAGCCGTTTTCCACGATCTCGTCCTTGGGGACGAAGAAGGATTTTGCGGTACGGGGGTTGTTTGTTTCGTCGTAGGAGATTGCCACACCAGTGACATCGGTCACTGGTTCGCAATGACAGGAAGAAGGAGACGGATTGCCACACCAGTCTGCGGACTGGTTCGCAATGACATCAGAAGACTGGGGATTGTTGAAAGAGCGGAAACGGGCCATGATATCGGGGATATCGTTATCCTTGACCTCGGTGCGCTTATCGTCCAGGCTGAAGCCGTCGGCGGTCATATCGTAGAACCAGACCTTGTCCGTGCCGCCGTGGCCTGTCTTGGTGAAGATCAGAATACCGGTGGACACACCTGCGTAGGGCTTGAACACACCGCTGGGCATGGAAATCACCGCCTCCAAGCGGTTGCCCTCTACCAGTTCCTTCCGGATGGCCTTGTGGGCAGTGGAAGAACCGAAGAGCACACCGTCGGGAACGATGCAGGCGCACCGTCCGCCGGTCTTCAGCATCCGCAGGAACAGCGCCAGGAACAGCAGTTCCGTCTTCTTGGTCTTGCAGACCTTCAGCAGGTCAGCGGACACGGTATCCGCATCCAGGCTGCCCTTGAAAGGAGGGTTTGCCAGGATCAGATCGAACTTTTCCTTATCCGGGTTCTGATCGGACAGGCTGTCCCGGTACTCAATAAAGGGGCTGTCCACCCCGTGGGTCATCATATTCATGGCACCGATGCGCAGCATGGTCCGGTCCATATCGTAGCCGAAAAACATATGGTTCAGGAAATGATCCTTCTTCCGCCGGTCGAAGAAGATCTCCTTCTTATGGTTGGCCATCAGATATTCCTCCGATGCCACCAGGAAACCGGCAGTACCACAAGCCGGGTCGCAGATGGTAAAGTCGGGCTTGGGCTGCATTAGCTCCACCATCATCTTGATGATATGCCGAGGAGTACGGAACTGGCCGTTCAGACCGGACTGGGCAATTTTGGAGAGCAGATATTCGTAGACATCGCCACGGATATCGCTGTCCTTTACCTTCTCCATCTGGTCATAGATCTGATCCAGACAGTCCACCACTTTACTCAGCAGCAGAGGGGTAGGCAGCTTGAAGATGGCATCGCTCATATACTTGGAGTAGGCGCTGTCCTTGCCACCGCCCAGGCTCTTGATGAAGGGGAACACCCATTCCTGCATGACTGCATACATCTTACCTGCGTCAAAATCGTGGAACACAGACCACTTCAGCTGCCTGCCGTCGATCTTCCGCTCGCCGATCTCCACCTCATCCGCAAAGATGCTCTTGAAGGGCAGGCCCAGCATGGCACTTTCCTTGGCGCGGAGGTTGTCGGTGGTATCCAGATCGTGGATGAACATCAGGTAGGTAATCTGCTCGATCACATCCAGAGGATTCACCAAGCCGCCTGCAGCAAAAATATCCCACAAGCCGTCAATTCTATTTTTCAGTTCGCCTGTAATCATATCAATCAATCTCCCTGTTCCAAGTATAAGAGGTATAGCGGCCTCCGCCGATCTTGATGACCTCGCCGCTCTTAGTTAGGTCATTCAGCGCCCGCTGGATGGTGGTCTGGCTCACATCCGGGCACTGCTGCATAATTTCTGCCTTTGTGATCTTACCAAGGTGGCCCTTGATAAGATCCCGGACACGGTTGGGCTTCCGGGTACTCTCCGCAACCACCTTCACCCGGTCGGAAAACTCCCGGTAGGCCGCCAGAATGACACCCAGCTGATAGGTTACGAAAGGAATATAGTCATTTTCCTCTTCGTGCCAGTTAGAGGAGCTTTCCTGCAATTCATCGTAATAGGCACCCTTGGTGCGCTCAATCAACTTTTCAATACTGATGTATTTTCCCACATTGTATCCAGCGCGGTACAGTAGAAGCAGGGTCAGCAGTCGGCTCATTCTGCCGTTTCCGTCATTGAAAGGATGGATACAGAGGAAATCCAGAATAAACACCGGAATCATCAGAAGCGGATCATATTGGCCGCTTTTACACAGTTCATTATAGGCTTCGCACAGCTTCTCCATAGCCATAGAGGTTTCCCAGGCAGGCACAGGCTGAAAACGGACACGCTTGTTACCTTGGGCATCTTCTTCCTCAATGATGTTATCGGAGGTTTTGTAATTGCCTCCAATGCTCATACCGCTGAACTTATACAGATCCCGATGGAGCTGCAGGATCATGCCGGGTTTCACCGGAATGTAATCGTAGCTCTCATGGATCGTAGCCAGTACATCACGGTAACCGGCAATTTCTTTTTCGCTGCGGTTCCGGGGCGTGGTCTTATCTTTGACCAGCTTCTGCAAACGGTCATCAGAAGTGTAGATACCCTCAATTCGGTTGGATGCCTCGGTACTCTGAATCCGGGCAATCTCAATCAGATGGGTCAGTTCATCTTCTTGCACCTTTGCGTGCTCACCCTTGTGCTCATGAATCTGAGCAAGCAGCTGCACGATTTCGGGTGTAAGCAGTTTCGTGTATATTTTCTTGTAGTTGTACTCTCTCATAGAAATACCCCACTATATTATGCTAAGTTTATTATACGTTCATTATCATCATCCGTCAAGTTAATTTAGTCATTTTTATAAATATGACCAAATTGAAAACGTGATACGAAATATTGAAGCAAAAATCCTCAACCGCTTCATCAGCAGTTGAGGATCAATGTCCGTTATACAGATTTCTGTAATTCTAGTGTGTTTTCATATTCGGCAAGTTTCTCAAGGGCTGGTTTACATTGCCTCATGATTCGTTTAGAGGTAATTTCCAGTTTTTCTTTCTCTGTCAGATCATAAATCAGCGCTTCCTGTTCCAGGTCGATCAGCAAGTATTTAGGCTTGTTATCCTTGAGAATCACGACACGGCCATAGCTGTCTACCATGTGCATGACACGGGAGAAATCTTTATTTGCTTTGGAAATGGGTACCATCATTTGGGCATCCGGATTCATAGTGACCCACCTCTCTTGTCTGTGTTCAACTCCGTAATCAGATGTGCCCCGTATTGGAGGCCATCCAGGAATGCTTTATGTTCATAGGCGGTACAGAGGCTACAGCAGAGGTTAAAGACGGCATTGTTATCATCTAGTGGCAAATGTCCCAAGAGCTTATCCAATTCCCGGAAACTATCTCGAATATCCGGCGGGTCGGATTCATGGGATTCCTGATAGGCTTGGAATAGTTGATCCAGAACGGTTTCACAGTCGCTATCCCCAGGATCGAAGGGATGTTCTTCGATATAAGCCTTTAGCCGCTGGGCGATATTATCCATTGTAGATCAGCTCCTCCCGGATGATTTCTTCCGCTCTGGCAGCGATGTTGTTCATTCTCTGAACCCACGCCATTGGATCAGCCGCTTTCAGTGCTTCTGCAACCCCTTCCGCCTCCTTCATTTGCTGCACAATTCTGTCCAACCGTTCCTGTGCTTGTTCGTTCAGGTCTGCCAGATAGGTCCACAGCTTACAGGACAGCACCAGATTAGTGTACTGGATCGGATGGTGTTCCTTCAGATACTCCCGGTGCATACGGCCCCATTTGCCGATGGGTCGGGTTTCTTCCGGCAGCTTCAGATCCGGGATGAAGTAATCCCCGGAGCGAATGTAATTGATATTCATGGTCAAGCCTCCTTTGATTGGTTTTGTACCATCATTGTACCGCTCCGGCAGGAATGAGTCGAATGTGCCGCAAATTTTACGAAAGCTCCACAGTCCATATGATTTTGTGGAGGATTGGTAAAATACACCACAAAACAAAAAAGCCCCGGTTCCGAAGAACCGGGGCATAAAGCTTAGATATAGAGGTTTACCTGAATATCAGTCCATTTGTGGACTCTGCGTTTACTGCTCAAGCTGTACATATACGCTTTCGCGTCCTCGCAGGTCACGGTTAGGCTTGCAAACTTCCGGTAATTCCTTAGTTCCTGCCATCCTTGATAGCAGCCTGAGCGGCAGCCAGACGGGCGATGGGGACGCGGAAGGGGCTGCAGGAGACGTAGTCCAGGCCGATCTTGTGGCAGAACTCCACGCTCATGGGGTCGCCGCCGTGCTCGCCGCAGATGCCGCAGTGCATGGTGGGACGGACCTTCTTGCCCTTTGCAACGGCCATCTCCATCAGCATGCCCACGCCGGTCTGGTCCAGCTTGGCGAAGGGATCGTTCTCGAAGATCTTGGCGTTGTAGTAGGCATCCAGGAACTTGCCGGCGTCGTCACGGCTGAAGCCGTAGGTCATCTGGGTCAGGTCGTTGGTGCCGAAGCAGAAGAACTCGGCTTCCTTCGCCATCTCGTCGGCGGTCAGGCAGGCACGGGGAATCTCGATCATGGTGCCGACCTCATAGTGCAGGTCAATGCCGGAAGCGGCGATCTCGGCGTCAGCGGCCTTGACAACCACATCCTTGACGTACTTCAGTTCCTTCACGTCGCCGGTCAGGGGGATCATAATTTCGGGAACCAGGTTCCAGTCGGGATGACGGCCCTTGACTGCCAGAGCGGCACGGATGACAGCCTTGGTCTGCATGGCGGCGATCTCAGGATAGGTGACAGCCAGACGGCAGCCACGATGGCCCATCATGGGGTTGAACTCATGCAGGGATGCGATGATATCCTTGATCTGCTGGACGGTCTTGCCCTGAGTGGCAGCCAGAGCGGCGATGTCTTCCTCGGTGGTGGGCACGAACTCGTGCAGAGGGGGATCCAGGAAACGGATGGTAACGGGGTAGGACTCCATGGCCTCGTACAGGGCCTCGAAGTCGGCCTGCTGCATGGGCAGGATCTTGGCCAGAGCGGCTTCACGCTCTTCCACAGTGTCGGAGCAGATCATTTCCCGGAAGGAGGCGATACGGCCTTCCTCGAAGAACATGTGCTCGGTACGGCACAGGCCGATGCCCTCTGCGCCCAGGGAACGGGCCTTGATGGCGTCACGGGGGGTATCGGCGTTGGTGCGGACCTTCAGGGTGCGGTACTGGTCAGCCCAGGCCATGATGCGGCCGAACTCGCCGGCGATCTCAGCGTCAACAGTGGGGATCTGGCCATCGTAGATGCAGCCGGTGGAGCCGTCCAGGGACAAATAGTCGCCTTCGTGGTAGGTCTTGCCGGCCAGGACGAACTGCTTGTTCTCCTCGTCCATCTTGATCTCGGTGCAGCCGGAGACACAGCAGGTGCCCATGCCGCGGGCAACGACGGCTGCGTGGGAGGTCATGCCGCCGCGGACGGTCAGGATGCCCTGTGCGGCCATCATGCCCTCGATGTCCTCGGGGGAAGTCTCCAGACGAACCAGGACGACCTTCTCGCCGCGGTCAGCCCAGGCCTTGGCGTCCTCAGCGGTGAAGACGATCTTACCGCAGGCAGCGCCGGGAGATGCGGCCAGAGCGCGGCCCACAGGCTGCGCATTCTTCAGAGCCTTGGCGTCGAACTGGGGATGCAGCAGGGTGTCCAGGGTTCTGGGATCGATCATGGCAACAGCCTGCTTCTCGTCGATCATGCCCTCGTCCACCAGGTCGCAGGCGATCTTCAGCGCGGCGGGAGCGGTACGCTTGCCGTTACGGGTCTGCAGCATATACAGCTTGCCGTTTTCAACGGTGAACTCCATGTCCTGCATGTCGTGGTAGTGGTTCTCCAGAATCTGGCAGACATTGGTAAACTGCGCGAAAGCCTCGGGGAACTTCTCAGCCATCTCGGAGATGGGCATGGGAGTCCGGACACCGGCAACCACGTCCTCGCCCTGCGCATTGGTCAGGAACTCGCCGAACAGCTTCTTCTCGCCGGTAGCGGGGTTACGGGTGAACGCAACGCCGGTGCCGCAGTCGTCGCCCATGTTGCCGAAGGCCATGGACTGGACGTTGACGGCAGTACCCCAGGAATAGGGGATATCGTTCTCGCGGCGGTAAACGTTTGCGCGGGGATTGTCCCAGGAACGGAACACAGCCTTGATGGCGCCCATCAGCTGCTCCTTGGGATCGGTGGGGAAGTCCACGCCCAGCTTGGACTTGTACTCGGCCTTGAACTGGCCTGCCAATTCCTTCAGGTCGTCGGCAGTCAGCTCCACGTCATGGACGACACCCTTCTTCTCCTTCATCTGGTCGATGAGGGCTTCGAAGTACTTCTTGCCCACTTCCATGACCACGTCGGAGTACATCTGGATAAAGCGGCGGTAGCAGTCCCAGGCCCAGCGGGGATTGCCGGACTTCTTGGCCATGACTTCCACAACGTCCTCGTTCAGGCCCAGGTTCAGGATGGTGTCCATCATGCCGGGCATGGAAGCGCGGGCGCCGGAACGGACGGAGACCAGCAGGGGGTTCTCCTTATCACCGAACTTCTTGCCGGTGATCTCCTCCAGCTTATCGACGTAACGCATGATCTCTGCCTGGATATCGGCATTGATCTGGCGGCCGTCCTCATAATATTTGGTGCAGGCCTCGGTGGAAATGGTGAAGCCCTGCGGAACAGGCAGACCGATGTTGGTCATTTCCGCCAGGTTTGCACCCTTGCCGCCCAGAAGCTCCCGCATTTTGCCGTTTCCTTCGGTAAACAGGTAAACATACTTGTGAGACATTCTCTTATTACCCCTTTCGATTCTTTCAGGCGTGCCATTTTCGCCTGTTATGTTGCATTTTTCGCTTGTTTCTGATAACGCAGAAATAGTATATCACGGTTACCAAAAAAAAGCAAATCATTTTGCAAAATTTCTTGCAATTTTTCCAAATTCTATTTTCTATATACGAAAATACTGCCGGGGTGGGCCGTTGGCCCTCCCCGACAGTACAGGATGTATTATTCCGCAGGCGCGCAGACAAAGGACAGAATCTCGCCGGTCTTCTCATTTTTGACCACTTCGGCGCTGGCGACCTTCACCAGAGACTGGTACTTGTCCTTCTTGGGGCCGGACTTGGAGTAAGCCCAGAGGGTATCCATGGTATAGGAGGCGTCCTCTGCCTGGCCGGCCGCGAAGGCCTCCTCATCCAGGACGTAGACCGCCACCGTGTAATCCGTCTCGGAGTCGAACAGTCCCCGGTAGGCGCTGTCCACCACGCAGACAACCGTCTCGCTGTCCCATTCGTCGGTTTCGTCCAGCACCAGCTGGGCCATGGACTGCTGGATCTCCACGCGCTCTTCCGTCTCGTAGTCCGCGCTGCGGGAGGTATTGGCATACCGGTAGGATAGATACCCGGTGGCACTGGCAGCGCCCACCAGCACCAGGCACACCAGCGCCACGATCTGCTTTTTGCTGAAGGTCATGTCCGTATCCCTGCAGTAAGTCAGTCCCGCCCGCTGAGTCACCGGCAGCAGGAATTTCAGGAACAGGGTCAGCACCACCGTCTCAACAGGGAAGAAGAACAGGTTCTTAAAGATCCGGCTGATGGTGGTGATGCCCAGAATGGCGCTCTGGGCGCTTTCGGGGTTGCCGATCCAGATATAGTACCAGGCGAAGATCAGCTGCTGCAGCACCACATTCACAAAGAAGCAGATGACGAACCGGCTCAGCATCACCCGGGTGGGAGAGACTTTGCTGCGGTACAGGCACAGGGCGTAAATCATGGTGCTGGCGATCTCCGTCAGCACAAAGGGCAGGAAGTAATCGCCGGTGGGATAGATCATAAAGCCCACGGTATCGGAGATGATCGCGGCGGGAATGGCCACTACGGGGCCAAAGATCATGGCGCCCAGGGCGGTAGCCAGCATGGCGGTCTGAATGCTCATCTGGGGGCCCACAGGAATGGCCAGGGGCTTCAGGGCGATGCGCAGCGCGATCATCAGCGCGGTTACCACCAGCATTTTGGTGTCCTTCAGCTCTGCCGCGGCATCCCGCCAGTAGGCTTTGGAGAAGGGGGTTTTGTACAGGTTTGTGGATTTTTGAATTCGAGCCATAAAAAAGCCTCCTAATTATGTAGCGAGAGGCGGCTCTTCTGCCCCAAAGGCCCATGAATGCAAAAAATCCCCGGCGTTTTTCACGCCAGGGAGTTTAATGACAAACATAGATCACCCGTGGGGAAAGGCAGCGCGTTTACAGCCGACCTATCGCCCGACCGAGTATCGTTGCTACATAAAGGAGGGTGTCCAATATGCAACAGCGGGTGCGGTGACCCCATCGTGGAAAAGTTCCTTCGTCCTCCGGGCAACTCCCCGTCCCAGAGGCACTTAACGCAGGGTCTCCTACTCTGTTCGCGTCTTACTATACACGATTCGATGGAAAATGTAAATAGGTTTTTCCAGATTTTGGAAATTATAATGCGGAAGAAATTATCGTTCCACCCAGCCGCCGCTGCGGGGCGGGGTCGGAAATGCGCCGGGCAGTTTCCTTTATATAAGCTCCAATTTATCCATCCCAGCGAAAGATGTCGCACATTTCCCGGTGTCGGCCAGCCGATTTCGCCGCTTTTTCCAACTTCCGGGCAGTACAATGAAACCACTTAACTTACTGAGGGAGGACGGGCAATGCAATGCCAGAAGCTGAAAACCTACATGGAGACCGGACGGGTGGTATTCCTGCCGGCCCGCTCCATCCGCCCCAATCCGGCCCAGCCCCGGAAGGTCTTCAAACCGGAAGCCCTGGATGAGCTGGCCGACTCCATCCGCCAGCACGGGATCCTCCAGCCCCTGTCCGTCCGCCGCAGCGGCAATGCCTACGAACTCATCGCCGGGGAACGGCGGCTTCGGGCGGCCCAGCTGGCAGGCGTCACGGACATCCCCTGCATCATCATGAGCATGGACGACCGGGAATCCGGCATGGCCGCCATGGTGGAAAACCTGCAGCGGCAGGACCTGGATTTCATTGAGGAAGCCATGGGCATCCAGCGTCTGCTGACGTGTTACGCCATGAGCCAGGAGCAGGTGGCAAGGCTTCTGGGCAAAAGCCAAAGCGCCGTGGCCAACAAACTGCGCATCCTCAAGCACAGCGATGCCGTCCTCACCGCCCTGCGGGAGGCAGGCCTGACGGAACGCCACGGCCGGGCGCTGCTGAAGCTGCGCGCCGACGAGGAAAAATGCGCCGCCATCGCGGAGATCGCCAGGCAGGGCATGAGCGTAGCCCGGGCGGAAAAGTACATCGAAAGCCTGCTGGCGGAAAAAGAGGACAAACCCCAAAGAGCCAACGTGGGGGCGTTTCTCAACAATCTGACCCAAAATCTGCAAAAGATCCAGCTGTCCGGGATCCCCGCCGTATCCGAGCGGAGAGAAACCGACAGCCAGATCGTACTGACCATTACCATACCGAAATAGGCAGCGCAATCCCCCTCCGTAGGGGAGGATTTCCCATCCTCCCTCAACATGACGTGCGCAAACCGGTGGATCCTATCTAAAAATTCACATTTCCGTGCGAAAGCAGCCACTCAGCTGCCGCAGGATTCCGGGCAGAACGCAAATCTGCCCCCACGGAATATTTCCCAGCAAAAGGGCGCACCCTGCGGTGCGCCCTTCCCGATTCCTTAATAAAACAGCAGAGAGATCCAAGTCACCACATTGGCGCCGAACTGGAATTCCAGGCCCCGGCTCTCCAGGATGGGCACCACGTTGATGCCGTGGCTCTCCACGCAGGGGTGCATCTTTCCCGGCAGGCGGCAGGGCAGGCCGTCCAGAATGGCACAGCGCTCACAGACCGCGCAGGCCTCGGTAGACAGGATGTACGGATTGACTCCCAGCTCCCGCATGATATCCCGGACCTGGTTGGTCAGCTTTTCATGCTCCGGGCGGGTGGCCAGAGTCTCGTTGATGTCGGTGATGTCCGCCACCTCGGTGATGGTGGAGATCATCAGGCAGTTTTCAAAGGACCGGCACTTCCCCCGGCAGCTTTCCACGCTGCCCACACCGGGGGGGCAGGCCCAGCTTTTGCCGTACATGGGGCATTCATGCTCACAGATCCAGCGGATGCGGTCGGAAAACTCCAGCTCCTTGGGATCCAGAAAATCGTAAATATACAGCGGCAGTTCCGCCAGCTTTTCCTCCAAAAGTTCCTGATTCATGTAAATTCCTCCATAATTTTGGCGCAGCCCTCCACAATGTCGTTCCAGGTCTGCTCAAAGTCCCCGGTATACCAGGGATCGGCCACATCCCGGTCAAGCAGCGGCCGGATCTTCTCCGGGTCGCTGGGCAGCATCCGGGCAAGATAGCGGGCGTTGCTGCGGTCCATGTAATAGATGCGGTCGAAGCGGCGGTAATCCGCCATGGTGACCTGCCGGGCGGCGTGTCCGTCACAGCGGATGCCATGCTTCGCCAGTTCCCGCCGGGCCGGCGGGTACACCGGATTACCGATCTCCTCCCGACTCACCGCCGCGGAGGCAATTTCAAACCGGTCGGAAAGCCCCGCTTTGGCAGCCATATCCTTCAGGACAAACTCACCCATAGGGCTGCGGCAGATGTTGCCGTGGCAACAAAAAAGGATTTTTATCATCTATTAAAACCTCTTATAACCTATTATTTGTTAGAAATCCGAACTTTTTGAAAAGGTTCGGATTTCATAAATTGGTGTAAATTCACGTAACTTCCCGGCCAAATGGTGTAAATTTGGTGTAAGTATTGTGTCCCAGTGTCAACCCGACTTAAGTGCCTTTTCCGGCAATTGGAACTGTAATATCTTCTGCATCGACTGCTCTGCATGGTCGTAGCTGGCGTGGGTATAGACATTCATGGTGACTCCTGCATCGGAGTGGCCCATCAGGTATTGCAGACTTTTCAGATCCATACCGGCGTTGGCCATGTTGGTGCAGAAAGTGTGCCGGAACACATGGGGTGTAATCTTCGGCAGAGGCTTATCGGGATGCAGCTTCCGGTACTTTTTCAATGCCCACTGGAAGTGATGTTCAATGTGCATCGCCACCTTGGGGTTGCCGTTCTTGTCCAGCAGCAGGAACCCGGAATAGCCATCAATAATCCATTCCTTGGAAACCGTCTTCCGTCTTGCAACGATGTTCTTCAACGCTTTGTAGGCATTATCTGTCATGGGAATAAAACGGCAGCCGCTTTCGGTTTTCGTCTTTTCTACGTAGTAGGTGCAATCCGGCTTGCGAACAAGCTGGTGATCTACCCAGATCCGACGCTTCTCAAAATCCAGCTGCTGCTTGGTCAGCCCGCACAGCTCGCTGACACGCATACCCGTTTCCAGCAACACAACGAACTCGTCATAGTAGCAGGAATAATGCTTGTCCTCTTTAATGAAGGTCATAAAGAGATCGACTTGCTCCTGGGTCAGCGCAATGCGTTTCTGGGAATCGTTTTTGACAACATCGGACAGCTTGAATTCAAAGGGATTCTTGGGGAGGATGTCTTCTTCAAAGGCCATCTGGAAAGCGGGTTTCACAACGCCGCGAACGCTGGTGATGGTACTGTATCCTCTGCCATCCTTCTGCAGCTTCATGAACCACAGCTTTGCATCCGACATTTTGATATCCCGAATTTTCCGATAGCCGAAATCTTCTTTCTTTACAAGGTTATACACGAAGTTGTATCCCACCTTGGTGGCATTGCGGACACCCTGCTTCAAACTGATGTAGCGTTCCAGCAATTCAATGACTGTTACGTTGCCTGCATTGTAGTCCACACCGGAATCCTGTGCCTTGTTGATTTCATCTTCCTTGGCCCGTAATTCTTCCAGCGTGGGTGCGTAAACGGTACGACGTTTTCCTGTCACATCCTGATAACGATATTGGTAAGTCAGGTCTTTACGTTGGCTCTCTCCCGTCCGAAGGACTCGCCCTTTTTTATCTTTTCTTTTTGCGGACATTGTCAAACTCCTTTCCATGGTGGAGAGGCCTGAATTTGACAAACACATTTTATCACATCCAGACCTCAAATTCCACCATTAAGTAATATTTTCAGTTATATAGAATACGCCTGTTCCAGATACTGCTCGAACAGGCGTCTTTTGATCAGCCGCTTGGAGCCGACGAATAACACAAATTTGCACTGTTCATCCTCGGTCAGCTCCCGAAGTTTGTTCATACCGATGCCAAAGTAGGCAGCGGCTTCTTCGATGGTCAGGTTCGCTTTTTCCCAGATAGGGACCTCATGCTTCATAGGCAATATCCTCCTGCTTCATAGATTCAAAAGAAATTCGCCGAAAAATTCGGCGAATTTCTTGAATGTTGGTTTTTCTAATGTGGATTGTAGCTTTCCAGTCATTATTCATGGCTCAAAGTTTCCTTTCTGCTAAGATTCGCGTCATTGTAAAGCGCGAGAATTTCAGTAGGTATGTTATCCACAATCTTGCGGAGCTTTTCCAACTCCTGCACCTGCTGGAGCAGTTCCAGACGGCGGGTGACACTTTCCTTGCTGGCGTCCACTTGTTTTTCCAGTGCGGCGATTTCCGCTTTCAGCTCCTTGTAGGCGGCATCATACTTTTTCAGTCGGGTACGCATCTTCTCCACACCGGGAGTATACTTCTCCAGAAGAGCTTCAATTTCTGCTGCCCGTTTCTTTGCATTCAGAGGATTGATGTCAGCAAGCAGTTCCAGCAGCATATCCTTTTGCTGGCTCAGATGCACCGCTTCCTTGAACAGCCGGGGCGGGATATGGGTTCTGCCGGTCTTGCTGGCAGATTCGCCACGCTCCAGATCGGGATAGAACTTGACCATGTAGCTCCAGAAATCGTCCTGCCACTGGGTCAGCTTCTTCTTGTTGCCCACGATCTCCTTGGCGCTGAGCCGATTGTCCGGCGTCAGCGGCACAAAGCAAAAGTGCATGTGGGGCGTTTTCTCGTCCACATGCACCACGGCGGAAATATATGTATCGGGAGCCTGCTTGGATTTCATAAACTCCACTGCCCGGTCAAAGAACGCCTTGACTTCTCTGGGTTTCTTGCCCTCGAAGAACTCCGGGCTTGCTGTGATCAGCGCTTCGATCATCTTTACGCTGTCCTTCCGTACCCGGCAACCGGAAGACTGGATCAGCTTATCCACTTCTCCCAGATACCGGCCATTGGGGTTTATCGGATGGAAATTAAGCTTGCTCCGCTGCATATCAATGTCCGGGTTGCTGGCATAAGCTTCCTTCATGCGCTCATTATGTGCCTCGATCATGGAAATGGTCTGGCCCTTGTACTTCTTCATACGGAAGATTGCATATTGCCCTTTCATCATGCGTCCCTCCGTTTCTGCCATACAATGTCATATCCCATCACATCGGCAAGCTGCAGGGCTTCCACATACCGCAGGGAACCTCTGCCTAACTTGGCAGAGAAGTTGGAAAGGCTGTCACTCCAGCCATATTCCATGGACAGGGCATCCACGACCTCTGCCATGGTGAAGTTTGCCATCATGATCTGGGCCTTGATGGCATTTTTGGTGGTTTGATTCGTAATTTTCATATTTCTTATTCTCCTTAATTCAGTAGTTAAATAGGCGAAACCAGTTCGCCGTTAGGTGTATTTTCAGATGGGGCAGAAATCTGCTCCATTTTTTATTTGCGATGTCCCCTTGGCAAGTCATGTTATCGAATGCACGGATTCATGTCCTATTCCATCGTTTCGATCTGTTCTTTACCCAATTCGACACCGAGTTCACGATTTCGACCATCGCTTTCCCGTAAAATAGAAATATGGAACGGGAATGTTCTTTGCTGCTTTCACTACCCCTCAATTCGCCCCGGTGTAAATTAAGGTAGTACCGGCAGAAAGAATATACACAGGGAAATACCAAAATCATGTGTACCGTACGTACATGTGTACAACCGACCCCGGTACGCTGGTACGTATGTACATATTGTTTTGGGATTCCTGTCAGAAAATTTTAATCAGGCTGCGGACTCCCAGGAATCCCCACACCCGCCGGCCTTGTGCGTTAAAGCCTTTGTTGTTATGCTCCAGATTGTATTTCTGCTCGTTGGCGCAGAGGAAATTGCTGAAGGTTCTGGGAGACATGGGCTTTTCCGAATTATCATCACACCAGATGGTGTATAGGGTATAAAAATCCTTGGAGGTAATCCAATCGTCTGCTTTGAACAGGAAATACCCCTCGGACTCCATGAAGCCCAGAATGTTGTTGCCCTCCCGCATGGCGGCTTCCACATTGGATCTTGTGCGTTCGCTCTGGGTAATGTGAAAGTCATTTTGGGTCAGCCGGTGCAGCCCCTCCAATGCCCATAGGAAAATACCCTCCGCTTCGGCACACATCTTCTCTGCAATATAGGGATCGTCCTTCCGGGACTTGTCCCTGGGTTTTACGGATAAGATAAGCTGCCGCCGGTAGAAACCGTCGCTGTGGTCATACAAGGCTCGCAGAGAACCATTGCCAAAGACCATGAATCGTACATACAGTTCCCCCTGGTAGCTTTGTTCCCCTTTCTTTTCCAGATCCATGGGAAGCTCTGCGGTGACGATGGTTTTGATATGGTTTGTCTGGGGAAGGGCCTCCAACTTCATATCATCATCTACCAGTAAATACTTAAATTGCTGATCCGCTCTGGCAAAGTTACTGGTTTCAATCTTTGCAACGCTGCCGGTGTTCATGTTGTTTCCCAGAAGAGCGTGCATCACAAGTCCGATCCGGCTTTTGCCCTCGCCGCCGTTGCCAATGAGGAAAAGCATCTGCTGCGCCTTGGTGCTGGGAATCAGGCAGTATCCCATATATTCCTGCAAGGTGGGAATATCCTCCGGGTACAGGAGCTGCTCCAGAAATGCAAGCCATTTTTCCGGTTTCGGGGCATCGTGGTTGTAGGATACCGGAAGCCGGTTCATACAAAATTCCTTTTCTTCCCGGAATGTTCTACCCAGAAACAAAGTGCCGTTGGCAACATGGATACGGTCTGTCTGGATCGGGAGAGGTTCGGAATAGCACATAAGCCGCAGGGCATCCAGAATATTCTGCACCTTTCTTGATAATCCGCTGGTGGCATAGGGTTCGATCCTTTCCAGAATCTCCCGCTTCAATTTGGACTCGTCAGTGATCCGTCCCTCCGTGCAGAAGAAGGTTCCGTCCACCGCAATCATGGGATGATCCTTCAAGAACTCCCGGCAGAAGAGTGCCTCGTTAATTTTCTTGCCCTCCACCCATTCCGGAACCAGATTGGTCTGCTCGTCCATGTGCGTTATCCTCCTTTCTCAAGCGTTCCTGCATCTCAGGGATGATGCTGACCAATAAAGAATCCACCATGGCAACCCGCTGCTCCAGAGTGCCGATGGTCAGGCAGTCCAGCAGATAGTCCACAGTGGATAATGATTTCATTGCTTCACAAAAGCGCAGATCCCAAATGTCAGAATCCGGTTGGGGTGCGTACCGCTCTTTCCAATCCTCCAGCAGCTTCCGGTAGGCACCTAGGATATGGATGCACAACAGCTCGTCCTCCCGGAAGCGGCGGATATTGGGGTAGCTTTGGTGGATGTATGCATTATAGGTGTTGGATTCGCCAGGACTTAACCCATAGTCCTGACACAGTTTTACAGCAGCGCTGTGGGGAGATATTCCCAAATATCTTGCGGTAAAGTCGATGACATCGCCGGATGCGCCGCAGCCGAAGCAATAGAATCTATCATCCAGCTTCAGACTGGGACTGTGGTCGTCATGGAAGGGACACCGGGCCATGCCGTGCCTGCCTACATCCAATCCGTAATCCTTTGCGGCCTGTATGGTCGGTACAGCCGCGCGTATGGTTTTGAAGTCGATCATTTGCATTTTTCCTTTCCTTTTCATTTTCGGGAGAAGGTAGCCAGTTACCGGAGAAAAGGTTTCTTCTCCTACTATATTTATGTGGAAATCCGAGAAAAACGGTCTAATCATCTGACAGTCCAAAATCAAAAAACCTGACAGCATTGGAATGTTCGGAAACCACGGGAAAGGTCCGCTTTTTGGGACTGATTCTCTGCTACAATTTAGACTGGGATCAAACGAAAGAGTCGACTTATCATGACAGTTAGCTTGTTAGACGAAAAAATATCTTTATTTTAGAACACATGTTTGGTATAATGAGCATAAAAAAGGGGGTGCGAGTATGGCTCAGAAAGTAGACTTACAGGAACGGCTTAAAATGCGGTTCCTGACCGTTGATTATAGAGATAAGCAGGAGGTTTACGGAACCAGCGATACTGCTTCAGATACCGGTACCATCGCTCTGGAAATCTTGAATATTCCGGATTATGTGTTAGAGGATCTGTTGAAGCTGACAGACCCGATGATGCAGCTTGTGGATTATTTGAATCACAATAAGAACCCCGACAATTCCACCCTGGCGATGATGCTGACTGCTTCCAGAAATGTGTTTCGAGTGGTAGATCTACTCCGGGATGTGCCGCCCTTTGCCGGTCAGGACTTCACATGGCTGGACGGAAAACTCCCCAGTATATTCTCCGCAGATGCCGTTAAGAAAGCCTACCGGCAACGCAAAAAGGAAATGGGTGAAGTGTTCATTCCCTCCCTGTGTCTGGTTGCTCAGCTTGGTTTTGGTATCCGGGATTTTCGGAAGGCCTTGATTCCCTTGGTAGAAGTTCTGGACGATGAAGAGGTATCCCGAAACCCGGCAGTCTTTGCTAAACAATTCGATGCGTTCTTCTCGGAAGATAAACATAGGGACGATGCCTGGATGTCGATCACCAACGTATCCATGGAATACCTGCCCGGTGAAAAGGGACTGACTCGGCGGATGCACTATGCATCCTTCCCCAGCATGTTCCGTTCCAATCTTTACGAAGCGCTGGCTGTGGGTAATGCCCCCAAACGGTGTCCTATCTGCAAGAAGTTTTTTCTTACTACCAATGCTCGGAGGCAGAAATATTGCACCGGGTATGCACCGGAAGAATACGGCGGTCTGACCTGTGTGCAGGTTGGCAACCGGATGGGCCGGGAGGAACGGGAGAAAGCCGAGAATCGCCCTGCCATCATTCAATATCATCAGGCTGTGAATGCCATTGATAAGCGGGTAGAGCGGGGAACCCTTGAAAGAGCGATTGCAGCAAGGGCAAAAGCCCGTGCAAAAGAGTTGGTGTCCGGTGCTATTGTCGATGCGGAATATGCCAACGGAAAATACAAGGAAGATATGACTCCCGATGCACTGATCGCAGCGGTGGTGAAGAAATAAGAGATAAGGAGGTGCCGCCATGTCATATCAGGAAATCCCATTTGAAGAAAAAGCTGTGCAGCTCATACCGGAAGATTTGGAGATTCTGTCCGAATACTCCTGGGACATGACCGGTTACACCTCCCGGTTCGGATTCTTCTATCTGGGAAATGAAAAAGCAGATGTGGAGGGTTTAACCCGCTGGCAGGCGGAGCATATCTTCCAGCTAACTCCTACCCCGCCCGGAATGGAGGATGCGTTTCCAAACATAGAGAACGGCAACCACATCAGCAAGGAGAAGAGGAAAGGAATCCTCAAGAAAAATGAAGCTGTTGGTGACGAGTATCTTATTCGTGCCGTGGAGGAAAAGGAACTTCGGTATCTCAGCTTTTATCTCCATGCTTATGAACACCGGCTCAATGCAAAGGTGTATTTCTTCCTCCGTAGAAACGGCATGGATAC
>JAXJGV010000026.1:0-15102 GCA_036300205.1 Oscillospiraceae bacterium
CAACAACCTCGTCGCCGAACTTGGAGTAGGACTTCTTCGCCATATACTTCATGTAGTCGATTGCTTCCGCGATCGGCATGATGTCAGCGAGGGAGAAGAATGCGGACTGCAGAATGGTGTTGGTACGCTTGCCCATGCCGACCTTGATAGCCAGGTCGATCGCGTTGATGGTGTACAGCTGGATGTTGTTGTTAGCGATGTAACGCTTGGAAGCGGCATCCAGGTGATGCTCCAGCTCCTCCAGGCTCCACTGGCAGTTGATCAGGAAGACACCGCCGGGCTTGACGTCCTGAACGATCTTGAAGCCCTTGGTGATGTAGGAGGGGTTGTGGCAAGCCACGAAGTCAGCCTTGTTGATGTAGTAGGGGGACTTGATGGGCTTGTCGCCGAAGCGCAGGTGGGAAACGGTAACGCCACCGGTCTTCTTGGAGTCGTACTGGAAGTAAGCCTGTACGTACTTGTCGGTGTGGTCGCCGATGATCTTGATGGAGTTCTTGTTAGCGCCGACAGTGCCGTCGCCGCCCAGACCCCAGAACTTGCACTCGATGGTGCCCTCTGCAGCGGTGTTGGGGGAGACCTTCTCTTCCAGAGACAGGTTGGTCACGTCGTCGACGATGCCGATGGTGAACTCGTTCTTGGGAGCTTCCTTAGCCAGCTCTTCGTAAACGGCAAAGACGGAAGCGGGGTGGGTGTCCTTGGAACCCAGACCGTAACGGCCGCCGATCACGGTTACATCGCCGCGGCCGGCCTTGGCCAGGGACATGACGACATCCTGGTACAGGGGCTCGCCCTGGGAGCCGGGCTCCTTGGTACGGTCCAGAACAGCGATCTTCTTAGCGGTAGCGGGGATAGCCTCCAGCAGCTTCTCAGCGCACCAGGGACGGAACAGGCGGACCTTGACCAGGCCGACCTTCTCACCGTGCGCGTTCAGGTAGTCGATGACTTCCTCAATAACATCGTTGACGGAACCCATAGCAACGATGATGCGGTCAGCATCCTCAGCGCCGTAGTAGTTGAACAGCTGATAGTTGGTGCCCAGCTTCTCGTTGACCTTGCCCATGTACTTCTCGACCACTGCGGGCAGAGCGTTGTAGTACTTGTTGCAGGCCTCGCGGTGCTGGAAGAAGATGTCGTCGTTCTCGTGGGAACCACGCATAGCGGGACGCTCGGGGTTCAGGGAGTGCTTGCGGAACTCAGCCACAGCCTCCATGTTGCACATTTCCTTCAGGTCCTCATAGTCCCAGATAGCGACCTTCTGGATCTCGTGGGAGGTACGGAAACCGTCGAAGAAGTTGATGAAGGGAACACGGCCCTCGATGGCAGCCAGATGAGCGACAGCGCTCAGGTCCATAACTTCCTGAACGTTGGTCTCAGCCAGCATAGCGAAACCGGTCTGACGGCAGGCGTAGACATCGGAGTGGTCACCGAAGATGTTCAGAGACTGAGCAGAAACGGTACGGGCAGAGACATGGAAAACGCAGGGCAGCAGCTCGCCGGCGATCTTGTACATGTTGGGGATCATCAGCAGCAGGCCCTGGGATGCGGTGTAGGTGGTGGTCAGAGCACCGGCGGCCAGGGAGCCGTGGACGGTACCGGCAGCACCAGCTTCGGACTGCATCTCAACAACCTTGACGGTGTCGCCAAAGATGTTCTTGCGGCCGGCAGCGGACCACTGGTCCACGTTGTCAGCCATGGGGCTGGAAGGGGTGATGGGATAAATGCCAGCAACCTCAGTGAAAGCGTAGCTGACGTGGGCGGCAGCAGTATTGCCGTCCATGGTTTTAAATTTTCTTGCCAAAACGAAATACCTCCTAAAGTATTCAATTTTTGTCGCGTATATCATAGCACTTTCCATTCGATTTGTAAAGCCACCAATCGACCCACTTGTGAAAATTTTATGCTTTTCAACAAGAATGCCGCCGGAAAACTGTACAGCTTGTGCTAAGGCTGATGATTGCTGGAATAACTCAAAACGGATTGTCTTTTTTTCGTTGACGGAATACGATAAAATAGATATATTATAAGGAGAGAAGACTATGATATGTAGTGTTAAGACCCTTGGAATTTCCGGGATCCGGGGCAGTATGGTGACTGCGGAGTGCTTTATTTCCAGCGGATTGCCGGGATTTGACATTGTGGGACTGCCTGACGCGGCAGTCAAGGAAGCCAGGGACCGGGTCCGTGCCGCGGCAAAATCCAGCGGCCTGAGCTTTCCTGTCAGCCGTATCACGGTCAATCTTGCCCCCGCAAGCCTGAAAAAGGCGGGCACCCACTATGACCTTCCTATTTTATTAAGTATTCTGGCGGCAGCGGGCAGTGTCCGCCGCCCCAAATCCACCAGCGCGTTTCTGGGCGAAGTCAGCCTGGACGGCCAGATCCGTCCCATATCCGGCGTCCTTCCCATGGCCCTGGCGGCGAAACGGGAAGGAATCCAGACCCTCTTCGTCCCGGCGGAAAACGCCGCGGAAGCCACTCTGGCCCGGGGCCCGGCCATTATCCCGGTGCATACGGTATCGGAGCTTGCGGCAGGCTTGAACGGGGAGACCGTCCTGAAGGAAGAACCCCTTTGGGTTCCCGCCAAGGAGGACGCCCCGGGACTGGATTTTAAGGATGTCCTGGGACAGGAGAATGTGAAACGCGCCCTGGAAGTCGCCGCCGCGGGCAGTCATAACGTGCTGCTCATCGGTCCTCCCGGCTCGGGCAAAAGTATGCTCAGCAAGCGCCTTCCCTCCATCCTTCCCGACATGACCTGGGAGGAATCCCTGGAAGTCAGCCAGATCTATTCCGTCATGGGCCTTCTCACGGCAAAACAGCCTCTGGTGACCCGCCGGCCCTTCCGTTCGCCCCACCATACCGTGTCCAACGCGGGCCTGGCCGGAGGCGGCAGCAATCCCAAGCCCGGTGAGATCTCCATGGCCCACAAGGGCGTGCTGTTTCTGGATGAAATGCCCGAATTCCGGAAAGATACCTTAGATATGATGCGCCAGCCCTTGGAAGACGGACAAGTTACCATCTCCCGGGTCTCCGGCGCGGTGACCTATCCGGCGGAATTCATGCTGGTGTGCGCCATGAATCCCTGCAAATGCGGCTGGTATGGCGACCCGTCGGGCCGCTGCCGGTGCTCAGACAGGGAAGTGGAAAGCTATCGCAGCCGCATTTCCGGCCCCATGCTGGACCGGATCGACATTGTGGTGGAGGTGCCCTCCGTCCACTTCGAAGACCTCCGTGCCCGGACGGAAGCGGAGCCGTCGGTCTCCGTTAAAGAACGGGTCAACGCCGCCAGAGCCGTCCAGAACAAACGCTTCGGCGACGGCGGCATGTGCAACGCCCGAATGGGCCCGGAAGAAATGCGCCGCTATTGCGCCCTCAGTGAAGAAAGCGCGGCCCTGATGAAGAACGCTTTTGAAACCATGGGCTTGACGGCGAGAAGTTATGATCGTATACTAAAGGTTGCGCGAACTGTTGCCGACCTGGATGGAAGCGAAGCCATCCAGCCCCAGCACATCGCCGAGGCCATTCAGTACCGGGCAGTAAACCTTGGAAATCGCTGATATGGATAAATGCAGTCATACAAATCGCTGTCATCCTGAGCGGAGCGCAGCGGAGTCGAAGGATCTGCGCGCGATTTAACTGCGCTGCAGAAACGCAGTGTGCAGAGCCCCAGACTCGTTTCCATCGCTCAGGCTGACAGGGTTTCTTATATTAAAAGGAGTCAATATGAAAGAAATTTTCCTGTTAAAGCTGGGCGAGATCGTCCTGAAGGGCGCCAACAAGCGCCAGTTTGAGTCCCGTCTGCGGCAGAACGTCCGCCGCCGGATGAAGCTGTACGGCAACTTCGATGTCTACATCATGCAGTCCACCGTCTACGTGGAGCCCATGGATGAAGAAGCCGACGTGGACGGCGCCTGGGAGGCCTGCCGCTCCATTTTCGGCGTGGTCAGCCTGTGCCGCTGCCGCCCCTGTGAGAAGGACCTGGATTCCATTTTCGAGGCCATCGAGAATTACCTGGGCGATGACCTGGACTGCGCCGCTTCCTTCAAGGTGGAGTCCAAGCGTTCCGACAAGCGCTTCCCCCTGACCTCCATCCAGCTGTCCCAGGAGATCGGCGGCCGTCTGGCGGAAGCCCATCCCACCTGTAAAGTCGATGTCCACCACCCCGACTACACGGTCTTCGTGGAAGTCCGGGACCTGGCGGCCTATGTCCACGGCCCGGCGGAGCCCGGCGCGGGCGGTCTGCCCACCGGCGTCGGCGGACGGGCCATGTGCCTGCTGTCCGGCGGTATCGACTCTCCCGTGGCGGCCTATATGATCGCCAAGCGGGGCGTGGAGATCGAAGCCGTCCACTTCTTCTCCTATCCCTATACCTCCCAGCTGGCCAAGGACAAGGTGGTGGAGCTGGCCCGTCTGGTGACCAAGTATTCCGGCAAGATGACCGTCAATGTGGTCTCTTTCACCGAGATTCAGGAAGCCATCCGGGATCACTGCCCCGAGGAATTTTTCACCCTCATCATGCGCCGCTTCATGATGGAGATTTCCCAGCGCATTGCCAAGAACGACGGCTGCGGCGCCCTGATCACCGGCGAGAACCTGGGCCAGGTGGCGTCCCAGACCATGGAAGCCATGACCGTTACCGGTGCCGTGGTGGATATCCCCATTTTCATGCCTCTGGTGGGTATGGACAAGGAGGAGATCATCACCATCGCCCGAAAGATCGGCACCATGGAGACTTCCATCCTGCCTTATGAAGACTGCTGCACCGTCTTCACCCCCAAGCACCCCAAGACCAAGCCCACCCTGGGCCAGCTGCTGAACGCCGAAAAGAATCTGGACCGGGAAGCCCTCATCGAGCGTGCTCTGAACAGCGTTGAAAAGATCAAGGTGAGCTACCATGACGAAAGCGTGCTGTGATGTCCTGACCGCCTTAAAAGGGAAGACCCTGGTCACGGCGGAAAGCCTGACCGGCGGCGGTATCGGCGCGGCCCTCACCGCCGTTCCCGGAAGCTCGGAGGTCTACAAAGGCGGCGTCATCAGCTACACCAACTGGGTCAAGCACAACATCCTCGGTGTCCCTTCCGAGACTCTGGAAACCTTCGGCGCAGTATCCCAGCCCACGGCAAAAGCCATGGCAGAAGGCGTCCGCGCTCTGCTGCAAGCTGACGTTGCAGTCTCCGTCACCGGCCTTGCCGGCCCCGGCGGCGACGAATACGGTAATCCTGTGGGCACGGCTTTTATCGGCTACAGCGATGGCGAAAGGACCGCAGTCCGGCACTGCCGCTTTGAAGGAACCCGGGAAGAAGTGCGCATCCAGACCGTAGAAGCAGCCTTGCAGCTGATTTTGCAGTACAATCCCTAAAATTCGCTGCATATACCTTTCCGGATTAACCAAACAAGCATAATAAAAATGTAGGGCGGGGGCATGCCCCCCGCCCTAAAACACAAATCAAAAGCCCGCTGCTTGCGCAGCGGGCTTTCGGCTGTTATTCCTTTACCGTGGGGTCATAGTTCACAATAATATCGTGACTTCTCAAAGCGGACACATCGGGGATCGCGTTGCCGTAGACGTTGACCTGCACCAGGCAGTAGCAATCTGCCAGGGCGTCGATGTTGGTAAGCTGGTTGTAGTCCATATAAACGTGGGTCAGGGACTGCATGTTCTTCAAACCGTCGATGCTAGTCAGCACGTTGTAGGAACCGTCAATGGTGATCAGGGCACAGCCGTCAGGCCATTCGGGCAGAGCCGCGATCTGGAGATTGCTGGAGAAATCGAATACCTGCAGCTTGGTCAGGGTGCTCAGAGCGGAGATATCCGCAATGGAGTTGCTGCTGATGTTCAGGGTCGTCAGCTCCGTGTTCACCGCCAGAGCGGACACATCCGTCAGCTGATTGGATTCCAAAGACAGGTAAGACAGCAGGGAAAGGCCGCTTATGCCGTTCAGGCTGCTCAGCTGATTGTTGCCGGCATCCAGCCAGCTCAGCTTCACGCAGCTTGCCAGGGGAGCCAGAGAGGTGACGGAGTTGTAGCTGACGTTCAGCTTCACCAGATTTTCCAGACTCTGCAGGGAGGACAGATCGGTGACTGCGTTGTGCTGCAGATCAATCTCCGCCAGAGCAGTCATGGAGGAGAGCACCTCCAGATTCCGGACGGTGTTGCTGTTCAGATCCAGATACGTCAGATTCTGAGCGCCGCCCAGACCTTCAATGGTGCTCAGGCCGCAGCTTGCCAGCGTCAGACTGCTCAGGGAGGGCAGGGAAGCCAGCACGGACAGCTCTTCCACCGGGAATTCACAGCCTGTCAGATCCAGAACCACCAGCTTTGCCAGGGAAGACATATGGCTCAGGGAGTCAATGGTCTGATCGTGGATGGTCAGGCTGGTCAGATAGGGCAGCAGAGTCAGGTCGCTGAAGGTGGTCACACCTTCGGGAGCGGTGAATTCCTTGATGCCCCACAGATCGTTGGTATAGACTTTGTCGTCCGCATCGGCGCCGATAAGCTCCCGGATGGCGGCTTCCATTTTGGCGTCCGTAAAGGTGACTTCCTCGATCACGCCGGTGATGGTGTAGCCCAGGATGGATACGGGACTGACCAGACCGTTTTCATCTACGGCAATGGCGTAAATGGTGGTCTCGCCGGCGGGCAGGGTAATGAAGTCGCTGTAGACGGTGCCGGCGGTGGATGGATACGTGCCGTCCATGGTGTAGTAGATGGTGTCAGCCGTGGAATTCAGATGGATGTCCATGTACTGGCTGTAGTAACCGGCCTCACAGTCGGCGGAGGGAGCGCTGGGCCGCATGGCATTCAGCTCCGCCTTGATGGAAGGATCGCTGATGCTGTCCAGCAGATTCACCGCGTCCAGCAGCTTGTCCTGCTCCACGAAGGTCTTGCACAGGGCGGTATACAGCTCCACGGTGGCCCCATCGTTGATGGACTTGGTCAGGGTGTACTCGGCCTTGGTGTAATTGCCGTCGCCTTTGTACTGGTTGGCCAGCTCAATGGCAACGTTTTCGTCGTGACCGGAGAAGCTGTAGGCCATGTCATAGAACCAGGAGGACATACGGGAGTTTCCGTGCAGGTCATGGAACCGGGCCTGCTCCAACAGCGTATCCCGGGTGAAATCCCGGTCATAGATGAACAGATACCAGAAGATACTGGCGACGATCAGCAGCCCCAGCATCAGCGGTACCAGAAATCTGGTTGCTTTTTTCATAAAAAAATACTCCATTTCGAGAGAATCTCAAGCAATTATACAGTAAATGCTTTCTAAAGTCAAGTAGCCCCGAAAACGTTACAATTTCCTAACAATTTTCACATTTATGTAAACCGAAAAAAGAATGGAGCGGGGCATTGCCCCTCCCGCCAAAAATCAGCGATAAAAAGCACCGCACCGGTATCCCTGCACTACGGGAATATCGGTGCGGCGCTTTTTCGGGAAAGATTATTCTTTGTCCAATTTCAATGGCGTTGATGGTTTGACGGTCCCCTCACGGCGGCAGCCATATCCTTTTGCGCCCGGGCGGCTTTGATGGCTAGGGTGCGAGACATGTTATCACCTCACGAAGATAGCAGCACATACTTGACGAGATATAGAGTATATATTTCAAAGTAAAACAAAAACTGCAAGCCGCAGATTCAAAAAATATTTTTCAGAAAATATATTTTAACACTTGACATATTGTGTTTCACACAGTATAATGCAGATACACAACAACGAAAGGCCACACAGCAAGGACACCCCCGTCCCGCATGGCAGAGCCTTTCCAGAAATGTGAACACACTTTGGAGGTATTTATTATGAAAAACGAACTGACTTGCAAGATCCGCACCGGCGCAGAAAGATTCCTGACGGAGTTTTCCAAGAACGGAGAATTTAAGAAGATGGTAACGAAATCCCTGTGCGCCGTCATCGGTGGTGTGGCCGCGGCATGCACCATCCTGCAGATCCTGGAACCTCAGGCTTGGCACGTGTTTGTAAGATTTCTGCTGGGCAACCTGGCGGAGGGAACCATTCTCACCTGCATTGGTGTGACGGTGTTCTTTGACGCGGTCCAGAGAAAACAGAAAGCTGCTTAATTTTTTTGTTGACATACTGTGCAATACACGGTATAATGTGGATACACAACAACGAGAGGAGACACAGCATGAATATTGATGAAACCGTATCCGGCCTGGTGCAGGAGCTGCGGCGGGGAACGCTGATCCTTCTGGTGCTGAGTCAGCTGAAAGAGCCAATGTACGGCTACAGCCTGGTGAAGAAGCTCAATGACAATCAGGTCCCCATGGATGCCAACACGCTATACCCCCTGATGCGCCGCCTGGAGGGCCAGGGCCTTCTGGAAAGCAGCTGGGACACCGGGGAGAGCAAGCCCAGAAAATACTATAAAATCACGGAAGACGGCCTGGCCGTCCTGGAAAAAACGAAAGCCTACTGGAAAACCTTTTCCGAGAATGTGGACGCCTTATTGGAGGGAGAAAAATGAAAAACGATCTGATCGAACGCTATATCTACGCGGTAACAAAGCAGCTGCCGAAAAAGAACCGGGAGGATGTCTCCATGGAGCTGCGGGGCCTCATCGACGATATGCTCTCTGAGCGCTGTGCGGGAGAACCCACTGAACGGGACGTTCGGGACGTTCTGACGGAGCTGGGCACGCCCCGGGAACTGTACGCCAAGTATGATGAGGACGCTGACAAGTGCCTCATCGGCCAGCCCTACTACAGCTCCTACAAGCTGGCTCTGAAAGCCATTCTGGCGGCCATCATCGGCGGCCTGTGCGTGGCCTGTGTGGTTTTGCAGATCCTGGAGCCCCAGAGTTTCGGCGGCTTTATGGAAATGCTGCTGAGCAATCTGCTGGAGGGCGTTCTGTTTGGCTACGCCGCTGTAACCCTGCTGTTCACCGTCATGGAAAAGAAGGGTATGAAGATGATGGAAAACTTCAAGCTGGACGACCTGCCCGCTGTGCCCAAGAAAAAGCAGGAGATCTCGGTCAGAGACTGCGTTGTGGGCATCGCTCTGGCAGCAGTGTTCCTGGTGGTTTTCCTGGCAGTGCCCCAGACCTTCTGTGCAGTGCTGCCGGCTACGAAAGAAGTGGTTCCCATTTTTGATACGGCGGTTATTCAGGGCAAGTGGTACATCATCCTTATGTTCGCGCTGGTGGGCATCCTGCGGGAGACCGTCAAGATGATGGAAAAACAGTACAACAATAAAGTTCTGGCCACGGTAGTCGCTTCGGATGTGTGCTCCGCAGCCCTGAGCGTCTGGTGGCTGACGGACAACGCCATTATCAACCCCGTTTTTGTCGAGAATATTCGCAATATCTTCGTAAACGATGCAGAAATCATCTATACCATTTTTGAGAATTTCAATATCTTCCTCCTGGCAGTGCTGGTCTTGGTACTGGTGCTGGACACGGTGGAGACTGTGGTCAGAACCCTGCGGAAATAAAAAAATACGGCGTACCCGGTTGGGTACGCCGATTTTTTCGCAGGGAGGGTCTTGACCTTCCCTAAGTCCAAAGGAATTGCGCTACTTCAATTCTCCCCAAAGAGGAAGGCATTTTATTTCTTCACCTGCTTCATAGACAGGCTGATCCGGTGCCGCTTCTCATCCACAGAAAGCACGACCACCTTCACCACATCGCCCACCTTCACCATCTCACTGGGGTGGCGCAGCCGCTTGCCGCAAACCTCGGAAATATGCACCAGACCGTCCTGATGGACGCCGATGTCCACGAACACGCCGAAGTCGATGACGTTTCGCACGGTGCCCGTCAGTTCCATGCCGGGCTGCAGGTCCTTCATGTCCAGCACATCCTTGCGCAGGATGGGGGCGGGCAGCTCGTCACGGGGATCCCGGCCGGGCTTGCTCAATTCCTTTGCAATGTCCACCAGAGTGGGTTCGCCCACAGCGCACTCCGCCGCGGCCTTGCTGAGACCGTAGGCGTTGAGCTTATCCGTCAGATCGGACAGATTGCCGCCCTTTTTGCAGTCCAGCAGATTCAGCAGAGCCTTGGCGGCGGCGTAGGACTCGGGATGCACGCCGGTGTTGTCCAGAACTTCCTTGCTTTCGGGGACCCGCAGGAAGCCTGCGCACTGCTCAAAGGCCTTGGGCCCAAGCTTGGGCACCTTTTTCAGCTGAGCGCGGCTGGTAAAGGGGCCGTTTTCCTCACGATAGGCGACAATATTCTTGGCGGTGGTGGCGGTCAGGCCGGAAACCTGCTGTAACAGACTCCGGGAAGCGGTGTTGGCGTCCACGCCCACGGCGTTGACACAGTCCTCCACCACGGCGCCCAGGGCGGCATCCAGCTCCTTCTGGGGACAGTCGTGCTGGTACTGGCCCACGCCGATGGCCTTGGGATCGATCTTCACCAATTCCGCCAGGGGATCCTGAAGCCGCCGGGCAATGGATACGGCGGAGCGCAGATTCACGTCATACTCCGGGAATTCCTCCGCCGCCAGGGGAGAGGCGGAGTAAACGGAAGCGCCCGCCTCGTTGACGATCATATAGCTGGCGTTGGGGAAGGACCGCAGCAGCTCCACGGTCATGGCTTCCGTCTCCCGGGAGGCGGTGCCGTTGCCGATGGCGATATGCTGTACGCCATGCTTGCGCATCAGCCCGGACAGCACGGCAATGGCCTCCTGCTTTTTCCGCTCGCTGAAGGTGGGATACACAACGGAAGTGTCCAGCACCTTGCCCGTAGCGTCCACCACAGCCACCTTGCAGCCGTTGCGGTAGCCGGGGTCCAGGCCCATGGTGACGAAGCCCTTCACGGGAGGCTGCATCAGCAGGGGCTTCAGATTCAGGGCAAAATTGTGGATGGCACCCTCATAAGCCCGGTCGGACAGCTCACTGCGCACTTCCCGCTGGATAGAGGGGAAGATCAGCCGCTCATAAGCATCCTCCGCCGCGGCCCGGACAAAGGCGGAAACCTGCATCGTGGGCTTCAAAGCCGCCCGGCAGACCAGCGCCGCGCCCTCGTTGCCCACCAGTGCCACATTGGGCTTTAAAATACCCTCTTTTTCGCCCCGGTTCATAGCCAGGATCTGGTGATCCAGCAGGCGGGAAATGGGCTGGGAAAAATCGTAGTACAGCTTGTAAACGCCGTCTTCCTCCGCGCCGTCAGCAGCCTTGCAGGTGAATACGCCCCTGCGCATCACCAGCTCCCGCAGTGCCTTGCGGATGTCGGCGTCGTCGGAAAGATTCTCGGCGATGATGTCGCCGGCGCCCTGCAGGGCCTCTTCCACGGAATTCACACCCTTTTCAGGGTCCACGAAATCCTCTGCCAGCTTGCTTACATCTGTACCATCCTGGGCAAAAATGGCGTTGGCCAGCGGTTCCAACCCTTTCTCCCGGGCCATGGAGCCGCGGGTGCGGCGCTTCTGCTTGTAGGGCCGGTACAGGTCTTCCACTTCCGTCATGGTGGCGGCATTGTCGATGGCGGCGGACAGTTCCTCAGTCAGCTTGCCCTGGTTTTCGATGGACTTTTTGACCTCGTCCCGGCGTTCCTGCAAATTGCGCAGATAGGTCAGCCGGGTTTCCAGATTCCGCAGGGTGGTGTCGTCCATGGTGCCGTGCATTTCCTTACGGTACCGGGCGATAAAGGGAATGGTGTTGCCCTCATCGATGAGGTTCACCACATTTTCCACATACTCTAACTTCTGGCCCAATTCTTCCGCCAGAATTTCCGTGATAGCTCGCATTGGGTTACTCCTTTGAAAAGTCTCGGCAGTCATATTACCACAGTTTGGACGAAAAGGGAAGAGAAAAATCCTCTGCCGCGTTTCCCGGAAATGACGGAAAAGAAAAGCACGCAAATTTTTTCTTGACAGGAGAATTTTACAGCAGTATAATTCTGTTATTCCCATGGGCCTGTAGCGCAGCTGGGAGCGCATTACATTCGCATTGTAGGGGTCGGGAGTTCGAATCTCCTCAGGTCCACCAGAAAAAGCAGACTTGCTTACGCAGGTCTGCTTTTTGTTTCCAATTTTAATGGAAAAATGGACGATTCCCTAAGTTTGTGGTATCATAAATCCATCCTTGAAACACAGACAGCGAGGAATTCTATGACCGGAACGAAACATATCAATTTCCACATCGGCCTTCGGACGATCAAAACGGCGGCCGCGGTAATGATCGCCATGCTGATCGTGGATTCCTACGGCGCGACGACCTCCAAACTGATTTTCGCCATGCTGGGTGCCATGGAGGCTATGCAGCCGACCTTTAAGGCGTCCGTAAAGGCCTGCCTGACCCAGATCGTCGGCGTGCTGTTCGGCGCGTTCATCGGCGTGGGACTGCTTGCCCTGCCCATCAGCCACGTATTGGCGGCAGGCATCGGGATTGTACTGGTGATCACGCTGTACAATACCTTCCATATTCACTTTTCTCCGTCGCTGCCCTGCCTGATCGTGGTCACGCTCTGCACAACGCCGGATATCCTGCCCATTGCCTATGCGTTTGGGAGGATCTGGGACAGCATGATCGGCCTGAGTGTGGGAATGGCCATCAACACGCTGGTTTTTCCCTATGACAACAGCCGGCAGATCCGCGCTACGGTGGAAAGCCTGGACCGGGAACTGATCCGTTTCCTGGAAGAAATGTTCGACGGCGACGATGTGATGCCGGATGCCCAGGTAATGACGGCGAAGGTGAACGCCATGGCCCGGCAGCTGGCAGTCTTTTCCAATCAGAAACTGCTGATGCACCGGAAACGGCAGAAGAAGGAAATGGAGTCCTTCGCGGTATGCCAGGGAAAAGCGAGAGAGCTTCTGGCCCGAATGGAGGTCCTGAGTCGCATGGATGTCCCCGGGCGGCTCAATGAGGAAAACCGCCGCCGCCTGAATGCCTGCGGCGCCAATATCCGGGATGAGCGGCCCCTGAATTCCGTCCTGGAACGGGACGTGGTGACCAATTATCACGTGGCCCAAATCCTGAAGCTCCGCAGGGAACTGCTGGAAG
Source organism: Oscillospiraceae bacterium (assembly GCA_036300205.1). Lineage (GTDB taxonomy): Bacteria > Bacillota > Clostridia > Oscillospirales > Oscillospiraceae > Faecousia. The sequence continues at coordinate 12,954 of JAXJGV010000026.1, forward strand.
CGCTGGGAAAATAGGCTTTTGTTCCATATCCTCAAAAAAACTGACGAGCTTTCTTGCTTTTTGGCATGGAGTGTGGTAGCATATTTCTAAGAATTGACAGCGTGTTTTCATTTCGCTGCCAGAAAAGCACTTGCCCCGGCAGGTGCTTTTCCCTTGAAAGGTTAGGAGAAAGAAATATGGAGAAATTTCTCACGGTTGCTCAAGTCGTGGCCCCCATTTTTACTGCGATTTTTCTGGGTATCCTTGCCCGGAAAAAGCAAATGCTCACCCCGGAAAATGTTCAGGGCTTCCAGCAGTTCGTTATGAAATTCGGCCTGCCCTGCGTGGTCTTCAATTCCTGCCTCACCGCCGACATGGGCGCGGAGTCTGTCAGCAGCATGGCGCTGGTTCTGCCGCTGGTGTTCCTGGCAACCCTCTGGGCGTTCCGCGCACGAAAAAAGCAGTTCCCGTACCATAATCTGCCCCAGCTGTTCACCGCCCAGGAGACGGGAATGCTGGGTATCCCCCTGTATATGATCCTCTTCGGCGCCGACCAAGCCTACCGTATGGGCGTGCTGGACCTGACCCAGGCCGTCACCGCCTATCCGGTCATCGCCATCCTGACGGCGGACGCAGGGGAGAATCCTTCTGTTTCCTCCATCGTCAAGAAGGTGCTGGCCTCTCCGCTGGTCATCATGTGCGCCCTGGGCCTGACGCTGAACCTGTCCGGCGCAAGAGACTGGCTGGATGGCATTGGCGTTCTCGGCGTTATCACCGAAAGCACATCCTTCCTGACCGGCCCTGTCAGCGCCCTGATGATCTTCAGCGTGGGCTATAATTTCTCCCTGGAAAAGGGAAGCCGGACGGCGATCTTCAGGATTTCTGCCATCCACTTTGTCATGTACGCCCTGTTCTGCGGCATTATCCAGCTGGCGCTGTTCCTGGTGCCCAATGTGGACAGCCTGACCCGCTGGGTCATCCTGCTGTACTGCTTCCTGCCCGCCAGTTACCTGGCTCCCGGCCTGGGCCGCAGTGAGGAGGACTACACCGTGGCTTCCGGCGTCTGCTCCGTACTTACCGTCACCTGCCTGATCGTGTTCTGCATCATGGCGGTTCTGGTGGCATAAACCTATATACCGCAATGACATGGTTTTTGACAGTCTGAAAAATCCGCCGGCATAAAGGACGGGCATCATAAGACAGTTAACAGGAACCGTAGTATAATCTGCGGTTCCTGTTCTTGTATAATTTAATTTCGTGTGATAAGATTGTGATAAGATAAAATAAATCGACAAATAAGAATTTGTAGGAGAGAATGCAAATGAGTGAAAGACCAGAGTTGAATCGGGAATTGGATGGAAAAACTTTTCGAAGTTATTATTATTTGAAGGAAGAATTGGTTGATTTTTGTAGAGAATACAATTTACCTGTTTCGGGTGGAAAGATAGAGCTTACAGATAGGATTGCATGTTTTCTTGATACAGGGAAGGTATTAGAAACTTCTGCAAAAAGAAAAACAACAATAAATGTTGGATTAATTACTGAGAATACTATAATAGAACCTAATATTGTATGTTCTGAAAAGCATAGAACTTTCTTTATAGAAAAAATCGGCAAAAGCTTTTCTTTTAATGTTCTGTTCCAGAAGTGGCTAAAAGGTAATGCTGGAAAGACTTATGGAGATGCAATTAATGCATATTATCAGATTTTAGAAGAAAAGAAAAAAGGAAAAACAACAATAGATAAGCAATTTGAGTATAACACATACATTCGTGATTTCTTTGAGGATAATCAGGGAAGAAGTTTAGAAGAAGCCATTACATGTTGGAAATACAAAAAAAGTTTGCAGGGGCATAATCGTTATGAACAGTCTGACCTCATTGCGTTAAGCTGACAAATTGAAATTAGTCGAGCAGTTTTAAGGGCGCACTTCTATACACACATTGGCGTATCGTACGACGTAATACTACTTTTTAATAAAACAGCCTATTAAACGAGGTGCACATATGCTATAATGTATTAGGGTGATAACATATGGCATCGAAGTATATCTTTAGTGAAGAAGAAATCGTAGCAATCGAAGAAGCACGGAAAAAGAATAAGGACAAGCGTGCAGAGGTTCGGTTGAAGGCTCTGGAACTGCGGGCCAAGGGTGCGAAAGCACAGGAAG
>JAXJGV010000027.1:0-30308 GCA_036300205.1 Oscillospiraceae bacterium
GTAGAGAAATGTCCGAAAATTCAGGAGATTGCCACGCCACACGGCCCGCAGGCCGCGTACATAGCGCAACCGCCGAAGGCGGCTCTTAGCGCGGAGTAGTGTGCGCACTGGCTCGCAATGACATGGTTTTTCGACAGTCTGTGAAAAAAGACCGCCTGCGGCGGTCTTTTTTTTAGATGCGTTTCAGCGGTTTGGAGCCGTCCTGGGCGATGAGCAGGTCGGTGATGATGTCGTTGCTTACCAGATAGCCCTTGGGGGTCAGCACCCAGCGGCCGGTGTCGGTCTGGGTGGCGTGGAAGAAACGGCGGCGCTTTTCCAGCACGTCTTCCAGAGGGGCGAAGGGCAGCAGGAAGGTCTTTTCGTACTCCTGGGCTTCGATGCCCACGTTGGTGCGCAGGCGCAGCATCAGGTATTCGCCGGCCCGCTCCCGCATGGGGATCTCTTCCATCTCGTCCATAATATCGCCGCCTTCCCGGATGGCGGTGATGTAGGCCTGCAGGTCCCGCTTCAGGGTGAAGCGCTTGCCGCCGAAGTCGGAGCTGGCGCTGGGGCCGAAGCCCAGGTATTCGCCGCCGGTCCAGTACTTCATGTTGTGCTTGGACACCAGGCCCTTGCGGCAAAAATTGGAGATCTCATACTGCCGGAAGCCCCGGCCCCGGAGGGTCTCCACAGCGGCCAGGTACATGTCCGCCTGGGTCTCGTCGTCGGGCAGGTTCAGCACGTCCTTCACTTCCGCAAAGGGGGTGCCGTCCTCCACCTTCAGGGCATAGCAGCTGACGTGTTCCGGGTTCAGGCGCAGCACGTTGTCCAGGGTTTCCTGCCAGTCCTGCAGCTCCTGGCCGGGCAGGCCGTACATCAGGTCGATGGACACGTTCCGGAAACCGGCCTTGCGGATGCGCTGATAGGCCATGACGGCCTGGTCATAGGTATGGGGGCGGCCCAGCTTTTTCAGCATGTCGTTGTCGTCGGACTGGATGCCCAGGGACACCCGGTTGAAGCCTTCGGCCCGCAGCCGGTGCAGCAGCCGCTCGGAGACGGAGTCGGGGTTGGCCTCAAAGGTGATCTCGGCGTTGTTGTCCACGTCGAAATTCCGGCGGATGGTGGTCAGGATGACAGCCATGCCGTCGGCGCCGAAGAAGGTGGGAGTGCCGCCGCCGAAATAGATGGTATCCACCTTATAGCCGGGAGCCAGCTCGCCGGCCTCCTTGATGTGGTCGCACACCGCGTCCAGGTAGCCGTCGATGAGCTTGTCTTCCTTGGTAGCCATGGAGTAAAAGTCGCAGTACTGGCACTTGCTGCGGCAGAAGGGAACGTGAACATAGATTCCCAGGGGCGTTTTGTTGGGGCGTTTGGTTAAGATAGGCATGGAGCTACCTCCGTTGTTGAAATTGGTGCTTCGCTTACCAATTATCCATGTCATTGCGAGGAGCGAAGCGACGTGGCAATCCCCCGGTTAGACGTACCAGCCGGAAATATTGGGAGATTGCCACACCAGTCTGCGGACTGGTTCGCAATGACAGTATTTTTTAATCCTCGTCTAACTTGAGCACTGCCATAAAGGCTTCGGAAGGAACAGACACGGTGCCGAAGGTCCGCATCCGCTTCTTGCCTTCCTTCTGCTTTTCCAGCAGCTTCTTCTTTCGGGTGATGTCGCCGCCGTAGCACTTGGCAAGCACGTCCTTGCGCAGGGCCTTGATGGTCTCCCGGGCGATGATCTTGCCGCCCACCGCCGCCTGAATGGGGATCTCGAACTGGGCGCGGGGGATGTTGTCCTTCAGCTTTTCGCAGATCTTCCGGGCACGGGCGTAGGCGTTGTCCGCGAAGAGGATGAAGCTCAGGGCGTCCACCACATCGCCGTTTAAGAGGATGTCCAGCTTCACCAGCTTGCTGGGGCGGTAGCCGATGAGCTCGTAGTCCAGGGAGCCGTAGCCCCGGGTCCGGGATTTCAGGGCGTCGAAGAAGTCGTAGATGATCTCGTTCAGGGGCATTTCGTAGTGCAGTTCCACCCGGTTGGCGTCCAGATAGACCATGTCCTTGAATTCGCCCCGGCGCTGCTGGCACAGGTCCATAATGTTGCCCACGTATTCCTGGGGGGCGATGAGGTTGACCTTGGCGAAGGGCTCCTCCGCCAGCTGGATGTCCGCCGGATCCGGGTAGTCCAGGGGGGTGTAGACCATCATGGTCTCGCCATTGGTCTTGGTGACCCGGTAGACGACGTTGGGGGCGGTGGTGATCAGGTCCAGGTTGTACTCCCGTTCCAGCCGCTCCTGGATGATCTCCATGTGCAGCAGTCCTAAGAAACCGCAGCGGAAGCCGAAGCCCAGGGCGATGGAGCTTTCCAGCTCGTAGGACATGGAAGCGTCGTTCAGCTTCAGCTTTTCCAGGGCCTCCCGCAGATCCTGGTACTTGGCGCCGTCGGCGGGATACACGCCGGAGAAGACCATGGGCTGGACTTCCCGGTAGCCGGGCAGAGGCTGGTCGGCGGGATTTTCCACGCCGGTGACAGTATCGCCGACTTTGGTGTCGGCCACGGTCTTGATGGAGGCGGTGATGTAGCCAACCTCACCCGCACCCAGGGCGTCCCTGGGGACCAGGCCGGTGGGACTCATGCTGCCCACTTCCACCACTTTATAGACAGCGCCGGTGGCCATCATTTTGATATCCATACCGGGCTTCACGGTGCCCTGCTTGACCCGGGTGTAGACGATGACGCCCCGGTAGGAATCGTACTGGCTGTCGAAGATCAGGGCCTGCAGGGGGGCCTCCCGGTCGCCGGTGGGAGCGGGAACGTCCCGGACGATCATTTCCAGCACGGAATGGATGTTGATGCCGTTCTTGGCGGAGATTTCGGGAGCGTCCTCCGCGGGGATGCCGATGATATCTTCGATCTCGGACTTGACCTCGGCGGGACGGGCGGAGGGCAGGTCGATCTTGTTCACCACAGGCAGGACTTCCAGCCCGGCGTCAATGGCAAGATAGGTGTTGGCCAGGGTCTGGGCCTCCACGCCCTGGGAAGCGTCCACCACCAGGATGGCGCCTTCGCAGGCGGCAAGGCTTCGGGAGACTTCGTAGTTGAAGTCCACATGGCCCGGGGTGTCGATGAGGTTCAGGGCGTAGGTTTCTCCGTCGTCGGCGGTGTAGCTCAAGGTGGCGGCGGTAGCCTTAATGGTGATGCCGCGCTCCTTCTCCAGTTCCATGGAGTCCAGCATCTGTTCCGCCCGGATGCGCTGGTCGATGGCGTCGCACTCTTCCAGCAGACGGTCTGCCAGGGTGGACTTGCCGTGGTCGATGTGGGCGATGATGGAGAAGTTTCGGATTTTGGAAAGTTCGGTCATATGGGTTGCACCTCGTGGATGGGATGATTGGCGAAGCCAATGGCTTCCCCCGGGGGGAAGCAGGCAGGCCGTAAGGCCTGACTGAAGAGGAACGGCGAACTATTTCAATATGGAATGCAGCATCGTGAAAAGGTACTGGTAAGAACATTGTACCATCTTATCCAAATGCATACCGGATCGAAAGCTTTCGCCATTCCTCTTCCGACCCGGCTTCGCCGGGCCACCTTCCCCTCGGGGGAAGGTATTATGCCCCGCAGGGCATAATCATTCATTTTCCCAATTATACCGAATTTTTCTGAAAAAGTAAACTGTATGTTTTCCCGAAACCGGGGGAAAACTGTCTGTGTCAGAAGAAAATTTTTCGCAAAAACAGAAAATTTCAGAAAAAATTCTGTAAAATACCCTTGTCATAATGAAGAAAACGCGGTATAGTTTAACAGCACGAGAAATTTTAGAAGATTTACATAGAAAAAAGAGGGGACTTTTCCATGAGTACACCGAAGAAGAACTCCAAGACAAATATAGAAGATGCCCAGTCCGCCCTGCAGGCGCTGATCGCCCAGGGTAAGAAGGAGGGCATGATCCGCGCCGCGGATCTGAACGCCCAGCTGGAAAAAATGCAGCTGACCCCCGAGAAGATCGAGGAGATTTATGACCGCTTCGAGGCCATGAACATTCAGATCGTCACCGCCGAGCTGGAGCTGGACCTGGGGGACGACGACCTGGGCCTGGACGACGGCGACATTGACCTGAACGGCTTGGATGAGGAAGACCTGATCGACCCCGTGGATCTGGCAGCCGAGTACAGCCTGGACGACCCCGTCCGCATGTACCTGAAGGAGATCGGCCAGGTGAAGCTGCTGTCTGCCGAGGAAGAGGTGGAGCTGGCAAAGCGCGTGGTCGAGGGCGACCAGGCCGCCAAAAACAAGCTGACCGAGGCAAACCTGCGTCTGGTTGTCTCCATTGCCAAGAAGTATTCCGGCCGCGGCCTGCACATCCTGGACCTGATCCAGGAGGGCAACACCGGCCTGATCCGTGCTGTGGACAAGTTCGACTGGACCAAGGGCAATAAATTCTCTACTTACGCCACCTGGTGGATCCGTCAGGCCATCACCCGCGCCATCGCGGATCAGGCCCGCACCATCCGCGTGCCGGTGCACATGGTAGAGGTCATCAACAAGGCCACCCGCTGCAACCGCAAGCTGGTCCAGGAGCTGGGCCGGGAGCCCACCGTGGAAGAGATCGCCGCGGAGCTGAACCTGCCTGTGGAAAAGATCATCGAGGCCAACCGTACCGCCGCCGATACCCTGTCTCTGGACACCCCCGTGGGTGACGAAGAAGACACCTCCATCGGCTCCTTCGTGGAGGACGAGCGCACCCCCGGCCCTGCCGACGCCACCTCCAACGCCCTGCTGGCCGAGGCCCTGAAGGAAATTCTGGACACCCTGACCGAGCGCGAGGCAGATGTGCTGCGGATGCGCTTCGGCATGTACGACGGCCGTACCCACACCCTGGAGGAAGTGGGCCAGATCTTCGGCGTTACCCGAGAACGTATCCGCCAGATCGAGAACAAGGCCATCCGCAAGCTGCGCCACCCCAGCCGCGCCAAGAAGATCCGCGATTTCTACTGCTGATAACAAGAACAGCCCGCAGCGTAAGCTGCGGGCTGAACCATTGTCCAGCGGGACAGAAAACAGGAAATGAGCGATACCCGGTAAAAAACCGGGTACCGCTCATTTTGATTTTTACGGATTCTGCTTATTTGGCTCCGGGATCCTTCCGCTTCCGGAAGAACAGCAGACAGGTGGCAATAAAGAGCAGCAGAACGCCCGCAAACATGGGCAGATACGCGCCGATACCGCCGGTCTGCGGCATCACAAGGAGCTTTTTGTTGATGAGCGTTACGCTGGCCACACCTTCTTCGGTATAGTCGGTGCGGGTGATGATCTGACCCTTTTTGTGGGTGTTGTAGTAGCCCTCGGGGGCGCTTACCTCGATGAGCTTGTACTCCTCCTCGAACAGATCACGGAAGGTGATCTTGCCGTCGGCATCGGAAGTCTGCACATCCTTCAGATACCATGTGCCGTTGTCATCGGTGATGGTGGAAGCCGGCTGGTCCGATAGGGTTACATAATTCGACAGGGCCAGGTGATACGATGTCTCCATCTGCTCCTCAGGATTGGGGCTGTAGAGGGCGAACACCGCGCCGGACAGGGGCTTGGATTCTTCCCCCACCTTGGTCAGGTCGATGCTCCAACGCATCATAAGGTTTTGACACAGAATGCTTTCCGGATCATTGGGGTAATAGGTGAAGGTATAATTCTGATCTGTCCTACCGTTAAAGTTGTCACAGGAATATTTGCTTCCGGTATCCAGTTCCACGATGGTGTACTTCTGACCATAGGACCACCGCCAGCCTGTGGCGCTCATGGGGGTCAGTTCGGAAGTTTGCTGGCCTTTGCTTACCGTTACCGCAAACTGCTGATAGCTGCGGCCCGCAGCTGTCAGGGCTTCCATCAATTCCTCATCGGAATCGTATTCTCCTGTCAGCGGATCGCCGGTGTAGACCAGGAAGCGAAATTCGCTGTCTTCCTCCGCTGCGTAATCCTCGCCCCAATAGGTCTTCAGTTTCTTTTGCAGCGTAGGCGGCTTGCCGATCTTTACGCCTACGGACAGGGGCATTGCTTCCAGCGCCACAGGAATATTGCGCAGGCTGTAGTGATAGCCGAAGCTGTTCCAGGCGATTTCGTCCTCTTCCACATCGCCTTCGATCACCGCGTCGAAGGAAACGGTGACGGACACATCCTTGGGGATCGTCTCGCCGTCCGACGCGTCAGCATCCAGGATCACCACACGGATGGAGCGGGCGTCTGTGGAAGCGGCCGTCCAGGTGGTGCTGGTGCCGTCCCAGTCATCGTCGCCAAAGGTTGTGCCGGTCTGATACTCTACTCTGTAAGCCGAAGGATCCAGCACCCAGGAGTTGCCCTGCTTGGAGGTCATGGTTACGGTGACATTGGGGGTGTCCGCGAATTTTACCTTGAACGCGCTTTCCCGCATGGCCGTTGTATCAAAGGGACTGTGGTCGCCCTCTTCCGGCAGGTTGTCGATGATGACCAGCTTGTCCATTGGCTCGCCGGAATCGTTGTGGACGGTCAGGGAGTAGGTGAAGGCGCTGTCCGCGTCCGGGAGGTAAATGTAGTTGACATCATCCGTGGATGCGGCGGTATTGGTGGTTCCCTTCTGGGTCACCCGCTTTTCCGCGCCGGTGGCGTAGCCAAAGCTGACGTTGATGGGAGCCGACGCCGTAACGCTTACGGGATTTCCGTCGTCGTCCCGAAGGATGCTGCCCTGGGATGCCTGGGTAAAGGGCTGGGCCTCAATGGGCGTCAGGGTGGCGTGGTTGGTGTAGACTGTATTCTCAAACTCGCCGGTGGGGTTGTAGGACTGGAAGGTCAGCTCCACGTAGCCGCCTTCGGGGATGGCATACGAGTTCGAGACCATACGGAGAGTGATTTTCTCGCACAGCTTTCCATTGACTTCCTCCCGATCCATCTTAAGAAGAACGCTCCAACTGTTGCCGACCGATTTGCCGTTGCCGAAGGTTATCTTCCAGTTGGTGTTATTGCTTATCACCAAGGAGGTGGCGGTATGATCGTGCTCCGGAATGGTAAAGAGCGTTCCGCTCGCACGTGACACACCAGCAGCATTTACTACGTTGATGCCGATATTCCCTGTAAAAACATAGGGGTAAGGAATGGTATCCGTCACCGTATATTCGTACAAGGGAGAGTCGCCGTCATTGGTCAGCTTGACACACCAGTTGACGGTATCATAGGGACCTACAGAATTTTCGTAGGAGACCGCGTTGCCGCCGGCGCTGGTGTAGGAAACCGCGGACTTGGTAATGCCCGGCTGGATGCCGCCCCGGTATACAGTGACGGTGGAGGCCAGGTATTTTTCACTTTCCTCTGCGGTAGGAATGCCCATTGCGTCCGCCTCTTCCGTGGTCAGCAGCAGGTTGTTGCCGTCGTTCCGGTCGGTCAGTACGTCGGTGGTGGTGCCGCAGAAGGTTTCTGCCTCGGCCAGTTCCACACCGGTGCCGGTGTAATCCGTATAGGCCATGGAAATGGTGTTGGTAGCTATGTCATCTGTGGCTGTCCGGCTGCCAACGGTGCAGGCATATCCAAAGACGATGGCCTCACCCTTATCCAGATAGTACTTGCCTACCTGTGCGTCGTACTTCACCGCGTAGTCGCCGGTGCCCGCGCCGAACTTAAACGTGATATCGCCATTGGCGTATTGGGCAGTGACCTTTGCGCTGCGGTAGGTCACATCGCCGCCATAAGCCGTGACCATCCGGGACGTGCTGTCAGAGGACAGGCCGCCCATTGTGGTAATACTGCTCAGGTTTTTGATGGAAGTAGTATAAGTCCCTAAAGATGGCGTTGCACACAAATACAGATAACTGAAGCCCTTGGGAAGGTCATCCACCAGGTCGTTCAGATACAGCCGCTTATCGGCGCCATTATACACCGTGGCATAGTACACTACCTGCCGGTTTGAAGAGTCGGTATTCTTATAGTATTCGCGACTTGGCGTACATGTCAGGTACCAAGAGTTGGTTGTATAGTACGTAATGGCATAGACGCCCTTTTGCAGCAGCGCCGCGCCCGGCTCTCCCAGGTAGTGGGATACGCTGGAGGGCTGCTTGTAGATATACATCCGGTTGGAGATGGCGCCGCCCTTCAGCGCGGTGCTGTAGTCGTCCCAGGCGGTGTCCTCGCCTTCGTTGGCGGGGTAGGACAGCGTTACATACAGATACAGTTTTTCTCCGGCATCAAAGCGGAACTTTGTGGCCTCGGGCCACAGGAGATACTGCTGACCGGCTGCCGCTTCCAGATCCCGGTAGCTGTCACCGATGTACCAGTCATCCAGGCCATCGATCTTGCCCGCCGATTCCGGCGCTGCCTCAACGGTAATATTGACGTTCTTTGCCCACTGGAACACACCGGCGTTGGTGGGCAGGGCGTCGGCGGTCTTTTCACCGGTCATGACGATGGGAACGTCGGAGATGTTGTTCAGCATCAGCCGGTAGGTCACCTTGTCGCCTTCGTACACGGTGGAGTATCCTTCTTCCGCAAGCGTATCCTCCGCGACGGTGGCGCCCCGCTCCGTTACGATGGTCTTCTGCAGATCCACCTTGATGAAATGGCCCCAGACGCATTCCCAGATCCGGTAGCCTTCCTTGTCGTTGGCGAACACCATGTTGCCCAGAGCGTATTCCGCTCCGTCGGAGGTCAGACCCGTTGCCACAAGGGTATTGTAGGTAACGGTGGTCTCATAGGCGCCGGTGTCCCACAGCTCGGAGTAATACCACTTGATCCGGGTGTGAAGGCCGGTGTAATAATACGTGGTATCTGCCATGTTCACCACCTGCTCGGTGGTGTGGATCTGGACGGAAATGGAGGCGGCTGTGCAATCCTTTCCATTCTCGTCCTGGCCTATGACGACGTCGGTGTACTCACCCTCGGTAAGCACATAGCAGCCGTCATATTCCTGCAATCCCCGGTCTGCCAGAGACGGATTCTTTGCAATGGGGGCCAGCAGATACTGGCTGCCATACAGGTCGTCTACCAGGGGCAGATTTTCATATACGCCATCGCCATGGTGGGTGAAGTACAGCGTATATTCCATTACATCGCTGTCCCGGACGGTGGGCATCTCGTGGGGGTCTACCGGTTCGCCGCCGACTACCACGCCGCGTTTGTCAACTTCCGCTTCGTAGATGGCGGTGCTGGTCACTTTACTGGTCTGCCTGAACGGGGAGGTTACGGACTCCGTCTGGCTGGGCCGCAGCAGCTTTGCCGTGTTGCTGATGCTGACCGATGTGTTGGGGGGGATAGGTTGTCCGCCAATCGTGGTCATTCAGCATGGTGAAGGTATCTTTGACGGTGGCGTAGATGTTGTATTCCCACCGCTCGCCTGCTTTCAGCTCCAGAATATCCGAATCCGGGTTTACGATCCATGTGCAGGCATACGTATCCATGGTGGTCACCGCGTAGCCCGCGTTCTGCAGCGCCTCGGCAGCGGTGGTTCCGCTGTACGTACCGCCGCCGCTGACACTGACCAGATAGCCCGTTCCGCTCTCGTTCCGCGTTACTGTCAGGGTCTGGTCTGTCACGGTGGTATCCAGATCGGAGTTTCCGCTGGTACGGTAAGCGGTGCCGCCGTAGATATCCGTTACCTTTTCATAGGGGGCCAGCTGGGCATTGGAGATGGTGATGGTCAGGTATTGGCCGTACGCCTCCTGGAACATCTTCTCCATATTCGCTGGCTTAATGTAGGTGGTGTAAGGCAGCGGATCGTAGAGCTTATAGCTACCCTTTTCGGTACCCGTAAACGGCGTGGCTTTCGTGTTCTGCATATAAATCTGCCAGGAGATATCTTCGCCGAAGTAGGTGGGCGTTTCTGTAACCTTTTTTGCAAAGTCCAGGGTGCCTGTTTGCAGTGTAAGGCCGTTCTTTTGATCTTCCGAATCCTGGGAATCATCGCCGCTGTAGCGGTAATGCAGCGCTGCGTTCACTGTGTTTGTAAGGGTAGTCTTTTTTACAACAGTGCTGTTGGAAGCATCCGGGTAAGCATCCGGGTCATTGTTGTTTAAAGCCGCAAGGTAGGCCTCCGGGTCAATGAGCAGGCTCTGCCTGCCGATTTTGAATAAGATCCGGAAAGAGGGGATCTGCGTAGAAATTGTGCTGATATTTTTGATCCGCCAGCTGGTGGTGATGGTCCGGGTTTCTTCATCATAGCTGTATTTCAGACTCATGAACTTCAGCGTAGAGATACTGCCGCCGGTGTAGCTCTGTACTGTGATATCCAAAATACGGATGCCATTCAGATAAACGCTGGTGCCGCTCCAGGTGAGACTCATGCCGCTGTTCAGACCTGTAATGACCTCATCCTTCAAGGTAATGCCTTCCGGCAGGGTGAAGGTGTCGGTGTATGTGATAGAATCCACCGGGTCCCGGCCGTAAGTTGCCGCTTCGTCATTCACCCGCTTGCAGTAGAGATACCACTCAGGATCAGCGTTCAGCGTGACCTCCTGGGTCGTTGTATCTCCAACGATAAATCTCCAAATGCCGTTGACGTTTGTGGCTTGTTTGGTAATTTCAAAATTTTCCCGTTTCGTGGTCCAGAAAGCCTGCAGGGATCCGTTATCCTCATTCACCAGCTTACCTGCGTAGGTCTCCCGCTGGTCCGCGTCCAGCACCACGCCCCATACCGTAACACCGCCGCCGCCGGAACCGGGCGTGGGGTACACCACATTCACCGGAGTGCTGATGGTATCGCCGGGCTGCAGTTCAAACTCCAGGTACACCGTCAGGGGGTCTTCCGTGGCGTAGCAGGTGGCGGTGCGGCTGTCAAAGGTATAGGTCTCGCCCGGCGTGATGCTCAGGCTGCCGGTGCTGTCGGTCAGGCGCAGATAGACCCGGCAGTAGCTATTGCCGCTGCTGTCCTCCTTGTTTTCTGCCACAGCGGTAAAGACGATGCTGTCGCCGGTCAGCAGACGGTAGCCGCCGGTGGTGCCGTCTTCGCCGGCGACCCACTCGGTGGTCTCGCCGGAGGAGCCCACACTTACGCTCATTTCCGTGCCGCCGTTGCTGTACAGCAGGCTGCTGCTGCCGGCCATGGTGGTTCCGAAATCACTGTCGCTTCCGGATTCTGTCAGCCTTGTGTTGAACAGCACCCGCCATCCCACGCTTTCCACGTTGGGAAAAGTGGCCAGCGCTTCGCTTATCGTGCTCTTGCCGTTGACGCTGGTCAGCGTGGGGCAGTCGCCCAGGGCATAGGCGGCCAGGGTCAGAATATTTTCAGCCGCGCTGAAGGTGATGGATTCCAGATCCTCCGCCCGGGAAAGGGCAAACTGCGTCACGCCGTTCACAGTGCACACGGTGGGATTCTCCGGGTCCTCTTCATTGGGAATGGTGATGGTTGCGGGCACGGTGACCGAGGTCACATCCGGCGGGCAGTAGGCCAGCTGGGCGGTAAGTGTTTCCGCGTCATAGATGTACAGGCAGCCTGGATGTCCACCCAGGCGGTGCCGGAGACGGAGGACAGCGGGTCGCCAAAGGCGTCAAAGGCGCCCTCTTCGATGGTAAACTGGTTTTCAGGTGCAAAATAGATGTGCTCAGCAAATGCGGTCAGGTAGGAAAAGGTGGTTTTCAGCGTGTCTACATGCGGCCCGATGGTCAGGTCAAAGCTGGTGCCGGAAAGAAACACGCTGCTGCTTGTAAAGCTGGCGTTGCTGGCGTCATATATAATCTCTTTCAGATAGGGAAGCGCTGTGGAGCAGAGTGCTTTGATTGTACTTGTGCCGTTGGGAATGGTGAAACTTTGTAGGCTGTTACAGTTACTCAATGGGCTGTCCAAAGATAGCTTGGTGTTCTCCGGCAGCCGGAGATCGATCAGAGAACTGGCATCAAGATAACCATAGCTTCTGCCTGCCAGCGCACCGTCTTCAATATAGAGGGCTTTCACACCCGTGGAGCCATATATCAGGTGGTAGTCCGCGCTTTGCACTGTGGCGGGGATCACGATCTTACCCACCGTGGCTTTAATATTGCGCAGTGAGTTGTTTCTCAGTGTGGTAACGGTGTCGGGAACCGTGTATTCCTCCGCGGTGCGGTATTTGGGATAGTCCACCAGCTGTGTCATATCTTGGGTGTACAGGACACCGTCTACCGCGGTAAAGTTGGGGTTGTTCGGAGAGACCGCGTACGCATCAACTTTCGTAAATGCTGCCGCTCCGATTGCGGTGACCGATGCGGGAATGTAAATTTCCGACATGCGGCCGCTGTTGGCAAAGGCACCGTCTCCGAGTACGGTGACTCCCTCTTCCAGCGTGATGGAAGTCAGGGCACCACAATTGTTGAAAGCATAGTCACCCACAGTTTTGACTGTTCCGGGAATGGTGACGCTGGTCAGCTTGGGGCAGCTGGAAAATGCGTTCTTGCCGATGGTTGTTATGGTGCTGCTGAACTGGATGGAGGTCACATTCATGCCTCTAATTGAATGAGCACCTACACGGGTTACGCCCTCGCCGAATACCAGCTTGAAGGTGTTGCTGCCCAGCATCCGCCAGGGGGCATAGTTCTTGGTAGCGTCCGTATAGTCCGGCATGGCGCCTTCGCCGGAAATCGTCAGGGTGTAGGCTCCCTCTTCCCTTGATGTCCCAGCTACATATTGAAAGGGACATTCTCCGGGTTTTCGGCGGCCTCGCCGATGAATTTGTAGAAGATGCGCACACTTTGGGTGAACACCGGGTTCTTTCTGGCGGCGGGGTTGGCGCCCTCGGGGAAAACCTTGGGGCCGACTTCGATGCGCTCCACGAAGGTCAGCACGTCCTCCCGGGTCAGGGTGTCGATGTGGGCGTGCTGCCGGATGAGGTCAAAGAACCGCCGGTAGTTTTCCGACGCTTCACCGGCAGGCTCGGAAACGCGCAGCTGGGCCAGTTGGGCTTCCAGACCCTTGGACTCCTTTTCCAGATCGGCCACCAGCCGTTCCAGCCGGTCGCCGGAGAGAAGGCCCTGGGCGTTGTCCATATAGAGCTTGGTCACCATTTTGTCGATGACCTTCAGCCGGGCTTCGGCCCGGTCTTTTTGGGCCTTCCGTTCCGCGGTCTTGGAAGTCGAGGCTTCCCGTTCCGCAATGGACTTCACCATATCTTCGATCTGCTCGTCGGACAGGGCGATGAATTGGTTCAGCTCCTGGCGGACAATTTCGCACAGGTCTGCGTAGCGGATGCGCACCCCGGTGCAGGGGTCTGGCAAGTCCTTACGGGTGTGGTTGCAATTGAGGAACCAGTATTTTTCCCGGTCGCCCTTGTAGACGGAGCCGTAGGAGCACAGGGCGTGGCCGCATTTTTCGCAGAACGCCACGCCGCCGAAGATGCTTTTGCGGACGTGCTCGTGCCGGCGGTAGTCCTTGGACGCCCGCCCCATGTTCCGCTGGGCCAGTTCAAAGATGGCTTCCTCCACCAGCGGCGCATGGGTGCTTTCGGTGACGGCCCAGCTTTCTCTCGGAACAGGCACCTTCTTTTTGGACTTCACACTGACCTTTTTCGTCTTTCCCAGAATGGTGTCGCCCAAATACACCCGGTTTTTCAGGATACGCTTGACGGTGGTACCATTCCAGTGATCCACCGCCCGGGCAGCCCCCTCTTCCGTGAAGGTGTCCCGGCAGTTGACCCGGTACTTGAGCGGCGGAAAAATGCCCTCCTCCGTCAGCGCCGCCGCAATCTTCCCGCAGGAAAGGCCATCGGCAGCGCTCCGAAAAATCCGCTGAACCACCGGGGCAGTCATCTCGTCCGGAATCAGCCTATCCTTATCCTTCGGGTCTTTTCGGTATCCATAGGGCGGGCAGGCGCAGTATTCACCCCGGTTTCGCTTGATTTTCAGAACATCCTTGATTTTCCGGGAGCCGTCCCGCAGATAGACCTCATTCATGGCGAACTGGAAAGGGGCCATGACGTTTTCCCGCTCGGAATCAAAGTTGTCGGCGATGGCGATATAGTGGATCTGGTGTTCCGGGAAGAACTGTTCGGCGTAGTAGCTGGCTTCCCGCATATCACGACCCAGCCGGGACAGATCCTTGGTGATGACCATGTTGGCAGCTCCGGTCTGAAGGGCACGCATCATATCCTGAAAGCCGGGCCGCTCAAAGTTGCCGCCGGACCAGCCGTCATCAACAAAGGCCCGGACGATCACGATATCATGCTGTTTGCAGTAGTCCTCCACCAGCTTTTTCTGGTTGGTAATACTGGCGGACTCCCCCCCGCTGGGCTTCTTCCCGGGACAGCCGGTAGTAGGCAAACGCGAAGGCGCAGCGGGCTTTAACGAATTCGGAATAAGGAGAAAAAGTAGTTTGATTAACCATTGTACCTCCGGACAACGGTACGCTCATCCTTATTATAGGGCGCTTCTGCCGCGTTTGTCAAAGGGAAGTTTTGGGGTGCGGAGCAGACCCGCTCCTGAATAAGCTCGGAGACAGGCTTGGTTCCGACAAAAACACGCTGAATTTGATATGTGGCGTTCTGCATGACGATCTGGTGCATAGAAATTCCTCCCTGAATTGGTCTGGTAACACCAGTATGCCCAATTTCAGGGAGGAAACCTTGCGGGATCGTCGCATTTTTCAGCGCAATTCGGCACCAATCACAAAACGCACAGAGAACGCGGGTAAATTTAAAAGGATTATCTCCCATGCAGAGAATGTAATGAATTGGAACAATCCAGGATCGTTTACCATTGTAGTGTTTGTTTGCTAGTCAAATGATATCCCCCTCATCCGGGCAGTACGGGCTGTAGCCAAGGGGAGACAGTATAACGTGGTAACTGCGGGGAAATGGGCGTCGTCCCAATATGATAGGAATAATATCATTTCTGCCGTATCGTTTCAGAAATTAAAAAAAGAATTGACTTCTATGCTGGATTTTATGTTGCATTTCCTGGCATATTATGATAAAATTGAGCCAGAAATTTAGGAATCCTATTTAGAAACGAAACGCAAAATGATATAAATAATATCATTTCAAGAAAGGGTACGATATATGAAGAAACTGTCCTTCGAACGGTTAGCCGAGACCGTGAAAACAAGACGGAAGGCCCAGGGGCTGACTCAGATCGAGCTGGCCGAGAAAACCGATATCAACCGCTCCATGATCGGCCAGATGGAAAAGTGCGCCTTCAGGCCCTCCATTGAGCAGCTGGAAGCGCTGGCTGAGGCGCTGGATTTTGAGGTCACTGACCTCTACGTGGAGGAAACCAAAGCATCTGAAAAGCCTGCCGTGAAGCCCTGCAATATTGCCGTGGCGGGTACGGGCTACGTGGGCCTGTCCATTGCCACATTGCTGGCCCAACACAACCACGTCACCGCTGTGGACATCATCCCGGAAAAGGTGGAGCTGATCAACAACCGCAAGTCCCCCATTCAGGACGAGTACATTGAAAAATATCTGGCGGAAAAAGAGCTGGATCTGACCGCAACCCTGGACGGCGAGAGCGCCTACCGGGACGCGGATTTCGTGGTAATCGCCGCTCCCACCAACTACGACAGTAAGAAGAATTACTTCGACACCTCTGCTGTGGAGGCGGTCATCGAGCTGGTTCTCAAGGTCAACCCCAGCGCCATCATGGTCATCAAGTCCACCATCCCCGTGGGCTATACCGCTTCCGTCCGGGAAAAATACCATACCGGCAACATCATTTTCAGCCCCGAATTCCTGCGGGAGAGCAAGGCCCTGTACGATAACCTGTATCCCTCCCGCATCATTGTCTCCTGTGACGAGACCACGAGGGAAAAGGCAGAATTGTTCGCCGCCCTTCTCCAGCAGGGGGCCATCAAGGAGGACATCCCCACTCTGTTCATGGGCTTTACGGAAGCGGAGGCTGTAAAGCTGTTCGCCAATACCTATCTTGCCCTGCGGGTCAGCTACTTTAACGAGCTGGACACCTATGCCGAAACCAAGGGCCTGTGCACGAAAGACATCATTGACGGCGTGTGCCTGGACCCCCGCATCGGCAGCCACTACAATAACCCCTCCTTCGGCTACGGCGGCTACTGCCTGCCCAAGGACACCAAGCAATTGCTTGCTAACTTCGACCAGGTGCCTCAGAATATGATGACCGCCATCGTGGAGTCTAACCGCACCCGGAAGGACTTCATTGCCGATCAGGTGCTGGAAATCGCCGGAGCCTACGAAAACAGCGAATCCTGGAACCGGGCCAAGGAGAAGGAAGTGGTGGTGGGCGTGTACCGCCTGACCATGAAGGCAAACTCCGACAACTTCCGCCAGTCCGCCATTCAGGGCGTCATGAAGCGCATCAAGGCCAAAGGTGCCACGGTTATTATCTACGAACCGACGCTAAAGGACGGCGAGACCTTCTTCGGAAGTAAGGTCGTGAATAATCTGGAAAAGTTCAAGAAGCAGTCCGGCTGCATCATCGCCAACCGCTATGATTCCTGTTTGGACGATGTGCAGGAAAAGGTCTATACACGGGATATTTTCAAGCGTGATTGAGGAGAACGCTCTGGAAAGAATCGAATTGAAGAACAAAACCGTTTTTGTTACCGGGGCGGCGGGATTCATCGGCTCCAATCTGGTGCTGAAGCTGCTGGAAACCGTGTCCCCGGTGAAAATTGTAGGCATCGACAACCTGAACGATTACTACGATGTGTCCATCAAGGATTGGCGGCTGGCACAGATTGAAACCTGCGCCGCGAAGCACCCGGAATCCTCCTGGACGTTTATCAAGGGCGATATCGCCGACCGGGAGGCCGTTGACAGCATTTTCACCGAATTTCACCCGGAAATTGTGGTGAATCTGGCAGCACAGGTGGGAGTGCGCTACTCCATCACCAACCCCGATGCCTACATCCAGAGCAACCTCATCGGCTTCTACAACATTCTGGAAGCCTGCCGCCATAATCCCGTGGAGCATTTGGTATACGCGTCCTCGTCCAGCGTCTACGGCACCAACAAGAAGGTGCCCTATTCCACTGAGGACAAGGTGGACAATCCCGTGTCCCTTTACGCCGCCACGAAAAAGTCTAACGAACTGATGGCCCACGCCTACAGTAAGCTCTACAACATCCCCTCCACAGGTCTTCGGTTCTTCACCGTCTACGGCCCCGCCGGACGGCCGGACATGGCCTACTTTGGCTTTACGAATAAGCTGCTAAAAGGGGAGACCATCCAGATCTTCAACTACGGCAACTGCCGCCGGGACTTTACCTACATCGACGACATCGTGGAGGGCGTGGTTCGGGTCATGCAGGGCGCGCCGGAAAAGAAAAACGGCGAAGACGGCCTGCCCATCCCGCCCTATGCGGTGTACAACATCGGCAACCAGAACCCCGAAAATCTGCTGGATTTCGTGGACATTTTGCAGCAGGAGCTGATCTCCGCCGGGGTGCTGCCCGCGGATTATGACTTCGAAGCCCACAAAGAATTGGTGCCCATGCAGCCCGGCGACGTGCCCGTGACCTATGCCGACACCTCCGCGCTGGAACGGGACTTCGGCTTCAAGCCCGCCACGCCCCTGCGCACCGGCCTCCGCAGTTTTGCCCGGTGGTACAAGGAGTTTTACAACGTCTAAAGAAGGCGTCACAGATATGAGATTTATGGACTATGGAACCTTCGCCGACGCCCGCCCGCGAGATGTTCCACCGAAGGTTTTCCTGCAATTCAAGGACCGCCTGCCGTAGCTTTGACGCAGACGCGCGGAGCACGATTACACAGAGTTCGACCTTTCGGAGAAAGGCGCCGAACTCCGGCGTAAAGGTGATCCGAAAAGCTATGGCCAGCTGATTTTTGAAAGCGGCCGTTCTTCTGTCTATAACTACGAATGCGGCTGCGACGAGCTGAAGAAACTGTACGAGATCCTGTGCGAAACGGATGGGAGCTACGGTGACCATTAGGTGTAGTAGATATGCTGCTCGACAATGACCTCGGCGTTGTCCATATCGAGCTTCGTCACCATCTTGTCGATGACCTTCAGCCAGGCTTCGGCCCTGTCTTTTTGTGCTTTCCTTTCCGCAGCCTTGGATGCGGAGGCTTCCCGCTCCACGATGGCCTTCACCATATCGTCAATCTGCTCATCGGGAAGCGCGACGAAATGGTTCAGATCCTGCCGGACGATCTCACACAGGTCGGCGCAGCGGATGCGCACCCCGGTGCAGGGATCAGGCAGGCTTGGTTCCGACAAAAACACGCTGAATTTGATACGTGGCGTTTTGCACAACGATCCTGTGCATAGAAAATCCTCCCTGAATTGGTCTGGTAACACCAGCATACCCAATTTCAGGGAGGATTACTTGCGGGATTGTCGCATTTTTATCACATTTCGGAATAACACCAAACTGTTGCGCTCGAAAAATGCAGAACGCCGTCCGCGGGACAAGCCACGCCTTCCTGTGCTATGGTGTGCACCGAAAGGAGTGATGCGCTTGAGAGCATTCACAAACATTACGGTCGATATGACCGTCCGGAACACTTACGGCCCGTGGGTGTACGCAACGCAGGGAGACTGCAACACCCGCTGGGCCTCCGTCACCTTGCTGGCAGGCGGGCGGCCCTGGCGGCCTGCGGCGAACATGGAAGTCGCGGTGATGTACCGCCAGCCCGGCGGCACCAAGGGGCTGTACAATCTGCTTGAGGATGATACGCCCGCAGTTCGCGTCTGCAGAAACCGGGTGGAATTCCTCCTCGCGCCCCAGATGCTCACAACGCCGGGAGACGTGCGGGCCGCCATCGTCATCAACAACGAAGCCCTTGACCAGCTGACTACGTTCCCCTTCACCGTCACCGTGAAGGAAAATCCCCTGGGCTGCGATCAGATGGCACAGGATTATATCCGCCTGCGGTGGCTGAACAGCAAGCTGGAAGAGCAGCTGAAAACAGCAAAGGACAGCGGCGAATTTGACGGCCCGACGGGCGATCCATTTACCTATGAGGACTTTACCCCGGAGCAGCTGGCGGCGCTGACCGGCCCCCAAGGCGAAACCGGCCCCCAAGGCATTCAGGGCGAAGCTGGCCCACAGGGGCCGCAGGGAGAACGCGGACCGCAGGGCCCGGCAGGAGATAATTCCGCCGCCCTTGCCGCAGCGGAAACGGCAAACGCTGCCGCGGCAGCGGCACAGGCTGTGGTGGATACCGTCGCCCCGGATATTGCGTATCTCAAAGCCGATGCTGCCAGGCAAGCTGAAGCAATCAATAACAGCGTCAAAAAGTTCTACACCAGCAATCTGGGTGCGGTATCCGTTACTGACTCCGATAATGGGCCGATGCGGGATCTGGTGATCGGAGGTAATTGCGAGCAAGTGCAGACGAAAGGGTATCAGCTAATGGATTGCAGCGGCAGCGGCTCTGCGGTTTTAAGCGGCCTGAACTGGTCTGTCAACAACGGTCATTTTTCCGCCAATGGTATCGTAACACAGGCCTATCCGCGTGTGACCTTGTCCTCCCTTGGCATGAAGCCTGTCACACTGGGGCCGGGAACATATCGGCTGCATCAGTTGAACGCCAGGCACAGCACAACCGATACATATCCTCGGATTTACGGAAAGGACGGGGATAAGTCCGCATATATCACCTGCCTGACCGACATCGAGATCGAGACTGGTTTTGTTGGTACTGTTCTGTATCTTACAGGCAGCTTAATCGACAAGTCTGTAGACGTGGAGTTTGACCTGATGCTGGTCAATTCGAATGTCGCGCCTACGTGTTATGAACCATACACTGGTGGCAAACCGTCCCCGTCTTCTGATTATCCGCAGGAGATCAAGCGCGTAGAAAACTGCTCCATCACCGTCACAAGCGCGGATGATGCGCAAAGTCAGACAACTGCCATCCCATTTACCATGAGCGGAGCAAGCGGTATCCGGGACGAGTTGTATGTGTACGCGGACGGAACCGGAAAACTGATACGAAACTATCCCGAAACACTCGATCCCACAAAAACCGTTTCGGAGCAGGCTTTGGAAGCGCCTGTAGAAACGATTTTGGATGCCGAACAGGTCAAGGCCCTGTTCGATCTTCGCACCTATTACGGAGGCACAGGCATCACATTTTCCAGCGGGAACGGTGTGGAACCGAAAGTCAATTTCGACTATGCCTGCTCCCTGGAGAACTTCGTGGAGTATATCAAAGCTGCCCAGGGAGATGATCGGAAATTTATCTATGACATGAACGATCGCATAACGGGCACTGAATACGAGGCCGCGCTTGCCTATGTGAATTCCGAATATGCAGCCGCACTCGCAGAACTGGAGGTATGACAATGCTGTACAATACTTTGAAGAAACTGATATCCCGGGACGGCTTAACTGCCGACCTGATCCGCAAGGTTGATGTATTCTTCGCCCTCGGGAAGCTGACCGAGACCGAATACCGGAGCCTTTTGAATTCTTAAAACAGCAGCAATCGCAGGAACGGCAGGCTCAAATGGGCCTGCCGTTCGTATTATTTTTCCCTTTTTATAAAAATCTCTATAAACTGCTTCAAAAAACCGAAATTGATTTTAACTGCCGACGCTGCCACGACAATAAGGCTCAGCACCTGCAAGGGCCATCGCCCGCAATAAAAGGCAGCCGTAGCAATGGCAAAGAGAATTATCAAAGCAATGACCTTCTTCATTGGCATTTGGATCTTACAATACCTCTTGTTCACATCCCACAGCCGCCAGAAGCTGATGGTCATATAGCCGCACACAGAAGAAAGGGGTGCTGCATACATGCCGATGACCCGGATCAGGGCCAGATCCACGAATATATTGACAAACGCAGCAACCATCGTAGACGCAGCCACCTTCTTCGTTTCGTTGTGTACCAGATAGATCGGGCTGATCAGTCCGATCACCACATTAAAGAACACCGCAAGAAGATACAGTGGTATCAGGCCATAGGCTTCAGAAAATTCAGAACCGACGAGGAACTGGAATACAAAGGGCATACATGCGACGATGCCGATAGCAAGGCAGGCGAACAGGCTGACCATCTTATCAAACATCTCGCCGATATATTCTTTTCCTCCTTCATCCTTATAATGCAGAACAACCTGTTCGCTCCAGGATGCATTGAAGATATAAAATACGGTCGTGTAAATAGACGAGATTTTTGCCGAGACTGCAATCAGTCCGTTTACAGCAACGGACAGAACACGCGAAACGATCACCCGATCCGACGCATGTATCACAGACCATGACAGTTCATTCGGCACTAAAGGCAGTGCATAGTCCAGGATCTGCCGGATCCTTTGCCTGTCAACGCTTCTGAAGGACAAAAGCTTCCACATTCTGCATTTCAGAAAAACGATGATGCCGCCGAGGATCGGGCCTGCAATATATGCAAACAGCATATACTTCAGGTCCAGCCGCAGAACCGCGATAAACAGAATGTTCAGGATGATGGTTATGGAACTGGCCAGGAAATTGCCAAGAGCGTAATACGCATTTTTTCCAAGCCCCCTGGAAATGCTTCCGATCGTATTCAGGAAAATCGCCGCGCCAACATGGAACAGCAGATACCAGCTGTAAGGAACCGCCAGCAGCGGTTGAATCAGGCAGAACAGCACCGTGTATACCGCAAAGGCAGCCGCCGAAGCGAATACCACCGATGAACAAATCTGCCTGATGTTTGCCTCATCATCCCGGTTTGTCACCAGATACCGGAAGATCGCAAGGTTCATTTGCAGACCGACGATGATTGTCAATACCGTAGAATACGTCGTCAGCAGGTCAACCGTTCCGTATTCCTCCGTTGTCAGAAGCGTGGTATACAACGGAAGCAGTAAGAATGTGACCAGCTTGGTACTCATTTGCCCGATGGCAATGATCCCGGTATTTTTGAATAGTTCCTTGCTTGTTTTTTTACTGTTTATATTGCCCAAAGAAAATTCTCCCTTTGTTTATCCTTTCCGAATTGCCGAACACAGTTTTTTCATGTTCCCCTTTACCTTCAAGGGAACCATATTTTTCACCGTCCGCTTTACCGTCTGAGCCAGCGGCAGCCGATAGGTGTACTTCTTTTCAAACGCTTTCTTCGGAAGGTTCTGAAAGTCCAGATATACTGCGTCCCGGATCTCAGGACGTTTGGGGGGTTCCCGCAGCTGGTGATTTCGTTTCACTTCTGCCGGGAGATCCAGTTCACAGTACAAGGCCTCCGACTTTACCTTATCCCAGAAGCGTTGTCCGGTCGGTGTCGAAAGAAGGACTGTGCTGACTTCGGCAGCGTATGGGAAACAGGAATACGTACCTCGGGTGTTACAGTCTCCAATGGTAATATCGCCCGCTCTCTCTGCCTGGGCATACCTGCACCCATAGCAGCTTTCCCGGGAGCTGGCTGATTTCAGGAACAGATTGTAATACGCATCACGGTTCGGCTGGATATGCCGGGTGGAAGCCGCGGACCTCACCGTAAGACGGTAGCAGCTGGACTCACAGGGGGTCTTGTCCCTGAAGGATACCTTCCCTATGCGGTTTGGATAGGTCCTGTTCACATGCCGCCGGAAGAATTCCTGGCTGGGCACACCATGACAGATGAGATCCACCAGAAGCATCTGCTCCAAATTTCGGGCAAACAGGTTTCTCACTGCCGATGCCTGGCAGGGTGTTCCGACAAACATCACCTTTTTCCCTGCATCCAGAAGATCTTTCATTTCCCCATACACACCTGAGGCATCGCTCTGGACATATTTTGAACCCTGCATCCTCTTCAGCCCGTCGAGGGTGTTGGTGACGGTGTGCTTTACGGTCAGATCCTCCATCATTTCCGCCCCGCAGACATATCCGCCTTCCCGAATCCATGTCTGTGCCAGCAATGGGAAGATGGCGCCGGAGGAACTGTTTTTCAGCATCTCCGCATTCTGGTTGACCGCCGCGCAGGATTCCAGTGCCGCGTGGGTATTGACATTCTTTACCGGACACACCCGGACACACTTTCCGCAGCGAATACACGCTTCGCTGTCCAGATCAGGATACAGGAAGCCTTCTTTGTCAGGCTTCATCCGGATGCAGGACCGTGGGCACACCTGCGCACACGCTCCGCATCCTGAGCATTCCTGTTTCTGTATCACAGAGATATTATCCATAGTTACTGCCTCTTATTTCTGA
The DNA here is from genome assembly GCA_036300205.1 of Oscillospiraceae bacterium. Lineage (GTDB taxonomy): Bacteria > Bacillota > Clostridia > Oscillospirales > Oscillospiraceae > Faecousia. Next base: position 23,000 of record JAXJGV010000027.1, read on the forward strand.
TCACACGATGTACGCAATGCCATTTTCAACCGCCTGCCGCATCTGCTGTTTCTTCTCCTCCGACAGCTGCGGTGACAGGCAGTATTCCTTTCCAAAGCACGGCTTGTCGGCGTGCTTTGCCAAATACTCGTCCAACGTGCATATTTTCCGTGCCGGATTTCCGGCCCATACTTCCCTAGGTGGTATGCTCCCGGTCACGACTGACCCGGCGCCAACGATCACGTCATCACCAATGGATGCTCCGGGCAGGACGATGGTGCCAACGCCAAGGAACACTCTGTTTCCAATGACCACCTTGCCGATCTTCGTATAACCCAGATGCTTTTTTGTGGAAGCATCATGGGCCAGAATATGCACCTTTGCTGTCAGGGTGCAGTCATCGCCAATGGAAATCAGAAAACAGTGCGCAGGATCAACGAACACACTGGGAGCGCAATGTAGATTTTTTCCAATTCTCAGGCCATTTTTTTGGGCCTTTACAAGATTAGTACCCCCCCCCCGGAGACGATTAACATATTGCATTATTTTCATGGGAAAGCTGCTCCTTTCGTTTTCTGATATTGAAATGCACACAGGCAAACGCGATCGAGCACAGAAAATAATAGTGCCATTCAAAATGTCCATGCAGAGACACACCGCTGGCGAGCAAGATCATCAGCGGAAGATACGCCATCACCGATACGTGATACCGGGACTGCAGCCTGCAAAAATAGCAGACCAGTGCCACCAGTATGGCAATCGTCGGGATGACCCCAAACAGGCAGGCGGTTTCAATCAAAATATTGTGCGCTCTTCTGATCACAAGATTTCCGCTTTGGATTCCCCGGGTGTACGTGCTGTATCTCATTCCAACCAGCCAGCATTTCCAATCCGAAGCGATCCACTTTAAATATGTCTCAGCGATGCTCGTACGGCCGGTCCACAAATCATTTGCAGCAAAGCGGGTCATAAAGCTTCTCACAAGGAAATTATCTGAATGCGTCATGACATACCAGTAAAGAAGTACAAGCGCTGCCCACACACCGATAAGCAGCAGGACGCTCTTCATAACGCTTTTTCTGTTTTTCGCATTTCTGATGATCAAAAGCACCACATATCCGGTCAGTTCGACCGCAATCAGCAATATGGCTGTCTTTGAAATTGACAGCAGAGCAAAGGCCGCCATGATCGCACTGGCGATATGTGCAAATCTGCCATACCTCTTATCCTGATACGCCAGCATCAGGTTCGCCGCGATCAGCACCGCAATAAACTGTCCATAGAACACGGAATCACCAATCAAACCGGCAAACCGCGTACTGGAACCGACACCCTGAAGATACACATAGGATCTGGTATAGATGGATTTTCCATTGATCTGCATGATATATCCGATGGCTGACGATAGGATGGCCGATACCGATGTGTATTGGACGGTATCCTGGAGACTGTCGCTCAGTGCTTCATCATTGAAAAAAAGAACCATCAGGAAAAAACGGAGCGCCCACTTTACCCAGATCTCCATATTGTTCATCGTGATGGTCAGCAGGCAGCAGACAAAAAAAATCAGAAACTGATTCCTGCCCATCTGAAACCGTCTTCGCCGCAAATACTGTACGCAATACAGAATCATCAGGAGATAGAACAGGCTGGTTGAACCCAACTTATAGGAGAACATATTAAAAAAGGGCATGGCGATCAATAATACTTCCGCCTGCATCTGCCCGGGAACCAGCGGAAACAGGCATATCATGATAAACACGAGCCCCAAATTCGCGGCTGTTACTCCAAAATACTGACTGATTCCAAGAAGCACCAGCAATGCCAGCTCTATATTGACATACTTCTTACGAACCAGCTTATTTCCCTCCATAGACTGTCCCCTCTGTCCTCTGTGCTAAAACATGGCGCAGATACGCCTCGGAGCGTTGGCGTTCCTCCCCCAGCAGTTCGTTGATCCTGCCTTCTTTTTCCGCGATCCGTTTCCAGTCCAGCTTATTCACATCTTCCACATTGGAAATCTGGAGTTCCTTCAGGTTTAACAGGCCCAGAATGTTTTCCAGCCGGCTGTTTCTGGTGGAATGGCGGTACACAATGACCTGCTTTTTCAGCAGAAGGCTCAATACCGTCCCATGGAAAGAATTGGTAATAATATAGTCCGCGTGGTCGAGCAGCCACAGGAATTCACAGGGTCCGTAGGCACGGATCTGGATGTCCGCATTGGGGTTTCTCTTAACGCCGCCGTCCAGCGCAACGCAGGGAAGCCCTGTCTCCTTTTTCATTCTGGCGATCACATCAAAGCTGAATCCCGTATTCTGGATGGGATAGTACAGAATATACCGCTCCGGCAGTTTTTCCGCTGGCCGCTGGGCAAGGCTGCGCCAGTAGCTGCCGGGATACAGCAGCGTCGGGTCGATGCTCTGAACGATTTCTTCTGAACGCGTCAGCTCCCGGGCCTGCTCCACACCTGCCTTTTCCCGGATGCTGACAGCATCCAGGTGCGAGATGCCCCTGCGGAGCCATTCCTGATCCTCCTGGCTCAAACTGTCCTGTCCAATGCTTGCCGCATAAGAGGCCAGAACAGCCTTTCCCTCCGGCACATAGTCAAAGAAAAAGCTGGAATCATACTGTACATGTCCAGGATTCCAAATCTGATCGCTTCCGCAAATATAGATATCATAGTCCCTATCGGCCGCTTTCAAATCCTCAGGCGTGTCATATCTCGGTGATACTCCGGGAAGATACTTCCGATTAAATTCCTGAAACAGGTCATATCGCTTCTGCTGGGCGCGGCCAATGATCGCCGCTTTGATTCTCTCTTTTACGGGCCAGGTTTTCCGTTTTACCGGGTCCATCGGGTCCAAAAAGCAGAGGGGACAATAGTTGATCACTTCCACTTCTCCACCCAGCTCCGCGAGCTTTTTTGACAGTGCATGGGCCTGAAGAGATGCCCCCGGATTCTTGGAACAATGTACTGTTAGCAGTCCAACTTTCATAGATTCATTCCTCTTTTACCGCAGCAATTCCGTCCACGCATCCATGATGTGCTCCGCCCGGAACTGCTCCGCCCGTTCCAGCGCCTTGGCGGCATAGCTTTTCGCCAGCGCCTTATCCGCGATCAGCCGGATGATTCCGTCCGCCAGTTTTTCTTCTTTTTCGGACAATTCCGTGCGTTCCATATCATAGTCGCCGCAGACGGGCACCAACACGCCGTACTGCGCCAATTCCACCTCTGACGTTTTCCAGTCCACCGGTGTGGAAGGTGCCAGTATCTCCCGGCAGCCGGCATCGCAGTCCGTCGAAACAATGGCAACGCCGCAGTTTGCCGCTTCGATCAGCGCCATGGGCAGGCCCTCCGCCTCAGCCGGGTTTGCGTAAATGTCCGCCTCCGCGATTTTACCGTGGGGATTTGGAAGATACCCCGGCATAGAGATCGAGTTCTCCAGGCCAAGCCTTGCTGTCAGCCCCTCGAACACGTCTCTCAATTCTCCCTCGCCAAGGAGCGTCAGATGGGCTTCCGGGTACTGCTCACAGACCTTCTTCATGGCCCGGATCAGATGCCACTGGCCTTTTTGACTGACAAATCGTCCCATGCTGACAATCTCAGTACCGGGCCGCCCGCTGTCTTTCGGGGGCAGCTCCACGGTCATATCGCAGAAATTGTAGATAGTCTTCAGCTTTGCTTCCGGGATGCCAAAATCCCGGATCATACTGAGTCTGACACACTCCGAAACGCAAACCATCACGTCCGACAGCGCGGCAACCAGCCGCTCCCGGAGCCTGACGCCGCGCGCAGGCGTTTCCATGACATGTACATAGGTGATGATCTTATCCTGACATCGGGAGAAGATATTTACATAGTTGCACATGGGCAGGTGGCTGATCGTAAACTGAATATGATTCTGCTTTTTGATCTTTCTCACCCGGTGGACCCGTTTTATCAGCGTCGTCACCTTTCCCACCGGCCCCTTCGCGGGGGGCAGCCGCAGGTCGATCAGCTGTCCCGCGTACGGATAGGCGATCTCCCCCGCATCATGGACGATCAGGAACACGTTGTAGTGTTTCGCGAATTCCAGGGACATATTTGCCGCCACCCGTTCCGCCCCGCCTTTATTGAGGGTCGAAACAAGAATGGCCACATTCTTTCTGTCAGCATTTGCCGGTTCATGTTTATGCATAAATCTGTTTCTCCTGCCGAACAAGTACTATTTTTTCAATACCGCATCTATTTTCTTTGCAATAATATCCATCACTCGATCGGGATCATATTTCTTCACTTCTTCGATGCAATTTGACCGCATTTTCTGAACTTCTTCCGGATGCTCCATTGCGTAACGCATCCACTGCTCCAGTTTTTCCGGTTCTTTCCAGGAATAGAGGAAGCCCGTCCGTCCGTGCTCAATGATCTCAGAATTCAGATGCCAGTCTGTCGCAATGACCGGTAATCCCGATGAAAATGCATCGATCAATGTACCGGGAAAACCCTCCCCTTCAAAGACTGTGGGGAACAGCAGCAGATAGTACTCTCTGAGAATACGAACCGAATCCGCCGGATTTGCTACACCTTTATAAACCGCTTCTCCATGCGCGGACTCCAGCAGGGCGTGGAATTCTTCTTCATATTCCTTTTCGACCGGGCCATATATATCCAGATAGATTTTGTTGTTCTGTCTGTCCCTGTTGATCTCACGAACAGCCTTGACCGCGTCCGCTATTCCTTTCGCTTTGCATACTCTGCTGAACGTACAGACCCGAATGGTCTGCTGATCGACTTTGATCTGGCTTTCATCCAGAACGGACAATCTCTTAAAATTCGGCAGGTATTCCGCGTTTGTTACGCCGGCTTCCTGCAATTCCTTTACAAGCGATTTTGACTCCACATAGTTCACTGTAAAGCCATTCATTTCCTTTGCGAGTCTGGGATTATTCTGTGCATCCTTTCCAATTTTCCCCCCTATGCAGTCATGAATGATCGGTTTTTTGAGTACCGCATTCAACAGAGAAATGATTGGAAAAATCACTCTGCGCCCATTGGACGACAGGAGAACAAAAAGCACATCATCCCGGATCAGGCATCTAATAATGTCAAGCAGCAGTCTGAGCCGCTTTTTGCGGATCAGGAGATATGTATCCGCAATATCAATTTTCGCATTGGGATACTTGATCTTCAGTTCCTCCACCACGACCTGCGTTTTCACTGTCTGTCCGTCGCAGAGATTCGTTCCATAGGCCGTTCTGCCTATAACACCAATTCTAAACGCTCTCATAGTCTAGCGGGGCAGTACTAATCCCCTGATTCCTTTCCGTTTGCTGTCTCTCTCTGGCATCATATATCCAAACTCTTCCCTCAAAGAAATGATTGCTCTGCACTGAATGCACTCGTGAAGATTACAGCACCCGATAATTTGTCCTATCGATTCTGGAATTTCGAGATCTCCTGGTCAACAATTACGCCATCGCGCATGATCAGGCAATCGTTCAAAACGGTTCCGCATTCCCCGGTCATCAGCTCGTTGAGGAACGGGCAGATGACTTTTGAGTTATTCACCGAAAAGGTTTTATGGAACAGAGAGGGGGTATGATCCACCACATAATGTAAAATACCCTCTGCTTCATAGGTAGGTTGTTCGATCGTCGTCGGAATACTTGTCTCAATTCCACCGTTCCGGTCACAGCTTACATCGACGATCATGGCACCGCGTTTCATCCGTTTCAGGTCTTCCCGGCAAATAATATGATCCTTCCGCATAATATCCCACAGCACGCAGTTCACAATGACGTCATACGCGCCAATTTCCTCCCTGAGCAGTGACTCCGTGCGCCGGTCATACTGGGTCACATTTGCACCCAGCATATTCAGCACCTTGATCGCGCCGCGGGCTGTGTTTCCACGGCCAATGACCGCAACATTTGTTTCATAAGGCATCCGACCGTAGCACTGAAAAGCGTGCATCACAGCCGCCTCACCTGCCAGCTCGTTGTTGCGCCAGAAGATGTGCCTGCCTTTGTAGAACATCTTCTCCCACGCATATGCGGTCAATCTTCCATCGATCAGCTTGTCGGTAATATCCCGGTTCTGTGTTGCATGGACCCATCCAAATATCGTCTGGTCCGCAAGCCGGGAAAGATAGTCCGCATCACCGATCTTGGGATCACAGATGATCTGCTTTGTCAGAACTTCCTCTGGGGAAACCATATGGCAGCCGCAGGCTTCGTACTCGGAGTCCGGTATGCCGAGCACTTCGCCATATCCCTTTTCAAAGAAAAGAGACTCCGGATGCGCAATGCTCCCCAAATGCGCGGGAATGACCGCCCTTCTTTTCTCATTCTCTTTGTGGCTGATCGGAAACCCTACAGTTCTCTGCATACGCTACTCTCCTGTCGCTTCAAGCCAGTCTTTTTTCAATCCCCTGTCAGCACCCTGATTCAGCGAAATCTCCCAGTTATCGTTTCCCTCAATGAAACAGGGGCCGTCATCGGTAATGGCAATATCCCAGCCGATGGAACCGATACCGTGCAGCGTCCTGTGTGCACGCACTGCCGCCTCACACGCTTCCTCCCATTGCGGAACTTTGAATTCAGAGAATTTCACGCCGCTGTCCGGATGGACATCCGTCTTCAGTCCATAACCGGGCTTATAAAATCCAAACTGCTTCAGATAGCCATCGTCACGGACCCCAACTGCCAGTCCGCCCTTTGCCCAGTTATCGACGTTCCCGGTCTTTTGTGTTCCCACCCGCAAAATCGCACTCAGGACATACACCTTTCCGTTCTTGTTCACGGTAACGATTCTGAGCGTATTAATCGCGCCGCTGTTGATAACGTCCATTTCCCTGCTCTGTTTGATGCTTTTCTGGAAAATGCAGGTGCGCTGCCGTATCTGCTCCCATTTTGCCGTGAAATCATCAAAATCCTTCACATGGACGACAAAGGAGCCGCATTCGCCCTTCTGATCCTTAACGAAGTAATCCTTCTGTTCGGACAGACTGTCAATCGGGATCTCTTCAAACTCGCTGTTAAACAGCCTTCCGTTTTCTGTTACCGCAAACACCTCCGGGACCGAGAGGCCATTCGCTTTCATGTACTTATAGAACAGGTGCTTATCCCGCAGAAGAACCGCCTGATTATCCCAGCAATCCTTCGTTTTGTTTGCCCTATCTCTGCTTCTCATGAAACTCAGATAATCAACATACTCTAAATGAGCAAATCTGAAAAATAAACAAAAGACACACCTAATATGGTACAATGAGGAAGAACCACCAACCACAAAGACCAAAAAGGTGTGCCTTATGGAAAACAGTATAACAGTCGGTGAAGAACTTCGCAAGTA
>JAXJGV010000028.1:0-43511 GCA_036300205.1 Oscillospiraceae bacterium
GTAGAGAAATGTCCGAAAATTCAGGAGATTGCCACGCCACACGGCCCGCAGGCCGCGTACATAGCGCAACCGCCGAAGGCGGCTCTTAGCGCGGAGTAGTGTGCGCACTGGCTCGCAATGACATGGTTTTTCGACAGTCTGGGGGCGGATTTTTAATCCGCCCTAACACCAGCGGCAATTGCGTGTTTGCTTTTATATAACCTTGTTGCTTTCCGGAGGAAAGCTGCCGCGCCCTGGCCGCTGTGTTGAGGGAGGATTGAAAATCCTCCCCTACGGCCCGGTGGAAAAGCCAGTCTGATAAGCAATTCCTTATTTCCACTTCTCGATCAGGCTGCGGATCTGGGCGGTCAATTTGGCGTTGTCCTTGTTGGTGCGGCCCTTGCGGGTCTTGACCAGCGCCAGCAGGTCTTCCGCAGCGGCAAGCAGCTCGCCATAGACCTGTTTTGCCCGCTGGCTGCCCTTGAAGGATGCTTCCCGGTCGATCTTTACCCCTTCCGTATATGCCGTCAGCTTTCCCGTCAGCAGGTCGTATTCCGTGCCGCTGTAGGGAGCTTCCGCGCAATAGCCCATGCTGTCCAAGGTTGCCCGGAAGGCTTGGCAGCTGGCGTCGTCGCCATGGTTTACGAAGACCATCTTGGGCTTCTGCCGGAAGCCGCCCAGCCAGTTCAGCAGGCCATCCCTGTCCGCGTGTCCGGAGGTGCCGTGGAGCGTGGCGATCTCCGCGCAGACGGCGATGTCTTCGCCAAACAGTTTTACGGCTTTTGCCCCGCTTTGCAGTTTCTGGCCCAGGGAACCTTCCGCCTGGTAGCCTACAAAGAGAATGATGCTTTCTTTGCGCCACAGGTTGTGCTTCAGATGGTGCCGGATGCGGCCCGCTTCGCACATGCCGCTGGCAGACAGGATGACCTTGGGCTGCGTATCGGCGTTGATAAGCTTGGATTCTTCGGAGGTCACGGACAATGTTACGCCGTCAGACCAGATGGGATTGACCCCCTGCCGGATCACCGCAAGGGTCTCCTCGTCAAAGTTGGCGTAGCTGCATTGCAGGAAAATGCCGGTGGCTTCCACTGCCAGGGGAGAATCCACATACACCGGGAAGCCGTCGTGGCCCTTCACCAGGCCCCGCTGCTTGATCTCCCGGATGGCATAGAGCATTTCCTGGGTACGGCCTACGGCAAAGGAGGGGATCACCAGATTGCCGCCCCGGTCAAAGGCCCGCTGGATGCACTCCGCCAGCTCCATCACCACATCGCCCCGGGCCTTTTCGTGGAGGCGGTCGCCATAAGTGGATTCGATGACCAGATAATCCGCTTCCTCCACGGGTTTCGGGTCGTTCAGGAGGGGCTGGTTGGTGTTGCCTACGTCGCCGCTGAAAACGATCTTCCGGGTTTCCTCCCCTTCCGTCAGCCACAGCTCAATGGCGGCGGAACCCAGCAGGTGGCCCACATCCGTCATCCGCAGGACAATGCCCTCCGCCACCTGCAAAGGCTCCTGATACTGGCAGGGGCGAAGCAGCTTAATGGCCGCCAGGGCGTCGTTCATGGTATAAGTAGGCTCCACCAGCGGTTCTCCGGCGCGCTCAGCCTTGCGGCTGCGCCACTGGGCTTCGGATTCCTGGATATGGGCGGAATCCCGGAGCATGATATTACACAGGTCGCAGGTGGCTTCCGTGGCGTAAATCGGGCCGGAGAAGCCGTCCTTACAGAGCTTGGGAAGCATACCGGAATGGTCGATATGGGCATGGGTCAGGAAGACGGCTTCGATGGCATTGGCTGGGACAGGCAGGGGGATGTTCTGGAACACGTCCACGCCCTGCTCCATACCGCAGTCCACCAGGTAATAGCGTCCGCCCACTTCCAGCAGCGTACAGCTGCCGGTGACCTCATGGGTCGCGCCGATAAATTGGATCTTCATAATGCACACCTCCGGGATTGGGTTTCTAATTTAACTATACCACGGTTTGAAATCCGGGGCAAGGTGACAAAAAGGAATGGATGGCAAATTATCGTACCAGCCCCTGTAGGGCGGGGGCGTTCTAACATAAACTGCAATTTCTCTGCATAAGTTTAAAAAATCTCACTAGGAATTTTGAAACAAATGTGCTATGATAGTCGCAAGAGGTGAGATTTATGGAAAACACCAACGAGAAGGAACCGGTTGAAAAGGAGCAGGAGGGCTATGTTCCCCGGCCGGCATGGCAGGTATGGGGCGCACGGGTCGGACTGGTCCTGTTTATCCTGCTGGTCATCGCACAGATCGTCAACATCGCCCGGGGTGGCCTGTAATGCGGATTTTGGGAATCGACCCCGGTTATGGCATCACGGGCTTCGGCCTTATTGATGCCCAGCGCAGCCAGTACAGTCTGCTCAAGTGCGGCGCCATCACCACGCCGCCCAATACGGAATTCACCTGGCGGTTAGAGGTCATCTACCATGATATGACCGAGCTGCTGCGGGTGGCCCAGCCGGACGCGGTGGCCATCGAAGAGCTGTTCTTCGGCCACAACGTTACCACCGGCATCAATGTGGCCCAGAGCCGCGGCGTGATCCTGCTGGCCATCCAGCAGGCGGGAGTGCCCATCTTTGAATACAAGCCCATGCAGGTCAAGCAGGCTGTGGTGGGCTACGGCAACGCCACCAAGTACCAAGTGCAGGATATGACCAAACGCCTGCTGCATTTGAACGCCATGCCCAAGCCCGATGACGCGGCGGATGCCGTCGCCATCGCCCTGTGCCACGCCCGTTCCAGCACGTCTCTGCTGGCCCAGGCAAATGCCGCAAATTTAAAATAGAAGCTGTCATTGCGAGCCAGTGCGCCCACTGGCGTGGCCCCCTCGGAGATTCGGACACCTTCTTGAAGCCGGGGGATTGCCACGTCGGCCTTCGGCCTCCCCGCAATGACATGCGTTTTCGGAGGTTTTCTAAATGCTATACTATGTTTCCGGCACCGTTGCCGTTTTGGAGCCCGGCCTTGCGGTCATCGACTGCGGCGGCGTGGGCTACGGCTGCCGCATTACCGCTTATACCGCCGGTCAGCTGAAGCTGAACCAGACGGCGAAGCTCTATATCACCGAGTCCATCCGGGAGGATGCTTACGATCTTTACGGGTTTTCCAGCCGGGAGGAACAGCGCTGCTATGAACTGCTGACTTCCGTCAACGGCGTAGGCCCCAAGGCCGCTATGGCGATCCTGTCCTCCGGCGGTCCCCAGAACTTTACCCTGGCGGTCATGACCGGAGACGAAAAAATGCTGACCGCCGCCCAGGGCATCGGCAAGAAGATCGCCCAGCGCATCATCCTGGAGCTGAAGGACAAGATCGGCGGAGGCGGCATGGAGCTGGACTTCTCCGCAGGAAACACCGTGGCTGCGCCTGTGCAAACCGGCAACAACGCCGCCCTGGCCCATGCGGCGCTGCAGGAGCTGGGCTACTCCCCCGCCGAGATCAACGCCGCCCTGAAGGGTGTAGACCCCGCGGCAAGCACCGAGGAAATGGTGCGCTACGCCCTGCGGGCCATGGTTATGAAAAATTGATAATTGAAAATGGTCTGCGAAGCAGACACCGCAATTTTCAACTTTCAATTTTCAACTTTCAACTCAATTTCTGGAGGTCTTTATGAGCCTTGAGTTTTCCCAAGAATTAGATGCCCCCATCATTTCTCCCACCTTCGCGCCCCAGGACGCGGGAGAGATCGGCCTGCGGCCCAAGCTGCTGTCCGATTATACCGGCCAGGAGAAGGCAAAAAGCAACCTGTCTGTTTACATTGAAGCCGCGCGGCGCCGGAATGAGCCTCTGGATCATACCTTGCTCTACGGCCCTCCGGGTCTGGGCAAGACCACCCTGGCAGGCGTCATTGCCAACGAGATGGGCGTGAACATCCGGGTCACCTCCGGTCCCGCCATCGAAAAGCCCGGCGACCTGGCGGCCCTGCTGACCAACCTGAACCCCGGCGATATTCTGTTTATCGACGAGATCCACCGGCTGAACCGGGTGGTAGAGGAAATTCTGTACCCCGCCATGGAGGACTTCGCCATCGACATCATCGTGGGCAAAGGCCCCAGCGCCAACTCCATCCGGCTGGATCTGCCCAAGTTTACGCTGGTGGGCGCCACCACCCGGGCGGGTCAGCTGTCCGCTCCCCTGCGGGACCGGTTCGGCGTGAACCTGCGGCTGGAACTGTATACGCCGGAAGAGCTGGCCAAGATCGTTACCCGCTCCGCCACCATTCTGGGGATGCCCATTGCCCCGGAGGGCGCTATGGAGATCGCTTCCCGCAGCCGGGGCACGCCCCGAATCGCCAACCGGTTCCTGCGCCGTGTCCGGGACTTCGCCGAGGTCATGGGCGACGGCACCATCACGAAGGAAGCCGCCGACCTGGCCCTGCGCCGTCTGGAAGTGGATCATCTGGGTCTGGACAACATCGACCGGCGGATGCTTACCGCCATCATCCAGAACTATTCCGGCGGCCCGGTGGGGCTGGAAACCCTGGCCGCCACCATCGGCGAGGAAGCCGTGACCCTGGAAGACGTATACGAGCCTTACCTGATGCAGCTGGGCTTCCTGACCCGGACGCCCCGGGGACGGTGCGTCACCGCGCTGGCCTACGACCACCTGCATATCCCTTATGAGGGACAGGCACAATTTTCCATATAAATACCGTCTCCCGGGGTGTTTTTTCCGCCCCGGGAGAATTTTTCCAGCACCTTTTGGAAAGTTGCATAAATGTCCAAAAACCTGGGGAAAATTTTTCATAAAGCATTGACAAAATGTTCACATTTGTGTATAATCCGACTTGTGGCAGTGTTGCCACAGAATAAACCGACCCTGCGTTATAACATTTATCTTGGGATTTCACGGGGCAACAACAAACCGAAGAGAGGTATTTCCAATGTACGAAGATAAGACTTTAGTGTGCAAAGAGTGCGGCAACGAGTTCGTGTTCACCGCTGGTGAGCAGGAATTCTACGCAGAGCGCGGCTTCCAGAACGAGCCCCAGCGCTGCAAGGCCTGCCGTGACGCTCGCAAGAACGCTACCCGTGGCCCCCGTGAGTTCTTCACCGCTACCTGCGCTCGTTGCGGTGGCGAGGCAAAGGTTCCCTTCCAGCCCAAGTCCGACCGTCCCGTTTTCTGCAGCGAGTGCTTCGCTCAGATGCGCGCCAACGGCTAATTGCTGAAACTGAACAAAACATCAGGGCCGGTGTTCCGGCCCTGTTTGTTTTATAATATAGTTTACATAACATTTTCGGTGCGATAAACGATAATTTATCACACTATGCGCCGCAGGCACCATGGCTTCCCCCGGGGGGAAGCTGTCAAAAATCTTTGATTTTTGACTGAAGAGGAATGCGGGCAGTAACGTTACGATTATACATATATTTTAGGCCTACTCCGTGTTGAAACCGCACGCCGTTCCTCTTCCGTCAGCCCTTCGAGCTGCCACCTTCCCCCCGGGGGAAGGCATGGGCGCTCCCGCGCCAGTACAAAGCCAAACTACAATCTACCTTCCATTCCGCGTCCGGCTTTCCATATGGCCGGACTGGATCACGGGGGGCTTGGGATCCACGGTCTCCCAGGGAATGGGCTTTTGTTCGTCTTCTTTCACGTCTTCTCACCTCGTACATTAGTATGCACGGTCTGTGCCGGGCGATACTTTTGCCGGGCCTTCAACTTTATTTGTAAACTTTTTCCGAACCCCTTGCATATCGGCGCGTCCTCTGCTAGAATATTAGGTAGCACGCTACATTTTTATTGGGGAGGTGATCTTTCTGAGATACCATTACGGACATTTGATCCGGATCCTGCACTGGTGCACCGACCAGTCCATGACCAACGCGCTGGAAACCATGGAGCTGACCGCTGCCCAGGGGCACATCATGGTCTTTCTGGCCCACCAAAAGCAGGCCCCCTGCCCACGGGATATCGAGGCGGAATTCCAGCTGAGCCATCCTACGGTTTCGGGTCTTTTGTCACGGCTGGAGCAGAAAGGCTTCATCGAACTTCGCACTGACCCCGGCGACCGCCGGTGCAAGCGGATCTACGTTCTGCCTAAGGGACACGAATGTCAGGAAATGATGCACAGTATCATTGAAACCAATGAGCGGCGCATCGTGGAGGACTTCACCGAGGAAGAACGGGAACAGTTTGCATCCCTGCTCCACCGGGCCATCACCAATATGGGCGGCAATCCCTGCCGCCGAAAACATAAGGAGGTAATCAAAGAATGATAAAACATCTTGCCCGGTGCGTCCGGGAATACAAGTGGCCAGCGATCCTGAGTCCCCTGTGTATGGTGGGCGAGGTCTATATGGAGACCCGGATCCCGCTGGTCCTGTCCAACATCGTGGACCTGGGCGTTCAGGTCAGCGATATGGGCGCCGTGATCCAATACGGCCTGATCCTGGTGCTGTACGCTCTGATGTCTCTGGGCTTCGGTATCGCTTCGGCATACTTCGCCTCCAAGGCCGGCACCGGCTTTGCCCGGAATCTACGCCATGACATGTACTACAAGGTGCAGACCTTTGACTTTGCCAACATCGACAAATTCTCCACCGCATCCATCATCACCCGTCTGACTTCCGACGTAGCCAACCTCCAGATGACCTTCCAGATGATGATCCGTATGGCCATCCGCTGTCCCATGATGCTGATCCTGGCCACCACCAATGCCTACTCCGTCAGCCCCCGGCTGTGCCTGATCTACTGTGTGGTGCTGCCCCTGCTGGCAGTCGGTCTGGTCATCCTGATGACCAGCGTCCACTCCATCTTCGACCGGGTCTTCAAGACCTATGACAAGCTGAACAACGTGGTCCAGGAAAACATCCACGGCATCCGCGTGGTCAAATCCTACGTCCGTGAGGACAAGGAAGTGGAGAAGTTCACCGACATCTCCGGCTCCATCTACAAGGACTTCTGCAAGGCTGAGCGTATCATGGCCTTTAACAATCCCATGATGCAGCTGGCTGTCTACACCTGCATCATCGTCATCTCCTATCTGGGTGCCACCATGGTGGTCCAGTCCGGCAACAATGCCGCCCTGGGCTTGACCACCGGCCAGTTGACCTCCATGTTCACCTACACCACCCAGATCCTCAGCTCCCTGATGATGCTCAGCATGGTCTTCGTCATGATCACCATGGCCCGTGCTCCCATGCGCCGTACCACCGAGATCCTCACCGAAGAGCCGGAGCTGGCCAACCCCAAGGTGCCCGTCACCACCGTTCCCGACGGCTCCATCGACTTTGAAAACGTATCCTTCCGCTACTCCAAGGCCGCCGACCGCAACGCCTTGGAGAATATCGACCTGCACATCGACTCCGGCATGACCGTGGGCATTCTGGGCGGCACCGGTTCCAGCAAATCCACTCTGGTACAGCTGATCCCCCGCCTGTACGATACCACCGAGGGTACCGTCCGCGTCGGCGGCGTGGATGTCCGGGACTACGACGTCAAGGCCCTCCGGGACTCCGTCTCCATGGTCTTGCAGAAGAACGAACTGTTCTCCGGCACCATCAAGGAAAACCTGCGCTGGGGCAATCCCGACGCCACTGACGAAGAACTGATCCACGCCTGCCGTCTGGCCTGCGCCGACGAATTTATCCAGGGTTTCCCGGATAAGTACGATACCCACATCGAGCAGGGCGGCACCAACGTTTCCGGCGGTCAGAAGCAGCGTCTGTGCATCGCCCGTGCTCTGCTGAAGAAGCCCCAGATCCTGATCCTGGACGACTCCACCTCCGCCGTGGACACCAAGACCGACGCTTCCATCCGCCGGGCCTTTGCTGAGGAGATCCCCGGCACCACCAAGATCATCATTGCCCAGCGAATTGCCTCCGTGCAGGACAGCGACCTGATCCTGGTCATGGACGGCGGCCGCATCGCCGCCATGGGCAAACACGACGAGCTGCTGAAGACCTCCCTCATCTACCGCGAGGTCTACGAATCTCAGACGAAAGGAGGGCTGGAATAATGCCTCCTGTAAAAATGCGCGGTGACGGCCGTATGGCCAAGAACCCCAAGCAGACCATTTCCCGCCTGCTTTCCTATATGGCAAAATACAAGGTGACCATGATCATCGTCATCGTGTGCATCATCTTCAGCGCCATTGCTCAGGCTGTCAGCTCCGCCTCCCTGGGTACGCTGGTGGACGGCTACATCACCCCCATGCTGGCCCAGAGCGATCCCGACTATTCCCCTCTGGTCAAGTTCCTGTGCATGATGGCCTGCATCTACCTGGTGGGCATGGTTTCTTCCTTCCTGTACAACTTCCTGATGGTCAAGGTGGGTCAGGGCACCCAGAAGACCATCCGGGATGAAATGTTCACCCACATGCAGACCCTGCCCATCCGCTATTTCGACACCCATCCCGCAGGCGACGTTATGAGCCGCTACACCAGCGACATCGACACCCTGCGCCAGATGATCTCCCAGTCCATCCCCCAGTGCATTTCCTCCATCGCCACGCTGGTGGTGGTGTTCATCACCATGCTGGTCACGTCCCCCATCCTGACGCTGGTGCTGCTGGCCACGGTCAGCTGCATCATCTGGGTCTCCAAGACTCTGGCCGGCAAGTCCGCCAAGTTCTTCATCGGCCAGCAGCGCGCCCTGGGCGCGGTCAACGGCTTCGTGGAGGAAATGATCAACGGCCAGCGCGTGGTCAAGGTCTTCACCCACGAGGAAGCCTGCAAGAAGCAGTTCGATGAACTGAACGACAAGCTGCGGGAAAACGCCTTCCAGGCCGGCGCTTACTCCAACGTTATGGGCCCTGTGAACAACAATCTGGGCTACATCCAGTACGCTATTCTCGCCATCGTCGGCGGCCTGCTGGCTGTCTGCTCCGGCGGTTCTCTGCTGACCGTGGGCAAGCTGATCTCCTTCCTGACTCTGTCCCGTTCCTTCAACCAGCCCATCAACCAGGTCTCCCAGCAGATCAACTCCATCGTCATGGCTCTGGCCGGCGCGGAGCGGATCTTCGAGCTGATGGACGAGGAGCCGGAACAGGATGAGGGCTATGTCCATCTGGTCAACGCACAGATCGACGAGAACGGCAACATCACCGAGACTCCCCAGCGCACCGGCCACTGGGCATGGAAGCATTACCACAAGGCGGACGATACCACCACCTACACCGAACTGAAGGGCGACATCACCATGTTCAACGTGGACTTCGGCTATGTGCCGGAGAAGACCGTTCTGCACGACATCACCCTGTACGCCCAGCCCGGTCAGAAGATCGCCTTCGTGGGCGCCACCGGCGCCGGTAAGACCACCATCACCAACCTGATCAACCGGTTCTACGACATTGCTGACGGCAAGATCCGCTACGACAACATCAACATCAACAAGATCGCCAAGCCCGATCTGCGCCGCTCTCTGGGCGTAGTCCTGCAGGAGACCAACCTGTTTACCGGCACCGTCATGGACAACATCCGCTACGGCAAGCTGGATGCCACCGACGAAGAGTGCATCAAAGCCGCCAAACTGGCAAACGCCCACGACTTCATCACGAGACTTCCCCAGGGCTACAACACCATCCTCACCGGCAACGGCGCAAGCCTTTCTCAGGGTCAGCGGCAGCTCATCGCCATTGCCCGGGCGGCGGTGGCCGATCCTCCCGTTATGATCCTGGACGAGGCTACCTCCTCCATCGATACCCGCACCGAGCGGCTGGTCCAGGATGGCATGGACGCGCTGATGAAGGGCCGCACGGTCTTCGTCATTGCCCACCGTCTGAGCACCATCATGAACTCCGACTGCATCATGGTGCTGGATCACGGCCGCATCATCGAACGCGGCACCCACGACGATCTGATCGCCCAGAAGGGCACCTACTATCAGCTGTATACCGGCGCGTTTGAGCTGGAATAAGGCAAGTAAAAAAGGGGGAGCGGACGAACCGCTCCCCTTTTTTGCCATAAATTATCCTTTCACGTACCTGCCACTGCAGGGCGGAGTCAGAGAACCGCCGGGCACTTTCACAACTGAGAACTTCCGTTTTTTCCAGAGAGGTCACCCAATCCTTTTATTGAAAGCACGAAATCATTGTAGCTGCCCGGCGGAGGCAAGCCTCCGCCCTACCAGTGCCGTTCTTATATAAACTTAAGTTTCTCCTTTTTCAGTCTCCCTTAAGGAAGATGGTGTATACTGTCCCCGTAAAGAGAAAATTGAATTACTCTATTCCATGAAAGAAGGCAACCCATGAAAAAACTGATCGCTCTGCTGCTCACCGCGCTGATGCTTACCGGATGTGCAGCCAACACTGTTACCGAAGTCACCACCCTGGAGACCACTGCCGCCACCGAGGAGGTGGTAACGGAGTTCTCCGGCGTTATGGCCGCGGAAACTTCCATTGCTCCGGAATATGTCTCCCGCTTTGACTCCGAGACCGCCATCGTCCTGTCCGACGACGGCATCACCGTGGACGGCGGCGAGGAAACCGACACCGTTTACACCTCCAACGATATCGTCTACTACGAAGACCGGGATACTTACGACAGCGGCAACCCTTACGGGGAAGGCACCGATGCGGACAAGCACACCGCTGACGAGGCTGCCGCCCACACCGTGGTGAACATCACCGCCCCCGGCGCCTACCGGGTCAGCGGCAAGCTGTCCGCCGGTCAGATCCGGGTGGATCTGGGCGACGAGGCCTATGAAGATCCCGACGCGGTTGTGGAACTGATCCTGGACGGCGCGGATATCACCTGCACCGTAGCTCCCGCAATTGTATTCCTGAACACCTATGAGTGCGACGGCAGCTGGTCCACGGACACCGCCGCCTCCGAAGTGGACACCTCTGAGACCGGTGCGAACCTGATCCTGGAGGGTGAGAACACCGTGGCCGGCTCCTACGTTGCCCGGATCTACAAGGACAAAGAGGGCGAAAAGAAGCTGTGGAAGCAGGACGGCGCCATTTACTCCTACATGTCTCTGAACGTCTACGGCCCCGGCGCCCTGGATCTGACCGCTGACAACGAGGGTCTGGACACCGAGCTGCACCTGACCATCAACGGCGGCGACATCGCCATCCGTTCTCAGAACGACGGCATCAACACCAACGAAGACGGCGTTTCCGTCACCACCATCAACGGCGGCAATCTGCACATCATCGCAGGCCTGGGTGAGGAAGGCGACGGCATCGACTCCAACGGCTATCTGGTCATCAACGGCGGCACCGTAGTCGCCGTGGCCAACCCCGCTGCCGACGCCGGTCTGGACTCTGACATGGGCTCTTATGTCAACGGCGGCATCGTGGTTGCCCTGGGTTCCACCATGGACTGGGCGGAAAGCGATTCCAAGCAGGTGACCATGAACCTGCAGTTTGCCGAAATGCAGTCCAGCGGCAGCGCCATTCTGGTTGCCAAGGAAGACGGCACCGTGGTATTTGCCTATGATCCCAGTGAGGATGAGATTCTGGGGGAGAACGTCCGCCAGTACATGGGCGCGGTGATCTCCTGCCCCGGCTTTGCCCAGGGCGATACCTATCTGGTCTACATGGACGGCACGGTCACCGGTGAGGAAACCGGCGGCGTGTACACCTCCGTAACCGCCTACGACGGCGGCGTCCAGATGCAGTACACCGGCACCGATATGCGCATGGGCGGCGGTATGGGCGGCCGCAACGGCATGGGTACACGTCCCGACGGAGAAATGCCCGAAGATATGGAAACCTTCGAGGCCGCCCGGACGGACTTCGGTGAAGGGGAAATGCCTGAACTGCCCGAAGGCGAAACCATGCCCGAGGACTTCGACCCCAGCCAGATGGGCGGCGGCCGCGGTCAGGGCGCTCAGCGTCCCGACGGCGAGGGCGGCATGGAAAACATGACGCCTCCCGAGGGCTTTGACGGCGAGATGCCCACCATGCCTGAGGGCGAAACCATGCCCGAGGGAGAGACCATGCCCGAGGACTTCAATCCCAGCCAGATGGGCGGCGGCCGAGGCGGCATGGGCGGCATGAACGCCGCCACCGGCGAAGCCAGCACCAGCTTCTATATGAGCGATATGGTCAATGCGTTCTCCGGCGTGACCCCTGTAATCTGACCTGAATTCTGTAGGGGCCGACCTTGTGTCGGCCCTTTACGCTTCGAAGCATAGCAAAACCTGTGGCCGATCAAAGCCACAGGTTTTTTGACAGTCTGAGGTTTTTATGGGTTTATAATAAATATTGGGGTCAGGCGATGCGCCTGGCCCCAATATTGGTTAAAGAACCTTTTTTATTCCGCTGCCAAAATCAGCACAGCTTTGCGCCGGCGGGGATGGCGTCGTCGATCATGACCAGGTTCAGCTTCTCCTCACCCTTCTCGGTGTGGATGGCACTGAGGAGCATACCACAGCTCTCCCGGCCCATCATCTTGCGGGGAGGCAGATTCACGATGGCAACCAGGGTCTTGCCGATGAGATCCTCGGGCTTGTAGAACTTGGCAATGCCGGAGAGAATCTGGCGGTCGGTGCCGGTGCCGTCGTCCAGGGTGAACTGCAGCAGCTTGTCGCTCTTTTTCACGTTCTTGCAGTCCTTGACCTTCACGGCCCGCAGGTCGTTCTTGCAGAAGGTGTCGAAATCCACCGGCTCTTCGCTGTAAGGCTCGATCTCAATGGCGGGCTTTGCGGGCTTGTTCAGCTCTTCCAGGGCTGCCAGTTCCTTCTCCATGTCGATCCGGGGGAACAGGGCGGGGCCGGCGACGGTTGCCACGTCGGCAGGCAGGACGCCGAAGACGTTCAGGCTGTCCCAGTCCATCTTGGCGCCGCCCAGACGCTTGGCGATCTCCGCAGAAGTGTCAGGCATGAAGGGCGTCAGCAGGCCGGAACAGATACGGACCGTCTCCAGCAGATTGTAGAGGACTCTTGCCAGACGGGGCTTGTTTTCCTCGCTCTTTGCCAGGACCCAGGGAGCGTTCTCATCGATATACTTGTTGGCACGGGAAATGACCTTGAAGATGTCTGCCAGAGCGTTCTGGAAGGCATACTTCTCCATCTGCTCCTCGTACTTATCCCGCAGGCCGGAGACCATCGCCACCAACTCGGCATCCTTTTCTTCATCTGCCAGCTGCTCAGCGGGCAGCTTCTCGCCGAAGTACTTCTGGGCCATGGCGACGGTGCGGGAAACCAGGTTGCCCAGGTCGTTGGCCAGGTCCATGTTGATGGTGTTGATCAGCAGTTCATTGGAGAAATTGCCGTCGGAACCGAAGGGGAAGGAACGCAGCAGGAAGAAACGCAGGGCGTCCACACCAAAGCGCTGGGCCAGGATGTAGGGATCCACCACATTGCCCTTGGACTTGGACATCTTGCCGCCGTCCAGCAGCAGCCAGCCGTGGCCGTAGACCTTCTTGGGCAACGGCAGATCCAGGCTCATCAGGAATGCGGGCCAGTAGATGGCGTGGAAGCGGACGATCTCCTTGCCGATGAAATGCACATCCGCAGGCCAGAATGCGTCCACATCGTTGTACTTGTCGTTTTCGAAGCCCAGGGCGGTCATGTAGTTGAACAGGGCATCCAGCCACACGTAGACCACATGGCCCGGGTCAAAGTCCACAGGCACGCCCCAGGAGAAGCTGGTCCGGGAGACGCACAGGTCCTGCAGGCCGCCTTCGCAGTCCAGGAAGTTGTTGACCATCTCGTTGACACGGCTCTTGGGTTCCAGGAAATCGGTGTTCAGCAGCAGGTCACGGACCCGGTCGGCATACTTGGAAGCCCGGAAGAAGTATGCTTCCTCCTCGGCGTCCTTGACTTCCCGGCCGCAGTCGGGGCACTTGCCGTCCACCAGCTGGCTCTCGGTCCAGAAACTTTCGCAGGGGGTGCAGTATTTGCCCTTGTAGCTGCCCTTATAGATGTCGCCCTTGTCGTACATCTTCTTGAAGATCTTCTGGATGGCTTCCACATGGTAGTCGTCGGTGGTGCGGATGAAGCGGTCGTAGGAAATGTTCATCAGCTTCCACAGGTCCAGAACGCCGCCCTCACCCTCAACGATGTTGTCCACATACTGCTTGGGGGTAACGCCGGCCTCCTTGGCCTTGTCCTCGATCTTCTGGCCGTGCTCGTCGGTGCCGGTCAGGAACTTGACGTTGTAACCCTGGAGCCGCTTATAGCGGGCCATGGCGTCGGTAGCCACGGTGCAGTAGGTGTGGCCGATATGGAGTTTGGCGGAAGGGTAGTAAATGGGGGTGGTAATGTAATAATTACCTTTGCACTTGTCGCACATAATGTAGATCCTCCTATAAATGAAAAATCGCCCCTGGCTGACCCAAGGGCGACAAAAATTGACGCGGTACCACCTTGATTCGCAGGGGAAGCCCTGCCTCTTGTGCGCAATGACGGGCGCACCCGGAACCGCCTACCTATCGACGGCTCAGCTCCGAGACCATGTTCCTCCGCTTCCTTCCGTGCCCACTCTCACCTGACAGGGCTCTCTGACCGTTTTCGGACGGAGTACTCTTCTCTTCACAGCTTTTGTTTGGATATCCTTGACATTATAGCCTGAAACCGAGGGTTTTGTCAACACCCAATCCCCAGATAAATGATCGTTTATCGTACAAGCCCCCGCCGGGCACTTCCGCAATTGAGCGCTTTCGTTTTTTGCGCGAAAGGTTTCCTGATGCTTCTGTTGAAAACGCTCAGTTATTGCAACTGCCCGGCGGAGGCATGCCTCCGCCCTACAGGGTGCGTTCTAACATAAACTACAATTTTTCTTCCTTCCGGGTCAGCCACATGGCGACTGCCACGGCGCTGACGCCGCCCACCAGCTTTCCTACGATCATGGGGCCGATCATTTCCGGGGCAAAGCCTGCCGTGAAGCCCAGATGGTCGCCGAAGACAAAGGCCGCGGACACCGCGAACGCGATGTTGATGACCTTGCCCCGTTCATTCATATCCTTCACCATGCCGAAGGTGGCAATGGAATTGGCAAGGCTGGCAATCAGGCCCGCCGCTGCCGCGTCGTTGATGCCCAGATATTTCCCCACCGCCATCAGGGGCCTGCGCAGCAGCTTGGTGATGACGAACACCAGCGGGAACGCGCCCGCCAGGACAATGGCGATGGTGCCCACCGTTTCAAATCCTTCGGAAATTGGGGCCATACCGGGGAGGATGGCATAGCCGGTCAGAGCTTCCACAATGGCTGCCGCCAGACCCACGGTGACCACGATGACCACGAATTTGCCGAAGATTTCAAAGCCCCGAACCATGGCCCGCTCTGCCCGCCACAGGCCCAGAACGATAAGCACGGCAATGAGCACGATGGGAATGAGATTGCGCAGCACCATTCCCATTGGGAAACCCGCCGCCAGACCTCCCGCGAAGACACCGATGGGAATGGTCACGATGCCGCACAAAATGCCCTTGGCCATGGCAGGCCGGTCGGATTCCCGCAGAATGCCCATGGCCACGGGGATGGTAAACACGATGGTGGCTCCCAGCATGGAGCCGGTGAGGACGCCGCCCAGCATAGCCGCCTGGGGATCGGAGGTCATCTGTTCTGCCAGAGCCCCGCCGCCCATATCACAGGCCAGGATGGTTCCGGCAAACATGGCCGGGTCTGCGCCCAAAAACGAATAGATCGGCACCACAACGGGCTTCAAAACTGCCGCCAGCACCGGAGCCAGGGACACGATTCCCACCATGGCCAGCGCCAGGGAACCCATGGACAGGATGCCCTCTTCAAACTCCTTGCCCAGGCCCCAGCGGTTGCCGAAAATCCGGTCAACCGCGCCCAGAACGGCAAAGCCCGCCATAATGGCGATTAATATTTCATGAAAAGACATGGTTTGTCACCTCTTTCGGATGTAAATGATCGCTTACGACAGTACGAACTGTAGGGCGGGGCATACCCCCCCGCCGGGCGCCTAAGCAACTGAGAAATTTCGTTTTTCCAGGAAGGTTCCCCGATGCTTCTCTCGAAAACGTCCAGTCATTGCAACTGCCCGGCGAAGGCATGCCTCCGCCCTACAGGGGCGTTCTTAGAAACTACACTCTACTTTTCATCCACGATCGCCACAACGGCGGCGTCCACCGGGGCGTCCATGCAGTAGCGGGAAGCTACCGTTCCCGTTGCCAGCAGTACACGGTCCCCTTCCCCGGCTCCTACCTGATCCGCCGCCACGATCCGGTCACCGTCTGACTCCACCACAAGAAACGTCTGGCCTTGCAGGCAGGCCGCTTTCCGGGTGGCCCAAATCGATCCGATCACTCTTCCGACCTTCATTTCGTTCCCTCCATAATTTCCTTCGCCAGGGGCGTGAGTACCGCGCCGGGACTGGGCTGACGGCCGGAGGCCCGCAGAGCGCGGGCTTCTTCCGCCGTTATCAGCTTTTTCCGTCCGCCGTCGGTGAACAATACGCCCCAGTTTTTCAGTTCCCGCTGGGCTGCCGTCAGGCTGCCCGCCAGGGCACGGTTTTTGGGAGCTTCCGGCAGTCCCGGGGTGTAAAGGTATACCGGTTTTCCCTCCGCCAGTGCCGTCAGCACCCGTTCCTCCCGGAACCGAACCAGCTCCGACAGGGTCAGCGAGCCGATCATCACCGCGTCATAGGGCGGCTCTGTCACATAGCTGTAGCCCAGCTCCAGCCCCGGTTCTCTGCCGATGAGCAGCGCCCGGGTCATGGGAGGATCCTCCCCAGGTCTCCCTTGCGGAAACCGCAGGCATTGGCTTCGTCATAGTCCAGGTGGACATAGGACGCAAACTCGGGGCTGACCCGGACCGCCACATCCTCGAAGATCACGGGCCGGGAGGTATAGGTTTGCAGTTTCACATTCTGCTTGTCCCGGACGCCGAACCGGGCGGCATCCTCCGGGGTCAGGTGGATATGCCGCTTGGCCGCAATGACGCCCTGCCGCAGTGTGACTCTGCCCCGCTCACCGACCAGCACGGCCCCGGGACTGTCCTTCACATCCCCGGACAGGCGGATGGGGGCGTCAATGCCCAATGTCCGGGCATCGGTCAGAGAGATCTCCACCTGGCCCTCCTTCCGTTCCGGGCCAAGCACCGCTACGTTCCGAAATTCCCCCTTGGGGCCCACAACGGTGACCCGTTCGTTGGCAAGATACTGTCCCGGCTGGGACAGTGGGCGCTGGGGGGTCAGCGGGTGACCGAACAATTCCAGGGCCTGCTCCCTGGTCACATGCACATGCCGCCCGGAGGCTTCCAGTTCCACAAACAGGCGGCCGACCACCGTCTCCACCAGCGCATGTAATTCCAGCTGCTCCATATTCGTCCTCCTTTGTGGCTGTAAATGATCGTTTCACGTACCATTCCCTGTAGGGCAGGGGCATGCCCCTGCCGGGCACTTACGCAATTGAGCGCTTTCGTTTTTTACGCGAAAGGTTCCCGATACTTCTATTGAAAATGCTCAGTTGTTGCAACTGCCCGGCGGAGGCATGCCTCCGCCCCAGCGTGTCAAAAAAGTCCCTAAAATTAGATGTCATCGCGAACCAGCCCGCAGGCTGGTGTGGCGATCCCCCAAAAGAAGTAAAATCCCTCAATTTTAGTAGAGAATTGTTCGAAAATTCAGGAGATTGCCACGCCAGTGTGCGCACTGGCTCGCAATGACATGGTTTTTCGACAGTCTGCCGGCGGAGGCATGCCTCCGCCCTACTGTGGCGTTTTGTATAAATTACAATTTTCCGTTCTATCCCAGCCGCTCCATGAT
This sequence comes from Oscillospiraceae bacterium, assembly GCA_036300205.1. Classification (GTDB taxonomy): domain Bacteria; phylum Bacillota; class Clostridia; order Oscillospirales; family Oscillospiraceae; genus Faecousia. The sequence continues at coordinate 17,628 of JAXJGV010000028.1, forward strand.
CTTTTGGGTCAGCATTTCGATAAGCTCCGCGCTCACCGTGGCCGCAGGCGCGGTGGTTTTCTGGGTCTCCATGCCCCAGGCTACCCGGCGGATGTTGATGAGGTCCAACGGGGAAATATTGTTGGACGAGCTGCTGCCGCCTACCGCGCCGCAGCCAAGGGTCAGCGCCGGGAACAGGCCTGTGGACGCCCCGATACCGCCCAGCGCCGCCGGGGTGTTCACTAGGAAGCGGGACACCGGGATCTTTGCCGCGAACCGCCGGATGACCGCTTCGTCGGAGGCGTGCATGGCGAAGGTGTGACCGCTGCCCTCGTGATCCAGAATTTCAATACACTTTTTCAGCACCGCGTCCTCGCTGTCCATGACGTAAAAAGCCAGCACGGGGCAGAGCTTTTCCATGGAGTAGGGCCGGGAAGGACCGGCCTCCTGCTCCCGGGCCACCAGGACTTTGGTTCCGCAGGGCACGGGGAAGCCTGCCAGTTCCGCCAGACGCTGGGCGCTTTTGCCCACGATCTCCGGGTTCAGAGTGCCGTTGGGACGGAACAGGAGCTTGCCCAGTTTTCCCGCTTCGGCTTCGTTCATAAAATAGAACCCCTGCCGCTGGCCCTCGGCGCGCACCCGGGCTTCCTGGGGCTTTTCCACGATGATGCTCTGTTCCGATGCACAGACGGTGCCGTTGTCAAAGGTCTTGGACCGCAGGATGCACTGCATGGCCTGGGCAATATCCGCGCTGTGGTGGATATAGGCCGGGCCGTTGCCCGCGCCCACGCCGATGGCAGGTTTGCCGGAGGAATAGGCCGATCTCACCATAGCGGGGCCGCCGGTGGCCAGGATCAGCCGCACCTCCGGCGCACCCATCAGCTCCTGACAGCCTGCCATGGAGGGGATGCTCAGGCAGGCCACCGACCCTTTGGGCGCGCCTGCCCGTTCTGCTGCCTCCGCCACGATCTGGGCCGCTTTCCGGGTACACGCGCTGGCCTTGGGGTGGGGGGAAAACAGAATGGGATTTCCCGATTTCAGGGCGATCATTGCCTTATAACACACGGTAGACGTGGGATTGGTGCTGGGTACGATGGCCGCGATCACGCCCACGGGGACGCCGATCTCCCAAAGCTTTTTCTCCGGGACTTCCCGCAGCAGTCCCACGGTCTTCATGCCCCGGACAGCTGCCGCCACCCGTTCCGACGCGAACAGGTTTTTGGTGATCTTATCTTCCACATTGCCGAAGCCGGTCTCCCGGACGGCCATGTCTGCCAGCACGGAGGCTTCTTTTGCGAAGGCTTTTGCAATCGCTTCCACGATGGCGTCCAGCTGCTCCTGGGACATATCCGCCAGGATATGCTGTGCCTGGGCTGCCGCCTTGCACAGCGTCCGCGCTTCCTGGCGGGCGGTTAAGTCTTTGTCAAATTCCATAGTTCCTCCTATGGTAAATTATCATTTATTGCACCAGCCCCTGCCGGGCACTTACGCAATTGAGCGCTTTCGTTTTTTACGCGAAAGGTTCCCGATACTTCTATTGAAAACGCTCACTGATTGCAATTGCCCGGCGGAGGCATGCCTCCGCCCTACAGGGGCGTTCTCATATAAGCTGCAATTTACTGAATTAAAACAGCAAGCTCGATCCGTCGCCGGCTTTCTTGGTCAGGCGGCCGTTTTCTACGAAGCCCATTTTTTCCAGCCAGCGCTGGAATTCCGGGATGGCAGTCTTGCCTGTCAGTTCCCGCAGGGCGGCGGTCTCCCGGAAGCCGGTGGTCTGGTAGTTCAGCATGATGTCATCGCCGTGGGGGATGCCCATGAAGTAGTTGCACCCGGCCATGGTCAGCAGGGAAGCCAGATTTTCAATGTCGTTCTGGTCCGCTTTCATGTGGTTGGTGTAACAGCAGTCGCAGCCCATGGAAATGCCGGTGAGCTTGCCCATGAAGTGGTCTTCCAGACCTGCGCGGGTCACCTGCCGGGCATCGTAGAGATACTCCGGACCGATGAAGCCCACCACCGTGTTGACCAGGAAGGGCTGGAACCGCTTGGCAAAGCCGTAGCACCGGGCTTCCATGGTCACCTGGTCGGTACCGTGGTGGGCGTTGGAACTCAGCTCCGAGCCCTGGCCGGTCTCGAAATACATGACGTTGGGGCCTTCCGCCGTGCCTTCTTTCAGCAGAAGCTGACGGGCCTCCTCCAGCGTCGCGGCGCTGAAGCCAAAGGCTTCGTTGCCCTTCTGACTGCCCGCGATGGACTGGAAGATCAGGTCGCAGGGCGCGCCCGCCCGGACGGCTTTCATCTGGGCCGTCACGTGGGCCAGGACGCAGATCTGGGTGGGGATCTCCCAATGCTCCTTGATCTCCTGGAACCGGCGCAGGACTTTGCCCACCTGCTCCGGGCTGTCCGTCACCGGGTTCAGTCCGATGACCGCGTCGCCTGCGCCGAAGCTCAGGCCCTCCAGGGTGGACGCGGTAATGCCCTCCGGGTCGTCGGTGGTATGGTTGGGCTGGAGGCGGCAGGACAGGGTCCCCGGCAGGCCGATGGTGGTGTTGCAGTGGGCGGTGACGGTGATCTTGTTTGCGGCGTAGATCAGGTCCAGGTTGCTCATCAGCTTGCATGCTGCCGCCACCATTTCGCTGGTCAGGCCCCGGCTCAGCTTGCGGATATCCGCTCCTGTGGTGCTTTCCGACAGGATCCATTCCCGCAGGTCGGAGACTGTCCAGCCGCGGATTTTGGCGTAGGCCTGCTCGTTGACATCGTCCTGGATGATGCGGGTGACCTCGTCTTCCTCATAGGGAACCGCCGGGTTTTCCCGCAGGTCCCCCAGGGTCACGGCGGACAGCACCACCTTGGCGGCAATGCGCTCCTGGGCCGTTTCCGCGGCCAGGCCTGCCAGCTTGTCGCCGGTTTTTTCCTCGTTGGCCTTGGCTAAAACTTCCTTGAGGTCGCGGAATGTGTAAGTTTTTCCCAATAGGGTGGTTTTCAGCTTCATTTCGTTCATCCTTTTGTGGGGGGAAATGGCCGTTTATCGCACCAGTCACTGTAGGGCGGAGGCAGAAAACCGCCCTACAGTGGCGCACTAACATAAACGACTATTTTCCCTTCCACTGTATCATCAAAATATAAAGCATACTGCTCATGCGGTTCAGGGCCTGGGGGATGTCCACTCTTGTGGGATTCCCATCCCGGTCGGAAAAGGCCGTCACTGCCGCCGCTTCGGCTTCCCGGGCGGCACAGCGGGTGCGGTTTAAGCGGGCGATCACCGGGCCGTCGGAAACCCCGGGCATGAAGTGGGGCTGGCCGTAGTAGTCCTGGGGGAAATGGCTGCGCCGGCGCTGCTCGCTTTCCGTCAGGCCGCAGAGCGTGTCCCATTTCAGCGGCTCATCCAGCACTTCACAGCGGATGATCTGCCGGGCCAGGGCCAGGATCTCCCCTACCGGGGCCACCAGGCTCCCGTCCGCCAGCTGGCACAGGATCAGCTCGGCTTCCAGGGTGTCCATCTTCCCCCGGAACAGGATCCGGGGGTGGTTTTTGGGCACCAGAAGGTCACCGTTCAGGTGAGTCAGGTGCTCCGGCTTTTCGTCGGTATAGCCCCCGGACAGCAGGCGGTAACGCTCGATCTTCGCCTGCTCCGCCGGGAGGATCTCGATGCGCTCCCGGTTCAGGTAGTCCCGGGCCCCGCTGGTCAGCTGGTCGCCTTTGGCCAGGAAGTAGACCCGTTTGCCGTTCCGGTTGCGGATGTTTGCCCGGACGGCATCCTCGTTATAAAGCATCCCTTACTTGCCGGCAGGCGGGTTCTGGTTCAGACGGCCCTTGGGCAGGATGGCGTCCACCTCCATGTGGGGCCGGGCGATGACGTGGACGGAGATCAGCTCGCCCACCTTTTCCGCCGCGGCGGCACCGGCATCGGTGGCCGCTTTCACCGCGCCCACGTCGCCCCGGACCATGACGGTGACCAGGCCGCCGCCTACCTGCTCCTTGCCCACCAGCTGGACATTGGCGGATTTCACCATGGCGTCCGCTGCTTCAATTGCCCCGATGAGGCCCTTGGTTTCGATCATACCCAGAGAATTTGTGTCCATAACGTTTCGTCCTTTCATGTTGGTGACTCCATAAAGTATCATTTATGCGGGCAAGGCCCGCGGCTAACGCACGCTCAGCGCGGCGGGAGGGGCTGCTGGGGCAGTAAATTCCAATTTATAGACCTACTTCCCGTAGGGGAGGGTCTTGACCCTCCCTAAAAGCAGCAACCTCCGCTCAGCCAATTGATTGCAAAATTGATTGGTCTTGCCGAATCTGCACCGCTTTGTCATTGCAGGCTGAGGGAGGGTCAAGACCCTCCCCTACAGGGCAGTCCCCAGCAAAAGGGCGGTTTACCCTTCCACCGGTCTTGCCGCCGTTTCCTCCACCGCCGCGGCAAAGGCCGCGCAGGCCGCGTCGCAGGCGCTTTGGGTCCCGGACAGCAGTCCGCCGCCGAAATTTGTCTCGCTGGGCGGCGCATAGAGTTTACATAACGTTACATCCGCCGCTTTCAGCGCCGCGTCCATTGCGTACATCCCTTCCAGGGGCGGGGCGATCAGGTAGGCCAGGGCCGTTCCGGGCCGCACCCCCGCTTCCTTTGCCAGGAAAGTGCCTACGCTGCTTACAGTTTGTGCAAGATAAGGCACCTTATTCACTTCTTCAAAACCCACCCGCTGTAAGGTGGACAGGGCCGCTTCCATGCCGCTTCGCACAGCGCCGGGAGTCTGGGCCGCCAGAATGCCGATGACCTCCCCGGCGTTGGGGGTGGACGCGTTGGAGGCTCCCGCGTAGAAGCTGCGGCCGTAGGCCACCTCCACCTCCGCCGCTTTCGTGGCCGCGTCCAGGGCGATGTAGGTGGCATCGTCACAGTCCGTGGTCAGCAGGCCCAGGGACGGGCAGCCCTTGGGCGCGCCCAGGGCATCGCACAGGGCGGGGCTGGCGTTGGCAAGGTAGCGCACCGCCAGGACTTTGACTGGGATCATGCGCCCGCCTCCGTATGCAGTCCCACGCCGGAGACTTTCTTTTTCAGGATGGTCTCAATCAGCCCGGCGATGTGGGCCCCGGCTTCCACGGCGGGGGTGCCCTGGGCGTGGATGTTGGAGACCACCGTCCGGGCGGACTCGGACACGCCGGTTCGGGGCTGGTAGGTGATATAGGCGGACATGCTCTTATCCGTCACCAGGCCGGGACGCTCTCCCACCAGCATACACACCAGCTCGCAGCCCGTCACGTCGCCGATGGCGTCGCCCGCGCCCACGCGGCAGTAGCGGACAAAGATCGGCGTTCCGGCGTCAATGCCCCGGATCTTCAGGCCCTCTTTGATGGACTCCAGGCAGTCCAGGGCGTTGGCGATGATGGCGGCGGAGCTAAGCCCGTCGCCGATGACGATCTGCACCCTGGGGGTGCCGGGGATGGCGGCACGGATCTTCCGCTGGTTTTCTTCGTCGAAGCACCGGCCATGGTCGGGGCGGGTCAGGTATTCGTCTTTATCGCGGCACTTCGTTTGGACTTCCGTCATGCCGTTTTTCGCGGCGAAGTCCTCCGGCACCTGGGAAAAGACCGCGTCCTGGGCCGCCGCGTGGTCTGCCCGGAAGCGGAGCATGGTCAGGGTCTTATAACGGGGGCCTGCCTTGCCGCTGCCCAGGCGGGCGGGGGTCTTTTCTTTCATTTTGCGGTATTTTTCCCCGTTTGCGGGGTTTTCGGTCAGGTAAAGCTTCCGCAGGTCCAGCGCCGTCACATCGGGGACGAAGTCACCGTCGTGGTAGGGCGTCGCTTTGGGCTGCGGCTGGGGCGCGGTGGGATGGTAGTCGCTGGCTTTCACCGCAGGCGCACTGTCCATCGTGCCCAAGATCTCCGCCACCATGGCGGCCAATTCCTGTTTGTTCATGTTGGTCTCCTAATCCTTTTGTTTGGTAAATGATCGTTTATTCTGAGGGAAAAGGCTCCCCTTGAGGGGAGCTGGCACGGCGAACGCCGTGACTGAGGGGTGGGAGTAACGGGTCAGAAACCGGAACATTTTCGGTGAAATCGTACTGCGGTAACCACCCTTCCGTCCCGCCTTACGGCGGGCCACCTCCCCTCAAGGGGAGGCTTTGCCTGTTGCGCTAAACTACATTACCTTCCCAATACCAGAGTTTTCACCACCACCGGGAGGGCGTGGGCGATGGGGGCGCCGATGTCCAGATAGCTGCCTTCGCTTACCTTTACCCGGTCGATGCACAGGATCGGCGTGCCGGGGGGCAGCCGCACGGCCAGGGCCTGCCCCAGCGCTTTTGCCATGTCCTGTTCCAGACAGAGCAATATCTGCCCCTCCGTTTCCGCGATGATCTGCTCTGCCATCGCCACGATCTCCCGGTAGGTTGGGGAGGGCTTACCCGGCATGGCAAGGATGGCCGCCTGTTCCTGCTTCGCCAGCTCCCGGCCAATGGAATCCAGCCGGGAAACGGGCACCACCGGCACATTTTTCAGGGGGAATTGCACATTCTGATAAAACACCGTACTGCCGGACAGCTGGGCGCTGTGACAGCCCGCGCCGATGACCGTGGCCCGGATGGTCTCGCTGCCCAGGGCGTATTCTCCCCGGCACAGGCGGCTTTTTCGAATAGCCTGTCCCAGGACCGGCCCCATGTCGCCGTATTCCAGCCACGGCAGCTCCCGCTGGATGCAGTCCGCCACACCGCCGGAGAAGGAAACCACAATTTCCCCGGACGGCGGAGTCCAGACAGCCCCCACCTCTTTCGTTGCCAGGTTCTCCAGCAGGGGCGTCTGTTCCCGCAGTCCCGCCGCCATTTCCAGGGCCTGCGTCAGGGTTTCCGCCAGGGCTTCCACCTGCTCTGCCTTGGGCCTGTCTCCCACTTTTATGCCGCTGATTTCGCGCAAAACCGGGGAAACATATTCCACAGTGCCTTCTTCGGCAAATTTCAGCAGCCGCCCGCCTACGTTCAGGCAGCCGGTTTCCACGATCTTCCCATCCCGGATCAGCGCCAGATTGCTGGTGCCGCCGCCGATATCCATGTGCAGTACGCTCTTGCCTGTCCGCTCCGACAATTCCACTGCCCCGGCGCCTTTGGCCGCCAGCACGCTTTCCAAGTCCGGGCCTGCCGTAGCCACCACGAAATCTCCCGCGAAATCCGACAGGGCATCCAATACCGCCCGGGCGTTTTCCTTCCGGCTGGTCTCTCCCGTGATGATGATGGCCCCGGTGTCCACACTGTCCCGGCTGATCCCGGCGCTGCGGTACTCCCCTTCCACGATCTGCCGAATGGCCGCGCCGTCTACACGGCTTTCATCCAGCAGGGGCGTAAAATAAACAGGGCTTTTGTACAGGATCCTCCGCCGGGCGATCTCCATTTCCGGCACCGCGAAATTTGACGCCCGGTTCTCAATGGTCAGTTCCGAAACGATCATCTGGGTGGAGGTGGTGCCCACGTCCAGTCCCACACTGCGAAGGGTTTCAGACACGTCCGGTCACCTCTTCCAGAATGCGGCGCACCAGAAAATCCTCCACCTCCATGGGATTGCTCTTGCAGCAGGGATCCGCCAGGGTGGCCTGGACGATCTCGTCCACATTGCGCCAGACGGCACGGGGATCCACCCCCGCCTGAGCCAGGGTTTCCGGCAGGTTCAGCTCCCGGCGCATCCTGGTCAGGCTGTTTTTCAGATTCCGCACGGCAATGGTATCGGCGCTGCCTCCCATTCCCGCCGCTCTTGCCAGCTCCGCGTACTTTTTTCCGGAAATATGGGCGTTGCAGCTGATGACGGACGGGAGCAGGATGGCGTTCAGCCGCCCGTGGGCCACATGAAACATGCCTCCCAAGCTGTGGGCCATGGCATGGCACAGGCCCAGTCCCGCCTGAGTGAACGCCATACCCGCCATTGTCGCCGCCAGATGGACTTTTAGGCGCACCGCCTGGTTTCCCGCATAGGAAGCGGGCAGAGCCGCGTAGGCGCTGCTGAAGGCCTCCCGGGCATACAGGTCCGTCACCGCCCCGGCGCCCTTCGCCACATAGGCCTCCGCCGCGTGGGCCAGCACGTCGAAGCCCGCTTCCGCGATCAGGCCCTTGGGAAGCTCCTGCAAAAGGTCACTGTCCAAGATCGCCACGTCCGGGCGCAGTCGCTTATCCACCAGGGGATGCTTGACCCGGTTGTGGGTCAGGATGGCGAAGTCCGTCACCTCCGACCCGGAACCGGAGGTGGTGGGGATGGCGACCAGCTTGTAGTTTCCCTTGGCAAAGAACGCCATGGATTTGGCAACGTCCATGGCGCTGCCGCCTCCCAAAGCCACCAGCAGGTCCGGTTCAAAGGCCCGGAGCCGGGCCGTGCCCTCCGCCGCCAGCTCTACTGTGGGGTCAGGCTGCACTTTGTCAAAAATCTCTACCTGTGGACACTTTGCCGCGTCCGCGATCCGTTTTGCCGTCCCGTTCTTCGCGAAATAGGGGTCCGTTACCAGAAACAGCCGCTTCCCTCCCAGATTTCCCAACATCGAGACCGTCCCGGCCCCGGAAATGATCCTCGTTTTGCAGGAGAATTCCTCCATTGCTTCCACCGCCTTTTCAGGGGTAGTATTTCCCATGGCGTGAAATTCATGTATCCGTTTCAAAAAGAAATTCGCAGGGACCCAGCAGTCCCTGCGAACGCAAAATATAAGGGCATACCCAAAAACGGGTATGCCCCTGCATGGTTATTCTCTTGTCTGATTCTCCCAGAAGGGTTCCGGCTTGGAGCAGGTGCTGCAATTGCCCTCGCAATTGCGGGGCTTGAACTGCAGTTCCTGGCTTTTCACGCTGACCGTGGTACAGGCGGGAATGGAATGGGTGATGAACACGTTGGAGCCGATGACGCTGTCCCGTCCGATCACCGTGCCGCCGCCCAGGATGGACGCGCCCGCGTAGATGGTCACATTGTCCTCAATGGTGGGATGCCGCTTCTTGCCCCGCAGGCTCTGTCCGCCCCGGGTGGTCAGTGCGCCCAGGGTCACGCCCTGGTAGATCTTCACATGGTCGCCGATCACCGTAGTCTCGCCCACAACGATGCCGGTACCGTGGTCAATGAAGAAATACTTGCCAATGGTGGCGCCGGGATTGATGTCGATGCCCGTGATGCTGTGGGCGTGCTCCGTCATGATCCGGGGCAGCATGGGAACTCCCAGGGTATACAGGATATGGGCCAGGCGGTAGACGGTAACGGCAAACAGTCCGGGATAGCAGAAGATGATCTCATCCACGCTGAACGCGGCAGGGTCGCCGTCGAAGAAGGCCTCCACGTCGGTCTGAGCCACCGCCCGGACGCCGGGAACCGCCCGGAAGAATTCCAGACTCAGCTCCTGCGCCTTTGCCTTGGCGGCTTCTTCCTCCATGGTGTCCTGAAGCACCAGGGTGATCTGCTTGTTCAGATTGTACATCACGTCTTCGATGAGCATGGACAGGTTATGCCGGGGATTATAGATGCGGTAGGACTTCTCCCGGGAAGCGCCGGGATAGACGATCCGCATGAGCTTGCCGATCATATCGATGATGATATCCTTATCCGGACGGCAGAAATTATTCTCCCGGTCGATGTCCCGCCCGTGGCGGTAATCGTCCAGAATACTGTCCACAATGCCTTCGATTTCCATTTCAATGGGGGTCATGTCGCATCCCTCCTCGTTTTGCGGTTTAGTTTAACATATGAACCGGATTCTGTCAATGACAGCAAAGGCGGTTTTTTTCGCGTTTTTGCAGGGAGGGACAGAAAAAACCGGCTGCGGAAATTTCCGCAGCCGGTTCTGGCTTACTCTTCGAAGGTCAGAACGTCCTTGAACTTCTCTTTGAAGATCTCGTAGACAGCGTCCAGAACTTCCTCGTCTTCCACGGCCAGATAGTTCTCGTTCTCCTCGTCCACGGGCTGGATCTCCAGAATGACAATCTCTGCGGATTCCTCCTCCGCAGGCATCAGGATCAGGTATTCCTTGCCCTGATACTCCAGGCAGTCCAGATATTCAAAGTCGATGTCCTGGCCGTTTTCGTCGGTCAGGGTGAGGATGCTGGTTTCCTCTTCGGGGATCATGTTTTCGTTTTCCATGGGGATTCCTCCTGAAAAAGTTTTGATGTTTGTGTTGATTATACCTTAAGACCGGCACAAATGCAAGACAGGAAATTGCCGATTTTCCCTACCCGGGAAAACCATAATTTCTCGGCGCAGATTCTTGCAATACATTCTGAATTATGGTAAACTGTAGTATTATGGTAATTTACTAAAGGCAGATGATCTTTATGAAGAAACTTTGTTTTGCCCTGCTGCTGGCATGTCTGCTGATGCTGTGCGGCTGCGGCGATTCCACCGTCCAGTCCCCTTCCGCCAACGGGAAGGCGGAAGCCGTCCCGGAAAACACGGAAGCCACGGTCCCCGCCACCATCCCCGCTGACGGCAATCCCCGCGACGTAACCTGCAAGGGCAGCTATACCGCCAATGCAGACGGCGACGCCGTAGTCGCCGCCGTGGGTGACGCAACGCTCACCGGCAGCGAGCTGCAGGCCTGGTATTGGGCCCAGGTATCCCAGTACCGGCAGGAGCAGCACCAGTCCGCCCCGGACTTTGACCGTCCCCTGGATACCCAGGTCTGTGAAGTGGACAGCAGCGTCGCCAGCTGGCAGCAGTATTTCCTGAAGCAGGCCCTGAACGCCTGGCACGAAGCCCAGGCCCTGGTGCTCCAGAGCGAGGAAGTCCCCATGCCCACGGAGGAAGCCTACCAGCCCAACCTGGACAACTACGCCACCTACCTGACGGATATCCCCGCTACCAAATACCTCTACGGCTACAACGAATATTACCAGCTGAACACCATGCACGAGGAATATCTGAACAGCCTCCCGGACACCCTGGAAACTCTGGCGGCAGACACGGGCTATTCCTCCGTCTCCGACATGGCGCAGGCGGCCTTCGGCACCACCGAAGAAGCCCTGAACAGCTTCGCGCAGCTGTATAACCGGGGCTATATGTATTTCACCGCCATGTCCTATTACATAGAACCCACAGAAGAGGAGATCGCGGCATATTACGAAGCCAACCGCTCCTCCTACACCGAAAGCGGCAAGTATGTGGACATCCGCCACATTCTGCTGGTCCCCGAGGATATCCTGCCGGAACAGAGCCGCAATTCCAACGCCACTGAGGAGACCGTCCCGGCAGAAACCGTTTCCGTGGCAGCCGACGGCACCGTCACCTGCTCCGAGACTGCCTGGACTGCCTGCGAGCAGGAGGCCCAGGAACTGCTGACATATTGGCAGAAGAAGACCAAAGCCACCGAAGCCACCTTCGCTGAGCTGGCCAACAAAAATTCCCAGGACACCGGCACCGCCCTGGACGGCGGCGCTTACCATCAGATCCGGAAAGGCCAGCTGATGGACGAACTGGACGCCTGGTGCTTTGACGCAAGCCGTGAGATCGGAGACACCACCGTCATCCGCAGTGATTACGGCGTGCACATCCTGTATTTCGCAGGAAGCACAGACATCGCCTACGCAGAAGCGGAGGCGGATTACTGCCGCCAGCAGCAGACCGCGCTGATTGCGCAAGCCTGTGAAGCCCATCCCATGGAGGTCAGCTACAGCGCCATCACCCTGTCCGAGGCAGAGGGCACCGTGGCCGCCGGTGAGATCCTGTATCCCGATGTGGCCCATGAGCGTTTCCCGGAAGTTCCCCTGTATTTACAGCAGGACTATCCCACCACCATGTACGGCGGCTTCCCCATCCGAACCAACGGCTGCGGCATCACCTCCATGGCCATGCTGGCCAGCTATATGGCTGACGACGAGCTGACGCCTCCGGAGATGTGCGCGCGGTACGGCAACTACAGCCACCGCAACGGCACCGACGGCATGATCTTCAACAACGAAGCCGCTGTGCTTGGCTTCTTCCTGAAGGAAAAGACCTACGAGCCTACCGTGGCCAAAGCCGCGCTGGAGGAAGGCCACATCGTGGTATCCATCCAGCACAAGGGCTACTGGACCCGGGGCGGCCACTACATCGTATTGGAGAAGATCACCGAAGACGGCCTGGTTCAGGTGCGGGACTCCAACATCTACAATTACGGCAAGCTGGAAGCCCACAAGCAGGATCTGCACACCTGGGGCAGCATCACCGGCGCCGGTTCCGGCTACTGGATCTTTGAGTACAAGATCACCAGCATCCCCGCCTGCACCCGCTGCGGCGACCCGGAGGGCGTTTCCGAAAGCCTGCTGCAGGAGGATTACTACTGCCACAAATGCGCCCCCGCCATGCTGCGGCGGGAAACCTATATGGCTTTCAGCGGCGAATAAGCTGCATATTGAAAGGCCGGCTCCAAAAGGAGCCGGCCTTTTTGCTTATTCGGTGCAATTCTGTGCATTTTTGCATTCTTTACCAAAAAAGAGCCATTTCCCGCAAATAATCCTTGCAAGTTCGGGCATTTAATAGTACACTGTGTTTATTGCACTGTTTTTTAAAAATACTTCGGAGGATATGACATGGAGAAGAAACAAAAACGCGGCAGCTTTACCGGTTCCCTAGGCTTTGTCCTGGCCGCTGCCGGCAGCGCCGTCGGACTGGGAAACATCTGGCGTTTCCCCTATCTGGCAGCAAAAGACGGCGGCGGTGTATTCCTTCTGTGCTACCTGATCTTGGCGCTGACCTTTGGCTTTACCCTGCTGATCACGGAGATCGCCATCGGCCGCAAGACCGGCCAGAGCCCCCTGACCGCTTACAGCAGGATCCACCCCAAGCTGGGCTGGGCTGGCATTCTGGCCTGCGTCATCCCCGCGCTGATCCTGCCCTACTATTGCGTCATCGGCGGCTGGGTAATGAAATATCTGGCGGTTTATCTCACCGGCAGCGGCATGACCGCGGTGGCAGACGGCTTTTTCAGCAGCTTTATCACCGGTATTTGGAGCCCCATCCTCTGGTTCCTGATCTTCCTGGCGGCTACCGTATTCGTTGTATATAAGGGCGTGGAAAGCGGCATTGAGCGGCTGTCCCGGGTCCTGATGCCCATCTTGCTGGTGCTGATCTTCGGCATTTCCATTTTCTCCGTATTCCTGAAACATACGGATGACAGTGGCGTGACCCGCACCGGTCTGCAGGGCCTCATGGTTTATGTGGTCCCCAATTTCAAAGGCATGACGGCAAAGCAGTTCCTGGTGGTCCTGACGGACGCCATGGGCCAGCTGTTCTACTCCATCAGTGTAGCCATGGGCATTATGATCACCTACGGCTCCTACGTAAAAAAGGATGTTGATCTGAACAAGTCCGTGAACCACATTGAGTTCTTTGACACCGCTGTTGCATTTCTGGCGGGCATGATGATCATTCCCGCGGTCTACACCTTCATGGGCAGCGAGGGCATGGCTGTCAGCGGCCCGGCTCTGATGTTCCAGGCTCTGCCCAAGGTCTTCGGAGAAATGGGTTCCGTAGCCGGCACGGTGGTAGGCGTTATCTTCTTCCTGACGGTGGCCTTTGCCGCACTGACTTCCTCGGTCTCCATTATGGAAGCCATCGTATCCAGCGTCATGGACAAATTCCGCTGGAGCCGCAAAAAGGCTTCCCTCACCGTTGCTGTGATAACGCTGGCGCTGGGCACCGTGGTATGTCTGGGCTACAGTGTGCTCTATTTCGAGGCCGTTCTGCCCAACACCCCCGCTGGCAAGAATGCCCAGGTCCTGGATATTATGGACTATGTCAGCAACTACGTGCTCATGCCCATCGTATCCATCGCCACCTGCATTTTCGTAGGCTGGGTGGTCAAGCCCAAGACCATCATCGACGAAGTCACCCTCAGCGGCGAAAAATTCGGCCGGGAAAAGCTGTATGTGGTCATGGTGAAGTATATCACCCCCGTTTTGCTCTTCTTCCTGCTGCTGCAGGCCCTGGGCGTGGTGAAATTCTGAATAAAAAACACTCCTGACGGTACAACCGATCAGGAGTGTTTTGTGTTTCAGAACTGCGCGGCCTCGGCGCTTTTCAGCTGAAGCTGGAGCTTGTCTGCGATAAGCGCGATGAACTCAGAGTTCGTGGGTTTTCCCTTGGTGTTGGACACGGTATAGCCAAAGAACCTCTGCAAAGTATCCAAATCGCCCCGGTCCCAGGCTACTTCGATGGCGTGGCGGATGGCGCGCTCTACTCTAGACGGCGTGGTCTGGAATGTCTTGGCAACTTGGGGGTACAATACCTTCGTAATGGCATTGGCGTGCCTTACGGCCCGCCTGGGAGCCTTCTGGATGGGGTCTGTGAAACCTCCTTGAACAACAAATTTTGTGGGTGCATTTATTGCTTTATCAGTTGCCCATATCACTGTTGGTTTGTTGGGCTTATCCCAATGATAACAAAATCAAATTTTTTAGTCAAGTTTGAAGGCAACAAACATCTGAAAAAAGTTTTTTCGGAACAAATCAAACCAAAAGTAATCATAAAAACCAATGAACTCTTTGAAATAAACTGTAATTAAAACTTTTATAAGGATTTTGAAAAATCAAAAACAGTAAAAACAAAAAATAAATTAAAAATTAACAGCTTTTGTACTACTTAGGATCAGAAAGCAAACAACTTTTGATCAACTTTTTAACAGTTTGAATCTTAATGTTCAAGCCCGCCACATCCCTGGTTTTAATACCAGGGATGTTTTGTTTTACAGAATAACCAGTACAAAGAAAACGACTCATGCGATTCGTTCTGTTGGTATAATAAGGTCACAAAGGTTGAGAGAAACAAATCAAAAAAACAAAACGAAATGAGGATATGAAAATGAGAAAGGCTACGCACGCTGCTCTACCAATGAAACCAAACAGGATATCAACCGCCAAGTGCGGGAGCTGAAAGCAGCCGGAGCGGAGCATATCTTTCTGGAATATGAACACGGTGACAGCAAGGTAAAGAGCCAACAGGCGGCAATGTTCGCACAGGCACAGGCCGGGGATACCATCATCACCTTAGAGGTTCCCCGTCTGGCACGAAGCACACAACAGCTCTGCGAAATCATTGACCGTGTGCGGGAGGGCCGCTTGTGTCTGGTTATCGTGGGCAGCATTACCCTTGATTGCCGGGAGGGCCGGGCCGACCCCATGACCGAGGCTTTCTTGCAGATAGCTGGTGTATTCAGTCAGTTGGAGCTATCCATGATACGGGAGCGGGTGCGTTCCGGCATGGCGAACGCAAAGGCCAAGGGCAAGCAGATAGGCCGTCCGCAGGAGACCTCTGATTTTTATTCGATCGGCATCTCAAAACGACCAACCACTTCGCCTGTTTTATCAATTAGAATTTCGACAACCAATATACCACTATTCAAAGCGGAATATCCCTCATCCCATACAGAACCTCTGTACTCTCCTACTTTAACATTTTCAGTGGTCCAGCCTGCCAATTTTGCTTCTTCACCAGGTAATTGCCGTCTTTCTCTAAGTGTATATGTTTTTGTATTGTTTGGGCCATCGACATAATAAGTATAACATACATAATCACAGTCTCGTGGAAAGCTATTATCAATTTTGAGGGGATCATCTCTGCTTACAGTAAACCCAATAAAATCAATTTTAACACCACTACTGACTATATCTGTTGTCCATCCATTTCCGTTGCATGTTTCACATGTGGCAATTAAAGTTCCGTTGCATGTGTTGCAGGTTATGTTACCCTTTCCAGTACATATCTCACAGGTGATTTTACCACTACCTTTACAGTTTTCGTCTCTTATATTACCACGCCCATTGCATTCGCTACATTTTTCATAATATTTAAGGTGGCACTTTCCTCCACACGTCCAACAGGTTATAGGCAACGATCCAACACCACCGCATTTTGTACAATTAACAAACTGACCATTCTGCGGTACCATCTTTGTACCACGACATTCGTAACACTGGGTGGCAAGATGACCTGTGCCCCTACAGTCTGAGCAAAGTTTGGTAGAGTAACTTCTGCTATTTCCACTGCCCTCACAGGAGGAACATGCTATTACCTTGTTTCCATTGCAACTCGGACAGGTAATGGACTTCTTTCCCTCACAAGCCTCACATTGGGCAATACCTTTATTGCAGACAGTACATGTCTTTTTTCCAGTTCCGTCACAGGCTTCACATATCCATAGAGGATTACCTTCTGTTGCTGCACATCGTTGACAAGTTTTAGGAGCTTCAATTGTAGCATTTTTCCAGTCATGTCCTAATGATTTTCCTTCTGTTGTCGCACAGGTTGAGCAAGTTTGAGGAGTAGTACAAGTTGCTTCTTGCCACTGGTGTCCCACAGGTTCTCCTTCGGTTTTTTCACACTTGGAACAAGTTTTAGGTGCTGTACAACTTGCTTCTACCCAGTCATGGGATAAGCAGCAACCGCACAGAAGAAACACCATAGCAACTGAAAAAATGAATACAAGGCTCTTTTTCATTTCGCTTCCTTCTTTCTAGGTAAATAAAAAGTGCGTAGCCGAAGCTACGCACTGAAAAACGCATAGCTCCTATTGCTGCGACACAAATTCATTCCCACGCTGCAAGCGTACGAAAACAGAGCCTGCATTTTTACCAAAGTAAAAATGCACGCTTGCTAAATGGAAATATAGAATTTGTGTCGCACAATCATTATATCTGAGAACAATGTAAAATGCAATAGACCCCCAAAGGTTTTCCATGTAATTGTTGATGGTGGTGACACTGACAGGCTTTCTGAAGTCTCTGCGTCGCTCTGGATAGTTCTTTACCTTGGAGAGATCATTCACAAAGAAGGTGTATTTTCCTCTCTCCTGGAGGTCATTGATGTACTTGCGAATCATGTTCTCTGTGACCTTGTCGACGCTATAAATTTTAAGTTCGTCGCACAGCCATCGCTCGAATAGTCGCAGTGTTTGTTCATAGGAATACATGGTTCTTTCTCTCAACTGGGTACTCCTACAATAAACCATAAATTCGTTGATCTGCCAGTCAAAATCATAACATTTCATAGAAAAACACTCCTGATTTGTTGGGGTAAAATAGACCCAATAAATCAAGAGTGTTTGTTGCTACAACTGAAAAAGTTTATTGCATAGATTTTGCTAAATAGACCCAACTATCATAAATTTGTTGCACAGACCATCCAAAAAGAAAAAGCCGAAAAAGTGTTGCGGCGCAATCAGAAATTGGCAACCTCAGAAGACTTCAATTGAAGCTGGAGCTTGTCAGCGATTAACGCAATGAATTCAGAATTCGTGGGTTTTCCCTTGGTATTGGACACGGTATAGCCAAAGAACCTCTGCAAAGTATCCAAATCGCCCCGGTCCCAGGCTACTTCGATGGCGTGGCGGATGGCACGTTCGACGCGAGACGGCGTGGTGCCGAATGTCTTGGCAACTTGGGGGTACAATACCTTCGTAATGGCGTTGATGACATCCATATCATTCACCGCAATGATGATGGCCTCCCGCAGATACTGATAGCCCTTGATGTGGGCGGGGACGCCGATCTCGTGGATGATGTTGGTTACCATGCTTTCGATGCTGGTCTTGTCAGTGCGGCGCTTTTCGGGATACCGGAGGCTCTCCCCTCCCCGGATCTCTTCCAGCCGCTCTACCAGCGCGGTCATGTCACAGGGCTTCAGCATCAGATACCGTACCCCCAGATTGGCCGCCGCCGTGGACACATATTCCGTTACAAAGCCGGAGGTAGCCAGGGTCATGGGCTTGCGCTCCATCCCGGCAATGGCTTTCAATACGCTGATGCCGTCCTTTTTTGCCAGCATCAGATCCAGCACCAGAACCTCAGGCTTTTTCTCTTCGATCATGCGGATGGCCTGTTCCCCATCATTGGCCGTTCCTACTACCTGAAAGCCGTCGGCGCGCTGCAACGCGGCGGTAAGTCCGGTGCAGAAGTCTTCCGCGCTGTCGGCAATGAATACAGTTGTTGCGTGTTCCATACATTCCTCTCCTGTCATGTAATAAATTCTCCCCAGTACGCAGCTGAAAGGGCCGCGTGCGACATCTAAAGCATAGCATGAAGCGAGCCTTTTTGCAAGGAATTTCAAAAACAATCGCTCGTCAAAACTTCGCCGTTTTCGACAATTATAATACATTTTTAAAACATTTCGACATTTCTCGTCAAAAGCAGGGGCTTGGGTTTCCGCTGTTGACGGGCGCATGTTTCTGGTGTAAAATAAGCACAAATGCCAACAGGAGGAACGTGTATGAACGAAGTTTGGAATCTGGATCCGATCTATAAAGGCTTTGACGACCCCGCCTTTGCCGCGGATATGGACGCTCTGCGGGACACGGCGGCGGGCTACAGCGCCTTTGCGGCGCAGCTTTCCGCCATGGATGCACTGGACGGTCTGAAGCAGGGCATCGCGTGGGAGGAGCAGCTGGCCAAACTGGCCGCAAAGCTGGCGATCTACGCCCAGCTGCGGCAGGCCGCCAACACCCGGGATACCGAATGCGGCTCCCGGCTGGGACAGGTCATGCAGCTGCTCAGCACCACCGCCGGCGCGCAGGCGGTATGGCAGGAATGGGCCGCCAAACAGCCCGATCTGATGGAACTGGTGAAGGGCGACGGCATTTTAAAGGAATATACCTTCCTCTTTGAAAATCTGCTCCGGGACAGCACCCATCTGCTGGGGGCCAAGGGCGAGGAGATCAGCGCCAAGCTGGGACTTTCCGGCGGCAATGCCTGGAGCGAATTGCAGAGCTACCTGACCAGCACCGTGCCCGTAAGCTACAACGGCGGCACCACGAATCTGTCCTCCATCCGGAATCTGGCCTATGACGCCGATCCTGCCGTTCGGAAGGCGGCATATGAGGCGGAGATCGTCTGTTACGACCGCATCAAAGACTCCGTGGCCTTTGCCCTGAACTCCATCAAGCTAGAAACCATTTCCGACTGCCAGCTCCGGGGCTACGCATCTCCCCTGGACCGCACGCTGGAAGAAGCCGATATGAAGCGGGAGACTCTGGAGGCCATGCTGGGGGCTATGGACGAGTATCTGCCCAAGTTCTGGCAGTACCTCAAGGCCAAAGCCAAAGCCCTGGGTCACGAAAACGGACTGCCCTGGTACGACCTCTTCGCCCCCATGGGCAAGTCCGGCAAAAAATGCACCACCGAGGATGCGAAAACCATTCTGGTGGAGCTGTTCTCCACCTTCGACGCAGAATTGGCGGAGATGGTGCGCACCGCCTTTGACGATGCCTGGATCGACTTCTATCCCCGGGACGGCAAGACCGGCGGCGCCTTCTGTGAGATCGTGGACTGCATCGGGCAAAGCCGCATTTTGACGAATTTTGACGGTCAGTTCGGCGACATTGTGACCCTGGCCCACGAGCTGGGACACGCCTTCCACAACCTGTGCATCCGGGAGCACCGGCCCCTGAACAAGGATTACTCCATGCCTGTTGCAGAGACGGCCTCCACCTTCAACGAGTGCGTGGTCATGGCGGCAGCGATCAAAAAAGCCACGGACACAGAGGAAAAGCTGGCCCTCATCGAGTCCCAGCTGCAGGATACCACCCAGATCATCTGCGACATCTATTCCCGCTACCGCTTTGAGACCATGGTCTTTGCGAACCGGGAGCAGCAATTCATGGATGCCGACGCCCTGTGCGCCCTTATGACCAAGGCCCAGGAGCAATCCTACGGCGACGGTCTGGACCCTGCCTGCCGCCACCCCTATATGTGGATCTGCAAGAGCCACTACTACGGCCCCACCTTCTACAATTTCCCCTATGCCTTCGGCGGTCTGTTCGCCCGGGGCCTGTATGCCCAGTACGAAAAAGAGGGCGCGGCCTTTGTGTCGAAGTACAAGAAGCTGCTGTACACCACTCCTGTGGCAACGGCAGAGGACACCGCCAAGGTGGCAGGCATTGATCTGACGGACAAGGATTTCTGGCGCAGCGCCCTGCAAACCGTTGCCCAGCAGATCGATCTGTTCTGTGAATTGGTGGAAGAAAAATAAAATTGTAGTTTAGCCCAACAGGCAAGCCTCCCCTTGCGGGGAGGTGGCCCGCCGTAAGGCGGGATGGAAGGGTGGTTACCGCAGTACGATTTCACCGAAAATGTTCCAGTTTCTGACCCATTGCCCCCACCCCTCAGTCACGGCATTCGCCGTGCCAGCTCCCCTCAAGGGGAGCCTTTTCCCTCAGATAAACGGTAATTTATCCTTCATAAAGGAGTTTTGATATGGACAACCGCACGAAAGCGCTGTGTGATTTTCTGAACGCTTCCCACAGCGTATATCACGCCCAGAATTATATTGCCAACACCCTGAAAAATGCGGGCTACACCCGCCTGCTCGAGCACGAAGATTGGGAGCTTCTCCCCGGCGGCAGATATTACCTGACCCGGGGCGGCACCGCCGTCATCGCGTTCCGTGTGCCGGAGGCCGCGCCGAAGGGCTTTCTCATGAGCGCCAGCCATTCCGACCGCCCCGGCTTTAAGGTCAAGGAGCATTTTGAACTTTCCGGCACCTACACCCGCATGGCGGTGGAACGCTACGGCGGTCTGCTGATCTCCACCTGGCTGGACCGGCCCCTGTCTGTGGCAGGCCGGGTGACTGTGGAGACGGAAAACGGCGTGGAAACCCGGCTTGTGGATATCGATAAGGACCTGCTGCTGATCCCCAACGTTGCCATCCACATGAACCGCCAGGTCAACGACGGCTACAAGTGGAACCCCGCCGTGGACACCCTGCCCCTGATGGGCGGCAAGGATATGGCCGGGAAGCTGGAAAAACTGCTGACACAGCAGGCAGGCGGAACCATTCTGGGCCACGACCTGTACCTGTATGTACGCCAGCAGGCTTCCGTCTGGGGTGTGGAGGACGAATATATTTCTTCTGCCGCACTGGACGACCTGGAATGCGCCTGGGGCTGCACCCAGGGCTTCCTGAACGCCAAGGACAGCGATGCTATCCCAGTGCTGTGCGTTTTCGACAGCGAGGAAGTGGGTTCTTCCTCCGTTCAGGGCGCGGCGTCTATGCTGCTGCCGGATGTGCTGGCGCGCATTTGCGATGTGCTGAATCTGAATCTGAGCCGGATGCTGGCCCAGTCCTTCATGGTCTCCGCTGACAATGCCCATGCCGTCCACCCCAACCACCCGGAATTTGCCGATCCCACCAACGCCCCCGTCATGGGCGGCGGCATCGTGCTGAAACACAACGCCAACTTAAGCTACTGCACCGACGGCGTTTCCGCCGCCATCTTCCGCAAAGTCTGCGGCAAGGCCGGGGTCAGCGTCCAGAGCTATTACAACCGGGCAGACATCCCCGGCGGCTCCACCCTGGGCCGCATCTCTCTGGGGCATGTCAGCGTTCCCACAGCAGACATCGGCCTGCCCCAGCTGGCCATGCATTCCTGCTACGAGACTGCCGCCGTGGCAGACGCCATCGCTCTGGAAAAAGCCATGGCGGTCTACTACGGCTGCACGCTGGAAGCCACGGAAAACGGCTACACCCTGATCTGAAGCAAGAGGGATGATCCGTGGACAGAAGACAGAAACGCACCCGGAACGCCATTTTCCAGGCAACCGCCAAACTTTTGGCCCAGAAGCGCTTCGACAGCATCACCGTGCAGGAGATCATTGACGAAGCCGACATCGGGCGCAGCACCTTCTACGCCCATTTTGACACCAAGGACGACCTGCTGCGGGGGTTCTGCGAGAATTTCCTCTGGCAGGTATCCGAGGTCCGGTTCGAAGCCGATCCCGGCGGTGTCAGCGCCATTGAGGCCATGCTGATCCAGATCTTCGCCAAGGGCAAAGAATACAAGCAGAGCATGGCCGGCCTGTACGCCGGAGCGTCGGCAGAGCTGTTCGAGCGGTACCTGAAGGAATTTTACCGGGAACTGTTCCGCCGGTGCCTGCCGGAATTCGACCCCGGCGTACCGGAAAAATACCTGCTGCATATCCTGACGGACAGCCTGGCCCAGACTCTGCGCTGGTGGATCATGGAGGACTGCCCCTATACCCCGAAAGAAATGGCATCGTATTACATGGCGGTCATGAAGCGGAAATAACAGAAAACGCCCCCTGCAGCTTTGTGCCGCAGGGGGCGCGTTGTTGTTTTACCGGATCCGCAGGTCTTTTCCGTTACAGGTCAACGGAAATGTTGGTCTGCTCTTCCAGGCCGTGCTTCTCGCAGTAGCCGGTCAGGATCAGGGTCAGAGCGCCGTCGCCGGTGACGTTGCAGGCGGTGCCGAAGGAGTCCTGAATGGCGAAGATGGCCAGCAGCAGAGCGGTGCCGTCAGCACCCAGGCCCAGAACGCTGGTAACGATACCCAGAGAAGCCATGACCGTGCCGCCGGGGACGCCGGGAGCGCCGATGGCGAAGATCGCCAGCAGTGCGCAGAACAGGATCATGGTGCCGACGCTGGGCAGCTCGCCCTTCAGCAGCAGGTGGACGATCATGACGAAGAAGGTCTCAGTCAGAACGGAGCCGCACAGGTGGATGTTGGCGAACAGGGGGATACCGAAGTCCACCATGTCCTTACGCAGGACCTTGGACTTGTGGGCGCACTGCAGAGCCACGGACAGGGTGGCGGCGGAGGACATGGTGCCCACAGCGGTGAGGTAAGCGGGGCTGTAGTGCTTGACGACCTCCAGAGGGCTCTTCTTGGAGTAAGCGCCGGCAACCGCGTACAGGACGGTCATCCAGATGAAGTGGCCGATCAGGACCACCACAACAGCCTTCAGGAAGATGGGCAGCTGCTCGGTGATGGTGCCCTCGTAAGCCAGGCAGGCGAAGGTGCAGGCGATGAAGAAGGGCAGGATGGGAATGACGATCTTGGAGACCAGCTCCAGAACGATCTTCTGGAACTCATCCAGAACGGCGGTAATGGTCTTAGCCTTGGTCCAGACAGCGGCCAGGCCCAGCATGACGGACAGTGCCAGCGCGGACATGACGCTCATGACGGGGTCGATGGACAGGCCGAAGATGTCGGCGGGCAGCTCCTTCAGAGCGGCAGCCTCGGAAGCGGTGTTCATGATGGGGATCAGGATGTAGCCTGCGGTCACGGACAGCAGAGCGGCCAGGACGGAGGAAACATAAGCCAGCACCAGGGCGACGCCCAGCAGCTTGGTGGCGTTATTGCCCAGCTTGGTGATGGAGGGCGCGATGAAGCCGATGACGATCAAAGGAACGATGAAGCTGATGATCTGGCCCATGATGTTCTTGATGGGAACCAGAACGGTCATCACGGATTCGGGAACGATCAGACCGGCGATAATGCCGATGACGATGCCCAGCAGCAGCTTGGCGGGAAGGCTGGAAAACAGTTTTTTCATAATAAATTCTCCTCTCTGTCAGCATTCACTGACAAACCCAAAAACTTTTCGGCGCCGCAGGATATGCTCACTGGCCAACCATGATCTTGATGATCTCTTCGTTGGTGGATTTCATACCCTGTTTGCCCAGACGGCCGATGTTCGCGATGGTTTCCTCAGGATCCTCGCCCACAAGACCGTCATCCGGCTGGAAGTCCTGGTTCCGGACGTGCATGTTATAGCCCAGAATACCGGCTTCCACAGACGTTGCGATCTTGGACGCGCAGGATGCCTTGGCACCATCACAGACAATGCCGCCTGTGGTTGCGATCGCGTTGGCAACCGTGTGAGAAATACCGTCCAGGTCCGCACCCAGCAGATAGGCGATACCGGCGCCCGCACCCGCACCGGCGCTGACAGCGCCGCAGAACGCGGACAAGCGGCCGATGCTGGTCTTCTGGTGGATGGTGACCAGGTTCGCCAGGGCCAAAGCCCGGTAGAGCTTTTCGTCGCTCACCTTCAGCTCTTTGGCGTACTCGATGACAGGCAGAGACGTGGTCATACCCTGGTTGCCGCTGCCGGAATTGATGATGACGGGCAGTTCACAGCCGTTCATTCTGGCATCAGAGCCGGCCGCTGCCATGGCCTTGGCCCGGACCATAACGCTGCTGTCGCCATAGGTCTGCAGCAGGACGCTGCCGATGTTGGAGCCGTAGTTGCCCCGCAGGCCCTCTTCGGCAATGGCGCTGTTGTACTGGATCTGCCGGTCCAGAACGGACTTTACGTCCTCCACATTCAACGTCTCAGCGAAATCCAGAATATCGGCCAGGTTCAGCACGGAGCGGTCGGTAAGACCGGATTCTCCCTCGCCATTCACTTCCACCTGCATCAGCACTTCCCCATTCTTTTCAATGAGAACGATGTTGGTGTGGTAGTTGACGATTCTGACCTTGGCATAGCTTTCTCCCTTGAACACAGTGACCACGATCTCAAAGGTGAGACCGTTGTCGATATGCTCCACCGTGATCGGGACCGTTTCCAGGAAGGCGCGCATCTGGGCGATCTGCTCCTTCGTGACCTGGGCAATGACCTCAAGCTCCTTGCCGGGATCACCGGCCACGATGCCTGCAGCTGCGGCTGCGGGGATGCCCTTCATGTGGTCGGTATTGGGAACAATGACGCTTTTTACATTTTTAATAATGCTGCCGCTGGCACCAATGACCACCTTATCCGGCATTTCCCCCAGAACTTCCCTGGCCTTGGCGGCACAGTAGGCCAGCGCGATGGGTTCTGTGCAGCCCATGGCGGGGACCAGCTCTTCTTCCAGGATCTTGATGTACGCACTGTATTTCGGATTGTCTTTTGTCATGATGGATAATCCTCCTTTCTCACATAATTACACAAGAAGGCTCCGGCCTTCGAATGTGTAAAATCGGGAAGAGAACGCCTCCGGATGCGCCCTCCATTCCACCAAAACCATTCCGGCGCCGTATTTTTTTGGCGAAATTCCACGCACATGTGCAACATCACCAAAAAAGGAATGTGGTGAATAACAATATTCTATTGTTATTGCGCAACAAAAGCAATAGTCAACGGCAGCAAAATGTACATTAACTTACAAAATGTGTAAAAAAGTATTGTTTTATTTCTTTCTTCTTGCAAAACGGAGAAGTTGGAAGTTTTTAGAAAGGCGGCAAGATATTGTCAAAATAGCCAATTTAGGCGCAGCAAAACTGTCATAATCCACGATTGCAAGCAGTTGGCAGATATGGTATGATAACGCTATCCAGGTGGATTGCGCCTACTCCACTAAATAGACGCAATACCGCTGAATTAAAGGAGGATAACCCCGTCTGGCTCACGGTGCGGCAGTGTGGAGACCTGTCGTAATGCTTCCGCAGCTTCCCTCTGCGGTACGCGAAAGTGCACGCGAAAATGGTAGGTGCATTTAGAGTCGAAAAATTATGGCAAGTGTAACCCTGAAGAACATCAAAAAGGTCTACCCCTTCAACGGCGACGACGCCAAGAAGAAAAAGAAGAAGGGCGAGCCCGAGAAGAAGACCAACCTGAAGATCACCGACGAAGGCGTCATCGCTGTTCAGGAGTTCAACCTGGACATCGCTGATAAGGAATTCATCGTTCTGGTCGGCCCCTCCGGCTGTGGTAAGTCCACCACTCTGCGTATGGTCGCCGGTCTGGAAGAGATCTCCGGCGGCGAGCTGTACATCGGCGACAAGCTGGTCAACGACGTGGCTCCCAAGGACCGCGATATCGCAATGGTCTTCCAGAACTACGCTCTGTACCCCCACATGACCGTTTATGATAACATCGCTTTCGCACTGAAGCTGCGCAAGACCCCCAAGGACGAGATCGACCGCAAGGTCAAGGAAGCCGCTGAGATCCTGGACATCACCCAGTACCTGGGCCGTAAGCCCAAGGCTCTGTCCGGCGGTCAGCGTCAGCGTGTCGCCATCGGCCGTGCTATCGTTCGTGAGCCCAAGGTCCTGCTGATGGACGAGCCTCTGTCCAACCTGGACGCTAAGCTGCGTAACCAGATGCGTGCTGAGATCATCAAGCTGCGTCAGCGTATCAATACCACCTTCATTTACGTTACCCACGACCAGACCGAGGCTATGACCCTGGGCGACCGCATCGTCATCATGAAGGACGGCGA
>JAXJGV010000029.1:0-14928 GCA_036300205.1 Oscillospiraceae bacterium
GTAGAGAAATGTCCGAAAATTCAGGAGATTGCCACGCCACACGGCCCGCAGGCCGCGTACATAGCGCAACCGCCGAAGGCGGCTCTTAGCGCGGAGTAGTGTGCGCACTGGCTCGCAATGACATGGTTTTTCGACAGTCTGAGAAACGGGAAAGGCTTCGGCCTTTCCCGTTTTTGCCGTGTCCCGCAGCGGAACGCCGGTAATGGGCCGCTTTCTGTGGAGTGCCCGCATAAAACCTTTCGCAATAATCCTGATACGCAATAAAGAACTTTCATTCGGATGAATTGAAGTTTTTAATATGAGGATCATAATGAGACGGAATTGGAGAATATTCTATTACGAATATTCTCCAACCGGCAGCACCTTTCGGCGGTGCCTTCTTAATGAAAACCAAAGGTTTTTATTAAGAATCAGCATAAGACTTGCGTTTGTGGGGAATTTGCTGTAACATATAGGCAATACATCCCGTAAATATGGAAAGGACGTGTATCCCGAAGATGATTAAAGTGGATATTTCCAACATTTGGGGTCAGCTGGCGCTGCCCGATCTGCTGGCGATAGAAAAGGAAGCTGCTGCCGCTCACGCGGCTTTGACCGAGCGCACCGGCGCCGGAAATGACTATCTGGACTGGCTGGACCTGCCTGTCCGGGAACCTACCAAGGAAATGAAACGCATCCAGAAGGCGGCCGAGAAGATCCGGGAGGATTCCGATGTCTGCGTGGTCGTGGGTATTGGCGGAAGCTACCTGGGCCCCCGGGCCGCCATCGAGCTGCTGCAGGGACCTAACCACAACGTGGGCAAGGGGAAGGGCGATCCTCAGATCTTTTTTGCCGGAAACGGCCTGAGCACCCGGCACTGGAATGAGCTGATGGGCCTGCTGGAGGGCAAGGATTTCTCTGTTATCGTCATCTCCAAATCCGGTACCACCACGGAACCTGCCATCGCGTTCCGGGGCCTGCGCTGGATGCTGGAGCGTAAATATGGCACCGACAAGGCCAACAAGCGCATCTACGCCGTGACCGACCCCGGCAAGGGCGCGCTGCGGCAGATGGCGATGGAAGAGGGCTGGGAGACCTTCGTCATTCCCGGCGGCGCAGGGGGACGCTTCTCCGTGCTGACGCCTGTGGGCCTGCTGCCCATGGCGGTTGCCGGCATCGACATGATGGAGGTGCTGAACGGCGCCGCGGACGCCAAGGAAGCCTATGATGTCCATTCCCTGGAAAACCCCGTCTGGCAGTACGCCGCGGTCCGTAATCTGCTGTACCGCAACGGTAAGACAATAGAGATTTTCGAGTCCTTTGAGCCTGGCTTTAAGATGTTCGGCGGCTGGTGGCAGCAGCTCTTCGGAGAGTCCGAGGGCAAGGAGGGAAAGGGCATCTTCCCCGTTTACGCGGAACTGACTGCGGACCTGCATTCCCTGGGCCAGATGATCCAGCAGGGCGAGCGGAATATATTTGAGACAATGGTCCGTTTTGACGCGCCCCAGCAGAAATACACCATTGGCGGCGACTGGAAGAATCTGGACGGCCTGAACTATCTGGAGGGCAAGACCCTGGACTTTGTGGACGAGAAGGCTTACCTGGGCACTGTGGCGGCCCATGTGGACGGCGGCGTGCCCGTTATCACCATGGACTGCGGCGAGCTGAACCCGCGCAAGGTGGGCGAGCTGTTCTACTTCCTGGAGCTGTGCTGCGGCGTTTCCGCCTACATCCTGGGCGTTAACCCCTTCAACCAGCCCGGTGTTGAGATGTACAAGCGCAACATGTTCCAGCTTCTGGGCAAGCCCGGCTACGAAAAGTAAGATACATAAAAAAGAAGAACCTGCCGGTTCTTCTTTTTTTATTGTGGACGGTGAGGCTGGGGGAAAGCATATGCCCCTGCGCAAAGCTGCGGCTCTCTGGGGATCACGCCGCGCGCAGCGAAAATTCTCTTGTGAAATTCACAAAATAGTAGTTGCAAATTTTCCGGTTTGCTGGTAGAATGTGCATAAGCCAAAATAAAGGCAAGCAAAGGAGGACATTCCTATGATTCATGTTATTATGGGCCTGAAGGGCTCCGGCAAGACCAAGAAGCTGATCGACGCCATCAACGCTGCAGTGGCAGAGGCACACGGCGACGTCGTTTGCATCGAGTACGGCAAGAAGCTCACTTATGATGTTACCTATAAGGTTCGTCTGGTTGACTCCAAGGAATACGGCATCAGCACTCCCGAGATGCTGAAGGGTTTCCTGAGCGGTCTGCACGCCGGCAACTTTGATATTACCAACGTCTTTATCGACAACCTGTACAAGACCATCGGCTCCGACAAGGCCGCCGGTGAGGAGTTCGTCGCATGGTGCGCTAAGTTCGCAGCTGAGAACAACATGGAGATCACCATGACCATCTCCGAGGATCCTGCCAACGCTTCTGAGGCTGTTAAGCAGTATCTGTAAAGCAAAGTACATCCGCACCGCCGCAGCTTGAACTGCGGCGGTGTTTTTCTGTGCGGGGGATGGGAGGAAAATTATTCTTCTGTTGGAATACTGCTGCAATGATTGCGCGTTATAAGCAGAAGCATCGGGAAACCTTCTGCCAAAAACGGAAAATCTCAATTGTGTAAGTGCCCAGCGGGGGCGTGCCCCCGCCCTACAGTGGCTGGCGAGAGAAGCAATTGCTTACTATCGGCCCCGGATATGCGGATTTGGGACTTGCGCGGGGGCAATGTATCTATTATAATGTATAATGAATAAATCTGTGTGAGGAGATAGAAATGAGTACCAATACGTTACAGGAAAACAAAATGGGCGTTATGCCGGTGGGTAAGCTGCTGGCGAATATGGCACTGCCCATGATCCTTTCCATGCTGGTGCAGGCACTGTACAATGTGGTGGACAGCGTGTATGTTTCCCAGGTTTCCGAAAGCGCGGTCACCGCGCTGTCTCTGGCATTCCCGGTGCAGAACCTGCAGATCGGCTTCGCGGTGGGCATCGGCGTGGGCGTGAACTCCCTGCTGAGCAAAAGCCTGGGAGAACGGGATCAGGAAGCCGCCAACCGGACGGCGGGCAACGGCATGATCCTGATGTTTATTGCCGTGGCTGCCTTTATGCTGTTCGGCGCTTTCGGCGCGCGGCCCTATTATGAGATGCAGTCTGATGTGGCGGAGACTGTGGAAGGCGGCATCGCCTATACCAGCATCTGCTGCTTCTTCTGCCTGGGTTCTTTCATGGAGATCCTGGGAGAGCGGCTGCTGCAGGCCACGGGCCGGACGGTGCATACCATGATCACCCAGAGCGTGGGCGCGATCATCAACATCATTCTGGACCCCATTTTTATCCACGGCTGGTTTGGCGTTCCCGCCATGGGCGTGGCCGGCGCGGCTGTGGCTACGGTCATCGGACAGTGGGTGGCCGGTGCGCTGGCGCTGTATTTCAATGAGAAGCACAATCCTGAGGTGCAGTTCGGCAAACGCTATGCCAAGCTGGACGGCCGGATCGTGGGCACCATCCTGACGGTGGGCGTGCCCTCCATTGTCATGAACGGCATCGGCTCTGTTATGAATTTTGGCATGAACCAGATCCTCCAGGGCTTCACCGAGACCGCTACCAGCGTATTCGGCATCTACTTCAAGCTGCAGAGCTTCTTCTTTATGCCCCTGTTCGGCCTGAACAACGCCACCATTTCCATCATCGCGTTCAACTACGGCGCGCGGAAGCCGGAACGGATCACCAAGACGCTGAAAATCGCGGTGTGCGCGGCCCTTGGCCTGATGACGGCGGGCCTGCTGGCGTTCCAGTTCGTTCCCGATGTGCTGCTGGGGCTGTTTAATCCCAGTGAGGAGTTCCTGGTGATGGGCGAGGCTTGCCTGCGGACCATCAGCTGGAGCTTCCCGGTGGCGGCGGTGTGCATTTCGCTGGGCGCCAGCTTCCAGGCGTTGGGCAACGGTGTGTATTCTACCATCACCTCGCTGTGCCGTCAGCTGCTGGTACTGCTGCCTGTGGCATATTTGCTGAGCCTGACCGGGGAGGTCAACTTTGTCTGGATGTCCTATCCCATTGCGGAAGTGGTCAGCGGCAGCTTAACGGCCTTCTTCTTCCTGCGGATCTACCGGCAGAAGATCAAGCCTCTGTTCCAGGCGTGATTCAGGCGCCCGAAGCGGTAACGCTTCGGGCGCTTTTTTGCAGAAAAAATGTGGACTTTTCGTATAAAACCCGCCGTTGTGTGGCGGTTGTGTTGAGGGAGGATTGGAAATCCTCCCCTACGGGGGATCAAAAGCTGGCGGATCAGGAATAATTTATTTTCTATCCCTATTGACAACAGCGCAAATGAGGAGTATACTGAGGATAACAAATGAATGATTGCTCATATGTTAAAATATAAAAGGAGGAAATCCAATGCCGAAGAAGGTCTACACCATCGAAAACCTGGACTGCGCCAACTGTGCGGCGAAGATCGAGGATAAGTTCAATGCACATCCGAAGGTGGAGGAGGCATCCATTACATTTGCTACCCGCCAGCTGCGGATCACGGCGGAAGATCCTGACGCGCTGATCCCGGAACTGACGGAGATCGCCCGAAGTGTGGAAAGCGGCGCGGTGATCCTGTCCAGAGAC
This sequence comes from Oscillospiraceae bacterium, assembly GCA_036300205.1. Lineage (GTDB taxonomy): Bacteria > Bacillota > Clostridia > Oscillospirales > Oscillospiraceae > Faecousia. Next base: position 4,591 of record JAXJGV010000029.1, read on the forward strand.
GAGGCACATAAGCAGGAGCACCATCACGAACACCATCACCATGAGCATGGAGAGGGATGCTGCTGCGGACATAACTATGGGCATGATCACGAATGCGGCTGCGGTCACGAGCATCACCATGAGCATGACCACGAGTGCGGCTGTGGTCACGAGCATCACCATGAACACGGCCACGAATGCTGCTGTGGACATGACCACCATGAGGAGAAGCAGGAGGAACACGCCCATGCGCATTCCGGTGAGGAGAGCGCCAAGCCGCTGCTGATCGGTGCGGGGCTGTTTGCTGCGGGTCTGATTTTGGAGAATACCGGACTGGGCTGGCTGTCCACCCTGGTTTGCCTGGCGGCTTATGTGCTTCTGGGCTGGGAAGTTGTGAAGGAAGCGCTGGAGAACCTGTTCAAGGGCAAAATGCTGGATGAAAACTTCCTGATGGCCCTGGCATCCCTTGGCGCGTTCTTTATCGGCGATGCCCCCGAGGGCGTTGGCGTTATGCTGTTCTACCGGGTGGGCGAATACTTTGAGCACAAGGCTGTGGAACGCAGCCGCAGCCAGATCATGGAGGCAGTCGATCTGCGGCCCGAGGTGGTCCATCTGATGGACGGCGAGAACATCCGGGAGATCCCTGCCGAAGAGGCAAAGGCGGGGGACGTGGTGCTTGTACGGCCCGGCGACCGGATCCCGCTGGACGGCATCGTGCTCAGCGGTGAGAGCCGGGTGGATACCGCTCCCATTACCGGCGAACCGGTGCCTGTCCATGTGGCGGTGGGCGACAGCGTGACTTCCGGCTGTGTGAATACCGTGGGTCAGCTGACGGTTCGGGTGGAGAAGCCCTTGTCTGAGTCCATGGTCACCCGGATCCTGGACAGTGTGGAGAATGCGGCGGCCAGCAAGCCCAAGATCGACCGTTTTATCACCCGGTTTGCCCGGATTTACACCCCTGTTGTGGTGGGCATTGCCGCGGCAACGGCAGTGATCCCTTCCGTCGTTACCGGAAATTGGAGCTATTGGGTCTATACGGCGCTGAGCTTCCTGGTCATGAGCTGTCCCTGCGCGCTGGTGCTGAGCGTGCCGCTGGCGTTCTTCGCGGGAATCGGCGCGGGAAGCAAGAAGGGCATTTTGTTTAAGGGCGGACAGTCCATGGAGGCTATGGGCAAGATCAAAGCTGTGGTCATGGATAAGACCGGAACTTTGACCAAGGGCGATTTTAAGGTACAGCAGGTAGTGGGCGGTCTGCCGCTGCTGCAGATCTGTGCCAGCTGCGAGCAGCAGTCCACCCACCCCATCGCGGCAAGCATTGTGGCAGCCGCCAAGGAAAAGAAGCTGGAACTGATTGCTGCCGAAAAAATGCTGGAGCTGCCCGGCAAGGGCATCCATGCCACGCTTCAGGGCAGTGACGTGCTCTGCGGCAACGCCAAGCTGCTGCAGGAGCGGGGGATCGTTTTTGAGGATGTAAAGGAGCCTGGCACCAAGGTCTTTGTGGCGGTGGATGGACGGTATCAGGGATATCTGCTGATCGACGACACCCTGAAGCCCGGCGCGGAACAGGCTGTACGGCAGCTGCGGGACAGCGGCATTGAGACGGTCATGCTCACCGGCGACGCCGAGGACGCGGCCAGGGCTGTGGCCGGCGCCGTGGGCATTCGGGAGGTCCATGCGGGCCTGCTGCCCCATCAGAAGCTGGAACGGCTTCAGGCCATCCGGAAGGAAAAGGGCGCGGCCATGTTTGTAGGCGACGGCATCAACGATGCTCCCGTTCTGGCAGGCGCGGATGTGGGCGCAGCCATGGGCAGCGGCGCGGACGCGGCCATTGAGGCGGCGGATGTGGTGTTTATGACCTCCGACGTAGAGGCGGTGCCTCAGTCCCTGCGGATCGCCAGGGAGACCAACAGAATCGCGGTGCAGAATGTGGTGTTTGCGCTGGCGATCAAGTTTGCGGTGATGGTGCTGGGTCTGTTTGGCTACGCATCCATGTGGCTGGCGGTGTTTGCGGACTCCGGCGTGGCAATGCTGTGCGTGCTGAATTCCATTCGGATGCTGTATAAGAAGTGAGAAGTTTAACAGGGAAAGGCTGGGCCTTTCCCTGTTCCTTTGTTTTGGAGCATTTGATAAATGAACGCGTTTGGGCAAGTCCCTGTAGGGCGGAGGTGTGCCTCCGCCCTACAGGGGTTTCTTGTTTACGCGGATTTGCTGTGTTGCGGAATCATGTGGAATTTGGTATACTGGTGGGAAGAAAGGGCGTGATTGTTTGCGGTGTGATTGTCATATGCACATGGTTCTGGATGGGGCGGACTGGAAGGCGGCCATCCACCGTCATGCGGAAAAGGTGGAGGATGCCTGGATCCGGGCTGTGCTGGAGAAATACCGGGCGCTGGGATTCGGCTATCTGCGGGATGGCGGCGACCGCTGGCGCGTTGGCGCCAGGGCCAGAGAACTGGCGGGGGAGTACGGAATCGTGTACCGGACGCCTCTGGCACCGCTGTGCAAGGCGGGGCACTATGGCGCGTTTATCGGAAAAAAATATGAAAATTTCCGGGAATATGCGAAATTGGTCGGCCAGCAAAGGACGGAAGGTGCGGACTTTATAAAAATTATGATTTCCGGGTTGATGGACTTTGACCGCTTTGGGGTGCTGTCGGAGGAGGGGCTTTCGGCGAAAGAGATCCGGGAGCTGATCCACATCGCCCATGAGGAGGGCTTCGCGGTGATGGCCCATGCCAATGGAGCACGGACGGTGGAGGCCGCGGCCCATGCCGGAGTGGACTCCGTGGAGCACGGGGCGTATCTGGATGCGGACGCGCTGCGGGCTATGGAGGAAAACGGCACGGTTTGGGTGCCGACGCTGTCCACCATCGGCAATCTGCGGGGCAGAGGGCGGTTTGAGGAAGCTGCTGTGCGGGAAATTTTGGAGAGCGCGCAGGAAAATGTGCGTGCCTTTGCCGGGATGGGCGGCTTGCTTGCCCCCGGCACGGACGCGGGAGCCTGGGCGGTGCCCCATGGGAGCCTGACCGAGTTTACGCTTTTGGAGGAAACTCTGGGGGCGGATACGGATGCGGTGCTGGAACGGGGAATTGCGGAGATTCGAAGAAAGTTTTGATGCGTGCAGGGAACGGCAGGGGCTGTTCCCTGCATTTGTTTGATGAGGGAAATTGAAGTTTATATAAGAACGCCCCTGTAGGGCGGGGGCTGGTGCGATAATTTTGCGGCACACTACTGGGTATGGGCGGATTTGAAACCTTCCCATACGGAGAGGCAGAAAAGCCGGGAGAAAATAATGTTTTTCAAAAGTTGCACGTTTGCGTGCAACTTTTTCTGTTTTATGGCCTACGTGTGAAAGGGAGGTTGTTATGGAAGGCAAAAGCGTGGAAAAAACGCTGAAACAGCGGATCCGGGCGGGGGAGGTCCGGCGGCAGGACGTGACCCGGCGGCTGGCGGAGCTGGCGTTTGGAAAGGCCAATGACTGCGTGCGGCTGGCGCTGGAGGATGCCCCTGATCTGGAGAAATTGGACTTGAGTTTGCTCAGTGAGGTGAAGCGAAACGACAAGGGGACGGTGGAAATCAAACTGATCGACCGGCTGCAGGCGCTGGAACAGCTGGCGGAAGTGGCCGGGGAGGACGGCGGGGATCTGGAGTCGTTTTTGCAGGCCTTGCAGGGCGGTGAGGGGGAATGAGCTACCGGGCGTTCTCTCCAAAACAGCGGACAGTCCTGACCTGGTGGGTGCCGGGAAATCCTGACTTTGAAAAGGAAGCCATCGTCTGCGATGGGGCGGTGCGGTCAGGGAAGACGCTGGCTATGGGGCTGAGCTTCTTCCTGTGGGCAATGAGCTGCTTTGACGGGAAGAAGTTTGGCGTCTGCGGCAAGACCATTGCGTCGCTGCAGAGGAATGTGCTGTCGGAGATTTTGCCGCGGCTTACGGCTCTGGGGGCAGAGTGGAAGGAAAAGCGGTCGGAAAATCTGGTGACGGTACGGTTCTGCGGGCGGGAGAATCAGTTCTACATTTTCGGCGGGCGGGATGAAAGCTCGGCGAGCCTGATCCAGGGCATCACCTTTGCGGGGGTGCTGCTGGATGAGGTGGCGCTGATGCCCCGGTCCTTTGTGGAACAGGCCTGCGCCCGGTGCTCAGTGGCGGGGAGCCGGCTGTGGTTCAACTGCAACCCGGCAGGGCCAAGCCACTGGTTTTACCGGACGTGGATCCTGGAAGCGGAACAGCGGAACTGTCTGCGGCTGCACTTTACCATGGAGGACAACCCCAGTCTGACGGAGCAGATCCGGCAGCGATACCAGAGACTTTACAGCGGCGTATTTTACCGGCGGTTCATTCTGGGAGAATGGGCCCAGGCGGAGGGGCGGGTGTACGACTTTTTTACATCGGAAATGGTGGGAAAAGCGCCGGAACACTGCGATAAGTGGTATATTTCCTGCGATTACGGCACGGTAAACCCCACGTCCATGGGGCTGTGGGGGCGGTGCCGGGGCGTTTGGTACCGGGTGCAGGAGTTTTACTTTAACTCCCGGCAGGCCATGCGGCAGATGACCGATGAAGAGTATGCCCAGGCATTGGAGACGCTGGCGGGCGGGAGGGAGATCACGGCGGTGATCGTGGACCCTTCGGCGGCCAGCTTCCTTGAGGTGCTGCGGCGGAAGGGCTGGCGGGTGCAGAAAGCGGAAAATGATGTACTATCCGGCATTCGGCTGACTTCGGACTGCCTGAAGAGCGGAAAAATTGTGATTTGTGAGGGCTGCGCTGACTGTCTGCGGGAAATGGACGAGTATGTCTGGGACCTGAGCAGCGGCAGCAAGGACAAGGTGCGCAAGGAGCATGACCACGCCATGGATGACATGCGGTATTTCGCGGCAACGGTGCTGGGGGAGAAGCGCGGCGGGTTTGCGGCGTGTTCGGTGGAGAGAAAGGGAAGGTAAATTGTAATTTATCTGGGAATGCCCCCGCCCTACAGGGGCTGGTGCAATAAACGATCAGTTACTTTATTTGAAAGGAGCAATGCAATTGAAGCGGAAGAAGAAGGAGTCCGGTGCTGTGGCGGCGGTTTGTCAGCTGCGCAATGGGGATACCCACCCCTTTGGCGCTATGCGGGGTTTTACCCCTCTGGGCGGCGGGGAGGAGCGGGTGTACCGGGAAATGCGGGAGGCGATCCCGGTGCTGGACGCGGCGGTGGGCAAAATGGTGCGGCTGTGCGGTGGATTTCAGGTGAAATGCAAAAATCCGGAGGCCCAGCACCGGCTGAATGCCTTTTTGCAGATGATGCCCTGCGGCCGGGGACAGATGGGCATTGAGAGTTTTCTGAGCGGCTATCTGGACAGCCTGCTGACCTATGGCCGGGCGGTGGGAGAACTGGTGGTGGCCGGCGGAAAGCTCCGGGCGGTGTGCTGGGGAGACGTGACCAGCCTGGAGGTGCAGGAGGGGGACAATTCTCTGGATATGGTGCTGTGGGGCATGGATGAACATGGCCTCATGCGGCCGCTGCCTTACCAGCAGCTGCTGCTGTTCACCACCTGGCATCCCGAACCTGCCCATCCTTACGGCGTCAGTATGTTCCGGGGCATGCCCTTCCTGGCGGATATCCTGCTGAAGATCTACAACACCATCGGTGTCAACTGGGAGCGGTCGGGAAATATCCGCTACAGTGTGATCTGCAAGGGCGGCGAGGACCTGGATCCGGCGTCTGCCCAGGAGCGGGGCCGGGCGGTGGCCGCAGAATGGGCCAAGGCTATGGAGGATGGCAAGAACGGCACTGTCCGGGATTTTGTGGCTGTGGGGGATGTGGAGATCAAGGTCATCGGCGGGGAAACGCCGATCCTGGATTCTGAGGTTCCCGTTCGGCAGATTCTGGAGCAGCTGGTGGCAAAGACCGGCCTGCCGCCTTTCCTGCTGGGCCTGAACTGGAGCACCACGGAACGAATGAGCACCCAGCAGGCGGACCTGCTGACCAGTGAACTGTGGGCCCTGCGGCGGGCGGTGGAGCCTGCCATGCGGAAGATCTGCCAAAGCTATCTTGCCCTGGAAGGGCTGGACAACCGGGTGGAGATCGTGTGGGACGACATCAGCCTGCAGGATATTACCCAGGAGGCCCAGGCGGATTACTACCGTGCCCAGGCGGAAAAGTACCGGGCGGAGATCGGAGCGTAAATTGGAATTTATCGGAGAATGACCCTGTAGGGCGTGTTCCTGCCCTACAGGAAATGGTACGTTAAAACGATCATTTATCTGGAATTCATTGAAGGAGGTAACCTATTTGGAAATCAAGAAGGCGACGGAGGCGGTGAACAGCGGCGCGCCTACCGCGGTACAGCTGGAAGCCATCAATGCCCAGGCAAAGGCCCGGCTGAATGGGGAGCAGGTGTACGTATTTTCCCTGCGGCTGTGCGATGACCAGGTGGACCGGGACAATGAGCGGTTCGATGCGGCGGCACTGCCTGCCCTGGCAAAGCTGTTCATCGGCAAGACCGGCATCGTGGATCACAAGTGGAGCGCGGAGAATCAGGTGGCCCGAATCTTCGAGACCCAGGTGGTCAAGGAAAACGGGGTCAGCTACATCAAGGCTTGGGCCTACATTCGCCGGGGCGGAGCCAATGACGAGATCATTGCGGATATCGAGGCGGGGATCAAGAAGGAAGTCTCTGTGGGCTGTGCCATGGGCCGGGCGGTCTGCTCTGTCTGCGGCAGTGAGTACGGCACCTGCGGGCATATGAAGGGCGAAAGCTACGACGGGCAGGTCTGCTGCGCCATTTTGCAGGAGCCTGTGGATGCCTATGAGTTTTCCTTCGTGGCGGTGCCTGCCCAGCGGGACGCGGGCGTACTGAAGGCCCTGGGCGGCGGGAAGCGCTGCCTGAAGGAACTGGCGGAGGAATTCGGAGTCCAGGCGGAGTACCGGGCACTGTACAAGCAGGCGGAGCTGGGGAAACGCTATCAGAAGGAACTGGAGGACAGCATCGTACGGCTGGGACTGGCGCTGGAGCTGGGGGTGACCGAACCTGTGCTGCGGGGCATTGCTCAGGCGGCGAAAGCGGAGGACCTTCTGGAACTGAAAGCGGCGCTGGAGGCGCGGCTGGAGGAAATGCTGCCGGTTACCACTCAGCTGGTCGGCAATACCGGGAAAAAGGAATGCGTGGAGAGCGGATTTTTGATCTAAAAAAGGGAAAGTGCAGTTTATGTTTGACTGCCACTGTAGGGCGGAGGCGTGCCTCCGCCGGGCATTTGCAAGGATTGCACGTTTAAAAAGGAAAAATCACCAAACAAGCGGGTTATACCGGGATGTTCCCGGTGACCATATTATTTTACTACAGGAGGAAAATGAAAATGGGTTATGACAATCTGAAACTGGAAAAGGGTATGTACCGTCAGGAGGGCATGAGCTTTACCCAGGTGCTGGAATCTTTGGATCCCAGCGAGAATTACCGGGGCACTGCCCTGGAAGGCACCGATGCCTTTCAGCGTCAGCTGAAGCGCTTCGGCATTCGTGCCAAGGGCGCCGGTTCTTCTCCCGTGGAGAAGTTCTTCCGCACTATGGACAGCGCTGTGCTGTTCCCTGAGTACATCGCCCGCACCGTCCGCCAGGGCATGGAGGAAAACGACATCCTGCCCGCCATCACTGCCACCACCACCATCATCGACGCCATGGACTACCGCTCCATCTACTCCAATCCCACGGATGAGGACAAGGAACTGCAGGACGTGGAAGAGGGCGCTGCCATCCCCGAAACTGAGGTGAAGACCAAGGAAAATCTGGTTTCCCTGACCAAGCGGGGCAGAATGCTGGTGGCTTCCTATGAAGCGATCCGCTTCCAGAAGCTGGACCTGTTCGGCGTCATGCTGCGCCAGATCGGCGCCCACATCCAGAAACAGCAGCTGGCTGACGCGGTGAAGGTGCTCATCGATGGCGACGGCAACGACAATGCCGCGGTCCAGTACACCATCGGCACCAGCCCCATTTCCGGCACCCAGGGTACCCTGGCCTATGACCAGCTGGTGGAGTTCTGGGGCCAGTTCGATCCCTACACCATGAACACCATTCTGTGCTCCACTGCCACCATGACCAAGCTGCTGAAGGTCCCCGAACTGCAGAATCCCCTCACCGGTCTGAATTTCCAGGGCACCGGTAAGCTGTCTACACCTCTGGGCGCGCAGCTGCACCGCACCTCTGCTGTTGCGGATGATGTGATCATCGGCCTGGACAACCGGTATGCCCTGGAGCTGGTCCGTGCCGGCGATGTGCTGGTGGAGTATGACAAGCTCATCGACCGTCAGCTGGAGCGCGCGGCCATTACTTCCATCTCCGGCTTCGGCAAGATCTGCGACGGCGCGGCCTGCGTGCTGAACGTATGATGCTGAAGGAGCAGGTTTTTGCCCAGGCGGCGCTGCTGGCGGGGGAGCTGGACGTGCGGCAGACGGAACTGCTGAAGGTTCTGTGTAATGCCAGCGCGGCTTCTCTGACGGCAAGGCTGAAGGATGGGCTGACTCCCGAGGACTGTAAGGCGGATTTCATTGCGGCTGCCAGCCTGTACGCGCTGGCGGCCCTGGGCAGCGCGGAGGAAGAAACCTCCATTGAGGAGTTCAAGGCCGGTGACCTGACTGTCAAGCAGGGCACCACCGCCAAGGACGCGGCTTCCCGGTGCCTGGAGCGGCAGGCGGATATGCTGATCCTGCCGTATTTGAAGGACCGCTTTTCCTTCGTGGGGGTCTGATATGCGAAGTGTTGTGGAAAAGGTCATGCAGCAGCATGGCACCGATCTGACCATCGTCAGCGGTACCCAAACCAAAACCGCCCGGGGCTTCTTCCGGGCGGTGAATTCCAAAAGCTGGCAGAACATGGAAAGCGAGGCGACGCTCCTGGGAGAGATCTCCCGGGGACAGTACGTCTACATGGGGCCTGTGGGTGTGAAGGTGAAAGAGGGCGATACCCTGGTTCTGGGAGAGCGGACCTACCTCTTCCGCCGGGTGGAGCATTATTATTACGGCAATGAGGCCATCTATCAGTGGGGCCTGTGCGTTGAGAAGGGTGTGAACGATACTTGGGGTACTCAATCCTAGAACTGGTACTGCGGCGGCTTCGGGAAGAGAGCTTCACCGCGGACATTGCCTATCCGGGACAGAAATTCCCCCAGATCACCGATACGGTGGCGGCGGTGCACATTGAGAAGGTGGACCGGGCGAACCTGACGGTGACGGTGGAGATCAATATCATCTGCCCCGCCTCCATGGGCGGCACGGCCTGCGAAATGGAGGCTTTGCGGGCAACGGAGGTCCTGCGCTGGTCCGGTGCGGTGTGCGTCCAGAACGGATGTACCTATGACGGCATTGCCCAGGTGTATGTGGTCTCGGTTCTGGCCACGTATACCGGCGTTACTGAGTCGGACAGCTGTACCATCTGGCCCGGATTTTACTGCTATATCGATAACCGCATCCACCGGTTCGCGGTGGAATTCACCGTGGAGCAGGACACCGGGACCCAGGCGGAGTATGTCATGGGCGAAGCGGCGCCGGTGGGCACCAGCCTGGGCAGCAGCCTGTGGAGCATTCAGCTGGTGGAGCAGATTCCCGCGGGATCGCCGGAGGCCGAGGAGCCGGACGGAGAGTTCACCCTGAAGATCGTTACGGATCAGAAGACGGAACTTTATTCCGGCTGCCGCTGGGCCAGCGTGAAGCGGGAGTTCAACAAGCAGGGACTGCAGCGGACCCGGAAGGGCTACGCGCTGCTGCGGGAGGAGGAATGATGTGGATTACTTGAGCTACAAGACCTTCGTCTGGCCCCACAATCCCCATACCTACAAGGAAGAATCCATCCGGGAGCCCCACTACCATACGGAGGACGGGGTGACCTATTTTGACGGGATGGGGGACTTGCAGCGGATCATCACCGGCAGCGGCGTGTTCTATGGGGACGATGCCTTTGACCAGTTCAAAAAGCTGGTGAAGCTGGTGGAGGAGAGTACGGCGGGAAATCTGGAACACCCCATTTGGGGGATCCGGTACTGCTATTTCACCGGCCTGGAACTGCTTCAGGAGCCGAAGGAAAATTACATCAGCTACAAATTCGAATTTACCCAGGCCCTTGCCAACGGCACGGTGCCGAACTAATGGAATCGAAAAGGGCACTGCCGGAACTGGCAGTGCCCTTTCAGCGTGTCAAAAAAGTCCCTAAAATTAGATGTCATCGCGAACCAGCCCGCAGGCTGGTGTGGTGACCGAAGGGAATGCCTGTGGTGCGATCCCCCAAAAGAAGTAAAATCCCTCAATTTTAGTAGAGAATTGTTCGAAAATTCAGGAGATTGCCACGCCAGTGTGCGCACTGGCTCGCAATGACATGGTTTTTCGACAGTCTGAA
>JAXJGV010000030.1:0-10232 GCA_036300205.1 Oscillospiraceae bacterium
AGAGAGGTAGTGCGTCCCAAAGTAACGGAACTTCTATCTCCTAATCCTGCGGATTACATTTTGGATATTGCGTGTGGCAATGGAAATTATTCTTCGTATCTTGCACAAAGAGGCGCTTGGGCTACTCCTGATAGGGGTATCTTGAAAATGTGTCTCGGATTAGGCAGACAGTGCGATTGCACTGTCTGCCTTTTCTGTTGTTTTCGCAGTTTCTTCTTCGATGATATCTGCCGTATCCTCAGTTAAGTCGAAGTCCCGGAACTGGATGCGCACCTTCTGCGGGGAGTGCTTGGAGTATTTGACTTCCTTTTCATAGACGATGATCTTGGCGACGAAGGTATGGAGCAGTTCCGGGGTCAGCGCGTCCATGTCGGTGAAGCGCTTGGCCTTGGCGATGAAGTTCCTGGCGTTTGCGACGCTGCTCCGCAGCTTCTCCAGTCGTTCCGCCTTTTCAGGGATGGATTCGGCCAGCTGTTTCTTCTCCTCGGTGTAGGCGGCGGAGAGCATTCGGAACTGTTCGCTGGTCACCCGCCCCAGGGCACTGTCCTCGTACATCCGCTTGAACACCGTATCCAGTTCCCCGGCCCGCTTCTTCATCGCGGACAGCTCCCGTTCCACCAGCTTGATCTCTTTCGCCACCTCGGAGGACTGCTTCTGCTGAATGTATTCCGCGAACTGCTCTGGATGGCTTCTGGCGAACGCGGCGGCTCTGCGGATGGTTTCCAGTACGATCTCCGTGAGCGCGACCTCACGGATATAATGCCCTGTACAGGCTTCGGCGCCGTCTTTCTTATAGGTGCGGCAGGTGAAGTTGTTCTGTTCCGGCTTCATGGTGTGGGCGCGGTGCAGTACCATGGGCTTTCCGCAGTCGGCGCAGTACACCAGGCCGGAGAACATATCCTGCTCGTCCATGTTGGTGCGGCGGCGCTTGTGGGAACGCACCTCCTGCACGATGTCCCATGTCTCCTGGTCCACCAGGGCCTCGTGAGTGTTCTCAAATACGAGCCAATCGGACTTGGGACGCTCCCACTTCCTCTTATCCTTATAGGACTTAGAGCTGTACCGCATATTGACCGTGTGCCCAAGGTAAACCATGTTCTGAAGCATATCCGCCACCATATCACTGGTCCAGTTATACGGGTGTTCCGTGTTCAGACCGGAGTGGGAGATCCCGTACTTGGTGCAGGCGTACATGGACGGAGAGTAAATGCTTTCGTTCTTGAGCTGTTTTGCGATCTGGGACGGTCCCATGCCGCTGGCGCACATGGCGAAGATGCGTTTCACGACCATGGCCGCTTCCTCGTCTACCACAAGCGGAGATTCCTTTTCCTCTCCCTTGCGGTAACCGTAGGGAGCGCGGGTCCCGACCCGGACGCCCCGCTGCGCCTTAGCGTTTAAGACTGCCCGTACCTTGCGGCTGCAGTCCCGAACGTGCCACTCGTTGAACAGGTTTTTGAACGGCATCAGCTCGCTGCTGGTTTCGTACAGGGTGTCCACACTGTCGTTGACGGCGATGTACCGCACATTGTTGGACGGGAAGATCTCCTCAATGTAGAGCCCGGTGTGGAGCTGGTTTCTGCCCAGACGGGACAAGTCCTTGGTGATGATGACGGCCACATTGCCGTTTTCCACTTCCTCCATCATCTCCTCGAAGGCGGGACGGTTGAAGTTGGCGCCGGAGTACCCGTCGTCAATGAAGAACCGGGTGTTTGAGAAACCATTGTCATCCGCATATTTTTTGAGGATGAGTTTCTGATTCTGAATGCTGTTAGAGTCGCCCTCCAGATTATCATCACGGGAGAGACGGCAGTATAGTGCTGTGTATTTCTGGTTTGGCTGTAACATTTTGACCTCCTTCGATTGGCCAAACCGATTGAGAGATTGTAAGGATACAATACTCTCAATCGGCTCGGAAGTCTATTGGAACCCGTGATCAGGCGGAAAGATTTTTCGCGTCCTCGGTCAAGTCGATGACCTGCTTCATCAGATCGGAGAGCTTGGCCCTTCCTCTGGTGCCAAACTCAGCGCAGACAATGTACTCTCTGCCCGCGACCTGCTGGCGGCGGCTCTTGACGATCTTTCCGTCGCATTCCTCCACCAGCGTATCCTGCACCGCCTTGGCGGAGGGAATGTCCCAGTTGTCACGGTGATCCTCACCTTCAAAACAGCTTCGTTCATTGTAGTTGTAGCGATATGCCATATAGTCTCCTTCCTCATGCTCAGTACATGATCTGCTGATAAGTCTGTTCATCTTCGTGATCGTCCTCTTTCTGACCGAGGGCGATTTTCTTTTCCTTTTCTTTGCGGAGCGTTTTGCTGTCTGCGTGATGACGCATGGTGGTGCTGTCCATCACAGGTCCAGCAGACTGAGACTGCTCCAGTCTCCGCCCCAGGCCCACCACATCAGGAACAACACTGCCAGCGCCATCAAAATGGTCACCACCGTCGGCCAGTCCGATTCCGGAAGATGCAGTTTGGGCAGTCTGATGCTGGGGATGGAGAAACGCTTCTCTTTCTTCTTCCCAGCCTGTTCTGCCATCTCCTCCAGACGCTTCACCGCTTTCAGCAGTTCGTCCATCTGCGCCCGTGTCGGGAGCTGCGCCAGCGACTCGCTGATCTTCTTCTGGTGGCCGGCCTGTCTCTCCGCGTGATACCCCAGCGTGTAGAGGTACTCCACCAGATCCTCCCATTCCTCTTTCGTGGGATACGCTTCGGGCGGAGGCGTCGGCTCCTGCGCTGTCGGCTGTGGTGTAGACTGTGCCGTCTGAACGGGCTGGTTCAGTGCCATGAGCTCGTCCATGGATAATTTCTTCTCTGATCCTGAATTCATATTCCATATTCTCCTTCAGATATTTGTCCCCGAACAGCAGGCGGTCACGGCACTGCCAACCGCTGGGTGTGGTGTAGGTGATGTTTTTCCGGGACTTCTCCCAGCGGACTTTGAAACCCTCGCTCTCCATCAAGGCAATGAACTCATTCCGGCTGGAGGCGTGGCGCATACAGTCGTTGATGATATTCATGAGCTGCAGTTTTTTGCTCTGACCACGGGCCGCCGTGTGATACTCGCCAATGGTCATGGTTTTTGTTTTCTGCTTCTGCTCCCTGGGTTCGAACACAGGAAGAGAAAATTCCATGCACACCTGATCGTTGCGCTGCCGCAGTTCCTGAAGCTGCTCCTTGGCGATGTGCAGTTTACGGCCAGAGTCGAAGTTGACAGAGTTGATCAGGAAATGTGAGTGTATATGCTCACGGTCAGTGTGGGTACAAACCAGAACCTCACAGCCCTCGTAGTACTCGGCCAGCTTCAGCGCGGCGGCATGAGCGGTGGCCGGATCGACCGCTTCGTCTTTTGGGAAGCTCTGCACCATGTGGTAGAACATCACACCGTCGGTTTTGTGGTAGAGCCGCTTGGTCATCATGAACTCGGAGTAGACACTTTCCGGCTGACAGTTGATCCCTGTGACCAAGCGCTGCCCCTCGAACTGTGTTTTCTTGTCCTGCATGGTGTAGCGCATCACGGCGCCCATGCAGCCGCTGCTTTGGCCACGCTTGTAGTTGGTGAACGATACGATAGCCATTGTGTTCACCACCGCTTTCGTTCCAGGATCATCCGGACGGCATCACGCAGTTCAGAGAACACCTGAAGCACGCTGTCCAGATTGATAACAGCGACTCGTCCCATGTGCGCCAGAGTGACGAGCTGATTCAGATTTCTGCCGATGGACTTCAGCTCCTTCAGCACTTCCTTCAGCCCGTCGATGATGACGACCTGCTTACCCAGACAGCATGCAGTCACATAGTCGCTCATGGACATTCCGGAGCGCTTTGCCAATTCCTTGATGACCTCCCGGTCAGCGGAAGCCATCCGGGTACTGAATTTAATATCTTTTTTCATTTAGATCCTCCAAGTCGTAGATAAAGTGGGTCCGGGCAACTGCCCGGAAATTATGCGGAAGGCGGGCGGCGGCTGTGCCGACGACCAGACAATTGCGATGCTGGCCCTCCCAAAAGGGAGGAATTTTCGCTCTACCGCTTCCGCTCAAAATACGGGCAGGCCAGGAGCGTTACCCGGTAACTCTGTTTACAGGGATGTTTGCACCGCAGACAGATTTTGTTATAGGAAACATGCCCGCTGGGCGTACGGAAAAAGTCCCATTGACTGGTTTGCTTCATAATTTTTGATGTACCTCCACATCTTTAATTTTTAGGCGAGATCCCCCTGCTTTTCGGGGTAAATCCCGCTTCAGCGCCGTTTATTTCTCGCGGCCGGGTGGTTACGCCTCCCGCTCTGCAAAGCCGCTCAAATCGGCTCACAGGCGGGAACAGGGTCGCAAGGGTCGATTTCCGGGGCACCCTGAGAATCGTCACTATAGGCACGGCGCAGCTCGATGATTCGCTTTCCGTTGCTGCGCCGAACGGACACTAAAATACCGTTTTTGCTTAGAGCGTCAACACTTTGCAGAATCATGCGGGACACCTTCTTCGGCGTGATACCCTCCCGTCCGTCGGGGTCGATCTTCTGGGACAGCTCCGTGGGAGTGCCGATAAATTCAGAACGGGAAAGGATGTGCAGGCCCCGAGAGAGCAGAGAGTCCACCACAAAGTTCAGCGGCTGGAGCGGCTGGCTCATCAGCGTCTCGCCGTCGATGGTGTGGAAGCGTTTGTCAGATTGTTTCATTTTGATTTCCTCCTTCGTTGTTTTGGGCAAAAGAAAGCTCCCACGAAAATGTGGGAGCAGTATCCATATTGCATTTTCAACGGAGTCCCTTTGCCCTTCACTTGATGATTCTTTGGATTCTGATAAAATGAGAATGTCATAAGACAGCATCAAAATATATATAGGACAGGAGGAACAAATCAATACAACACATAAGGAGATCAGCACAATGAGGCATTTATTGAGCTGCGAATTTAATATCGATACCGCCTGTGTGGAGCTGTGCTTCGCTGACGGCAGTATGATTTCTATAGACTGCACCGCCGCCCAAAGCGAGGTGGCCGACAATATGTACCAGCGGTCAGAGCTCGACGATCTGATTTACAACGATCCGGCAGCATACCTGAAAACCGTAACAGAATATAAACCTCTGGATTGATGGCCAGAGATAAAGCAAGCCGCCTGTGCGGGCATACTAAATGCTCGTACAGGCGGCTTTTTCTCTGGTTCTATTTTTTCAATCATTCTACAATCGTAACGTTAGCCACAAATCGGTAGATGACGAACGGAACCAGCATACCCAGAGTAACTCCGGCCAGCGGGCTTCATGCAAGTGACAGAATTTAGGACAGGAAGTCTACATCCAAGACACTTTGTCTGTAACTGCTTCGAAACAGTTGCATCATCCCAGAATCGCCTTCATATCTTCGTCCGGCGTTGTGATCGGTGCAATATTGTACTGTTCCACCAGAAAGGAAAGCACATTGGGAGACACAAAGGCAGGCAGTGTGGGGCCAAGGCGGATGTTCTTGATGCCCAGGTGCAGCAATGTCAGCAGGATGCTGACGGCTTTCTGCTCGTACCAGCTCAGCACCAGAGACAGGGGCAGCTCATTGACGCCGCAGTCAAATGCATTTGCCAGAGCCACAGCCACTTGAATGGCGCTGTAGGCATCGTTGCACTGGCCCATATCCATCAGCCGGGGCAAACCGCCGATGGTACCCAGATCCAGATCGTTGAAGCGGTACTTGCCGCAGCCAAGGGTCAGGACGACGGTATCGGCAGGGGTTTTCTTCACGAATTCGGTGTAGTAGTCCCGGCCGGAGCGGATGCCGTCACAGCCGCCCACCAGGAAGAAGTGGCGGATGGCGCCGGCCTTCACAGCCTCGATGACCTTATCCGCCACGCCCAGGACAGTGCCACGGGCAAAGCCGGTTATGACGGTGGCACCGCCGTTGATGCCTGTCATGGGGCGGTCTTCGGCGTAACCACCCAGCTCCAGTGCCTTTTCAATGACGGGCGTGAGGTCACGATCCTCACCGATATGGACGGAATTGGGAAAGGACACAGCCTCGCTGGTAAAAACACGGTCTGCGTAGCTGGCCTTGGGCGGCATCAGGCAGTTGGTGGTGTAGAGGATGGGAGCGGGAAGCTCTGCAAACTCCTTCTGCTGGTTCTGCCATGCGGTGCCGAAGTTACCCTTCAGGTGGGGGTACTTCTTCAGCTCCGGATAGGCGTGAGCGGACAGCATTTCGCCGTGGGTGTAGATGTTGATGCCCTTTCCTTCCGTCTGCTCCAGCAGGCACTTCAGGTCGTAGAGGTCGTGGCCGGTGATAACGATGAAGGGGCCCTTCTCGATGGTCAGAGACACGGTAACAGGAGCGGGTGTGCCGTAGGTTTCCGTATTGGCCCGATCCAGCAATGCCATGATGGTCAGGTTCTTTTCGCCCGCCTCCATGATAATGGGCAGCAGCTCCTCCATCCCCCAGTCCTCGCCCAGGGCAAACAGCGCCTTGTACAGGAACTGATTCACGGCTTCGTCCCGGTAACCCAGGACGCTTGCGTGGTAGGCGTAAGCGGCGATACCCCGGATGCCGAAGAGGATCAGGGATTTCAGCGACCGAATATCCTCCTGGGCGTTCCACAGTTTCTTCATGTCGTAGTCGGCGGTACGGCCGCAGGCATTTTCGCAGGTGGCACAGTCAGGAACCATCCGCTGCTTTTCGGCATGGACCCGGTCGATCAGACCCCGAAGAGCCTCGTCGTCGAAGTTCACATTGGTCAGGGTGGAGAACAGGCTTTCCTGCACCAGCTTATCATCTGCGGAGCCGGTAGTGCCGCCGTCTGTTGCTCTGGCCAGGCCGATCAGGGCCCCGGTCAGCGCATCCTGAAGCGCAGCGTCAGCGGCAGTTTTTCCGCAGACACCGGCCTTGCCGGTACAGCCGCTGCACCCAGCGGTCTGTTCGCATTGAAAGCAAAACATTTGAGGATCCATTTGGGGTTCTCCTTATATCATTTTTTATTTCATTTTTCCATCAGTGGTAATCGTAAGCGTTCGGAAGGGGATTTCCTTCCCGCTGCTGTCAAGCGCTCGTTCAACCGCTTTTTCCAGCCCGCCGCAGCAGGGGACTTCCATCCGAACCAGAAGAATGTCCCGAATGTCATTTCCTTTGAGGATCTGAGACAGCTTTTCCGAATAGTCCACACCGTCCAGCTTGGGGCAGCCGATGAGAGTGATGCGGCCGACGATAAAATCCTCATGGAAAGAGGCATAAGCATAGGCCGTGCAGCTGGCGGCGATCAGCAGGGACGCCCCCTGAAAGTAAGGGGCCTGGATAGGGGCCAGTTTGATTTGGACGGGCCATTGAGACAGCCGGCTTTCGGTCTGCGCTGCATAACAGTCGCAGCTTTGACGGGGAATGCTTCGTGCTTCTGTCCCCGGACAGCCACAGGGGAGCGGATGCTCCTGTTTCTTTGCCAGAACTGCTGCATGGTCGTAAGCAGCGGCTTCCCGCTCTGTAAAAGAGATCGCTCCCGCCGGACAAGCAGGCAGACAATCCCCAAGACCGTCGCAGTAATCGTCCCGGAGCAAAATTGCTTTCCCATTTTCCAGACCGATAGCCCCTTCGTGGCAGGCTTCCACGCAAATACCGCAGCCGGTACAGGCGTCTCTATCAATTTCAATGATTCTCCGAATCATGTTCATTCCACCTCCATTTGTTGTTCCGGTTGACACCGTACTTGAATGATACTAAAATTTAAGCAACAAGTCTGTTTGATTTCAAACAAGGAGACTGAAAATGAAAGCATATTTATCGCTTTTGAAGCATACCCCCTTTTTTATGGCCATGTCAGATGAGGAGATCCTGTCGATCCTTCAGTGTATGAGCGCTGTTGTAACACCCTATCCCAAGGGTAGCTATATCCTGAGAGCTGGAAACAGCACCGAGGTCATGGGAATTGTCCTATCCGGCTCCGCAGTCATTGTTCAGGAGGATGTGTGGGGACATCGGAATATTCTGGACATTCTTTCTCCCGGAGATTCCTGTGGGGAGGTATTCGCCGCCTCCATGGGGAGTGTGCTGAATGTGAGCGTGGTCGCCGAAGCCGATTGCCAGGTGTTGCTATTGAACATCAACCGCATTCTCTCAGCCTGTTCAAATACCTGTTCCCACCATGCTCAGCTGATCCGCAATCTGGTCAATGTGATCGCAGGCAAATCTCTGCGGATGCATGATAAAATCAATCATATCAGCAAACGATCTACCAAGGAAAAGCTCCTGTCTTACCTGTCATCGGAAGCAGACCGGTGCGGCAGCCTGTCCTTTACCATCCCCTATAACCGCCAGCAGCTGGCGGACTACCTCTGCGTCGAACGGGCCGCCATGTCGGTGGCGCTTTCTCAGATGCAAAAGGATGGGATACTTCAGTACAGCAAAAACAAATTCACGTTGTTCACATATTCATCGGATTGATTTAGAATGAGCCGGCTTTGAGAAACGGAAAAACAATTTTGCATAATAACGCAAGCCGCCTGTGCGGGCATGGGAAATGCTCGTACAGGCGGCTTTTTGGGTGTCTATCTATTTTTAAAATGATAATTTTAATTACTTGACCGAATCGGTTATTGGTGTTATATTATAAATAACCGATTCGGTTATTTCGTTGAAAGGCAGGGATCAAAGTGGAAAAATTTTTGGCGCTGACGGAAGAAAAGAAAATGACGATCCTGAACGCAGCACTTCAGTGCTTCGGAAAATTTGGTTATGAAAAAGCATCCGTCAATGATATTGCAGTGGCTGCTCATATCTCCAAGGCATCCATGTTTCAGTATTTCGGAAGCAAAAAACAGCTCTATATTTATCTGCTGGAATACTGTAAAAAGGTCATTGAAGAAATATTTGAAAAAGCACATCTGGATTCCAAAACGGATTTGTTCGACAGGATCCTGGCATCCAGCCGCATGGAAATGGAGAGCTTCCAAAATCAGCCCTTCACCCTGCAGTTTATTACCAGCGTCTGGGAAGAAACTTCTCCCGAAGTAGCCGATGCGCTGGTGATTCTGACAGAGGAAGCCTGCAGCTTCAGAAACGATATGGTTCTTCGGGAGGAGGACGCTTTGAAATTCAAAAACCCAGAGGATGCCCAGCCGGTCTTTCAGATGCTGCTTCTGATGGCCGAGGGCTATGCGGCCGGGTACCGGGGGGCGGCGGCTTTCGATTTTCAGGCTGTCATGGAGGATTTTGAGAAGAACATCGCAATTCTGCGGAAAAATTTTTATAAGGAGGAGTATTTGAAATGAGTGAACAAGCGATTGTCTTGAATGAATTGACCAAGCACTATGGGAAGCATCGAGGAATCAATAACCTCAGTTTCTCTGTCAACCAGGGAGAGTTTTTCGGCTTTATCGGCCCCAACGGTGCGGGTAAGTCCACCACGATCCGCACCCTAATGGGGCTGATCCGTCCCACCGGAGGCAGCGCATCTATCTTCGATTTGGACTGTCACTCCAAGGCCAGCGTCATCGCCAGGGATGTGGGCTATCTGCCCAGCGAGAACAGCTATTACGAAAACATGAAAGTCCGTGAACTTTTGCAGTACACCGCCGATCTGTACGGCATGGACTGCAAGACAAAGATGAAGGAGCTTGCCGACAGGCTCAATCTGGATTTGTCCCGCAAGATTGCAGACCTTTCTCTGGGCAACAAGAAAAAGGTGGGTATCGTGTCTGCCATTATGACTTCGCCCAAACTGATTATTATGGACGAGCCCACCAGCGGATTAGACCCACTGATCCAGCAGGCTTTCTATGATATTCTGAAGGAGGAAAACAGCCGGGGCGCTACCGTGTTTTTTTCCTCCCATGTGCTGAGTGAGGTGCAGAAACTGTGTGACCGGGTGGCCATTCTGAAAGAGGGACAGCTTATTGGCATACAGTCCATCAAAGAACTGCGTGAGAGCGGCTATAAGAAAGTCTCTCTGAGCGCAAAGGAGGCTATCCCTCGCGATTTCTTTGATTTGTCCGGCATTGCGAACTATGCGGAGACTGCGGATAAGACCTCTGTTTCCTTTATGTATAACGGCAATATCACGGCGATCATTGACAAGCTTCACCTGCTGCATTTGGACGATGTGCTTTTGGAAGAGCCCTCTCTGGAAGAGATCTTCATGCACTACTATGAATAAAGGAGGTGTCAGGCATGGTCATTTTTAAGTATGAACTGAAAAGGCACCGCAAATATATCTTGGGTTGGGCCATTGCCTTGGCTCTGTGCGTTTTTTTGATGACGCCTAC
>JAXJGV010000031.1:0-7790 GCA_036300205.1 Oscillospiraceae bacterium
CTACAAGGGCAAGCTGACCTCTTCCGAGTCCGTTCCCTCCACCTATTCCAAGGAACTGATCACTGACCTGGCCCGGGACACCATGGGCTTCACCGGTTATGTCAACTCCGACTCCGGCATCACCACCACCCAGATCTACGGCGTTGAACATCTGAGCATGTCCGAGCGTTATGCCAAGGCCATCTCCGCCGGCACCGACGTTATCGGCGGCAACTACGACTCCGAGAACATCGTCAAGGCCGTGGAAGAGGGCAGCCTCCCCAAGGCCGATCTGGACCGGGCCAACTACCGCCGCCTGCTGAGCCTGTTCCAGCAGAAGCGCGTGGACAACCCCTACCTGGATCCCGATGAGGCAGACCGTGTTCGTGCCGAGAATTTCGAGGGTGCCAAGAAAGCCGCCTATGCCGCCTGCCAGAAGGAAGTCGTCCTGGCCAAGAACCACGGCGGTGTCCTGCCCATGGCCAAGGGCAAGAAGGTCTATGTAGCCGTCTTCTCCGGTGAGGATGCCGGCGCCGCTCTGGCCCAGATGATGGGCGCAGGCGTTGCGGGCGAGGACAACAACGACAAGATGCGCGCTCAGCTGAGCGAACTGCTGAAGGCCAAGGGCTATGAGATCGTGGACACTCCCGAGGCGTGCGACTACGCCTACCTGCATGTCTGGCCCAAGCAGAACAACATCGTCTTCGTCCAGCGTTCCATGCCCGTTCTGGAGCTGGTGGAAAACTACATGCACGAGGAGCGCGAGGTCAACAAGTCCCAGAAGAAGACCGGCAACCTGATCGAGATCAACACCCTCCGCGGCGTTGGCAAGATCCCCGCGCTGGCCGAGACCGTTCACGCCCACGGCGGCAAGGTCATCGCCACCTGCGTGGTCTGCAACCCCTGGATCCTGGACAAGCTGGAACCTTACTGTGACGGTCTGACCTTCCAGTACACGGTTTCTCCCGTGGCCATGGGCAATGCCCTGGGTGCACAGATGGACGTTCTGTCCGGCGAGTACAACCCCACCGGTAAGATGAGCCTGACCATGGTCTCCAGCATGGATGTCATCGCCATCACCGAAAAGGAGATCGACGGTGTTGTGCGTGAGATCTGCGCCTCTCCCAACGACGTTCCCGGTTATGACAAGGATCCGTACATTGATCCCGAGATCCTGAAGAATGTCAAGGGCGGCAGCTATGCCTACTGCGACGAGGACGGAAACTACTACCGCAGCGGTTTCGGTCTGAGATACTAAGATTTTGGGAAGGAGCACCCCGGCGGGGTGCTCCTTTTTATCATGCCGTGAAAGATCAGCCCCGTAGGGGAGGATTTCCAATCCTCCCTCAACATAGCAAATGTGAGGCGGTTGGTTTGCTGCTGAAACCTGACATTTTTGTATAAATAGAAAGCGCTCACTGGCCGTTGGCTTTCGGGCGGATTACAAATCCGCCCCTACGCAGCATTATCGTTTCGCGTACCAGTTCCTGTAGGGCGGGGGCATGCCCCTGCCGGGCACCTTCGCACTTGAGCGCTTTCATTTTTTGCGCGAAAGGTTCCCGGTACTTCTATTGAAAACGCTCACTGATTGCAATTGCCCGGCGGAGGCATGCCTCCGCCCTACAATGCCATTCTCATATAAATGGCAAATTCCCCGCCTCTGTGCAATCCCTATTGCTATTTCCGGCGCGACTCTTTATAATAGGAATATATGCCAAAAAAGGAGAATCTCCATGAAATACGATTTTACTTCCATTATAGACCGTAAGGGCAGAGATGCCATTGCCGTGGATATGGTCGGTGCGCCCGGCTCCCCTTATCCCGCTCCTAAGGAGGGTTTTGATGTCATCCCCATGTGGGTCGCCGACATGAACTTCCCCGTGGTTCCCACCATTCAGGAGGCTATGATCGAGCGGGCCAAGCATCCCGCCTTTGGCTATTTCATGCCGCCCGAGGAATACTTCCGCTCCATCATCAAGTGGCAGGAGACTCACAACGGCGTTACCGGCTTGACCGCCGCCAACATCGGTTACGAAAACGGCGTCCTGGGCGGCGTGGTCACCGCGCTGAATGTGCTCTGTTCCAAGGGCGACAATGTGCTGCTGCACTCTCCCACCTACGTGGGTTTCACCGGCAGTCTGACCAACAACGGCTACCACATCGTCCATTCCCCCCTGGTGAAGGACGAAAACGGCGTGTGGCGCATGGACTTTGAAGACATGGAGAAGAAGATCGTGGAGAACAAGATCCACGCCGCCATTTTCTGCTCCCCCCACAACCCCTGCGGCCGCGTCTGGGAAAAGTGGGAAGTGGAAAAGGCCATGGAGCTGTACAGGAAGCACGATGTGATGGTGGTATCCGACGAAATTTGGAGTGACATTCTTCTCTCCGGTCACAAGCATGTGCCTACCCAGTCCGTCAGCGAGGACGCCAAAATGCGCACCGTGGCTCTGTACGCTCCCTCCAAGACCTTCAACCTGGCAGGCCTGGTGGGCAGCTACCACATCATCTACAACAAGATGCTGAAGGACCGCTGCGACAAGGAATCCTCCCTGAGCCATTACAACTCCATGAACGTCATGTCCATGCACGCTCTCATCGGCGCTTACAAGCCCGAGGGCTATGAATGGGTGGAGGAACTGAAGCAGACCATCACCGGCAATGTGGATTTTGCCTGCGGTTACATCGCCCAGCACTTTGAAGGCGTGGAAGTTTCCAAGCCCCAGGGTACCTACATGCTGTTCCTGGACTGCGAAAAGTGGCTGAAAAGCCACGGCAAGACCATGGACGAACTGCTGAAGGCCGGCTGGGACGTAGGCGTCATCTGGCAGGACGGCCGGGCATTCCACGGCCAGACCCATATCCGCATGAACCTGGCGCTGCCCCTGAGCCGTGTGCAGGAAGCATTCAAGCGGCTGGATCAGTACGTATTCAACGCATAAACTGCAATTTTTCATCCTGAAATTTTTTCCCGGGGAGAGGGGCCGCACGGCCCCTCTCCTTTGACTTTACATGGATTTTACATTTTTTTGCTTGTAAATCTTACGATTTTACGTTACCATCAAAAAAGAGATGATTTACATTTTACATCCCAAGGAGGGATTTTACATGATCTACTGTGTAGAGGACGACACCAGCATCCGGGAGCTGATGCTTTACGCCCTGCGGGCCTCCGGGTTTGAGGCCGCGGGCTTTCCCGACAGCACCGGCCTGTTTGAGGCGCTGCAGGATACCCAGCCCCAGCTGATCCTGCTCGATATCATGCTTCCCGGGATGGATGGCATCGAAGTTTTGAAACAGCTTCGCGCTGCCCCCGCTACCGCCCAAATTCCCGTGATCATGGCCTCCGCCAAAGGTACGGAATACGACAAAGTCATGGGCCTGGACCTGGGCGCGGACGATTACCTTGCCAAGCCCTTCGGCATGATGGAAATGGTCTCCCGCATCCGGGCGGTGCTCCGCCGGGGCGCTCCCGCCGCAGCGGCGGAAAAGCCGCTGAAGCTGGGACTTCTGCAAATGGACCTTCTGTCTCACACCGTCTACGCCGGCGGAAGCCGGGTGGAGCTGACCCTGAAGGAGTACGAAATGCTCAGGCTCTTCATGGAGCATCCCGGCCGCGTCTTTTCCCGGGATCAGCTGCTGGAACGGATCTGGAGCACCGACTACATGGGAGAGACCCGGACCGTGGACGTTCATATCGGCACCCTGCGCACCAAGCTGGGCGTCTGCGGCGACTACATCCGTACGATCCGGGGTGTGGGCTACCGGATGGAGGAACATAAATGACAAAACGGATCTTCCGCTCCACCTTTCTGGCTGCGCTGACCGTTCTCCTGGCGGCGCTGACGCTGACCATGGGCGCCGTATATTCCTATTTCACCAATGTTCAGTTTTCCCAGCTGCGAGTGGAAACGGCGCTGGCTTCCCATGCCGTCAGCAACGAAGGCGTGGGCTATTTTGACCAGCTGGACGACACCATGGACTGCCGCATCACCTGGATCGCCGCCGACGGAACGGTGCTTTATGACAGTCTCTCCGATCACGGTGCCATGGAAAACCACCTGGAACGGGAGGAAGTGCAGACCGCCCTGGCCCAGGGCTACGGACAAAGCGCCCGGTATTCCGACACGCTGATGGAGCGTTACATCTATGCGGCCGAGCGGATGCCGGACGGCACCGTGCTGCGCCTGTCCACCTCCCAGCGCTCGGTGCTGAATCTGATGCTGGATATGTCCGGCAGTATCGCCGCGGTCATCGCGGCAGCGGTCATCCTGTCCTACCTTCTGGCCCGCCGCCTGTCCCGCAGCATTGTCAAGCCCCTGAACGAGCTGGATCTGGACTCCCCCCTTTCCAATACGCAGTACGAAGAGATCACGCCCCTGCTGCGGCGGCTGTCTTCCCAGCAGCGGCAGCTGGCCGTCCAGGCCGGAGAGCTGAAGCGAAAGCAGAAGGAATTCAATACCGTCACCCGCTCCCTGAGCGAAGGTTTGGTGCTGGTCAGCAGCAGCGGCACGGTCTTAAGCATCAACCCGGCGGCGGCAAAGCTGCTGGACGTGACGCCCAACTGCGTTGGCGCGGACTTCTCCGTAGCCAACCGGAACCCGGAGATCGCGGCGCTGGTGGAGCACGCGCTGACCGGGCAGAAAGAGGAACAGACCCTTTCCCTGGCTGCGGGAAAATACCTGGCCGCCGCCAGCCCCGTCAAATCCGGCGGTGTCCTGTCCGGCGTGGTGCTGCTGCTCTTTGACGTGACCCAAAAACACCAGGCGGAAATGCTGCGGCAGGAATTTACCGCCAACGTCAGCCACGAGCTGAAAACGCCCCTCCACGCCATCTCCGGTTACGCGGAGCTGATGAAGAGCGGCATGGTGCCCCCGGCGGATATGGTTCCGTTCTCCGAAAAAATTTACGCCGAATCCCAGCGGATGACCCGTCTGGTGGAGGATACCCTGCGGCTGTCCCGGCTGGACGAGGGGGCCGCGGATATGCAGTGGGCGTCCCTGGATCTGTATGAAGCCGCCTGCGCCGCCGTCCGGGACCTTTCCGCACCTGCGGAGCTGTCCGGCGTGAAGCTGACCCTGGAGGGCAGCCCCGCCGAGATCCACGCCATCCCCCAGCTGGTTTCCTCCATTCTGTTCAACCTGACGGACAACGCCATCAAATACAACCGTCCCAGCGGCAGCGTGACCGTTCGGGTGGAGAAGCAGGATACGGACGCCGTTCTCACCGTGTCCGACACCGGCATCGGCATCCCGGAGGAACACCGGGAGCGGATCTTCGAGCGGTTTTACCGGGTGGACAAAAGCCACTCCAAGGAAGTCGGCGGCACCGGCCTGGGCCTGAGCATCGTCAAGCACGCGGTTTTGATCCTGGACGCAAAGCTCGATCTGGAAAGCCGTGTGGGAAAGGGCACCACCATCACCGTAAGATTTACAAAATAAGGTAACTTTCTCCGAAGGCGCGTGCCTTCGGAGAAAGTTTTTACACGTAAGAATCGATCGCTTATAACCGCGCCTCTGTAGGGGAGGGTCTTGACCCTCCCGAAATGCCGCAGTTTTTTCGCATCCGGATTTACGGCGATGTTTTTTCTGCAAAGGCAAACCGCACTGTAGGCGGGAAATCAAGGGAGGGTCAAGACCCTCCCCTACGAAACGGGGTGCATAATACCCCACCGCCGCTTTTGTGTTTTACATGGATTTTACAAAACTATGATAATAGATTTGACATGCTCCTGCTAAAATTGATATTGTTAAAAATATGCGAGAAAGGCAGAATCCTATGGACATTTTTGATATTCTCACAATGATCGGCGGCCTGTGTCTGTTCCTGTTCGGCATGAACATCATGGGCGAATCTCTGGAGCGGGCAGCCGGCAGCAGCCTGCGTACCCTGCTCAGCAAGCTCACCTCTAACCGGATGCTGGGCTTCCTGACCGGTCTGGCGGTCACCGCCGTCATCCAGTCCTCCTCCGCCACCACCGTTATGGTCGTGGGCTTCGTCAACTCCGGTCTGCTGACCCTGGGCCAGGCCATCAACGTCATCATGGGCGCCAACGTGGGCACCACCGTCACAGCCTGGATCCTGTCTTTGGGCGGCATTGAGGGCGACAGCCTGTTCCTCCAGCTGCTGAAGCCGTCCTCCTTTACCCCCATTCTGGCCCTGGTCGGCATCATCTACTACATGTTCCTCAAGGACAGCAAAAAGAAGGATATCGGCATGATCCTGCTGGGCTTTGCCACTCTGATGTTCGGCATGGAGACCATGTCCGGCGCCGTTAAGGGTCTGAAGGATGTGCCGGAATTCCAGCAGATGTTCCTGCTGTTCACCAACCCCATTCTGGGCGTCATCGCCGGCGCTGTGCTGACTGCCGTTATCCAGTCCTCCTCCGCATCCGTGGGCATACTGCAGGCCCTGTCCTCCACCGGACAGGTCACCTATGCCGCCGCCATTCCCATCATCATGGGCCAGAACATCGGCACCTGCATCACCGCCATTTTGTCCTCCGTGGGCACCACCAAAAACGCCAAGCGGGCGGCCATCGTGCACCTGATGTTCAACATCATCGGCACCGTCATCGGCCTGACCCTGTTTATGGCCGTCAGCGCCCTGTTCTCTCCCGCCATTCTGGGCGAAAGCGCTACCCATGTGGGCATCTCCATCTGCCATACCGCTTTCAATATCCTCTGCACCGTTATCCTGCTGCCCTCCGGCAGCCTGCTGGAAAAACTGGTATGCAAGCTCGTTCCCGACGCGAAGGAGCCGGAAACCGTCTCCGAGCTGGACGAGCGTCTGCTGGCTACCCCCTCTGTGGCGCTGGAGCGCTGCCATGTGCTGACCGGCGAAATGTCCGAAGCCGCCGCCGAAGCCCTGCATGCCGGTGTCAACTCCCTGCTGAACTATACCCCCGAGCTTGCCCAGGCCGCCCGTGACGGAGAAAGCAAGACCGACCATTACGAAGATATTCTCGGTACTTATCTGGTAAAGCTCAGCGCCCTGAAAATCAGCGAAACCGACAGTGCCGAAGCCGCCATGCTTCTGAAAGCCCTGAACGACTTTGAGCGGATCGGCGACCACGCCCTGAATCTGGTGGAATCCGCCGAAGAACTGCATGACAAGAACCTGGGCCTTTCCGACGCCGCCAAGCATGAACTGACCGTGCTGGTAGGCGCGGTCAATGAGATCGTGGAGCTGTCCTTCCGGGCCTTCCGGGAAAACGACCTGCAGGCCGCCTATCAGGTGGAGCCTTTGGAGCAGGTCATTGATGATCTGAAGGAAAAACTCCGGATCCACCACATTCTGAGACTTCAGCAGGGAAATTGCAGCATTGAGACCGGCTTCGTCTGGTCGGATCTGCTCACCGCCCTGGAGCGGGTAGGCGACCACTGCTCCAACATCGCCGGCTGTGTTGTGGACATGGCCCATCATGACATGAACACCCACGAGGCTCTCCGCTCCGCCCGCATCGAAAATGAACACTTCGGCGAGCAGTATAAAGAATACGCGAAAAAGTATAGCCTGAAGTGAGAAAGCAGCTGCCCCTCCCAGCGAAAAAGACGCCGGGAGGGGCATTTATTGATAACTTGCAGTTTCATGGAGCACAAGCCTTCCCACGGGCGAAGCCGTGCCGTGTGCGCCCCCGAGCGCCGTGCAGGAGCGGAACACCACCCGTAGGGGTAATGTCACTAAGTTAGTGATGTTAGTTTGCGGGTAGTTTCTAAAAAGAATGAGTGCATCCGGCGACGGATGCACTTTTTCTGTTAAAGGGGCATGGTAAGTAAGCGGATCGGGAAATCCGCTTAAAAATACTATTC
>JAXJGV010000032.1:0-55363 GCA_036300205.1 Oscillospiraceae bacterium
TGGTTTTCTTCTTGCGGAAGCTGTACTCGATATCTGTGAATGTTTCCTGCTTCATTGCATTGCACCACCATTGTTTTGATGGAGTTATTATACCATATCTGGAACCTATTTGATAGTGCGGATTAAATCAGAGGTTCCCTAACACCTATTTATTGAATTATTCTGGTGTTTATGTTAGTATTAATATATGTTTTGTGCTCCGTTGTGTTGTCATACATACTTTCGTACATTTTTTTGCTATTAGTGCAGTATGATTTCATATGAATAAATTGGTAGAAGATCATCTCAAAGGTCAACTAGGGTTGAGTGTTGCGGAAAGAAGGGTCTGTTATGAACTATAAAAAAATGGAGGATACTTTTTTTAACAGTTTCCACTCCAACCATGTTCTGCTGTATGTCGGCAGAAACATAAGCAATGACGAGCTTACACAATGGATTGCACGATGCCCATGGAGTTGCATAATCACAAGCCGGAAAGATCCGGAGCTTGCTAATCTTTTTATCTTAGACGGTCAAAGGGATGTCTATAACCTCACCTCTAGGGCCGCTATCCCCCTCAAGCCTCTCAGCCGGAAGAAACTCCCGATTATCCGTTTGTTTGGTGTCGATGGAGAAGAACAAGACGGTGAGGACCTTGCTTGGCTTGAGGAAGGGGCGCAGGGACAGGGAGGCATTCCCGGCATAGATGATGCTGCTGAAATGATTCGGCTTGTGCCCGAATTCATGGACCATGTTAATCCTCTCGTGATTATTGGTGCCAACTCCGATGAGGATTGGCAGGTGTTCAGCAGCGGCAGGTTGTCCTCTCTGCTGTACCAGAAGACTACCGATGGAACTGTATCCATCTGGGATATGCCGGAGGAAAGTGAAAACCGCGCTTATGCTGTTTTGAAGCAGGTAGCAGAGAAAAAGAATTTTGGTTTTTATACATGCTCTTTATCCACAATCATTCAGCATCGGGAACAAGAGGCCTCTGCATACTCTGAGGAATTTGACGGTCTTCCCGCAAACAACACCGATGTGTATTACCAAGGGCAAACTGCTGTCAGCATCGAACAAACGGATCTTTTGCTGTTTAAAAATGTCGGAACCCTGTTAACCGAGCGAACCGTCAATCAGATTCAGCCTCTGGGGCGTGAACAGGGACGCATTTGGTTCTCTAACTTTCTGGAAGCAAGTTCCTCCCTAGGGCCTCAGTGGTATGGCTATCTGCCCAGATCCACCTTCTATGTCAAACGTAACTATGAGGACGCCTTGGTGCATCTAGTACGCAGAATGCTGGAAGGCCGAGGCGTGGAAGGAAATCCCATTGCGAACCGCCCCATCATCCTCTGTGGCGATCCGGGAAGCAGTAAGAGCATCACATTGGGTGCACTGGCCTACCGTATCTACAATGAACGGATTAATCCGGTAATCTATATCTCGAAGGAAAATTTCCTAAGCGCCAGTGTGGGTACCGGGATCGATGACCTGGACGAAGCAATGCGGCTGCTGGAGCAGAAGTCTGCAGTTGACACGCGTATTCTGGTCATTTGGGACAGTTCTTCCTACCGGGCTGGTATTGACCGTGTCAGAAAACTGCTGAAAAATCTCCAGGACCGGGGGCGCAGACGATTTGTTCTTGTTTGTAGCAGCTATAATCTCTTCTCCGGCAACAGCGAGGACATTCCTGCCTACTCATTCTCTTCTGCTACTGGTAAATATGAACGTTGCTCTGACGAGACGGCAGGTAACGCCCAAATATTTGACCAGTATGGATGCTACTTTGTGAAGGCTAACAGAGTTATGACTAAGAAGGAGCAGGAAGAATTCTGGAACCGTGCCAGAGAATATTCCGGAATTAATCCAGCCACGATCTCTCTGCTTCGGGAACGCCTAAGGAATACCAATCAGGATGAGATTTTTCATTATTATTACACCCTTATCACCCTCTTGCGAGACAATCTGGAAGAAAGTCTGCGTTCCGAGCAAAGTAAGATCTCCCCTTATGTCGAAAAGGAACTTGCTAAGGTTCTTGGCACATTGCATAAAAAAAAGCAAGAGAATCAGGAGCAGTCGGCGATGTATCAGGCCTTGGTGAAAGCCGGCCTGGATCCTTCTCAATATCTGCCGAACATACAATCTGAACAACCCGAGGATACTGACGCTGAGGAACGCAATCAAAGGCTGGATCAGTTTAATCTTTGCGTTGCCTTGTTTAGCAGATTTAAGCTGTCCGTTCCCTATGGGCTCGCTTTTACCATACTGGCTGGCAGTGAGAAAAGAGAGCAGTACAGTGAAAGTGGACTGAAGCTGTTTAAGCTGGTAACCACATCCATCCCCTGGATTTCCTACGGTGAGGATGAAGACGGCGAATTTTCTTTCCGCTTCCGCAACCCGCTGGAAGCCGACATTTATCTTCGCAGCCATGATATAGCCGGCTTGGCGCAAATGAAGCTGCTGGGCGAGATTATCGACATTTATGGTGCTGACTATCGCAGAAGCGGATGCAAGGATTTAGCATTTACGGAAAACCTGCAGGCACTCCTGCGGCTGATGGGCCCGAATACCGGCTTTACGCCTTTCTTCGAATATGGCAGGAAGTATGAACACTTATGTATTCAGAAACGGCTGGATGAGATCATTGTAAAGCTGGAGAATCTTATAGAATTGGATGGCGTCCCCGACGAAGATGCAGGTTTCACATCCATCATTGTTACATTTATACGCGAGTATTACGGCTACTACTGGCGGAAGCTCTACGGCCCGGAGGATCCTGAAGAACTGCCTTGGTTATTTAGCGCAGACTATTTCAACAAAGCCTCCTATGAAACTCGAATCAATAAGCTGATTCACGCCATCAGTTTGGCTGAAAAAGGCATTGAGGATATGGATGATCGGCTGTTGTCTCGGGACGTTGGCTATTCTGGTCATCAGCATTTCCTAAATCAGCGTTTTTCTCTGGTTGTGGAAACTGCCCTGTCCAGCCTGCGTTTAGAAGAGCTCATTGAAGAATACTGCAAATACTGCGCATACAGCGGAGAAACTGTGGACGGAGATCTGATCAAACGCAAGCTCAGCTACCGTGTGCTGTATAATCAGCTGCAGCCAATGATTACGGCCTATCCTACCAACGGCTACGCCTATAATACGCTCTTCAAGCTCTTTGAAAACATGTACAAAAAAGAGAGTCTGACCGACACGCAGAAGCTGCAGTATTTGACTGAAATTATGCAGGTTGTAGAAACCTGCGAGACCTATAATCACGAGATTGTCAACCGCGGCAGTCATAACAACGACGAACTGTCCTCACACCTCGCTAACATCACCGCTATTAGCACCGGTATTCCCATCACGCTTAACTCCATCCGGCAGTACAGAAAGAACCCCGAAAACGCCGCACAGAATCCGCGAGAACAGGCTTTCTTTGAACTATTTGACGAAATGCTGGATGCCAATAATCCTGCTGCCATCACATTTGTTTGCCAGAAGGAGATTAGAATACCCAAGGGCAGAGACCGCTTGAATACGGATGAACTTCTTCGATGCAGAAATGCTTATAATTTTATGCGTGAAGAGAAGATATTTGATTGCGTATGCGGCAAGGAGTATTCCTTGTCCATGCTGATCCGGGTGTTCTGGATGATGTGCAACGAAACCACGTTGACCAACGGACGCGAATGCCAGCTTACACGCTTGAAGGATTCAGATTGGTTGGAGCTGTATCAGCTCTGTTCCATCTACTGCGACATTGCCGGAGACCAGCAGCGGCCGCTTATTACGCTCATTTACGCTTTAAGCACTTTGCACGTTAACAGACTCAGCGAGCAAAGCTATGTAACAGCGCAAGAGATGCTTAGTTCCATCCCAGAGCAGCGTTTTGGGCAAAACCTCCAGCGACGAATGTGGACACCCTTTATGATCTGTGACGCTTCAGGAAATCCCGTGAAATATTCCGGTACAGTGCTAAGTTTGTCTGACCATAATAACGGTATGATCCGAATCAATGGCGTACCGCAGCACTTGGGAAAATTTAACGGTGTCCGCTTCCATCAGTATAACCTCGGAAAAAACAGCCGAATGCCTGATCGCAATCAAGCACTGAAAAATCTGGAGCTTGGCATTGGATATATGGGCTTCTCTGTTTATACCAGTGCTGGTCGCAGTGAGCGAGGAGGCAAAGAATGAGAGGACCTGTTATTTCCTATCAGCAGGCCCAGGAATTAAACGCCCGCGTCCAGAGCAAACTTGCGCCCTATCTGTTTGCCTGCTGTAACTATGAGCCCACGTCTTTACACGTTTTGAGCGAGGATGGCTGGTTCACTGTTGCGATCCAGGATCTTTACAAGTTTTCCATTGATGCCAGCCCAGTATTCGATAGTTTTTCCTCCTTTCTTCCCTACAGCAAACGCAGACAGTTTTCAGCCTTTTGCAACACACTGAGCCAGATTAAGATGCTACGGGCAGTAGTTGACCACAATCAGAGCCCTGATGACGGTTATTCTGCCCAGGAGTATCAAATAGCTTTCCGCAATTGGATATCTGGGATCATTGGAAGACCCCAGCCGGAGTCCCTGGCCGATTTTGCAGTTTTGAATCAGCGGCTGGAGCACATAGCTCAAAACATGCTTTCTGATCTTTGTGCCATAATCGACTATTTTTGTATGGCTCCTGACAAAGACGACATTATTAGCAAGTGGCTAAATCGCACGCTCTACTGGTATTCCCACAACACCAAGACTCAATATTACTTCAACCAGATTGCTAATGCCTACATTGCCCGGTCATATTCTGCTGGCAATTACTCAGTCTCGACTTTGCCGGAGCGGGAATTGAAGCGCAGAATTAACCGCTGGATCGAAGCTGCGCTCTGCAAGCCTGATGAAGATCGGATCCGTGCATGTAAAGCCACCATTGTAACAAACACAAAATATCTCAATGGCGAAAGCACAATGTTTAATGCGTTAATGAAAACGCTTCCAGAAGATAAGATCGCACTTATGAAGAAAAACTGGAGTGATGAAATTAGCACGGCGCAGGCAGATCTCAGTCAGCACGAACAACAGCTGAAAGACCTGCAAAAAAAGATCGGTACCGATTCGAGAAAATATTTATTTAGCTGCCTGGCGGAGCGCTTAATTGAGCTTATGGCTGAATTAGATGATGCCAATGAGCATTATACCCTTCTTCCACAAGATATCTTGCAAAGAGATGTAGCAAGACTCTTTGATGGCGTACAGTCTCCCGAAAATGATTTTTAGAGTTTTATGTGATTTGTATAAAATCTGACACCAAGTTGATGCCATAGATCTGAAAAAGCTTGCCGTCTGGCCCTAGGGGATATGCACCTCTCCGAGATTCAGCGATATCTCAAATATTTACCAATCTACGTATCACCCAGTTTAAAGTGTGCAAAACTGGAGGTTTCAACGAGTTGAATGGCCTCACTCAAGTCTCTTGACTTAAGTGAGGCCATGTGCTTTATGTCTATTCTTCTATGTTTGCAGGCATTGATTCATACGGAATGCCAGCAAATGTTTTTAATATTGCTTCAAAAATAATCTTTGCACCTTCGCAGGGAACTGCCATGCCAATCTGCTTTCTAACGCTTTCCTTACTTCCGACAAAAACATAATCATCTTTGAAGGTCTGGAGCCTTGCGCGTTCTCTATTTGTCAATGCACGGTTTTCGGACCAGTGGTAAATATGCGTACCGCCGCCGCCGCTGCCGGTAACGGTATATGCAGGTTTGTCTGGATCAAGGCGCTTGTAGATCTGGCTGATTTTGGCTCCGCCAATATTCAGCTGGAGATTCTCCGGCAGGTCAGCCGTAAATGCGTTCTGTCCGGGTTTGATATACTTGAGGCGCTCTACAACTGTTGTGGACTGCTTAGTCAATTCATTGTTTTCTGCATCAGCAGGAATAGGCGGAACTTCAATAGCTGTTTTACAGGAATTGTCAACATCCTTGTACGGAGCATTGGATGGGATCTTAAACTCGAAATCCAGATCATTTCTAATGCCTACAATTATAATCCTATGTCTGGCCTGCGGAATACCGTATGTTTCAAACTTGTAGAGATTTGGGTACAACTTATATCCGGCAGAACGCATCTCTTCCAGTATTTTCGTAAAGGCTTTTCCGTCGTTTGCATTTTTCAGACCGCCGACATTCTCTGCGAGAAACCATTGCGGTCTGTACAGCTTCAAAACCTTCACGCCATAGGAATAAAGAGGACCGTAGACACCATCCATACCTTTCTGCTCACCGACAACACTGTAATCATTGCAGGGAAATCCAAATGCAAACGCGTCAATGGGGGACAGTTTGGTTAAATCAAATTTTCTGACATCCGCATGATAAACGCTTTCGGGTCTATCGGGACAGATATTGTTTCTATAGGTTTGGCATGTGTTAGCATCATAGTCATTTGCCCATTCATGTACAATTCTAAAATCAGGGTTTCCAATATCAGCATGTGTGGCTCCCCATGCCAATCCGCCCGGACCACAGAACAGCTCACCCAGTTTGAAAATCATTGTTGGCTCCCCTTTCTTTTTTCTACAAGAGCATGAATGAAACAGCGGATGTATTCCAAATCATCTTTTGTGAGAAAAGCAAAATCTTCATCACTAATCAGTCGTATATTGCTATTCGGTGTGTCTGAATATAAACCAGCTGAAGCTAGTATATCGAGTAGATTCAGCTCCAATACTTCTGCGATCTTCACAAGCTTTTCAATGCTGACAGAGCTTCCCTTTTCAATTCTTGAAATATCAGCATCATTAGTCTCAATCATTTTTCCTAAGCCTGCCTGAGATAAACGGAGTTCTTTACGCCGTAGTTTAATAATTTCGCCGACTGTCATATTACCACCCATTGCATTCTATCATAGTCGCTGCACAAAATCAAGTATAAGTTAATAAACGCTGCAAAATTGCAGCGTTTTGAAGAATAAGCAAACAAATGTGTGGAGTTTTAGAGAAGATTCGTATCGTACTCTGATTGAAAAACTGCAAGACATAAAAGTCAGCTTTGTATAAGGCGGATACCGTTTATCACAGTATTTCTCACATACTCTCTTTCCACTCCTTCTGCTCCTGTATATTGAAGCTCCGGCGTCATAATAACACCGGAGCTTCCGATTACATCCCGTTCAGTGCGTGGGAGAAATGCTGGAGTTTTCCCAGTGCCCAAATCGCAATCATAGGCAAGCCCATCGGACTGAGCAGAAAAGCGATGGTCAGAAGGATCAGCCCATTCTTTGGAGAGTAAGTAACCAAGACCGCCGCACCAAGGATGCCGATAATTCCACTGACCAGCCGGAGAGGTATTGCAGAGCAGGAGATGATGCCTATGCAGAGCAGCGTAAACAGGTCGATTGCCAGAGTGACAGGGACGGTGAGGATTTTGAAGATCAGTTTCATGTGTGCAGCCTCCTTTTTCTTTGTACTGTCATTATACGGTATCTGCGTAATTCACGCAAGGATACGGCGGGTCAGTTCAGTTTTGCGAGAGCCGAGAGAATATCCCGTGCCGCGTCCCACAGTCGTTCGTGACTCTGCTGGAGGTCCTCCAAATCGGCATCGTAAATTCTGCCGGTTTCGTGGACGTGCTTGGTAAGCTGATTCAGATTGTTGCTGGAGTATCGCAGCAGAGATACCATCTCCTTCAGCTCCGGCAGTTCCAGTTTGACCACATACCCGTCAATGGACATCTTTCTGAGAAATGCCGACAGGTTTGTGGTTCCGTACTGTGCCATTTTCTTATGGATCAGATCCAGCTCATCCTGCGTAACACGGAACCGCACCTCAATATTTCTTTTGCGCTTGGCCATTTCAGCGCTCCTGTCCTTTCAACTTCGCCGAATGTTTCGGCGAAGTTGCTTTCGTCACCGTTTGCAGCTTTGCACGGACGGAGGGCTTGTGTGCTTTCTCCTGTTTCTGACAGTATTCTTGACGGACGGTGCTGAGAAACAGATTGGTCAGTCCCGGATGGCTGTTCACTACAAAGCTGGCGTTTCGGTCTGTACCCCATGCGTCGGGATTGGCATGGATGGGAATGGTTTTCGCCCATGCCTTGTTGCCGGGAGAAATCCGCCCGTCCCAATCTTTCTGTTGGACGGTATTCGCAAGGACATACAGCGTCCTGTCCAGTCCAAAAGCCTCCACTACAAGTTCCGCTGCCTGACTGTCCAGAGAGTTTCCATCGTAATGCTCCCGGATCGCCGCTTCAATAGCTTCTTTGCAGGCGGCGTTGGCCTTGCTGGATGCCCGGTACTGCTCCAGTTCCCCATGTTCCTGAGCGTAGCTGGCAGGATAAGGGTACACCGGCGTTTCTCTGAGCGCACGGCGCTGTTCTTCCAGAAGCATATCCGCCCTGGATTCCAGACAGTTCCAGATCGTTTCCATGTGGTCTGTCTCCCGCTTTTCAAAATCCCGGAATACATCTGCCAGCGGGCTGGGGGATTTCATCAGGGCATCTGCCTGGGCATCCGACAGATCGTGGTATTCCAGCGACATCAGAATATCCTCCCGGATGGTGTACTCATAGGCGTGGTTCAGAATCTCCTCCGGGGGCTGGGAAAGCAGCCACGCACGGTAGTCTTCCTGTTCGGCAAACATCTTCTGATATAGTGCCGTGTTGCGTTCTTCGTTGGTCATTATCGCACCTCCTCATGGCGTTTCTGCTTTTGGTTGTTTCTGATGGGAGCGGGCTGGCTGCGCAGTTTGTCCAGAACCGAGGGACGGGCAGATTTGGCGATGACCTGCTCCGTCTGACCGCCCTTATTGGCATCCAGATTCAATTCCGCGTCCAGAAAAATCAGCCGCGCGGTTTTGTCCCGCAGTTCCTCCTCAAAGGGGAAGGGCTTGCCCAGCTCTGCCTTTGCCGCTTCCTGCTGGTGGCAGGTTTCGTCCAACTGTGTCTGGAAGGCTTTCAACCGCTGGGGCATCTGCGCCAGAGCGTTATCCAGACGAATCAGGTTGCCTCTGGGATCGCTGCCCAAAATTGCCTGGTGTTTTAATCTTCCCTGCATGGTCAGCACATACTTTTTGCCGAAGTCCTCCAAGGTGACGGACATCTGGAAGCCCCGGTATGTACCGACCTCCACCGGGTCAAGCCCCGTGGCTTTCTTTGCCGCCTCAATCAGAGCGGCACCGGCGTTGTCCTTGTCGGTCAGATCGTCTGTCAGCACGGTCATGCCCGCAAAGCCGTCCGTGGGATGGGGGTGGGCATCCAGCGTCTGCATATCCTCCTGAATCGCCTGGATGCAGCCCTTCAACTTTTCAATCTGCTCCGGGAAGTGCCGCAGCAGACTATCCTCCAGCCGGTACTGCTTGCTCTTGTGGTCGGCCTTCATGATTTTCAGCCGGGAAACCTCCACATCCAAATCCATACGCTCCTTAATCCGGGAGTCACCGGCGCACAGGGCCTTGATTTCCGCAAAGGACAGCGCTACCTCATCCACATCATTGCAGGAGCGAACCGGGGACTTGGAACTCATAATCTGGGAAATGAACTTCTGCTTATTTTCCACGGTCTGCCACAAGTACGCGTCGAAGGTCCCTTCTGTTACATAGCGAAACACATGGACTTTCTCATTCTGGTTGCCCTGACGCTCGATTCTGCCTTTGCGCTGCTGCAAATCACCGGGCCGCCAGGGACAATCCAAATCATGGATTGCCACAAGCCGGTCTTGAACGTTGGTTCCGGCTCCCATTTTGGAGGTGCTCCCGAGAAGAACACGCACCTGGCCGGAGCGAACCTTGCCGAACAGCTCCTTTTTCTTGACCTCCGTGCTGGCATCGTGGATAAAGGCAATCTGCTCTGCCGGAACGCCGCCGGCAATCAGTTTAGAGCGAATGTCATCGTAAACGGTGAAGGGAGCATTTTCCTCCGCAAGGAGTGCGGCGGCTTCCAGCGGGTTGCCCGCAATGACAGCCTGTTTCGCTTTCGGCGCAGCCTGGGGTGTGGAAATATCACAGAACACAAGCTGGGTCAGCTTGTCCGCCTTGCCGTCTTTCCAGACTTGCAGAATGTTTTCCACACACAGATTGACCTTGCTGCCCTCCTGATCTGGAAAATCGGGATTGATAATCCGCTGGTCAAGTCCCAGTTTTCGTCCATCCGAGGTCACTTTCAGCATATTGTCAATGGAGGGGTCTACGCTGCCGGAGTGGATAGCGGCGGCTCGTTCGGAAAGCTCCTGCACCAATCCCTTCTGCACCTCCGTGGGCTTGGCAACTACATTGTGGTACTCCACCTCCGGGACAGGCAGATGGAGCTGATCTGCCGTCTTGATGTCTGCCACTTCCTTGAACAGATTCATCAGCTCAGGAAGATTAAAGAACCGGCTGAACCGTGTCCGGGGACGGTAGCCCTTGCCCTCCGGGGCCA
The DNA here is from genome assembly GCA_036300205.1 of Oscillospiraceae bacterium. GTDB lineage: Bacteria > Bacillota > Clostridia > Oscillospirales > Oscillospiraceae > Faecousia. Next base: position 10,379 of record JAXJGV010000032.1, read on the forward strand.
GCTCCAAAGCGGTGACGGTTTCTCCAAATCGGGAAGCCCAGCAGTCGAAGTGGGTCATGTGCATTTCTTCCAGACGGGCATACTGCAAATACCGCTGCATGGTATAGAGTTCGGTCATACTGTTGCTGACGGGCGTACCTGTGGCAAAGACCACCCCCCGGTTCCCGGTAAGTTCATCCATGTAGCGGCACTTGCCGAACATATCACTGGATTTCTGCGCATCCGTGGTGGAAAGACCAGCGACATTCCGCATTTTGGTGTAGAGGAACAAATTTTTATAGTTATGCGCCTCGTCCACAAACATACGGTCAACGCCCAGTTCTTCAAAGGTCACAACATCGTCTTTCTTATCATCAGCCCGCAGCTTCTCCAATCGGGATTCCAAACCGCGCTTGGTGCGCTCCAGCTCCTTGACGCTGAATTTTTCACCGCCGCTTTCCCTCAGCTCCGAAATGCCCATGGTAATCTCCGCAATCTGATCCTGCAGAAGCCGCTCCTGCCGCTTCTTGCTGATGGGAATTTTCTCAAACTGACTGTGACCGATGATAACCGCATCGTAATCGCCGGTGGCAATCCGGGCGCAGAACTTTTTGCGGTTTTTCGTTTCAAAGTCCCGCTGTTTCGTCACAAGAATATTGGCGGAGGGGTACAGCCGCAGAAATTCCGAGGCCCACTGCTCTGTTAAGTGGTTGGGAACCACAAAGATGGACTTCTGGCACAACCCCAGCCGCTTGCTTTCCATGGCGGCGGCAACCATTTCAAAGGTTTTGCCCGCACCTACCTCGTGTGCCAGCAATGTGTTGCCCCCGTAAAGAACATGGGCAATGGCATTGCGCTGGTGTTCCCGGAGGGTGATTTCCGGGTTCATGCCCGCAAAGACGATGTGACTGCCATCGTACTCCCGTGGGCGGATGCTGTTCATTTCCTCGTTGTACTGCCGAACCAACGCCTGACGGCGGTTAGGTTCTGCCCAAATCCAGTCTCGGAACGCATCCCGGATCAGCTGCTGCTTCTGCGCCGCCAGCGTGGTCTCCTTGGCGTTCAGCACCCGCTTTTTCTTTCCGTCCGCGTCCTCAATGGTGTCAAACACCTGGACATCCCGGAGATTCAGGGAATCTTCCAAAATTTCATAGGCGCTGACACAATCCGTGCCGTAGGTGTTCCATGCGGCGACATCGTTATAGGAAATCCGGGTTTTGCTGCTGATGCTCCATGCGGCGGTATAGGGTGAATACTGAACATCCATGGAATAGCGCAGATAGCGGGGCGTGTCGAAGGTTTCAAACATGAACTGCTTGATGTAGGACCTGTCAATCCAGGTTGCGCCCAGACGCACCTCAATCTCGGAAGCATCCAAATCCTTGGGCTGAGCCGCCCGCAGGGCTTCCACATTAACCTGATAGGCAGGATTGTCTGCCGCAGCCGCTTCCGCCTGCCGGAGCTTCTGCCGCACATTGCCGGACAGATACTCGTCCGCCGTTACCCAGCCAGCGTGATCTTCCAAAGGCCCCAGCGTGGGATCATGGAAGATAACGCCCCGGAGATCGGCGGTCAGTTCCTCGACGGGCTTCCCGGACAGAGAGGACATAAACCCCAGATCCACGCAGGCCCGCTCCGCAATGGAGATTGTCAGGGCTTCACTGGCAGTATCTACGGAGGTGACAACCCGGTGGGGCTGAATGGTGCGTTTGGTGAACATATCCGCTTTGCGCTGGAAGTTCCCGTCATCGTCCATGACTTCCAGAGCGCACAGGAGGAAATAGGAGGAATCGTCGGAGAATGCCAGCCGGTTTCCCCGGCTGTTGATAAGCCCGTACTTTTCCGTGAAGCTGTCATAGAGCTGGTTCAGTTCCCTCTGTTTCTCCTGAATGGCAGAATCCGGGATGGTTTCATCCATCTGGAGGTCAATCAGCGCATGGACGCAGGTGCTGAGCGTCAGCATACCCTTGATGCGCTCTTTGGCGGTGGTATTCAGATCGGGTCTGACCATGATACTGTTTTCCCGGAAATAAACCTCGCCGTCAACCAGGGTGTAGGAGAAGTTCTTCACATCCGGGTCAGCCGGGAGGGTGTTCTGAATAGCTTCACCTTCGCCCAGATCGGGCAGCTCCGCTTCCTGATAGGTGCCCTGGATATGCTGCACCGCTTCATGGAGCGAGCTGGCAAGAGAGATGTTTTCAAAGGGTTCCACGGTGTAATCCATGCCGTGAGCGGTGCTTTCGGAGCTATTCCTGCCCATCACCATTTCCGGGTGGTCGAGGAAATAGCTGTTGATGGCATAACCGTCCTCCGTCTGCCCAAGATGCACCCAGTCCGGGTCAATCTCAATGGGGCGGTCACGCTTTTGCAGGAAGATAATGTCCGACACCACTTCCGTGCCAGCGTTGGCTTTGAAAGCGGTGTTGGGGAGCCGGATGGCACCCAGCAGATCGGCTCTCTGGGCAAGATACCGACGCACGGTGGAATCCTTGGCATCCAGGGTATAGCGGCTGGTGACGAAAGCCACCACACCGCCGGGGCGCACCTGATCCAGCGCTTTGGCGAAGAAATAGTTGTGGATATTGAAGCCCAGCTTGTTATAGGCGGGGTCATTGACCTTGTACTGCCCAAAGGGGACATTGCCCACAGCAAGGTCAAAGAAATCCCGGCGGTCTGTGGTTTCAAAGCCTGCAACGGTGATATTCGCCTTGGGATAGAGCTGTTTTGCAATCCGTCCGGTGATGGAATCCAGTTCCACACCGTACAGGCGGCTGTTCTGCATCTCCTCCGGGAGCATACCGAAGAAGTTACCGACGCCCATGGATGGCTCCAAAATGTTGCCGGTCTGGAATCCCATATTCCCAACCGCTTCATAGATTGCCCGGATAACCGTGGGGCTGGTGTAATGGGCATTGAGGGTGGAAGCACGGGCGGCTTCATATTCTGTCGGGGTAAGGGCGGCTTTCAGCTCCTGATATTCGGAAGCCCAGCCGGATTTGCCAGAATCAAAGGCATCCGGCAGACCGCCCCAGCCAACATACCGGGACAGGATTTCCTGCTCCTCACGGGTTGCCTGCCTGCCCTCGGATTCAATGGCTTTCAGGGTAGTAATGGCGTCCATATTCCTGCGGAACTTGACCTTTGCACCACCCATGCCCAAATCCTCGTCTGTAATGCGGAAGTTTTCGGCGCTGGGGATGGGGGCATCACGGGGCGGCTCCGGCAGCTCTGTGCGGAGGGTTTGCACCACAATGTCATAGGGAAGGTTATTCTTTTCGCCGGGGTAAACTGCCACGGTTTCGGTGGACATTTCCGGCTGAACGGGCTGGTTTTCCTGTTCTGCTTCCTGCTGCTCAATATGCCTTCTGACAAAGGAAATGGGTTCCGTGCGGAAGATGGGAAAGCCGGTGGAATTGGCAAAGGTAATATCCTGAAAGTTGACGGAGCGGGAATCCAAATTCACCCGGTCAACAAGGAACGTTCGCCCATCGATTTCAAAGGTGGATTCACCGGGAATCAGGTATTCTCTGGCAAATTCCTCGTCAGAAATCCGCTGGGCATCCGCTTCCGCCTGCCGGACAATGGGAGCGGCGTCCAGCTTTTCCGCATCCACAACCTCGCCGTTTACGATGCCGTGTTCCGCAAGCTGTTCCCGGATGGCAGCGGGGTCAATATCGTCAAGGCGGTCATATTCTTCCTCAGTATAGAACTTTTCCGCCTTGATAAGCTGGGCAATCCGGCGCTGCACCTTTGCCCAGGGCAGCACCGTTTCGGCATCCACACCGGTAACGGCAATCCGCAGGGGCTGGGCGGGATCTGCGCCATACTCACGGGCAAGCCATGCGGCGGTGTCCCGCTCCCGGCTGTGGGCCTCCATGTACCGCACTACAGCGCGTTTGCTGTCGATGCTGCCATTCCATTTCTGTAAGGCTTTGTCAATGTCGGATTGTGTAATCTCCCGGCGAGGGGGTTCTGAGTTCAGCTTTCCCATGGAATAACTGTTTCGCTGACCATCCTCTCCAACGGCGGCAATGGTCACATGGAACCGATCACGCAGCTTTTCAGTACATTCTTCCAACTGATGTGTCGGGATGCCGCACATATCCACCCTGCCGCCAGTGGGGATTGGGCGGGAGCCAAGGTGCAAATCCAGCATAGGGGCGGCTTGCTTGGCGTCCTCTCCGTAGATTTCAAAGAAATCCCCGACCTGATACAGCACAATATCCTCCGGGTGGGCGGACTTAATGGAATTGTACTCCCAATCAGAAGGCTCCTTTTCTTCCGCAACCGGAGTTGGCTCGGATGTGGGGATTTCCGGGACTTCCTCAACAATTTCACTGTCAATGACTGCATTGGAATCATTACGCTGTTCCAGCTCCTCCGGGGGAGCGAATCGCCCGGATTCCATCAGGGCATCGTAATATTTGACCACCTTTGTCCACGGCACTTCAATCCGTGTGCAGTTCGGCTTGTCGTAGCGAATGCCTTTGCCGTCAGTCCAGACATGGCTCATAAAATTATGGGAAAGTGCGTTATTTCCGCCGCCAATGCCGTATTCATTTTTCAGAAAATCCAGCTTTTCCTTTGCGCTGTGGGGTGTCTGGAAGAAAGCGTAGATTCTGGACTTGCTGCCGGAAAAATTGCTGCCGCCGGTCAGATGCTCATCGATCTCGCCTTCGGTGATGAAGCCCTTCGCCGCTGGCAGCTCCGCCATCTCGCTGACATATTCCCGCCGGGGAAGGGTATATTCCTCCAGCGGGCGAATCAGCTTGCTGGGGTGATACATCTGAAACCGCATCATACCCTCATCCGCGTTGCAGGCATCCCGGAAGGCATAGACCTGCCGCATAATCGCCTGATAGGATTCCGGCTCAGACAGGAAAATCATCAGCTTTTCCGTTTCCTCCGGGAAACCGCCCCGGAGGGAGCGGACGATGCTCATATGTCCGGCTTCAATGGCTTTTTCGCTGATGTCGTGGGACATATACCAAAGCTGCTCTGCAAGCTGGCGCTTTTCAAAGGTTCCGCACTCTGCCAGCTCCACATTGGTGGCAAACTGCCCCTGTTCCAGCAGCTCGCCAACCCGGACAGCCACATCCTCCCAAGAGAGAATTTGGGCGTTTTTGGCAAACCGGGCGGTACTGCCATAGGACAGGTGCATCCCGTCCTCGGCGTACCATACGCACACCTTTGTGGTGCCAAATTGCAGGCCGTAACCGCCGTGATAGGTCTTTTCCAGAAAATCCACCAGATCGTCCATTGGCTGCTGTTTGGCGTATTCAATGGCAATCCGTGTGCGGTGATTTTCCGTATTGCTGCCGTAGCGGAGAAACTGGTCAATATACTCCTGGGGCATGGAAAAAGCGGAGGGTGCGATTTCTGCACTCTCCGCTTCGGCAATGTATGCAATTTGCTGGGCTTCCGTGGGGAAGAAAGAGAATTGTTCCCCCCGGATAGGGGGTTCGTCTGTCAGGCGTAAATCAGCTCCGTCAGGATTACTTCCTCGGCCTGGGCTTTCAGGCTGTTCATCAGCCCCACCCATTTCATGGGATCGCTGGCTTTCAGAGCTTCCGTCACCCCCGCCGACCGCATCAGTTCGGGCATCATCCGCTCCAGACGGCTGTTCGCCGTTTCGTCGATCTCCCTCAGATGGGGATACAGCTTCTCCGACAGGATCAGGCTGTTCCACAGCACCGGGCGATTCTCTTGCAGGTACTTCTTCCGCAGCCTCCCATACTTGCCCAGGGGCTGCGTCTCCTGCTGGGACAGGCTCAGATTGGGAATCCAGTAGTCCCCGCTGCGTGTGTAGGTCAGTTCGTTCATTTCCTTGGCTCCTTTCAGACAGCTTTTCGCGTTCGTATTTTTTGATGGTGACTTCGATACTGCGCAGGACTTCTTCGCTGATTTCACTGACGGCGCTGCCCAAAGCGAAAACCGTCTGCGGCGTATTGAAGTCAAAGACCGGCATGAACTGCTCCGGGTCAAAGTGGGCATCAGCCGCCAGACCGCACCGGGAAAGCAGGGCGTAGGTGGTGCTTACGGTGGCTGCGTTGATGAAAGCCACACCTTTGTCATAGTCATGATAACCCTCCAGATACGATCCGTCAACGATGCCAAGAATGTCCTGCTGGTGGGCAAGGAAATATTCTGTGACTTTGACGGAGGAAATCTGCTCCATCTGCTCTGTGATGCTGCCATCGTTGGAAACGGCAAACTGTTCCTCCAAAGCGGCTGAAACTGCCTGCTCATGCTCCGGGCGGTATTCCCAGAGATAGGGGCTGCGGGAGCGCTCGGTGCTGCGGGTATCTGCCACATCGAACACATACTTGAGTTTGGGATTGTCTCCAGAATTGTCAATGAGGGCGATGCCCTTTGCGCCTCGGCGAACATAGCGCCCCATTCGCTTGTTCCACAGTTCGTAATCCGCACAGGCCGTGGCTTCGGGGCGCTGGGCGTAGATCATGAGCTGTTCGTGGTATGGGTATTTGTACAGCCGTGCGGCGGTGGTAAGAAAATCCGTCCAGCTCTGGAAGCTCGCGGTTATCTGCGTGGCCATGTGGTCTGCCAGCTGACGGTATTGTTGCAGTACGGATGCCAATTTGGTGTCTCCTTTCCTGTGTGATTTGTAATGAAAAACCCCGCCTGTGTAACCAGACGGGGTGTAATGGGAATCATATGCGGTTGTGAAAATCAGTTTTTGGGTTCTGCCCTTGCAATTTTCCTCTGAACGACATTCACCAATATCTCCTGTTCACAATGCGGACAATACAGCGGAAAGTTAATCAGTACAGTATCTTCGTGTATTTTCACATCTGTCGTTTTGCCGCAGTTTAGGCAAGGGAGCCAGTAAGATTTTTTCTGCGCAGTATCCATAGTTTCCTCCACGGTTTACAGTATAGAATCGTCCTATTGACACACGAAAGAGGCGTTCGTGAAAACCAGAGCGTTCAGCGCATGTTCTGTACAGATGGAAATATCGCAGGCAGATTCGTCCTGTAGCATCATAACATCGTATCCATCAAAACCATCCATAACCTGCTGCGCCGGTGTTTTGACAGACAGGGAATCCAGATCGAGAGAATAGGCGTTGATAACACCTACAGCATCCTGCCCACAGGCTTGGGAGATAGCAGCCTCTCTGTCGGTGGTCAGTTTCAGTATGTTTTCCCGAACACCGAAGGAGGGGTGCTGAATGACATGATCGCTGCCCAAATACACAAGAATCTTATCCATTTGTCTTTCCTCCTGAACACAAACTTTCCACAGTCTATCATGTTCTAGGGGGACTGTCAATCGACACTCTACCCAAAATCGGAGGACAAAATTCTGCTTGACAGAATTCCTTTTATTCATAGAGGTAGATCCTCCCACGGCTCTAACCCCATTTCCTCCCATGTAACACCATAGGGCACACCGCCAGAAGTGTATCCGGCGATAAAAAAGAAACGATCATCCTGCCAGGGTTCCATTGCAGCGGGTTCACGCTTTTTCTTTTTCCGCTTTCGCGGAGGTTTTGGGGCTTTCTTCTGCTTTGGCGGCTTGGTAAGAGATTCCAGTGTAACCTCTGCCTCGACATCCCGCTGGATACGCTGGGCGTAGGAATCCAGCCGTTTGGCGTAAAGCTGTTGGATTTCTTCATAGGCAACCCGATAATTGCCGCTCCGTACTTTGGTGTAAACCGTTTGACACAGCGATTCAAATTCTTCCGCTTCCGGCATTCGCTGATGCTCCAGAAAGAAGCGCAGGGTTTCCCGGTACATCCAGTCCGCAATGCGGGCTTTCTGTTTCTGCTTCAAAGACTTATAGGGCACAAGTGGTTTTTCCGGCATGGCACTCCCTCCTGACAAGGTCAGTATAGCAGAAAAAAGGCGGGAAGTCTATTACGCACCCTCACCGAAGTCGGGAATCAAGTCCAATTCCGCAAACTCGACATCCGTCATGGCATTGAGCTTGGCGATGGCGCTGTCCGTCAGGTCTTTCAGATCCTGCTCATCCTTATCCAGGTAGGTACGCATTTCCACAAGAGTGCGAATCAGCCCCAGACGGGTGCCGGGATTGTAGATGCTCATAAGCTGTTGTTCCTCAAATGTGAAGTTTTCTTTCATGTTCAAAGCTCCTTTTCTTTGGATTTTCGGGGTTTGGATTTGCGCTGGGGCTGCTGCAGCTGGTCTTTGAGTTTTTCCAGAACGGAGGGCTTTTTCTCTCGGTGGACGGCATCTGCCAAATCCATCAGGGAAATGGGCTGACCGGATTTGGCCTGCTGTTCCAGCTCTGCTGCCGTGGGCTGCTTACCGTTGTTGATGATACCGTTATCCCAAATTCGGGATAACGGTATTAATCCCGAAGAATCAGTTATCCCGAAAAAATCGGGCAAACGGATTAGGCGGGACAGATTCTGCTTATAAATCCTTGTTTTACCTCCTTCCATAGGTCAGTTATCTCGAAAAATTTCGGGATAACTGATTTAACTCAAAGCGAACAGTTTCTTGATTAATTCATCATCTCCTTCCCAACGGGAAACGTCGTCCTTCTGAAAATTGCTGCTGTTATCCCCCAAAGCTTTGGAAATGGCTTTTCGTTTCATTTCCGTATCTGCATACGCATAAATCTGGGAGGTATTGATATCAGCATGTCCCAAGAGTTCAGAAACCAAAATCAGTGGCACACCATTTCGATACCAGGAAATTGCCCTTGTATGGCGGAACTGATGTGGATGCACAGATTCCGGAATATCAGCGCAACTGTGTCGTGCCTGGTCAGCATATTTTTTCAAAAATGCCGCAACAGTATCGGGCGACATTGTGCATCGTTGCTGGTGAATGATTGTAAAGAAAAGGTAATCCTCTCTGTTTCTTTGCCCCTCCGGATGGAATCGGTTTAGATACAGATTGAGATGGTGCACTGTTTTCTCCATCAGCGGCACTGTTCTGGTTTTATTCCCTTTGCCTGTCAGATAAACGTATGGGCTTTTTTCATTCAGGACCAAATCTTTTATCCGAAGATCCAGGATTTCTTGGCATCTGGCACCTGTGTCATACATGAGAATCATAAAACAACTATTGCGCAGCCCGGTTTTCTTGGCTCTATCCGGCTGCTCCAGCAGCGCCTTAAGTGCGTTGTCAGAAAAGAATTCTACAACCTTTGACTGGCACTTCCTGACAGGTACTTTTTCGATTTCTGCCTGGAGATAAATATTTGCCGGATCAGAAATCGCTGCATATTTTACAAATGAACGGATTGCCATGAGACGTTGGTTGCAAGACGTATCTGAATTACCACGTTCCGACTGTAGCCATGCAAGAAAGCCAGAGACATTTTCCGAGTTCAGGTGATTAAAAGACAGCTTCTGTATGGAAACACCTTTTTCATTCTTTAAGTAGTCAAAGAACAAGCTCAATGACATTCTATAGGAGCGAATCGTATTTTCACTAAACTTTCGCTGCTTTGGAAGGTAAATGGTTAGAAAGTCCCGGACAGTTTTCAAGAAAAGTGCATCATTATATTTCATCTTCAGCCACCTCCGGTATCAACTTTGAGAATCTCTCCCAGTCTAGTCCGCTAAGTGTGGGGAAAATTTCAGGGACAAGGTGGATATAGTACGCAGTTTGAGAAAGATGCGCATGCCCCATATATGCACTCAAAAAGGGAAGACAGGTATCTATGTCACGTCCATCTTTCACCCATTGATATAGCCTTTTGGTCGCGAAAGTGTGTCGAAAATCATAAATTCTGGGATTATTTCCCTTTGTCTCCGGCCATAGACCTGCATTATTCCAGTACCGTTTGAAGTTAGCTTCGAGTGTTACAGCATGATAGCATGTGAAATCACCTGAAGGAAAGAAATACTCATTTTGCGGAACCTTCTTTCGGATAATAGTGTCATATCTACGACAAAGCTCCAGCATATCTTCAGGGATGACAACAAATCTGTCTTTGTGCCTTTTGGACTCTGGAATGAACAAAACGCCTTCTTCGAGGTTGATATCCTTCCGCTTTATAAGCTGGCCTTCCTGCGGCCTCAGTCCACATGTATAGATAAGGCGGAAGATCACGGGCATGACCAGTGGTTCCATACATTCTTTGTGAATATGGGGATGAATCGAATCTGTCTCATGAAAAAAGCACTCCAATTCTTTATCTGTAAAAATATGCGGAGCATATCTGACCGCTGGCTGTTTTACAAACTCATCCGGAATGACATATGCGTCCACACCCTTCCGCAGCATATATTTTGCCAGCTCACGCACAGGAGCAAGCCGTTTGGCCGTAGATACAGGTTTTTCGGTTGGACGCCTTACAGCCCAAGCAAGTCCCATTGCGCGTGTTATAGTGGATTCCTGTGGGTAATTCTCAGAGCAAAACTCGTCAAACCTTTTTAAGACAAGTTCGCCATACGCAAACGAATAGCCTAGCAGGTGTTTTTGCGCAATGAGGTCAGAAATATACGATGCCAGGAGGCTTGAATATACGGTCATAGTAGAGCCTCCTTCGTACATCTGAGTTCGTTGAGAGGAAGCGCACACTCCCGCAGATGTTTCACATCCACAGAAAGATATTGTTTCGTGGAATTGCGGTTGGCATGGCCCAAAATCTCACTAATCGTGCACACTGGGACATCATTTTCCAGCAACTCCCGGCCAAGCGATCTTCTAAAACTATGAAACCCTTTACGTTCCTTGGTCGTCCACACTACTCCAGAGAGCGCAGCATACTTTTGTACGATGCGGCTGCCAATGCAGGAGCCAACTTTCAAATTTGTATATGGAGCAACTGACCGCAGAAATACAAACGTCGATTTTGAAGTGGGCCTTCCGTGTAAGAGGTAGTCTGCAATGGCATCACCGGTTTCCTGATCCAGCGGAAGAATCAGTTGGCGATTGGTTTTTCGCTGTACGATGCTTATTTCCGCGTCTTTCCAATGAATATCCTGTAACTTTAAGTTCAGCACATCGATCTGCCGTAGTCCAGAATGGACCGCAAGGGTTATCATTGCAAAATTGCGTTTCCCCAAGGGGGTGCTTCGATCTATTGCCGTGAGTATTGCTTCGATCTCATTTGCTTCAAAACCTGTCTTCACTTTGATCTTGCTTGCAGCATTGACCTTCAAAACAAGAGACAGGTCCTGGCGGATTTCTTGCCTTTCATACAAAAATGCAAAAAAGCCTCTCAAATAATAGATTGGATTTGACATCCCGGAAGACCACTTTTGGCGTAGGACAGGAAGATAATTTTCAATATCCTCAGCGGAAAAGCAATCTAACGTGTGCTTCCCTTTAGATTCCATATGCAGCAGAAAAAGTCGTATGATTGAGTTAGCCTCCCTAATTGTGAGTTCCGAGTAACCCGACTGTTCCATGCTTGCAAGGTATCTGACCAGCGCTTCTTTCAATTCGTTACAGGGATATTGGATGTTCCAAAAGGGCAGGTCATGATAAAGGATTTTTCCGTTTTTGACATGCTCCTTCATTAATTCGTGAACTTTTCGGATTGTACGAAAATCCCGCTCTGACCGTTGCCCATTGAGTACCTGCTGATGAAATTTTGCAACAAGAGATTCTGCCAGCTCCTCTGAGTAAAAATAGCATCCCTCTGCTGAGAATCCGTCCCTAAAATAATTGAAGCCAAAACGTCTGTACCTGGATAGAGTGTTGTCTGAAAGACCGCTTTTCACTAAAAAATCATCTACAGCCGCTATGACTTCCTCCAACGAAAAATTTGTGTACATATACCAATCTCCTTTATCTTTAATTGGCAGAACAGAACCCGCCTGCTATGATTATAACGGAGAATGATATAAAGTTATCCCGAAGTTTCCGGGATATCTGATCTTTGAAAGGAGGACAACTATTGAGTTACCAACAGAATTCGTCCCGTCTGCGCCGTTTGCCCGATTTTTTCGGGATAACTGATTCTTCGGGATTAATGCCGTCAATCATGCCGTAATCATCCTCCGTGGACATTTCCGCTGCCTTCAGGTAGTTCTCTTTCTGGAAGTCCGGCAGCTCCTTGAAACCCACGCTGTCGCAGTAATGGTAGGATACCACACCGTTCTGCTTGATGGCAACGATGTCGCTGACGCTCAAGGACGGGCTGTGATAATCTGCCGGACGATGGAGGTTAAACTGTTCAAAGATTGCCTCCAGTTTGGCATCGGTGCTGCCGGTGGCGGTCAGCGGTGCGGTGTAGATCAGGTCATAGCTGCCCCGCGCAATGGCTTTCCCATGAGACAGCATCCAGTCCATGTTCATAAACCGCACATTGCCGGGATCGTCACGCTTTACCTGATAGATGGCAAAGCAGTCACCCCCATGATCGAGGAAGGCATTCTCCCGCTCCTCCTGATGCTGCTGGCGCTCCACGATTTTTTCGTGGAACATAGGGTTTTGCTCCCATTCCTCACGGGAAACAGCGAACATCGTGCCGGGGGCTTGGGTATCCAATTCCTCCCGGTCAAACAGCATCTCTGCATTGCCGCCGTCCACGATGGCGTACACGCTCAAATCCTGATCGTACAGTTCCACAGCCCGTTCTCTGGACAGGGGCAGCATATCGCCATCCAAATAGCCGCAGGCTTTCAGATCAGATGCTTTCAGGGATTCATCCGGCATGGGGTATTCGTCCAGCGCCTGCTCTGGGGTGTCCGGTGAGGGGGCTTCCGGTGGAACGGTTGCTTCAACCGTCTGAACAGTTGCGGCATTATCCGGCACCTGGGGCTGCTCCTGTGAGGGGGCATCTGATGCCAGATCAATGCCTTTCTCCTTGCAAATCTCCCGATAATGCTGCTCAATCCCGGAAATCAGCTCTGAGGAGGTCTTGTTTATGGTTTCCAGACTGGCCCGAAGCTCTTTCAGCTCCTTGCCCTGGGACCACGTGGCGATGTAGCCGAAGCTGTTGTCGGCGGTTTCAATGCCGAAATACTGGCAGACAGCATAGGAAATACTCTCCGCTTCCACTTCCTCGGTATTCCTGTCCTTTTCTCCCGGCACAAGGAGGGTTTCGCCATCGTCTGCCAGCTCCGTCATTTTCTCATAGTTGTGGAGCCGGGAATGTGCCATTTCGTGAATGGCGGCGCAGACGGTCTGTACCTGGCTCATGCCTTCCCGGAGGAAAATAGCTTGCTTTTCCAGATGAAAATAGCCGTCCATGCCAGGTTCCATCGGCTCTATGGTAATGGGCACTTGGGAAGTCCGGCGTAAGGCTTCCATGAAAACCTCATACTGCGCCACATCCCCGGTCAGACTGAAGGAAATCTGCGGCAGGGGTTTACCCTCCGTCTGAGCCACATCAAAGACTGACACCACCTTGAACATAGGAATGGTGACTTCCTTTTCCTCGGTGATGGGTTTCCCTTCATCGTCCAGCATAGGCAGCTTGGTGTCCGGGTCCAGTTTCTCCTTATCCACCTTGATTTTGTAGGGAGTGGGGGCAAGAATCTGGATGCCTTTTTCACCCTTCTTCACATGCCGCCCGAAGCTGTTCTTCCACTTGCTGAAGCCAGCCACCAGCGTAGCGTTCGGCTTCTGGGCGTGGATCAGCATGACATTGTTCAGGGAATATTTGTGAAACCGGCTCATAGTGGTGAGGTAGTTGCGGTAGCGGTCACTCTCAAACAGCTCCATGATGCCTTTTTCAATGCCAGCGGTGATCTCTTTGATGCGCTCCTTGTTGGATTGTTTTTCGGACAAATTTGATCGCTCCTTCCTTTGAAGATAGTAAAAAAGATGCTCCTGCGCAAACAGAAGAAGCCTGCGCAGGAGCGTTATGAAATAGGATAATACTCCTGCTGTGGGGGGAGGAACAGGCGGAAAAAGTAGAAGAATAGAAACCGCGTTTTCGCTATCCGAATACAAAGATTCTCCCCCAGCAGATATGACACTCAAAAGGCATTGGGGTGCAACGCTTTTTTATGCCCTATTCTTCTACATCGAACCCCGTCTGCGCCTTGCCCAGGCGGCTTTGCTGCTGCGGTTGCGCTGGTCTGCGCATTTCTTGCAATACTTTGCCCGATTGCTGCCCGGTACAAACGGCGCACCGCATGAGGCACACAGTTTTACTTGCTTATGGTTGTTTAGAATTTTTGCGCATAGCAGTTTGTCATTGGGAAGCACCGCGTTGCGGAACCACTTGCAGTTCAGCGAGTAGGAAATCCATTGCGGGCAGACATTGCAGAACGACCAGTCAAAGAGCAGGCAGCTCCCATTGTCATAATTGCAGCAGCGGCTGCGTATCAGCTTTCGCGCCTGCTTTCGCTGCTCGTCATTCATCCGGGGCAGATCAGCCATTGCCAAACACCAGCTTGAAGTGTGCCCGCTCCCCATCATCTTCCAAAACCACGGCGGCATCGTAGACCTTCCCGGTTTTGGAGGAAACGCAGCCATTCAGCGGGGCGCGGCCTGTTTCCAAAAGGACCTGGGCTGTTTTTCTGTCCAGGGTTTTCTGCTTGAGGGTAAAGAACCGGCTGTCCCTCCATAGGACAAATTTGCAGTTCTGCCCGGTGCAGAAATACCCCTTGCTGCGCTCAATCACCGGCCTGCCGCACCGGGGGCATTTGCCCACGGTGTTTTCGGCAGAGGGAAACAGAATATCCGCGCCGGAAACCGGGCGGTAATCCCTGACCAGATCGGTGAGCATACCCCGAATGCCGTCCAGAAAGTCCTCCGGCTCCAGCTCGCCTTTTTGCACCTGGGACAGCCGATTCTCCCATTCTGCCGTCAGCAGCGGCGATTGAAGCTGTTCAGGGAGAACCGTAATCAGGGCATTGCCCAGCTCAGTGGGAACCAGAATGGTCTGCTTTTTCACCTTGCGGCGTTCCAGCATTCCCGTGGATACCAGCTTTTCCAGAATCCCGGCGCGGGTGGCAGGGGTTCCCAGCCCCTTGCGCTCCGCATCCTCCGGCATATCCTTTGCCCCTGCTGTTTCCATGGAGGACAGCAGCAGATCTTCCGTATAGTGGTGGGGCGGCTGGGTTTTGCCATCCTTCACGGATACCTTGCTGGGGGTCAGGATTTGCCCAACTTCCAGACCGGAAAACCTCTTCTGGGGGATACTTTTCTGACTGAATTTCTTCCATCCCGCATCCAGAAGCATTTTCATGGTGGTCTTGAAGGTTTCCCCGCAGGTGATGGTGATTTCCGCTTCCCTATAGCGATACGCCCCGCTGACCGCCATCAGCACCTGCCGGGAGATCAGATTCAGGATGTTCTGTTCCGCCGTGGGGAGTGTGGACAAGTCCTGTTCTCCCGCTGCCATTGTGGGAATAATGGCGTGGTGGTCGGATACCTTTTTGGAATTGCACACCTGCTGTGCCAGAATATCGCTGGGGGCATCCAGTCCGCAGATTCCGGCAGCGCACAGAACGATTGCCGGGACACTTCCCAGCATATCGTCCGTGAGATAGCGGCTGTCCGTCCGGGGATAGGTACACAGCTTCTTTTCATAGAGCGCTTGCAGATAGTCTAGGGTCTGCTGGGCGGTGTAACCCAAAAGCCGGTTGGCATCCCGCTGGAGGGTGGTCAGGTCATAGAGCGCCGGGGCCTTTTCTTCCTTGTCGGCGTGACGAATGTCGGAAACTACAGCATTCTGATTCTGGCACTTCTTCGCCAGCTGCTGGGCTTCCGATCTGTCCGGGAATTTCTTGCTGGAAACGGTGAAATCCGGAAAGTCCAGATTCACGGTGAAGAAATCTTTGGGAACGAAAGCGGAGATTTCCGATTCCCGCTGCACCAGCAGGGACAGCGTGGGAGACATGACCCTGCCCACATTCAGCTTGGTGCCATACAGCAGAGAAAAGTACCGGGTGGCGTTGATGCCCACCAGCCAGTCCGCCTTGGCTCGGCACAGGGCGCTTTTGTACAGCCCATCAAAATCAGAGCTGGGACGTAGATTCTGAAAGCCCTCCCGGATGGCTTCATCCTCCATAGAGGAAATCCACAGCCGTTTCATAGGCTTCTGGCAGTCAGCCAGATAGTAGACACTTCGGAAGATCAGCTCGCCCTCCCGTCCGGCATCGCAGGCGTTGATAACCTCGGTCACATCCTCCCGGTTCATCAGCTCCTTCAGGATGGAAAACTGATCCCGCTTATCGGGAGAAATCTCAAAGCGGAAAGGACACGGCAGGATGGGCAGATCCTCCCGCTTCCATTTGGCGTAGCGTTCATCGTACACGCTGGCCTCCGCAAGCCCTGCCAGATGGCCAAAACACCACGATACAATATATTTCTTTCCTTCCAGATAGCCGTCCTTTCGAGTTGTAACGCCCAGAATCCTGGACAAGCTCTGTGCGACCGAGGGTTTCTCAGCGATCACAAGCAGCATACCGTCACCTCCAGAGAAGCACCCCTGCGCACCTCACGGTGGCAGGGGTGTACGCAGCCTTCGCCGTAGCGCTGACAGCCATAGCAAAGGTGATCTTCGGGGAGAACAGTCTTTCTGATCTCCCGCTGGGGATGGGGCTTGCCGGTCATCAGCTTTTCATAGAACCGGGACTTCCCGGTGGTAAAGTAACTCATTTGGATTCCGTCTCCTCCTGTTCGTTATAGGATTCAAATTCGGCATAGTCCTCGTCGTCCTCGTCCATGCCGTAGTCATAGTCATCCAGATCGGTGTCACCCTTGGTTTTGGGATTGGGCATCTTGTTTTTCAGGAAGTACCAGCCCATGACGCCGACCATGACGATCATCAGCAGCACAGCCAGAACAGCGCCGGAATTGGACTTCTTCTCCGGCTCCTTCACCGGCTCTGTGGGAGGAACGGTGGGTTCTTCGGAGGGTTCCGGCTCTCTGCCCACGCACTCGGTCATGTTTTTGGCACAGATCGGGCAGGTGGTATTCACATGACCGGCATAACAGCGGTCAATGCAGCCGCAGACCTCCACCTTATTGCCGTCCTCCAGCAGCGCCTGCAAGTCCGCATCATCCACTTTGTTCAGGAAATAGGTGCTGAACTGCTCACTCTTTTCGTCCACCGGGGCATCGTAGTCGATGATGATGTAGAAAATCTCACCGCTGCGGGTTTCGATGGTGATGAACTGCTTATTGGTGTCCGCATGGAACTGGAGGTCTTTTGCAATGGCGTTTCCTTCCGTGAAGGGTTCCACCGGTGTCACCGTGGTGGGGGTGGTCGGCGCTGTGGCAGCAGGCGGCTGGGTTTCCGGCGGCGTGGTGGGTTTCGGTGTGGTGGGTTTCGGTGCAGTCGGCTGGGGTTCCGTGGGGTCGGCGGTGTAGATGATTACATCGTCCTTGGGGGGATTGGCTTCGGCGGATGCCGTGATGGTCAGAAAGGACATACACAGCACCAGCGCAGCCACAAGGGTCAGAATACGGCGATTAAGCCTCAATGGAAGCATCCTCCTTTTTCTTGGTATCGGCGGCATTGGGGGCAGCCTGGATTTTCTCCAGCAGGCCGGACAGGGCCTCCGGCGTCAGGCCGCACTCGCGCACCATGTAGATGATGTCGATGTTCTCCAGCTCCTGAATCTGCTTTTTCAGCTCTGTGTTTCGGGACTGGAGTTTTTCGATTTTCTCCGTGTTTTTCTCCAGTTCGGCACGGAGTTTTTGCAGTTTGGGATTCATAAAAATCACGCTCCTTATCAGGGCAGACGCCCAAAAGTAAAGAAATGGGACTGCCAGTATTGGGTGTTGATATTTGTGTAAGAGATTGGGTCGCCTGCGTGGATCATGCGGTTGTTGCCCACATAGATGCCCACATGGGAGACACCATTTGTCTTGTAGGTTCCCTTGAAGAACACCAGATCACCGGGACGGGCGCTGCTCCGGGACACCGGGGTGCAGAGGTTGTAAAGTCCCTGGGCGCTGGTTCGGCCTACGCTCCAGCCGCTGTGATTGATGACCCAGCAGACAAAGCCGGAACAGTCAAAGGAAGTGCTGGGACTGCTGCCACCCCAGACATAGGGGTAGCCCAGATATTTTTCCGCTTCCTTTATCATGGCGGCAAATTTGGCATCTTCCAGCGCATCCGGGGGAATGTCGTAGTCCGTGTAGCCATCAATCAGGTGCTTCTGGATGTAGTCGGAATCCGGGAACAGGTCGGGGCGGTTGCCCAGCGTCGCCATGTACAGAGCATACCTGCCCAAAGTTTCCTCGTTCATCACATACACAGGGACATGGCTGAGATCAAAGTTTTCCAGCTTAACGGTGACGCTCCTGTAGGTATAGGGAACCTGGGTTTCATACTCGTATTCCTCCATAATGGGGTAGCCCCACTGGTCATACAGGTAGGCCCCGGTGACGGGATCACGGGCATAGCGTTCCCCGGTGACGGTTTCAGTCCGATAGCGGGTTTCACTCTCCACGGTTTCCGTGAGGATATACTGCTTGTCAAAAAGCATATCCAGCGTTCCCATGACTTCCTGTAATGTCCACTCGCCGGGGTGCATGGCGGACAGAATCGCCGTCAGCACATAGGGGTCATGCCCGATGTCGTCCAGCTCATAGTGGTACGCATCGTAGTCATGGGTCTGTTCATACCGATCAAGCTGCCGCTGCAATGCCTGCTCCATGGCGCAGTAGGCTGCTTCCGCACCCACAATATCATCGTCAGCGGCGGCATAGCTGCCGGCAGCGATTCCCGCGCCGATGCCCTCCACCATCATGGAGCAGGAGGAAACAGCATTCAACAGGAACGCAAGCAGCATGAAAATCCCCAGAATCACGACAATCCCTTTTCTATGCCGCACCACAAAAGATGTTGTCTGTTCGGACTTCTTAACGGCTTCCTTTGCCGTTTTTGCGCTGGTTTCCGCAGTACGGAACCCGGCTTTCTGGGCAGCATACTGGCGCTTGATTGCCTGCTTCTGCCGCCAGCGGGACAG
Organism: Oscillospiraceae bacterium; assembly: GCA_036300205.1. Classification (GTDB taxonomy): domain Bacteria; phylum Bacillota; class Clostridia; order Oscillospirales; family Oscillospiraceae; genus Faecousia. Next base: position 29,187 of record JAXJGV010000032.1, read on the forward strand.
GGGACTGCTGGTGGGGTGTTCCACCTCCGCTTTCTTTTGCAGGGCATGGATATTGGCTTTGTCCAGCTGCTTTTCCGCACGGGCGGCGGCACGGTAGGGCTGAAACTTGGCAGAACGGTATCCCTCCTGAAGAACATGGGCAGAAGAATCCACGGTATCTGCGGCATAGTCAGCAGCTTCCACACCCACATTGTCATCCCCGGAATCCCGGATTTCCCGGCGAAGCTGCCTGCGAACTGCGGCGGTTGGGGCATCTCCGATTTTGAGCTGGGAGGGCGGTTTCTTTTCGGAATCCTCAAAATGGAGCTTCACCTTGATTTTTCCGTTGCTGTTGTCGGTAATCAGCTCCGGCTTGATAACCTTTTGGGTGGGGATTTTTGCCTGGGCTTTTTCTGCCTTGTCAGCAGCCTTTTCCGCTTTCTGAACGGCTTTTCCCATAACGGGATCAAGCCGCTCTTTATCGGTGAATTGCAGCCGGGATTCACGCAAAAATACCACCTGCCAGAGTTACCGGGGTATGGGTATTCCTCATTCCTCTGCATCCTCCTTCTTGTCTGAGGGGCGAGTGGTCATAAGGCGGTACAGCTCCGTATCCTTGGGGAAGTTGTCCACAAAGGGCACGATGGTATCGCCGTAGAACAGCAGACCCTCACCGGCGTTGGAGTGGGTTACATAGGAGAGCTGGTGGGGAGAAATGCCCAGCTGCTGTGCCAGAATCTTCCGATCACCGGCAGCCTGGTTGAGCATATAGATGAAGTCAGAATTCTCAAAAATGTTCTCAACTTCTCTGGAAGCCAGCAAATCTTTGACATTTTGGGTGATACCCGTGGGAATACCGCCCCATTTTCGGAACCGCTTCCAGATTTCCACGGAGTAGGCGGCGGTCTGTTCCTCCTTCAGAAGCAAATGGAACTCGTCAATGTAGTACCGGGTGGCTTTGCTGGCTTCCCGGTTGATGGTGACACGGTTCCAGACCTGATCCTGGACGATCAGCATACCGATCTTCTTGAGCTGCTTGCCCAGCTCCTTGATATCGTAGCAGACTACCCGATTGCTCACGTCCACATCGGTCTGGTGATTGAACACATTCAAAGAACCGGTGACATAGATTTCCAGAGCGGTGGCAACAAACTGCGCTTCTTTTTCCTCCTGCCTGCGCAGGCAGTCATAGAGATCGCCGAGGATGGGCATATTCTCCGGCTTGGGGTCATTGAGATAATCCTGATACACCATCCGCACACAGCGGTCAATAATGGTTTTCTCCACAGGCTTCAGACCGTCCTTGCCGCCCACGATCAGCTCACACAGGGACAGAATAAAGTCCGATTTCAAAGAAAGCGGGTTTTCCTCGTCGCTGTAGTTGAGGTTGATGTCCATGGGGTTGATGTGGTGCTTGGAAGTGGGAGAAATCTTAATGACCTGACCTTCCAGCCGCTGCACCAGCGGGAAGTATTCGCCCTCCGGATCGCAGATCATAATGTCATCGTCGGTGGCGAGAAACACATTGGAGATTTCCCGCTTGGCGGAGAAGGATTTGCCGCTGTTGTGAACTACCAGCCCGTTTTCCAGCACATAGTTGAGGTGCCGGGGAACAGTCATGTCATAGACAGGGACAGGGTCAGAAAGGGAGACGGAAGAAACACGGGTGACAATATGCCCGCCGCTGAGCCGTGTGCCCTCAGTGATGGTTCCTGCTTCGATGTACTCTCCGTCCGCACCCAGAATCAGATGTGTGCCGGTGCAGCATACCTCTGTTCCATCCGCAAAAGAGATTTTTTTCAGCTCCTGCGCGTACTTTTCAATGCGGATGTCTCTGGCATACGCATCCACAATCTCACCGGTGGTTTCATCCAGAGCCTTGACCCAGGTTTCTGTGGTGCCATCGGCGTACAGATCTTCAAAGGAAATGACATTTCCGCTGGCAAGCAGGACACGGGTATCGCCGGAAAAGCAGCCAGGTGTACCGAGAATCAGACCATTTGGGTTTTTCAGCAGCTTCCGATCCACCATGATGATGTTGTTACTTAGGGCATTGATGCCGTAGTACAGAGCCTCCGGGCTGTCCTGATACAGCTCCTGGGTGGTGAAGGGGACGAAAATACCCACACCGGAGGAGGTCAGTCCCCGCTGAATCTCAATCTGGTTTAAGCCCAGGGGCAGGCTGCTGACCATACCTTCCTCCTGCTGATAGTCCAGCGCCGTAATGCTGCAATTATATTTCTGGGCAATGGAATTGGTCTGAAACACATTGTTGTCCAGTTGGCGTTTCGTGTCCGCGGTGTTGAGAATCAGAAATGTCACAAGGAACATTCTCTGGTTTCGGCTCTGAAGGTCAGACAGCAGCTTCTTTGCTTCGGCCCCGTAGGTGGCAAGGTCGGAGGGAATTATATCCATGTCATATCCGGCACGGACAGCCTTTTTCTGCTCCTCGATCTTACTCTTGTCCAGATCGGTAATGGTGCGCTTGATGGTCTTGATGGCGCTGACCTGATCCACGGACTGCACATGGATATTCACCACAATGTTGCTTTCAATATCCAGAAAGTCTTTGAGAATCCGGTCACTCAGCTCCGGGGCCAGAATCTGCAGGAAGCTGACGGAAGCGAACTTTTTGCCCATGCGGAAATCCTTTGCGCGGCTGAACAGGAAGGAGCTGGGGGCAATGTAATCCTTGGTGGACAGCCCGGAGCGGGGAAGATCTTCCCAGCGGAAAGTAAAAGGCTCCGGCGTGTCCATGCGCAGAATGTCATGGAGAACCCGGAGCCGCTCCTGTCCGTTCAGCACCTCGGCGCTGACGCCCAGCCGTTTGAAGTTGTTGAGGATGTCCGTTTCAATGCGTTCCAGCCGGGGCTTGGCAGAGCGGATGTTGTCGGCATCGATACCGAAGGTGAGATACTTGGTTTTCACAATGCCGTTGTTGCCCTTTGCCTGCTGCTCCTCGATGATTTTGGACAGCTCCCGCTGGATGCTTTCAAACTGGTCAGAGCGCAGCGGGATTGCCCGGACGAAGGACTCCCGCAGGGCGGTCAGATTCACGAAAGAAAACTGGAATTTGATGGAGCTGTCGAAATAGTTGAGGAAATCACACCAGCCGTCGAAGATGGCCTGCTTGTCCTCGTTGTCCGAGAGCTGGTAATTGATGTCCCGGAACTGGATGGTTTTGGTAAAGTGGGTGGGCGTGACCTGACAGATTCCGTCTACACGGATTTGCAGGTAGGGAATGCTGTCCTGCGCGGACATTTCCTTCTTATCTGTCCGCTTTGCCCTTGCGATTGCTGTCTTTACCTCTTTTTGCTGTGCGCGGGACAGCTTTCTTTGGGTGGACAATCCGATATACCTCCTTGTCTAACTGGTTTTGCCGTTCCATGACGGCATAGAAATTGTTGGTTTTGTAGGGGCGCTTTTTGGGGCGAAGCACCAGCACCCGAATCATGTTGCGGATGATGACCTCCAGATGCTGCCCGTTCTTTTCGTACAGAGCGAACAGGAAGGCGGGCAGCATGGTGAGAATCATGAGCATGGCGGCAGAGGAATTGCCCAGCGGCTCCTTGGTTCCGAAATACAGGGGGACGCCGATGAGCAGACCGAGGCTGAAACAGATCAGCTGCCGCTTGGTCAGATTGAAAAGAACCTTGCTTTTGACCTTGGTAAGGTCCTTGGGAACGGTTACATAGGGCATTTTCTATCCTCCTTAGTGGGCGTTGAATACGGACCGGGCAAGGCTGCTGGTCTTGAACAGGCAGAAGCATAGCAGCACCGTGTAGCCCATGCAGGTCCAGATAGCTTTGCTGATGTCACCTGACACGGAGATGTTCTGCACCAGCACCGAGTAGATCGCTACGCAGACCATAATGAGAAATGCCTGAAAGCCCAGGGCAAACAGGGTGCGCAGATAGTTCTGCCCCATCTGACCCCATTCCCGGTTTGCCATGGTCGCCATGGGGATGGGAGCCACGGAAGTCACCAGATAGACCTCAATCATGCGCCCGTAGATGACGATGAAAATGCAGATGGTGATCGCCCAGGTACAGATACCCACGAACAGGGACTGAAACCACAGCCCCAGCAGCGGCCCCACATCCATTTCCATGAGCCTGCTTTCCAAATCCGTGACCACAGAGGAAATGTCGATGCTGGTGTTTCCGATCATCACTCCGGCAGCGCCGTTGACAACGCTCTGGGCAGCATCGAAGATGCCCATGACGATGGTCCAGGTGTTGGACACAATCAGGACTGCGGCAGCACTCTTGAACACCCACTTAAAAAACATCCAGGTGTCCACATCGTTCAGGTTATTGCGGTCTGTAATGAGCTGGATCAGCTCCAGGGTCATGACGATTGCCAGAATCGCTCCGGCCAGGGGGAGAATCACATTATTGGAAAGGTTCTGAATCATGTTGAAGATGCCGCTGTTCCACGCCTGCGGGGTCAGACCAACCTGACCGGCGATTTCTCCAATCTGTTCATTGGTGGAATCGAACATCCCGGACAGGTTGCTGACGATACCGCTGACAAGCACTTCCTTCAGCCAGTCCGTTATGCTGTTCCAGATAAAATCCATTGTGTTACCTCCGATCTATCAGGGAATTGAGACTGGGGAGGATTCCACACGCTCACAGTAAACCACATACCGCTGCCTGCCCCCGGAAGCGTAGGGGTGGCAGGTCAGCAGGGTCAGCAGCTCCCGCCCCGGCTGGATCAGAATTTCCGTCACGTCGTGGGGGTCGATGATTTTAATTTCACAGACCCGGTAGGTCAGCTCCTCCCAGAGGTTCGTGACGGAAACCAGATCACCAACCTTTAATTTATCGATGTAGCGAAAGTAGCTGGCACCGTTGTACCCCCGGTGTCCTGCAATGACGCAGTTGGTGTTTTCCCCGCCGATGGGCAGGCTGGTCTGGCTGAGGTGGGCGGCTCCATCCGCCATGTGCTGTTCCGTTGCACCGAGAAAGATGGGCATTTCCAACTCCATGGCAGGAATGGAGATTACGCCGAACACTTCATCTGCAAGACCATACTGCGTCAAAGTAAAGCTGGGCTTCTGGTAATCATACTCGCAGGACAGTCCTGCCTGCCCCTGGGTGTAGATGGTTTCGTTGTAGCGAACCATGTCCGCCCACAGCTCTGGGTAATCTCTGGTTTCCTCCGGCTCTGTTGGGGAATCAACGGTGATGATTACTTCGGGGGTGATCGGTGCGGTTTCATCCCGATTCAGAAAGCCTTGCGCGTTCAGGGAGATTTCCCGGTCTACCGCGGCACCCCAAAGACTGGGGTACAGGAGAAAGGCAAGACCGGCAGCGAACACCAGCAGCATCAGGGCAATGAGAAAGGCCCGGAGTTTAATGTTTCGCATGGCCATTCCCTCCGCTGCTGCCAGCAATGCTCTGGTAAATCTGTGTGCCAATGGCAATGACCAGGATCAGAACCAGAGCTGCGGCAATGCCCAGAATAACGCCCTGCAAATACTTTTCCTCCCATGTCGATGCCGCTACTTCCTCACTGGCAGTTTCTTCCATAAGCTGCTCCGCTTCCTCATAGGGAATCCGCGAACCACGCACCAGCAGGCGGTGGGTGTTCACACCATAGGGGGTGCAGGTGACGAGGGTGCACAAATCCTCACCTGGAGCAATCCCCAGCAGGCTGGTGTCGTAGGGCAGCACGGTGTTGATCTCCACCACCTGATAGGACAGCGTTTCATCCAGAACATGGAGATAGAACACATCCCCCACGGTGAGCTGTTCCAGATCGGTGAACATCTTTTGGCTTGCCATGCCGCTGTGCCCGGAGAGAATCGTGTGGGTGCTTTCCCCACCTATGGGGAGGGAGCTGCCCAGCAGATGGCCGATACCCCGTTCCAGAGAATCATTCTCCGTGCCGTGGTAGATGGGGAGATTGACGCTGATCTTGGGTATCTCCACATAGCCCATGATGCCATTCCCGGCGAGATTGAGCTGACTGTCATAGTCGGCAGATGCTGCCAGTAAGCCCTCCTGGCTGTAGGCTTCCGTTGCGCCGGGAATTAGGGAATGATTGTAAATATCCGCCTGTTCTTTTACTTCCCTCAGTGCGGTGTCATCTACCTGCTCCATAACCTCCTGATATGCGGTTTGAATCTGGGATGCGTACTTTTGGTTTACATAATTACTGATAACAGGATACAAGGTCAGCCCCAGCGCCATCAGGAACGCCATGACCGCCAGGGCGATTGTGATACGCTTTTGCTTCGTATGGAACCCTCCTTTTTGGGGAAAGCCCCGGAGGAATAACCCTCCGGGGCAGATGAAATTAGACAGAGCGCTTCTTCCGGCTGACCAGCGCAATGACGGATGCCGCGCCAGCCATCAGCAGAATGCCAACCACGGTGAAAACAAAAGTGCCGTTGTCACCGGTCTTGGGCAGATCGAAACCACGGGTGTTCACTACGGTCAGGGGTGCCTCTGCGTTGGCGCTGCCGTTATCCTCCAGCATGGTGACCTTCTTACCGTCCACGGCAGCGGAAGCGGTCAGCAGCTTGTGTTCCAGATGCTTCTGCTGAACAGCGTTAATATCCTTAGGAGCCAGATTCTGATATCGGGGATCGTTCTGAATCAGGCCCAGAACATCCGCACCATAGATGCTGCAGGAAGCATCGGTATTCTTCTGGGAGATGACCACATCGATGCCCTGCTTGAGCATCACATAGCCGCTGTCGGTACGAACCTCGGTCATGGTGTAGGTGTCATCTTCCAGACCCTTGACGATGATTCTGCCCTGGGCATCGGCGGTCTTGACGGGAACCAAGTGAGTGGCGTCCGCCTTGTCGGTCACATGATCTACCACATAGTAAACGCCATCGTCCTCGTTTAGCTCCGCCTTCAGAAAATAGCTGTCGGTCTTGTTCTGCATCAGGAACTCCACCTTGGAGAAGTCACCCTGACCATCGGAGAACAGCTTGGTGAGATCAATGCCGTAGCTGAACACATGGCAGTCATCCACCAGGGTGTCATAGTAATTCTGGCTGCTGCGCTTCCAGGTCAGCACAACTTTGTTGTTGTTGCCGCTGTCACCAATCACCAAATCCTTGCTGCTGTCCATCTTGGCGGCGTAGGTGATGCGCAGAGTGCAGTCGGAGTAGCCGGAATTGACCATGGAAGCGCCGGAATAAACAGCCTTGGAGGTGTTGATCTCGGTCAGACCGGCAGCGGTCATTTCGATGGTCATAACGGATTCCCCGGCATCGGTGGTGTTGTAGGCAACAGAGAACTTGCCATCTGTTTCCGTCCACTTGGCAACGGAATCGGTGCAGGCGCTATCCGTGAAGAACTCCAGAATCACATCGCCCTTGTTGTAGGTCAGACCCTTGGACAGGGTATCCACAAAGGTGTAGCAGGACAGGTAGGTGGATTCAGAGGTGATGGAGGGCAGGGTGGAAATGATCTGGTAGTCGATGGTGTCACCAGCGGAAGCGGTGCCGGTATGGGCATAGCCGTCGGTGATGCTGGAAGCGGAACCCTGATGCTTGCCGGTGTCGTTCTTATTTTCCCGCAGGGTCTTTTCCAGAGAGGGGATGCCGGTCAGATTCTTGGGGTACAGGGTAATGTCGTAAATCCAGCGGGTGCCGCCGTCCGTGGCGTTGGTGCCGTTTACGGAGGTCATGGGGACAGATACCAGGAAGGGATCGGTGGTGGACACGACCATTTCGGGAACCTTGGTTTCCACAACCAGATACAGACCCGGATTCAGGTTTTCTGCCTTGGTCTTGCCGTAGGCATCGGTCAGGGGCATGGCAGTGCCGCCGTTTTCGGAGATGTAGGCTTCCAGCGCGTTCTTGACCACGGTGGAATTGGATTCCAGAGCCGCAGCCAGAGCGTCGATCAGCACATCGGACTGATAGTAGTATTTGGTGGAATCCAAAGTGTCGGCGTTGGTGTATCTGTCCTTGCCGTCAGTCAGATTCAGGGCTTTCAGGAAGTCCGCACCCTTTGTCTTATCGATGGCGTACAGCACTTCCACATGGCTGTCGGTGCGGCTGTCATTTTCGGACTCGGAGAACTGGACAATATCCGCAACCTGAATATAGCTGAACTCCACGCCCTTGATGGCGTAGCCGTAGCCGGTTTCGCCGTTGCCCAGAGCAGCACCGGAGCCGCCCAGCACGTCATTCACGCCGGTCTGGTCGAACACGCCGGTGGACACATAGGAAGAATCCCAAACGCCGTCCTTTTCGGCATTGGTCAGATCGTATTTGTAGATAGTCAGGGAGCCGGTTCTGGATTCATCGATGGGAGCGTCCTCCAATTCGGCAGCGGAGACAGCGACGGGGAAGCAAAGCAGCATGGTCAGAGCCAGCAGAAGGGAAAGAATTTTGGTAACGTGTTTCATTTCGCATTTTCCTTTCATAGTTAGATTGATAAGAAGATTTACATAATTTCGCTTACGGAAGGTGTGGAAACAAAAAAGCCAGGGCTGATCCCTGGCATGGAAAGCGGTATTCATGGATTACACCAGCCTTTTCTTGCTGTAAATCAACATTGCAAGACAAACGGTGCCAGAGAACATACTCAGGATACGGAAAATCATAGCGGTATTCACTCCTGTGTCGGGCATGGTGAAGGTGCGGGCGTTGATGACATGAACTGTGATGGCAAGATCGTCCGCAGGCAGCTCTCCCTCATAGGCGGCTTTTTCCAGCAATTTATATCCATCCGGGGCTTTGGTTTCCGTCAGGCGGTACTGTAGGCCCGGATAGAGACTGCCCCATTCCAGAATGCCGTCCGCCCCGGTGGTCAGGCCTCCGTCCACAACATTGGGATTGGAGCAGCCGCCCCGGACGATGGTTTCGGAGTAGGTCACGGGATACCACAGAGACCCCTCCGCGCTCCATTCCAGCCGGAAGGTGGCTCCTGCCAAAGGACTGCCGGTAATGTCGATCTTCTCCACAGTAACCTTGCCGGTGCGCAGGGCGTTGATGAACGATACTTCGGCAATCTCACCCTGTTTTACGGTGACGGTCTGGGGATTTTCGTTGACGCATTGGTAAAAGCTGTTTTCGGGGAGTATTTCTTCAACCGTGTACTTTCCGGGCAGCAGATTCCCAGTCAGAATGATGCCGTCCTCGTCGGTGGCAAAGGGAGAACCGTCCAGAACTTTTCCTTCGGCATCCGTGATCTTAAACTGCCAGCCCTCTACAGAGCCGCCGCCCTCCACGGTCTTGGTGATTTTCAGCCTGCCGTACTGGACATTGGTGAAGGTGATGGAAACATCTTCGTGGGGCTTGATTTCAAATTTCTGGACGGTTTCATCCACCATCCAGTATTCATCCTCAAAGCGCCCATGCTCGTCGCCGGTTTCCTTTGCCCAATAGATACCGGGGTCAAGGTAATAGCCCGCCTTACCATCCGCATTGGTAATAAGGGTGCCGACTTTCAGGGTACAGGCTTCGTCCGAGAAAACAGTAATGTGCCAGCCCTCCACAGACTCGCCGATATTGGTCTTTTTATAGAACCATGCTAAGCCCTGCTCCTTATTGAGCCAGGTATCCACGGTGGTTTCACCGGCTTTCACGGTCACATCATGGAAGCCCAGCTCTGTCAGCCAGTAATTGTCCTCCGTGGGCAGTTCCACTACGGTGTACCGTCCCAACGGAAGATTGCCTGTGCAAGCATAGCCGTTTTTATCTGTAGTGAAGTCTCCGACAGTATTTCCGTTGGAATCCTTTACCCGAAATGTCCAGCCATCCAGATAATTGCCTGTATTGGTGGTTTTCCTGAACTCAATGCGCCCATAATGGGTGTTGGTGAAGGTGACTTCTGCGGTCTGACCGACTGCAACTGTCACAGACTTCACAGCGGTGTCAAACTCCCAATAGGGATCGTCGGTGGAAATCTCTTTGGCGTAATAAGTTCCCTTCTGTAAGCCCGAAACCGTAACAGTGCCATCTACCCCGGTGGTAAAGGGAGAGCCAGACACAGCGTTGGTGCAATCAGAATCCGTATACAGCCCAATCTGCCAGCCGCTCAGGTTTGCACCCGTATTCGTGGACTTAATCAGTTTCACGCTGCCCGTATTCAGCTTATTCGTAAAACTGACAGACGCCGTGGCACCTGCTGTCACAGTCACTGACTGCGGATTGGTGCTGGAGCAGTAGTACAGAGCATTGATTGAGTTGTCTGTGTGCCCGATTTCCTTAACATAGTAGGTGCCGGGAGTAAGCCCTGTGACGGAAATCTTACCGCTGGTGTTGGTGCTGTGCGGCCCTGAGACCAGCGTGGTGCAGGTAGAATTGGAGTAGATTCCAAACTGCCAGCCCGAAAGATTCTGCCCGTCCTCTGTGGTTTTCGTCAGGCTGATGGAGCCGGTGTTCAGCTTGTTATAAAAGCTGACCGAAGTGGTGCCGCCGCTGGTGACACTTACTTTTTGCGGGTTTGTGCTGGAACAGGTGTACAAGGCGTTGATGCTGCTGTCCGTATGCCCCAGTTCCTTCACATAGTAAGTGCCAGCGGTCAGGCCGGTGACGGAAATCTTGCCGCTGCTGTTGGTGGTGTAAGGCCCCGCCGCAAGGCTGGTGCAGGCAGAATTGGTATACACGCCAAACCGCCAGCCGGAGAGATTCTGCCCATCCTCTGTGGTCTTGGTCAGACTGATTGCTCCCGGATCAGGGGCTTTCAGCTTGAAATAGGCATTGAGATTGCCGCTGGAAGCGCTGGCCAGGGATACCGTCGTCTGATAACTGGAACCCGACATATACCACAGGTTATAGGTGGAGCTGGCAGCAGAGGGCAGATACCGGGTGGCCTTATACACAGTGGAGGAAGAAATCGAGCCGGTCTGGGTGATGTATAGGGTACTGCCGCTCTTATAGAACTCCGCTCCATTTCCGTCTGTGAAAGAGAAGTTGGAGAGAACACCGTTGCTGTCGTAAACGCTGGTTTCTTCTCCGGTCAGGCCGATGGTAGGAGCGCTGCTGCTGGATACGGAAGTAAAGCTGGGAATCTTCTTTGCCGCCTGAATACTGGACACCAGGGTGTTATAATTGCTGGCGAAGTTTGTGACCGATGCCACACCAGCATTGTAGAAGATATTGCCAGCCGTTCCGCACTCGTTGGTGGAGTTCAATGTGAATGTGTTGGGATCACGCAGGCCGCAGACAATCTCATAAATGAGGAACTGGGTGGCAATCCGCAGGGGCACATTGGGATTGTTGGCTTTGGATGTGGTGGTCACGCTGATAGAGTGGTTCCACATCTGATTGCTGTACAGCAGGATCAGGCCAATGGCTTCCCTCCGTGCGGCGGGAAGGGCGTACCACACATTGCTGCCGGTGGTGCTGCCGCTGCCGTCCAGGGTCACATCCCGGTCAACGGAGTTTCCGGAGGTGCTGGCTGCATAACTGCGCCACGGCTCAATACAGTACAGCGGATCGTCGGGATAGGGCACACCGCCATACCGTGCAAAGTGCCAGCCCAGGTTTTTGATGTACGCCGTCCGAGTGGTGCCGGAGCCATTGGGTTTATAAGCGCAGGCAACCTGTGAATTGAGGACGGTAGTGTAATTGCCATTGTCCGCATAATCAAACAGCATAATGCTTTTCTGGGTGCTGCCGATAGCCCAGGTCGAACTATCACCGGGGGATAACCCCATGATGCCGGGGCCATCCTGGGTAACATCCTCAGTAGACGGTTCCGTAGATGGTTCCGTGCTTTCAGCATCAGGAATGGATTCTTCCGGCGGGGAATCCTCCGCAGGCGGTTCCTCTGGGGCGGGTTCTTCCGTTGGCGTGGTGTCCTCCGTGGTGGGGGGAGCTGTTTCTTCTGTCACATCTGTCGGTATATCCGCTCCCGGCGTGTCCGCTTCCGCAGCAGACACACCGGGGATCAGGCCGAAACACAGCACCAGCACCAACAGGAGGGAAATGATTCTCCGAAGGTGATTCATGGGTTAGCTCCTTTCTTTTGAATGGAAAAGCGTCTGCCCGGAACAGGCAGACGTTGGGGATATTCCGGCTTACACCGTGATGAGGGTTGCCAGCTGGGGGATCAGCACCAGACCGATGATGGCGATGCCCGCACCAGCCATGAGCTGCTTCACGCCCTGGCTCTTGGCACCGGGGTTATCGTTGCCGTAACCTTCCAACAGGTTGATGCCGCCCCACGCGCAGACGCCGCCGCCAAGAGCAACCACCAGCGTACCCAGAATATCGATTGCAGAATTGAAAAATGCCATTTCAGTGAACCTCCAAAAATTCATAAAGATTTTGAAGGGACACTTCACAGTTGACTTCTCTGAACCTTTCTAAAGATTCTGCCCGGTCAGGCAGTTGTGTTGGACGGATTGACTTCATACACCTCGCAGACTGCGCCCGCTTTCAGCCGGAGGCGGTGGGACAGGAAACGCTCTATGTCCAATTCGTTTCTCTTGTCAAAGTCGGAAGTATACTTATAGTTGGGGTGCTTGGTGATATCGAATTTATTGGACAGAAACGGGCGAACCCCTCGGAGCTGAAGGATACACTTGCCGCCGTCCATGACAGCCAGCTCGTCCTGGCTCATAAGCTCCTTGCCCAGTTTCTGATAGTTGAGGGAATGGGAAACCTCCCGCCCACGGCTCTCTCCCGTGTTGAACGTATCAATCGTTTCTTTCCCCAGCGCGGCGGACAGCTCCTTCAGGGTGGTCGGCTCCTTTCCACCCAGAAAAATGGAGGTGTCCATGTTGCCGATAATGGTATCGGCATTGTCCTTGTAGATTGCCTTGAGCTGGGACTGGGCTTGCAGAACCAGGCAGCAGGAAATCTCACGGGAGCGGATGGTGGCCACCAGCTTTTCAAGCCTTGGAATCTGCCCGATGTTTGCCGCCTCGTCAATAAGGCAGCGGACATGGACGGGAAGCCTCCCGCCGTAAACATCGTCGGCTTTCTCGCAGAGCAGGTTGAACAGCTGTGTGTAGCAAAGGGAAATGAGAAAATTGAAGGTATCGTCGGTATCCGACATGATGATAAACAAAGCCGTCTTGCGATCTCCCAGGGTGTCCAGCTCCAGCTCGTCATAGGCGGTCAGGTCACGCAGTTCCTGAATATCAAAGGGAGCCAGCCGTGCGCCGCAGGAAATCAGGATGGATTTTGCTGTTTTGCCGGCGGCTAATTTGTATTTCTTATACTGCCGGACAGCGAAGTGCTGGGGCTTTTCCTTTTCCAGCTCCGCAAACATCATGTCAACCGGATTCTGAAATTCCTCGTCATCCTCCCGGACTTCCATGGCGTTGATGAACTCAATGAGGGTGGAGAAGTTCTGTTCCTCCACCGGGGCTTCATAGTGGATGTAGCCGATGAGCGCCGTGTACAGCAGGGTTTCTGCCTTGACCCAGAAATCATCCCCGGCTTTGCCCTCACCCTTGGTGTTGGCGATGAGGGCAGTCACCACTTTCAAAATGTCCTTTTCGCTGTGGATGTAGGCGAAGGGGTTATAGTGCATGGACTTTTTGAAGTTGATGGTGTTCAGAATCTTCAGCCGGTAGCCGAAATGCAGAAGCATTTTTCCGCACTCGTTGACAATGCCGCCTTTCGGATCAGTAACCACGAAACTGACCGGGTACTTTTTGGAAGTACACTGCATCAGATTGGGTTTCAACCAAAACCGGGTCTTGCCGGAGCCGGAGCCGCCGATAATCAGAACATTTTTGTTCCGGGCCGTCTTGGGGTCGGCGGGGCGGTTGTTCATGGTCAGTCTCTCCGTCTGGGTAAGGATGATGTTGTTTTCAAACACCGGGTCAACATAGGGCCGGATATCCTCCGCTGTACCCCACCGGGCGGAGCCGTATTCCATGTTCTTGCGGAACTTTTTGGCGTTCTTGCCCTTCACATAGACCCCCAGCCGCATAGCGGAGGCGATGGCAATACCAACGCAGAGATCTACCGGGTGGAAGCTGGGCAGCGGAACCGCAAAGGCATCTGACAGCCCTTCCAGAAAATGCAGAAATTTCTCAGCGAAATCAGCACCGGCAGCCAGCCGTGCCGCCTGCCCCAGCTTTGTGCAGAACAGGGCGATGAAAACATAGGGCAGGTTCGGCAGCAAGAGTTTCTTCCAATTTACCTGCTTCATCGTTCCAGCTCCTTTTTCTTCGTCCGATCCACCACGGCGGACTGGATCAGCGCCTTGAACTGTTCCAGCGTGGCCAGGACAGAGGGGCGGGACTTCCTGTTCACGATCTGTTCCGTGTACTCCTTGAAGGCGGCGGTCATGGCATCGGCATCCTGAGCTTTGAAGAAAATCAGGTAGCGATCCTGCCCCTTCGCCTTGAAAGGGGCAAAGTCAATGCCGTACTTCTGAGCAATCCGGTTGAAGGAACCGATATTCTGGTCCGTGACCTCAACGCTCTGCAGGCCCCGATTCTGGGCGGCGAGCTTTTTGACGGTCATTTTCCCGTGGGGCTGCTTGGTTTGATGACGGGTTTTCATCTGGGCAATAAATTTGCTGAGCGCTTTGCGCAGCTCCTGCTCTGTCAGCTTGGTGCAGTTGACGATCAGGGTAAATACCCTCTGTTCCACTTCTTCCTGCATGGGGTATCATCTCCTTTCCGTGTTTTTGCGGGTATCAACCGCTAAGGTGGAACCACAAGACGGTGAATTATCTGGAAATCTGTCATTGTTGTCCTTTCTCCCGCTGTCCGGGCATGAAAAAAGCGGCTCAGAACGAGCCGCCAAAATCGCAGTTTGCCTGCATGGTGTAGTAGCTGTCCAGGGTGGAAACGGCATTGAACAGCGCCGCCAGAAGGTAGGCTTTGGTATTTCGCACTTGGGTGTGATTATCCCGGATGCCGTCGCAGACACGCTCAATGTGCATGGCGTTGATTTTGGAGAACCGTTCCTGCACATAGGAGGTCGGATATTCCGCATCCCTGCCAATACGAATCGTAGGACTGCGGTTCATGGAAACCTCCAGCATAATTTCCACAAGCTCATCCAGCTGTTCCCGGCTGTACCGATCCCGCATAATTTCATACTCAATCTGCTCTCTGATCTTTTCTCTTTCTGTCTTTCCGTCTGTCAGCGGAGCCTGTCTGTTTGCCGCAATTGCCCCCGTAGAAGGAAAGAATGAATCTTTACTTGATAGATCAGTAATTGATTTTTCTGTAATTGATTCTTGTATATTTAATTGGGCGGGGTTTTCCTGTTCAGGTTCCTCCTGTTCAGGAATTGCCTGTTCAGGGAATGCCTGTTCAGGATTATCCAAAACAGGATAATCCAAGACTGGCTTTTCCCGTTTAGGTGGAGTACCGGCTTTTGCAGAGCTGTCGGGCAGCGCGGATTCCTCCGAAGAAGATGGACGGACAGGCTTTTCCAGAATCGTATACTCGATCTCCGTGAGATGCCCCAGCTCATTTCTGAGCCGTCTGCGCTGCACATATCCGGCTTTTTCCAGCTCTTTGACCGTGGAACAGATGCTGTCCACACCATCCTTGCAGATGCAGGCAAGCCCCTTGGTGGTGTAGTCCCAGCCCTCCGGCAGGGAGAGCATCAGGGACAGAAGCCCCTTGGCTTTGAGGGAAAGAGAGATATCCCGAAGGTGATAGTTTGCCATCACCGTATAATTTTTGTTCTTTTCAATGCGAAATACAGCCATTTGATTTACCTCCAAAATGCACGGAGGGCATGAATCTGCGTTCATCCCCTCCCATGCAAAGCGTTTTTCTAAGCGTTCTGCGCTCCAATCTTATTAAATTTAGATGATGGGTCGGTGCTGATGTATTAAGGCTCGTAGATGATTGCCTTCAGCGCAGTGTCAAGTTCTTCATCGCCGCAGTCCTGGTACTTATCAATCAGAGCCTGCCACAGTTCCAGAATGTTCACAGGAACCAGGTGGGCAGGCCATTCGTCACCTTTATATTCCCGATACTCGGTGATATAGCTGGCAGCGGAATTGAGGACACGGAAGCAGGAGATGGCAGCGATGGTCATATCCTCCAGCAGCCAAAGCTCGTTGGAGTAGGAGGTGGAGAGATTATCATCGCCCAGCGGTTCCCCCTCGTCACTCCAAATCAGCGTTGCATTCGCCGGGAACAGCTTGGTGCTGTGATACTGGTGGGAATCACAGATACCGCCCCCGGCACAGCAGACATAGACGGGTTCCGCTGTGTCGCACAAGACACTGTACAACTGCTTATAATTCAGGCTGCATACCAGCCGCTCGATTTCGCCGGGGGTGTAGCAGAATTTCTCACCTTCACTGCGAAAGAGGGTGCGGATGCTTTCGTTCAGCTTTTCAATTTTGTTCATGGAAATTACCTCCAGTCAATGATTATTTGTGTTTGTGCTTTCTGCGCCGGGGGGAATCCGGCTCGGAGCAGCCCTCCACGATTTCCTCGTGGTGGACGATCCGAAGCAGCCCACTGGTTTCCGCCTGACGCACCAGTTCATAGATCGGCTCGGAAATGTAGAGCCGAACCCGGTGATGCTCTTTTTCTACCAGATCATCGAAGATGACCATGTGACGAACATCGCTGCGGTAGCGATGGAGGGAATAGAGGGGGTGCCCGTCAGTAACCCCAAAATCACGGCTCATGGGATATGTCTCCTTTCAAATTGAATGCGGCGGTGCCATACTTGGCAATGAGAAGGGCGTTCATAATCAGCCGGAACGCTTCGTCGTCGATTGTCATAGGATCGGCAAGCTCGGATTCTGTTACGCCTCCGGCATGGCGCAGCCCCTTTGCGGCATAAAGCAGGGCGTAGTTGTGCGGAGAAATGCCGCGAAGAACGGCATAGGAAAAGTCAGTGCCGCCGTGGTAAAAGCAGTTGGCTGTCCGCCGATACAGGGCGTCGTTGGAGGTCAGAATGTACAGGGCTGCGTAATAGCTGGGGGTGTTTCTGCTTTTGATGTAGCCCAGACGGTTATCAAAGACCTTCATTCTGGTTTCGTGTTTTTCATCTGCCCAGAGGGAGCCGGGGAAACTGTGAATCAATCGGGGCAGACGGGGTCGGATGCTGCTTGTGGGTAGAATCAGCGAAGTAATTGCTTCCCCGTAGGAAATGACACCGGCTTCAATCCGCTCCGCATAATAGGGGCAGACTTTCTGACGGCATCCCTTTCGTCCGACAACTTCTGTGCAGAACTTGCAATCCACATCCTCGGCAGAATAGGTGTAGTTTCGGATATACAATGCAGGGTGTTGTCTCCTTTGCTTGGAAATGAAAAAAGCCTGACAAGGGGCTTGTCAGGCTGGGAGAATATGAAATTGTCATCTGCTGTTATCACGCTGACGCTTGCGCATCCAGGCATCCAACAGCTTGAAGATGGTTTCTTCGATTCTTTGTGGGGAGTAGGATCGTGGGAAATACTTGCGAAGCTTTTCGCCGGAGAGGGTAATGTCATTCCTTTCCGGCTTTTTCTGCTCCATCATAATCTGGAGCATAGAATCCTCGTTCAGTTCTCCGCTTTGACTGAGTTTACGAAGGCGCTGTGCCTGCGACACAGAAGGGGTAGCCTGCTCACTGTCCATTGTAGTCAGGAGCATTTCCTGCTCGTCTGGTGCTAGATGGGTAAGCTGATAGGCGGGGGTGAGCGCTATTGTTCCTTTGTCAACCATTTCCAAAAGCTGCGGAGTAAGATTCAGCAGCGATATGTAATTGCGAACAGTATCGCCACTGACCCCTTCGCCCTGACCCACCGTGTCATCCGAACGGAAAGCAGCCGAATGATTCGGCGAATAATTCTTCTGTTCTTTGGACGGTCTGCCAGCCTTCCTTTTGATGGCCTCCATACGGAGCTTATACGCTTTGGCCCTCTCTGAAGGGAGAATGTTTTCACGCTGGATATTGCCGTCTACAAGCTGAATGATAGCATCGTTATCATCCAGATTCAGAATCATTACCGGCATGAAATCCAGGCCTACCCGCTCACAGGCTTCCTTTCGGCGATGCCCTGCAATCAGCTCATAGCCTCCGCCCTGTCGGGGGCGGGCAATGGCCGGACAGAGTACGCCAAACTTCCTGACGCTCTCCGTAAGCTCAAGCATATCAGGATCATCCCTTATGCCATAGGGATTCTCCGGGTGTGGATGAAGCTGCCCTATGGGGATGCGGTATACTTCACCTACGGTTTCTGGTTTTTCGTTTGGAATAGTCTTAACCTCCTTTCCAAAAATTGGCATAGAAAAAGGGCGTTCAAATGAAGAACGCCCTTTTTCTAAACCAGTTTTCGACTGTAGTTCAATCTTTGAATGAGAATATTGTGATCGGATGGCATTGGTATTTTGTTTATTACCGTAGGGTTATCTCAAACATGAACCTTCAATTTCTGACGATATTTGGCATAGTGGGTGCTGAGAAGGTAGTCTATCACCCACTCTTTCGGGATTAGATACGTTGTCCTAATATAATAGTGCTTTACACGGTTTTCTCTCATTAGCTTTCTTGCCGTGCTGTCTGCAATACCGCCTAACATCTCACGAAATTGAATGAGATTAACAAGATCGGGATAGCTGGCGAATTTCTGGCGATATTTTTCTCTGTCACTCATGTTCCATCAGCCTTTCTTATCTCTTGTCAATGACAGGTGTGGCTGAAAGACGATTTATGGTGTTCTTTGTCATATCCCTCCAACATCCCTCCAACCGGCTTTTTTTGAAGCGATTTCGGGGCAAAGAAACATCGAAGGGTATTTGACGGATTCTCAGTTCTATTCGCTATTTTCAGAACATTTTTGACTGATAAAATAGGAATTTAGTCTTGTTCGTGGATAAACAGAAACCGTTATACTCCACTAAAGTACACCCAGTTCCAGATAGCGTGCAAAACTCAAAATCTAGTTTGCCAAATCCTGCGGCGTTTGGAATTTCCCTTGTGGTGCAAGCACTTTTTTGAAGTGAATATGTAATGATTTTTGGATTGCCCTCCACCATTGCCCTCCGATTCCTGAGGAAGGTTTTGGAGTGTTGATCTGAAGATATAATTGCCGGTGTGATGGAATGGTAGACGTAGTGGACTCAAAATCCACCGCCAGTGATGGCGTACCGGTTCGAGTCCGGTCACCGGCACCATAAAAGTACCCATAAACAGCTATTTTCGGTTGTTTATGGGTACTTTTTAATGCTCTTTTTTCTTAAGCTATTTTGTAATTATTAGAAATACCCAGGAGGGCAATCGGAGGGCAGTCCAAATCATGCCGGATAAATACCAATAATTGCATTAGCAGATGCCACTTTGGAGTCAAAGTTCAGGTGGGTGTAGATATTGGATGTCGTAGAAATATCGCTGTGTCCAAGCCATTCTTGAATATCTTTCAAACTTACTCCATTTGCGTACAACAAGCTGGCACAACTGTGGCGAAGATCGTGGAAGCGAATAATACGTAAGTCATTCTTTTTCAGAACCAGCGGAAAATGCTGTGTGATATATCCAGGTTTCACCAATTCACCGATTTCATTGACGTAGATACACCATGCTGACCAGGAAATTGAAACTCACATCGTGGTCGGGAATCAGTGCGAACAGGGCAACTTTTTTCTCGCCCAAGGAAGCAAGCTCCAGTTCATCGGTAGCCGTCAGTGCCGCAACGGAAGCCAGATTGAATTTTTCCAGTCTTGCCGCCAGTGTGATCTGAATGGATTTCAGTGTTTTAGCACTGCCGGAATGGTAGTCCTTGTAATACTTTACAGCAATGTGGTCAGGGTTTCGCATTTCCAGCCGTTCAAAGAGTTCATCCAATGGGGACTGGTAGGTGTCATCATCTTCCCGGACTTCACCGGCCCGGAGCATTTCCATGACCATGGGGAAGTTCTGTTCTTCCTCCGGTGCCTCGTAGAGAAGGTAAAAGATGATTGCCGACAGCAGCATGGATGCCGCCGTATCCCAGAAAGGGTCATTGGATTGACTACCCTTTGGGGTGGTTGCTTTGAACAGGCTGGTTACCAGCTTCTGAACATCGTTATCTGTTTCCAGATAAGCGAAGGGATTGAAGCAGTGGCTTTTCTCCATGGACAGAAGATCCAGCACTTTGATTTCATAACCCCGCATTTTGAGGAATGTTCCGGTCATGCGAAGTAGTTCGCCCTTGCAGTCCAGGACAAAGTATGAACAGCAGGCTTGCAGAAGATTGATTAGGGCATAGAAGCGGCTTTTACCGGAACCACTGCCGCCAACTACCACTGTGTTTAAGTTGCGTCGATGCTTTCTTCCGTCCAGTCCCATACGGATGTGCTTGGTGAATACCTTATTTGCTTCCGGGTCTTTGGCCCGGTACTTTCGGTTTATGGCGCTGGCGCTGCCCCATTTGGCAGAGCCGTGTTCCTCACCTCTGCGGTAGTGGCGTCGGGAGGATAATGCTACACCGATGCCCAGTCCATAAATGAGTATAAAAATAAGGACAGTTTTCTTACTGTCCTGGCATAGCTCAATATGAAATGGGGCCTCCATGGCTTTGGGAAAGTGCTGCAGAATCTGCGGCAATCCACCAGACACGGAAGGAGCGATCAGCAGCGCCAGCCAGATCACCGGGATCAGACCGAAGATACACAGAATCCGTATGGTACGGCTTTCATCGTTCTTCACGGACTTTTCCTCGTACCTTACGGGTAGGTGCATCGATAGCTTTCAAAAGCACATCGTCCACGGCATCAGTGGGTCGGTTTTCACCGATAAGATCGTTACGCATTTCATTCAGCGCATTGATGACAACACCGTGTTCATACTTATCCAGTGTCAGAACACGCTTTTCCTCCTTTGCCATAGATCATCGCTCCTGTTCCTTACCCCTGGTGGAGCGGGTCTGCTCCAATGCACGGGACATTCGGGCAGAGATGCCGCTGGCAGCATCCCGCATTTCCGTCAGTGCGGCACGGACTTCCTGGGGTTTGCTCTCCCGGAAGGAAGTGGGCAGTCTGGTGAAGTCATAACCGGACACATCAATGCCGTACTTCTTACAGAGCATATAGGAAGCGCTGTAAGCGGCAAAGGCGGCATCACTGCGGTTATAATCCTGCTTCATTCCGGCAAGCTCCACGTGGGCCAGTTCTTTGGAAACACTGCGGAAAATGTCTTCCGCTCCCATATTCCGGACAACGAAAACCACCTGCTGATCGTGGTCATACAAAGCACCGGCATTGTTGGGCAGGGCATCCACCGTCTGAATGGGAACGGGTGTGCGGCTGATCAGTGCTTTCAGAAGTACCCGGTCATCCAGTTTCACAGCCGGGGCAGGACGCACCCGGCCTCTGGTCTGGGATACGTCGAATACCCGCTTCACATCGTAGGAAGTGCCGGTGCCGCCATCGGTTCTGTCATATTCCTTACCGGGTTCCAGAATCCGGATGCTGGTGGCTTTCTTCTGAACCGATGCACCGGCATCCTTCCAACCGTCGAAGTCCTTAAGCTGGGTGGCCTGGGGCATCTGGGCAAGGATCAGCAGTGCGTTGGTGGCAGAGTAACGGTCAAACCGGGACTGCACATCCAGGTAGTCCCGGAACTTGTTTCCGTCACCCTTGATGGCTTCCGCTGTGGAATCTGCAAGGGCATAGACCTCTTTCCGTTCTGCCTGCTTCTTTGCGGCCCAGGCTTCCTTGTCAAAGGGTTTATCCTCTCTGCGATACCCGGAGGACTGGCCTTCAAAAATATCATCGAAATTGCTCATGGTGTTACCTCACTTTCGCTTTCGGCTTTTTCTTGCCCGGATCAAGGTGGGGTTGGACTGTGGGGATAGGCTGCTTCACAGGATTCTTGATTTCCTGCCGTTTGGGAGCTTCCGTCTTTTCCTGCCGTGCTGCCTTGATCTCCCGCAATTCCTCCCGGACGGAGGGGCGGGATTTAGTAGTACCCTCGACGGTTTTCTTTTGCGTCCCGGAGATAGGCTCGGACGGAGGGCTTTTTTCCGTCTTTGCCGCCGTAGGGTTTTCCGGGGCCTGCGGCTCCTTCTGAATGGGCGCTCCCAGAAGGTCATCCAGAAGCAGATCTTCCGCATCCTTCTGGGGTGCTGCCTGCTCCGGAGGTGTGGGGGTAGATTCTTTTTCGGCTCTGCTTTTCTCAATGTCATGCTTGATGGATGCAGTGTCCACAGTAGCCAGTTTGAACCGTTCTACAATGCGATTGATCTTGGACGCATCCTCGGCCCGGACCATCACATCCACCATACCATCGGAGGATTTCTCCTTACCCCGGAGGGCGCAATAGACCACACCATAGCGCTTTGCTTCCGTGGCAAATTGCTTCAGATGATCTTCGCTGATGGTGAACACCTTCAGTTCTTTGCCGCTTTTCAGCATGGCACTGAGCCGCTGGTGGCCTTTGATCTTGTTCCGGTCTTTGTTCTTTGCGATGGTGTACAAAGCGGCGGCAATGTTCTTGGCGGCGGAGCCGGTGAGCCGGAGGGCAACTTCCGTTCCTTCTAAGCTAAGCCTAACGATTTGTTCCGCTGCATCGCCTGCGTTGTTCATGCTCGGTTTTCTCCTTCCTTACAGATTGTTCTTTTGCTTTCTCCATTTGGATATGCTCCAGGATAATACCGGAGCGAAGGGCAATGTCATTACATAGTTTCACCTCCCGACGTAATGCAGCTAACTGACTGGACAGCTCAGAGATGGACTCTCTCACCTCAGCGATTTTCCCTTCATCGGATTTTACAGCAACACTTCGCTGCTGCTTATAAAGGGATTTTCGCTGTGCGGTGAGTAGATCGATCTGTGCTTCCAGCCCGTCTTTATATGAAGAAAGCTGCCGGGCGGTATCAATGCGATGCGTACCCAGCAGCCTTGCTTCCTGTGTGATTGTCTCCAGCTTAATAAGATCTTCCCGAAGAAGAAAGTGGAGCCGTTTTCGGTTCTGCTGTTTTTCTTTCGGAAAGACGCCCAGCAGATAGCAGTAGTGAAAGTATAAAGCCCGGAACCCTGTGACCTTTTTGCGGTCTTTCCAGTTTCCGGACACTCGGTATTGTTTTCGTTTCGGGGCAGGTTCCGGAAGCGGCCTTACGGCTCTGGACTGCTCCAGGATGCGCCTGCGGATACCCTCTAAGGTATAGTCATCTCCAAAGTTTCGGGCCAGACGGACAAACCGGGGCTTGCCCGGTGGCCTAACAGATATGTCCTTGCCGACTTTGACTTCATAGCCTTTCTTCTGAAGATTCTCAAAAAACTGCCGCTCTGTCATGGACTGACGGAGGGCTTCATCTACATCACTTCTGACGATTCCCCGCCATGTGGGTCGTTGTTCCTGCTCGGCTCTCCATTCGCCATATTGCTTGGATTTGCCGGGCTGTGGATCTGCGATGACAGACAGACCGTATTCCCGGCACAGCTCATCCGATGCAGTCTGCATATCGTGGTAGTCCTTGGTAGAACGAAAATACTTGATGCCATCTACAAAGGAAACCGTGTTCAGCACAAAATGGTTATGCAGATGATTGGACTTATCCAGATGGGTGGCAACCACCACCTGATACCGTTCGCCCCATAACCGCTGGGCTAGTTCCACACCGATTTTGTGTGCCAGTTCCGGGGTAGCTTCTCCCGGTGCAAAGGACTGATACCCGTGGTAGGCAATGGTGCCGTCCTCTTTGCCGAAGTGCTTTTTGACAGCAAGCATTTCTTCTCTGGCGGTACTGGGGTTACAGTTCACACCGGATACATACCGCTCCATAATGTCCGCATCCTCCGTGGCCTGCTGGGTCTTACCGCTGTTGACCGCATAGGAGATAACATCCTCCAAGCCCTGGCACTGACGGTCTGTTATGGCATCCGATTTGTAGTATTCGGGGTTGGTGGTTTTCTCCGGATTCTCGACATAAATAACGACCTTGCCCAGCCAGCCCTTTACCCTCCAAATCGAAGTCACAGCCATAGCTTATCGATCCATAGGTCTGGGACAGATAACAGCTTCGGTGATCTGCTTCACGGCTTCCTCAAATTTATGGACGGCAGCATCATACCGCTGGACATCGATGACATTGAGGGTGTGTGCTTTTTGGGCGATCTGGTTCAGATTGGTGCCGATGCGGTAGAGCTGCTGCATCATGGAATAGTAGTCCGGGGGCGGTGCATCCTGCGGGACCACCCCGTTGATAAGGTGGCGAAGGTACACTTCCTGGGAAAGCCGGGAACGCTTTACAGCCTTGAGAAAGGCTTGATGTTCTTTGTTGTCCAGCCGTACCTGGACACGGTTATTTCTCTTTCTGGTTTCGGTCTTGCTCATAAAAAAGTCCTTTCTTTTTACTGAGGGTTACAGGGATTATCCCTGTCAAGCTGTCTTTGGGTGACCAAAGACGATGCTTGCTGGTATAATGCAGATACGTTCTCCCTCTGGGTCGAACGGTGGGACTGTCTGAAAATAAATGGTTAGCGCTCATGGCCCCGTTCGCTCTTAAGCAGGTGGGCCACACGCTCAAGGTCGTCGGACATAACAAAGCAACGCTCAATTTTCCATCCGTTTTCACCGCCGCCTTCAACAGCCATGTACCGCTCCAAACGGACGCAGGGATCAGTACCGGACAGACAATAGCCATAGATGGAGTAGCCGCCCATGTTGGGTTGAAAGGCTTTATTGTTGCTGGAGAGGCCATAGGTTCTGTTCAGTTCATCATAGGGAATCTCAAAGCTATCCGGGGTGAAAACAATATATCCGGGCAGGTGTTCGCCTTTGCGTTCCACCGCCCGGAATTTGCTTACCATTTCGCCATAGCTCATATTGATCTGCTTGGACTGCTTGATTGCATCATCTTTTGTCATCGCTCTTTTGTCCTTTCTTTTCTGTTGGTAATGGGGATGCCCAGTTTCATACAGAGGTAGTCATTGTAGTCCTTCCCTTGGTATGGAGGCTGGACAGATACTTCATACTTGTCTGACAGCATGGCAACCAATGCTTTGGACATATATCCGCCTGCAGGATCGTTGTCCAGCCGTAAAGTGATTTTACGGATATTGGGATACTCCGACAGATACCGTTTCAGTGTCAGCGGCATGGAACTTTCCTGCAAATTCTCCTTGGGTTTGAATACACCTGCCAGTGACACCAGATGATCCTGCTGCCAGTAGCCGCCATTCTGCTTGACCAGTGTGGCATAGGATAATAGGTCAATGGCACTCTCAAACAGATGCATTGTCGCACTGTTCTGAGCCGGGATGCTGAAAGAGAATCGCTTGTCACTGCCGTTTGCTTCTCCAACAAAATCTGAATTGATTCCTCTGAGATTCGCATACCGGGGTTTGTTGTACCGATCCAGACCGACGAATACAACATTGTGATGGGGCAGGCTTTCATAGAGCCGCCCGGTCCGGAGGCAATAATCAATCAGATCTCCATCAATCCCCCGGCTGCGAAGATAGTTGTAAGCATTGGTTGCCCAACGATAGGATTTCGGCAGAAGCAGAATCTTTTCTTGTTTTGGCTTTGGAGTACCGGCCTGCGGTGAAGGGAGATATGCAGCCTGTCCGGTGATCCGCTCCACCGCTTCCATGAAGGGTACTTCCTTGACTTTGATCAGATAGTCCAGGGCATTGTATCCCCCAAAGCCACGGGAGAACCAGTACCATTTTCCGTTAGAGATTTTAAGAGAATCATGCTCTCGGGTGCAGTAATGATTGCCGCCCAGATGAACAAGCTCTCCCGGCTCACAGGTCTGCAGATAAGTTAGCAGATCTACCCTTCGCGCTTGCTCAATTGTTTCGGGAGGGATATATGCCATAATGTGTTACCTCGCTTCTCTTTGTTAATTAATGAATTATTTTCGGAACGGTTCATTGGTATGGGATTTAACGGCATTCCAAATCTCTTCCCGATGACTCTACTGTTCCCAATGTATACGTTTTTTTGTAGCTTTTACCCAGAAGGATGGTTGTTGTCATCAGCATTTTGATTCGCACATTATCTAAATCATAGTTTTTCACCGGCATTAGAATATTCATAGGGTAGACGTACACCCCGACAAGAACCAGAAGGCTCGTAAGCAATAGAGATACCAGATAATCCATATTCTTCTCCTATTCTAAATGATGTACTAGCTAGTCTTTTCTACTTGTATAAAACCATTTGACACAAAATCAGGGTTAACTAAGCTCGGTAAAATATTCTTCTTCGCTAGGTCTTTGTAAGCGCTCAATAATCACCCGCCTAGCATCTCACCCATCCTTATGAGATAATATCCCAAAACTTGAAAAACTCACGGTGAGTTTTTCAACATGGTTAGGGGGGCAATCAAATGGCAGATGTATTAGCAGTGCGGGATGAA
>JAXJGV010000033.1:0-1879 GCA_036300205.1 Oscillospiraceae bacterium
ATACTTGCGAAGTTCTTCACCGACTGTTATACTGTTTTCCATAAGGCACACCTTTTTGGTCTTTGTGGTTGGTGGTTCTTCCTCATTGTACCATATTAGGTGTGTCTTTTGTTTATTTTTCAGATTTGCTCATTTAGAGTTCCATAAGATCCGCAATGGTTACATTTTCCAAATAGTCGCGGATAACGTTATTCAGACCCTGCCACAGAGAAAGCGTACGGCACTTTCCCATCCGGGGGCAGATGTCGGCATTTTCTTCCAAACAGGAAACGGGCGCTAAGGATTCCTCCGTCAGCCGTAAAATGCTGCCGACTGTATATTCATCCGGCGCTTTCCTCAGACGATAACCGCCGCCTTTGCCCCGCAGACTTTCCAGCACTCTGGCCTTAACCAGCATCCGGATAATGCTCTCCAAATATTTTTCTGAGATTTCCTGCCTCTGTGCGATCCCCTTCAGCGAAATAAATCCATCCGTCTGGTGCTCCGCCAGATCGATCATGACGCGAAGCGCATATCGCCCCTTCGTGGAAATCAGCATACGTTACCCCTCCTGTTTCTTTAAACCCATTATACAGCACGGTTAGTAGGAAATCAACAGGAATCTATTTGAGATCGCTATTGACAAAACCTTCCTCGTGAGATATAATGCACATAATCCTAGCAGAAAGGTAGGAATTTAAATGAAACGTTATCTCTCATCCTTCCGATGTTGTCTGTGCTGTCCCACATTACCGTAAGACCGTATAACACATCCACAAAATCAGGAGGAATTGATTATGAGTAAGATTTATACATCCGCCGATCAGCTGATTGGCAAGACCCCTTTGCTGGAGCTGGTACACCTGGAAAAGGAGCTGGGTCTGGAAGCAGCCGTTCTGGCGAAGCTGGAGTATTTTAACCCCGCAGGCTCCGTTAAGGACCGCGTGGCCAAGGCAATGATCGATGACGCGGAGGCCAGCGGAAAACTGAAACCCGGCAGTGTCATCATCGAACCCACCTCCGGCAACACCGGCATCGGTCTGGCGTCTGTTGCAGCCGCAAGAGGTTATCGGATCATTATTGTTATGCCGGAGACCATGAGCATGGAACGCCGTCAGCTGATGAAAGCCTATGGCGCGGAGCTGGTTCTCACGGAAGGTGCCAAGGGTATGAAAGGCGCCATTGCAAAGGCCGAAGAGCTGGCTGCGGAGATCCCTAACAGCTTCATCCCCGGTCAGTTTGTGAATCCCGCGAACCCCGCTGTCCACAGGGCAAACACCGGTCCTGAAATCTGGGAGGATACCGACGGCAAGGTGGATATCTTCGTGGCCGGCGTCGGCACCGGCGGCACTATCACCGGTGTGGGTGAGTATCTCAAGAGTCAAAACGCGGACGTAAAGGTAGTTGCAGTGGAGCCTGCTTCCTCCCCCGTTCTGAGCAAGGGTACAGCTGGCGCCCACAAGATTCAAGGCATTGGCGCCGGTTTTGTTCCTGAAGTACTGAATACCGGCGTTTATGACGAGGTCATTGCTGTAGAAAACGAGGATGCCTTTGCTGCCGGTAAAATGATCGGCAAGTCTGAGGGTATTCTGGTTGGCATCTCCTCCGGTGCTGCTCTCTGGGCTGCCATTGAACTGGCCAAACGCCCTGAGAACAAGGGCAAAACCATTGTTGCACTGCTTCCGGACACCGGCGACCGCTACCTCTCCACCCCGCTCTTTGCAGACTAAGCCAGCGGCGGAGTGCTGCAGAAATAATTTTAAATGCTTATCGACTTAACTCAGCACACCACAAGATGTAGCAACCGCTCTGACAAGTCGCAGGAATACCTGATCTCCCGTCATGCGGCGGTTGAAACGGAAGCAGAACTCATCCAGATATGATTGCAGCTTGGTGCATC
>JAXJGV010000034.1:0-1618 GCA_036300205.1 Oscillospiraceae bacterium
CCCAGATCCCGCCGAAAACGATCCTTGTCCAATTTTTCGTGGGTGTCGGAATCCCACAGGCGGCAGGTGTCAGGACTGATCTCATCTGCCAGGACAATAGAGCCGTCTGCGAGCCTGCCAAATTCCATCTTGAAATCCACGAGAGTTACGCCGCAGGTAGCCCAGAATTCCTGCAGGATTCCATTGATCCGCATGGCGTACCGCTCGATGGTCTGTAATTCCCGGTAAGTGGCGACCTTCAGGGCCAGTGCGTGATGGAAATTCAGCAGCGGATCGCCCAGTGCATCATTTTTATAGGAAAATTCAATGGTAGGCTTGTCGAAAACCACGCCTTCCTCTACACCGTAGTGTTTGGAGAAGGAACCGGCGGCAATGTTTCGGACGATTACTTCCAAAGGAATGATCCTGACCTTTTTTACAAGAGTTTCCCGCTGGTTCAGTTCCTTGACAAAATGTGTTGGGACACCCTGCTTTTCCAGCAGCATCATCAGATGGTTGCTCATCTGATTGTTGATAATGCCCTTTCCGGCGATGGTGCCCTTTTTCAGGCCATTGAAAGCAGTTGCATCGTCTTTGTAAGATACGATCAGCAGATCCGGATCGTCGGTGGCGAAAACCTTCTTGGCTTTGCCTTCATAAAGCTGTTCTTTCTTTTCCATAATGATTCCTCCAGTATGATTGATTTGGTAACGATACCGGGCACAATCAGGATTCGTGACGAAAATTGCCAGGTATCGTGCGAATTGGCTGCGGGCCTGCCCGCTTATTTGCCGCTTGCACCGTAGTTGGAAAGAACACGGGCAGACGGATCGTTCACATTGCAGCCGTCCCAATCCTTGTTAGGCATCCAGAAATCGATAATCATTTGGCTCTGATTTGGATAGTATTTTTCAAACAGTTCCCGGTAGAGCAGGGACTCTTTGGTAAAAGGGCGGGCATGGTCATATTCCAGGTTTTCAGCTTCAAATTCCGCATCGGTGAAGTGTTTTTCTGCAAAGGCTTTCAGGTAGTCCACCATAGAATGTCCCACCGCATCGGAGAACGCTGCTTTTTCCCGCCAGAGGATATCATCAGGCAGATAGCCAAGACCTTCAAAAGCATGGCGCAGCAGGTACTTGCCTTTACCATACTTATTCAGCTTCATTTCCGGATCGATGGCCATAACGTATTTCACGAAGTCCAGGTCGCCAAAGGGAACTCTGGCTTCCAGAGAGTTGACGCTGATGCAGCGGTCAGCCCGGAGAACATCGTACATATGAAGTTCCTGGATCCGCTTCTGCGCTTCTTTCTGGAAAGCATCCGCAGAGGGTGCAAAATCCGTATACTTATATCCGAACAGCTCGTCAGAAATCTCACCGGTAAGCAGAACGCGGATATCCGTGTTTTCGTGAATGTACTTGCATACCAGATACATGCCGATGCTGGCGCGAATGGTGGTAATATCAAAGGTACCCAATAGTTCCACAACAGTTTCCAGCGCATCCAGGACCATTTCTCTGGAGATGATGACCTCAGTATGGTCGCTGCCGATGAAGTCTGCGACCTGTCTGGCATATTTCAGATCGATGGCGTCCTCACTCATACCAATGGCGAAGGTTTTAATGGGCTTGCTGCTTTC
>JAXJGV010000035.1:0-39779 GCA_036300205.1 Oscillospiraceae bacterium
CCTCCTTAAAAATGCTTTCAAGGCGGCTTGTCCGATTTTTCTTGATTTGTCAAGTCCTTTTTCTGAAAAACACCCGAAAAAAGCCCCCTGCATCACATTTTCTGTGATACAGAGGACTTTCCTCTTAACTAAGTGACATTATCCATATTGGGAGGGGATATTTTTCATCAGAACGTGCACACATCCGGTTCGGCAGGCTCGGCGCCCTTTTCCACCCGGATGGCAGTCAGGACGGGGCCGATGTCGCCCTTGTACAGGGGATGCTTTTCCGCGCTGATCTTGGCGGTGACCACGACCCAGGAGCGGGATTCCAGGGTGGCAGACTGGTCGTAGCGGCAGGGAATGCCGCAGAACTGAATGTCTTCCACGCAGCAGGTCATGACAAACCGGCCGGGGGCAAACATGCCGTTTTTGTCCCGGCGGAGCATCGCCACCTGGGCCTTGAAGCAGACCGTCTTGCCGTCATACTTCTGAGGCTCCTCGGATACATCCCGGTACCACAGGGCATAGTCTTCGTCGTTGACGCAGATGATGTCCGCGTTGATGTCGAAGGGCAGCGGGTCTTCGATCTCATCCATTTCGGTGGAGCCGTCGGTGTAATCGTACAGGATGTCGATGCGGCGGGAAGCGGCACGGGCCAGCTTGTGGAAGGGCATCACGTCGGCGCCCTTTTCCATGCGGTTGAAGACCACCATCTGGGCGCCCACCAGCTTGTCCATGACCAGGTTGCGCATGTTGTTGTTATAGGCCATGATGGTGGTGGAGTCGGCAAACATGACCTCCTGAGCGACTACCCAGTTTTCCGGGAACTTCATATAAAGATCGCCAACCTGCTGCATACCGTTCAGCTCGGCAACCACACGCTCGGCCTTGTACTTCTTGGCCAGCGCCTGGAGCTGCTTGGTGGTGACGGTCTGCTGGTCCAAAACCTCCATGTAGACGTTCTGGTGGGGATAGGTGGAGAAATCGTACTCCTCCTCGCCCTCTTCGAAGACCAGCAGCAGCGTGCGCTCGCCTGCGTTGAACCGGGGATCCTCAAGGGTCTCCTGGATGAATTTGGTCTTACCGGAATCCAGGAATCCGGTGAAGGAATATACGGGAATCTGCAGCATGGCTTACACCCCGAACAGAGCGGCGATGCCCTTCTCGTCCAGCTTGGAACCGATGACGCACAGCTTGCCGGTGATGTCAGCGGAACCGCTGCGGACGTTGGATTCCTCGGGAACGTAGTCAAAGTGGATCCAGGTGCCGTCTGCGGAGGGCAGGATGCCCTTAGCTCTCAGGACCATGCCGTACTTGCCGGAATCCAGCTGGTGCAGAGCCGCCTCGATGGCGCTCTTCTCAAACTTCTTGGCAGTCTCCGTGCCCCAGGAAGTGAAGACCTCGTCGGCATGATGATGGTGGTGATGGTCATGATCGTGGCAGCCGCAGGTGCAGTGCTCGTCATGCTCATGATCGTGGTCATGATGATGTTCGTGCTCCTCATGATCGTGATGATGGCAGCAATGCTCCCCGTCCTCATGGCCGTGGTGGTGCTCGTGGCAGCCCTCGTCGTCATGGTGGTGGCCGCAGCAGTGACCATCCTCATGGTCATGATGGTGCTCATGTTCCTCGTGGTCATGGTCATGACCGCAGCAGCAATGGTCGTCATCATGGTCGTGATGATGGTGATGCGTATGCTCTTCGTGATCATGGTCGTGGCAGCCGCAGGTGCAGTGCTCATCGTGCTCATGGTGGTGATGGTGCTCATGTTCCTGCTGCAGCTTTGCCAGCTCGGCAGCCAGAGTCGCCTGGCCTTCCATAGCGGCCAGCAACTGCTCACCGGTCAGTTCGCCCCAGGGGGTGGTGACGACGGTAGCCTCGGCGTTATGCTCTCGGATCAGGGCAACGGCCGTGTCCAGCTTAGCCTGAGGAATGGCATCGGTACGGGACAGGATGATGGCGGAAGCGGTCTCGATCTGGTTGTTGTAGAACTCGCCAAAGTTCTTCATATAAACCTTGACCTTGCCCGCGTCGGCCACGGCAACGGTATAGCCCAGGGTAACCTCGTCATTGGTGACCTTGTTCACAGCGCCGATAACGTCGGACAGCTTGCCCACGCCGGAGGGCTCGATGATGATACGGTCGGGGTGGTACTGTTCGATGACCTGGGTCAGCGCCTTGCCGAAATCGCCCACCAGGGAGCAGCAGATGCAGCCGGAATTCATCTCGGTAATGTTGATGCCGGCATCCTGCAGGAAGCCGCCGTCAATGCCGATCTCGCCGAATTCGTTCTCGATCAGCACCAATTTCTGGCCCTTGTAGGCTTCGGAAATCATCTTCTTGATGAGGGTTGTCTTACCGGCACCCAGGAAGCCGGAATAGATATCGATTTTTGTCATAGTTCACACCTTCTGTTAAAAATTCTCTACAGATTATTATATCACTGTCTGTCAACCGTTACAAGGGAAAATTATTGAACTTTTCGACACATTTCTCTTGTTTTCGGCTTCCGGATTGGGGTAAGCTGTTATCAGGCAGGCCATCCCCCGAACAAACGCGACAGCCAGCCAAGCGCCGCACCGGCTCTCCCCCGGTGCGGCGCTGTTTATTTCGGGATTTTCTTACAGGCGCTTTACGAAACCGGGATCAGCAGCATCTGATCCGGCAGAGGCTCCTCCTGTAAATTATTGGCCCTGCGGATGGATTCCATGGTGGAGCCCGCGGCTTTGGCAATGTCCCACAGGCGCTTATCCCCTGCCCGGCGCAAAATCAAGGTCGGGCGGTTGGGATCAGGCTGGCGGTTTTCTCCCAACTCCACGCCGGTTACCATGGGGATGCTTTGACGGGCTGTGGTCGTCATGTCCAGGGGCAGGTCGGCCTTCACCAGGATCTGGCCGTTTCCGGCAGCCGCCTGGGCTTCCGCAGGCATGGGAATGGCCGTGATCTGACTGTTTTCATCCGCACTGATACCCTGGGTGCCCTCCCAGCGGGCGGTTCCGGAATGCAGTACGCCGTCCTCGCCGTAATAGAGCACCTGAAATACCCCGGGGATCTCCATTTCCACACCATTTTCACTTCTGCGCTGGCGGGGAAAATCCGGGAGGAAATTCACGTCTGCGGTCAGAGTTGCTTCCGCGGGAATGGTCTGCTCTCCGTAGATATTCTCCCGGCGGTTTTCCAGGACGGCAGGCAGTTCCAGATTTTCCGTATGGATGCTCAGCTCCCGGTTGGGACTGTAGGCGTCTTCGATCAGCTCCAGCAGGTGCTTGTCTGTAATGAGATATTGGGCGGCCATGCCGCACTTCAGGCGCAGATGGCCCTCGTCATCCAGTTCCAGCTCCAGACTGGTGGGGCTCAGGGCAAAATCCGCCTGGGCATCGGTGCCATGCTCCCCGGTCAGCTCCGCATACTGGGAGAAAGGCAGTTCAAAGTCCCAGCTGTGAAGCTCCCCTTCTTCACTTCGGTAGAGGGTATGAAGGTTGGCATTGCCCCGGAAGACTACTTTGTTCGCCAGAACCTTTTTGTCCGTGATTTTCGGATTCAGGCGGTAACAGATCAGCTTGTCAGGCTGGGGCGCGGAATCCGGAAGGGTAAGGTCTTCATCCATCAGGAAGGTCTTCTCCCCCGCTTCCTTGGACAGGCGCACCGGATAGGTACTGCGCAGCAGCTCCACATCCTTGGGCATACTGTCCGGCATGTAGGTTTCTACCTCCTTGGGAACAAAGGCCTCCGCCATAGCCGCCATGCCCGCACGCACCATGATCTTGCGGGCAGCCACGCTGCGCGCGTCCACGAAACGGGGCAGGCACTGGATCCGGATGCTTCCTTCCGGGACGCCGCTGGGCAGATCCCATTTCATCTGGAACGGGATCCAGGCATCAATACAGCGTTCACCGCTGTCATCCTCCGGCGCGTACAGCACCCAGGCCATCATGCCGCCGGAGAAGGTGATGCAGTCGCTGCGCCACTCTTTGCTCCGCAGAATGGGCTGCCCCCAGGCGGCAAGAATGCGTCCGATGTCCGGCATACCGTCCGGCAGTTTGATCTCCTGGGCCTGTTCCGCGTTTTGAATCTCCCGCACCGCTGTGTCCAGGCAGGAGCAGATGTTTTTTTGAAAATTCAGTTCCACGTTTGGATCACTCCTTATCCCACGTTTGCTACTAAAGCATATTCGGCGTGGGACAAGTTTATGCCTGCTATCGTTTCCGTGAGATGCAAATTCCCAGAATGATCAGGGCAATTCCGCCGCAGCAGCACAGAAACCAGCTTTCCAGGCAGTGACCCACGATCAGGCCAAGGCCGAAGGCCAGAATGCAGCAGCCATGCATATGATTTTTTCGGCACATCAAAACACCCCCATTTGCAGTCTATGAGCCGGAGTGCGTGAAGTTTCCCCTCGGCGCCGGGAAGCTGGTTTCCCCAGGGACGCTTACAAAAAAAGAAGGTGTTCTTAGAACACCTTCTTTTTATCGTATCCTTTCGGAAGGAAATGCTTCCGGCTTCTCAGCCGCCCAGGTAGGCTTTCTTCACGGCGTCGGAGCTTGCCAGCTCTGCGCCGGTGCCGCTGAGGGTGATGTTGCCGGTTTCCAGAACATAGGCACGGTCCGCGATCTGCAGGGCCTTGCGGGCGTTCTGCTCCACCAGCAGGATGGTGGTTCCGTTTTTGTGTAGCTCCTTGATGATCTCAAAGATCTGATCCACCAGGATGGGGGCCAGACCCATGGAGGGCTCGTCCAGCATCATCAGCTTGGGGTGGCTCATCAGCGCGCGGGACATGGCCAGCATCTGCTGCTCGCCGCCGGAGAGGGTGCCCGCGATCTGCTTGCGGCGCTCCTTCAGACGGGGGAAGTAGTTGAAGACCATATCCAGGTCGTCCTGAGAAACTTCCTTATTGATGTATGCGCCCATTTCCAGGTTGTCCTGAACGGACATCTGCAGGAAAATGCGTCGTCCTTCCGGAACATGGGCCAGACCCGTGCGCAGCAGCTTGTAGGCGTCGGTATGGGAAATGTCCTGGCCGCAGAAGGTGATGGAACCACTGCGCGGATGCATCAGGCCGGAAACGGTCTTCAGGATGGTGGACTTACCGGCACCGTTGGCGCCGATCAGGGCTACGATCTCACCCTCGCCGACTTCAAAGGAAACACCCTTGATGGCATGGATGGCGCCGTAGTAAACGTGCATATCTTCGATCTTCAGCATCAGGCGTTACCTTCCTCTCTGCCCAGGTAGGCTTCAATAACGGCGGGATTGGCACGGATCTCCTCAGGCGTGCCCTTGGCGATGATGCGGCCGTAGTTAACCACGGCGATGGCCTCGCAGACATTCATGACCAGATTCATATCGTGCTCGATCAGGAAGATGGCGATATGGAAGGTGTCACGGATGCGGCGGATCTGGTGCATCAGCTCGGTGGTCTCGCTGGGGTTCATACCGGCGGCAGGCTCGTCCAGCAGGATGATGGAGGGGTTGGTTGCCAGGGCGCGGACGATTTCCAGGCGGCGCTGAACGCCGTAGGGCAGGCTGCCGGCCTTAACATTGGCAACATCCGCCAGACCCATGAAGTCCAGCAGCTCCATAGCCTTCTCATTGGCTTTCTTTTCCGCCTTGTAGTAAGAAGGCAGATGCAGCAGAGAAGCCAGGAAGGAGCACTTGATCTCATTGTGCATACCCACCTTGACATTTTCCAGAGCGGTCATGTCGGTGAAAAGGCGGATATTCTGGAAGGTACGGGCAATGCCCAGCTTGTTGACCTTGTGGGTGGACATGCCCTTGATATCGATGCCGTTGATCAGAACGGAACCGCGGGTGGGCTGGTACACGCCGGTCAGCAGGTTAAAGATGGTGGTCTTGCCCGCGCCGTTGGGGCCGATCAGGCCAGAGATCTCGGTGGGGCCGATGGTAATGTTGAAACTGTCAACGGCGGTCAGACCGCCGAAGTCGATGCCCAGGTTCCGCACGTCCAGGACGGGCTGCTTGCCCATATCCTGCTCGCGCAGCAGGTTGACGGTAGGAACCTTGATCATTTTTCTGCTATACTCATTCATTGGTTCCCGCCTCCTTCTTCTTAAATACGCTGGTGAACTTGTCGCTGACGATGGCCAGCTTCTCCTTGACCTTGGGAGACCAGGTGCACAGCATGACCACGATCAGCACGATGGCGTACAGGATCATACGGTAATCCTGCAGGCCGCGCAGAGCCTCCGGCAGCACATACAGGATGGTTGCGGAAATGACAGAGCCAAGGATATTGCCCATGCCGCCCAGAACAACGAACACCAGAATGTTGATGGAGGTGTTGAAGTTGAACTTGGTAGCCGTAACGGAAGAATAATTCAGGCCGAACAGGGCGCCTGCCATACCGGCCAGAAACGCGGAAACAACAAAGGCCTTCATACGGAACGCCGTGACGTTGATACCCACAGACTCAGCCGCGATGCGGTTATCCCGGACCGCCTTGATGGCGCGGCCCTCTTTGGAGTCGATCAGGTTCAGCACCACGAACAGGGTGAACAGCACCAGGACAAAGCCCATGGTAAATGTGGACAGCTTTTCCACGCCGGTGGCGCCCTTGGGGCCTGCGATCAGGTAGGTGCCGCCGTCCAGCAGCTTCATCTTGGTGGTGGAGATGGTCATATGGAAGCCATCAGAATCCGTACCGACATACATGTTGCCGACAAGGTTCTTCAGGATCTCGCCGAAGGCCAGAGTCACGATGGCCAGATAGTCGCCCCGCAGACGCAGCACGGGAACGCCGATCAGGAAACCGGCAACACCGGCAACCAGGCCGCCGCACAGCATGGCGCACAACAGACGCAGGGTATCGCTGGCGATCACATCTTTCAGCAAAGCGGCCACAACGATGCCGGAAAAGGCACCGATGCCCATGAAACCGGCATGGCCCAGGCTCAGCTCACCGCAGACACCCACCAGCAGGTTCAGGGAAATTGCCAAGGAAATATAAGCGCAAATGGGAACCAGATAGCCCTTGGTAGAACTGCCCAGAGCACCGGCGGCATTCAGAGACTGCATGACCACGAACGCAATGATAACCACAAGATAGGTAATCAGGTTCGTGCGGGTACTTTTGTTTTTCAGCATATTTTTCATAGCACTCACCTCACACCTTCTCCTGCACCTGCTTGCCCAGCAGACCGGCGGGCTTGACCAGCAGAATTACGATCAGGACAGAGAACACGATGGCATCCGAGAACTGGGTGGAAATATAGGCCTTGGCAAAGGTCTCGATAAGGCCGATGAGGATGCCGCCCAGCATAGCGCCGGGAATGGAGCCGATGCCGCCGAAAACCGCAGCGGTGAAGGCACGGATACCGGGCATGGAGCCGGTGGTGGGCTGCAGGGTAGGCACGGTGGAGCACAGCAGCACGCCTGCCACGGCAGCCAGGGCGGAACCGATGGCAAAGGTGGTGGAAATGGTCTTGTTGACATTGATACCCATGAGCTGGGCAGCGTCCCGGTCCTCGGACACGGCACGCATTGCCTTACCGGTACGGGTCTTGCCGGTGAAGAACGTCAGGCCAACCATGACGGCAACGGAGACAACCACCGTCAGCAGCACTTCGCCGGTGATGACCAGCTGGCCGTCAAACAGGGTGATGGGCTGCATGGTTACGATGCTGGTGAAGCTCTTGGGGCTGGAGGACCAGATCAGCTGGGCTGCATTCTGCAGGAAGTAGCTGACACCGATGGCGGTGATCAGAACAGCCAGGCCGGGAGTACCGCGCAGGGGCTTGTAGGCCAGGCCCTCGATCAGGATGCCAAGGACCGTGCACACTGCCATAGCCACCACCACGCTGGCCCAGGCGGGCAGGCCTAAGTAATTGGTAACGCAGAAGGAAATGTACGCGCCCACCATGATAACATCACCATGGGCGAAGTTCAGCATTTTGGCTATACCATAGACCATGGTATAGCCCAGCGCAATGATGGCATACACAGCGCCGATGCTGATTCCGTTGATCAGATACTGGATAATTTGCATATCTTACCTCTCTTTCTCGATAGCCTATGACGGCGGCAAATCACATTTGTGCCGCTCTCATCGACTATCGAAAGTAGCTTATGGGATGGGAAGGTGACCCTTCCCATCCCATCGAAATGATTAAGCCATAGGAACGTAGATGCCGTTCTCGATCACAACAGCAGCGGGAGCCTTGGAGATCATGCCGTTCTCGTCCCAGGTCATGCCGGAACCGGTCAGGCCGTCGAAGGTCATAGCGTTGAACTGCTCGACCAGAGCGGCGCAGACATCGGAAGCAGCGGTGCTGCCGTCAACGCCGGCGGCGACGCAGGCATTGTAAACAGCGTAGACACAGTCGTAAGCGTCAGCAGCGAACTGGTTGGGCACGCCGCCGGTCTTCTCAACGAACTTAGCAACAAAGGACTGGGTAGCCTCGTCGGCAGCGTTGGCATCGAAGGGAGTCAGCAGAGCCATGCCCTCAGCCAGAGCGGTGTCAAAGCCCTCCACGTCCAGGATGCCGTCCATGCCGTCGCAGCCCACATAGGTGGGAGCGTAGCTGATCTTGGCAGCGTAGGTCAGGATGTAAGAAGCCTCGGTGTAGTAGATGGGCAGGAACATCAGGTCAGCGCCTGCGTCCTTGCACTGGGTAACCTGAGTGGACAGGTCGCTCTTGGTGTCAGCAGTGAAGGAAGTCTCACAGACAACGTTCACGCCCAGCTCGTTGGCCTTCTCCATGAAGCCGTCGTACAGGCCGGAGGAGTAGTCGTCGGAGGAGTCGTAGATGACGCCGACAGCAGCGTCAGCCCAGTTGTTGGCAATGACCTCAGCAGCGGAAGCGCCCTGGTTGGGGTCGGTGAAGCACATCTGGAAGGTGTTGGGGCCGGCCATAGCCACTTCCATAGCGGAGGCGGAGGGAGTCAGCAGGAACATCTCGTCGGCCACTGCCTCAGGAGCGACAGCGTTGCAGGCGCCGGAAGTAACGGTGCCGATGAAGACCTGCATGCCCCAGTCCTTCAGGACGTTGTAGCCGGAAACGGCCTTCTCGCCGTCAGCCTCGTCGTCCTGTGCCTGGAACTCCAGGGTCAGGCCGCCATTGGCGGCAGCGGCAGCATTGATTTCTTCCACAGCGATCTCGATACCAGCCTCAACAGCGGTGCCGTAAACGGCAGCGCCGCCGGTCAGAGGACCGGTCATACCGATCTTCAGAGCTGCTGCTTCGCCAGCAGCGGCGGTCTCACCCTCAGCTGCGGCGGCAGCCTTGGTCTCAGCGGCTTCGTTGGAGCCGCAGCCTGCGAACATACCGGCGACCATCAGGACAGCCAGCAGCAGTGCAACAAACTTCTTCATAAAAAATATCTCCTTTTCTCAAATTATAAAAAAGCGGCCGCGCTTTGCGCAACCGCTTCTCCATACATTGTGAAGCCCCGGTCACGCAGCGCACATCATAATTTGTACGCAAAGAACGCAAATGGACACTGCCAAAATAATGACAGCGTCCAGAATGAGGCGAATTCGCGCAGAGGAACATGCCGCTGCCATGGAGCAGTGGAAAGCGCTATTACAGGTGGAAAACCGTGCAGCCATTGTCATGTACCTCCTTGATGAATCTGGGAGTATTGTATCTCACAGAAGGACATTTGTCAACGAAGAAAACACCACAGATTCCTCCGTGGTGTTTTTCGTTTTTTTGTATACAATGCACAAATGTATGCAAAAGCACACAAACTGCCCTTATTCCCCATCCAAAACCGTTTTGCAGGCGTTCAAAACCTTGCTGATGATGGGCACGCAGGTGTGGCTTCCGTAGCCGCCGTTTTCCACCACCACGATGAATGCCAGGGGATATTCGTCACTGTCCACAAAACCCGCGAACATGGCGTTGGGGTTCTGCTCGCCGCCCAGCTGGCTGGTGCCGGATTTGGCGCAGACGGAAAGTCCATTGAAGTTCCAGTCACCGTAAACGCTCTGGACGTTGTTGCGCATATATTCCTTGACGGTCTGGGCGATCTCTTTGGACATGATGCGGTCGGTCTTCTGGGTCTTCGCCTGGTAGGTGGTCTCGCCGCCGCTCTCCACATAGGCCATCAGGTATGGCTCCGCCGCCACGCCGCCTCCGGCCACCGCGCCCATGAAGGTCATGAACCGGGCGGGATTCACCAGGTCGGTATGCTGGCCGATGCAGCTCCAGGCAAAGGACACCGACGCGGTGTTGGAAATATCGTAGTTTCCCTTGGCCGTGGTAATGCCGTCGAAGGACAGCTGCTTCGTGACCTCAAACTTTTTGACGTAATTCGTCATGTTGGTTTTGCCCACCTGCTCCGCGATCTGGGCAAAAGCACAGTTGCAGGAGTTGGCGAAGGCGCCCTTCAGGGTCTGCTGGCCGTGGGCCTTCTCGCAGGTGACCGCTTCGGTGCCGTATTCCACTTTGCCATAGCAGGTGAAGGTCTGGTCCTCAATGCCCGGAACACAGTCCAATGCCGCAGCCAGAGTGACGATTTTAAAAATGGAGCCGGGAACATAGGACGACTGGATGAAGCGGTTCAGGTACACGCCGTCGTAGGTCCCCGTGGTATCGTTTGCGATATCCGGTACATTTTCCGGGTCGTAGGTAGGGGTGGTCACGGCGCAGAGGATCTCGCCGGTTTTGTAATTGTAAACGGCCACCGTTCCCTTTCTGCCGGACATGGCTTCCAGCGCCGTATTCTGCACCTTGGCGGACAGGGTCAGCCGCGCCTTCCCTCCTTCACCGGAGGAATCGTAGACGCCGTTGATCAGGTCGAAGCCCGCCATTTCCCCCGCATAGGTGGAAACGGCAGCGGCGCTGATATTGCCCTGCCGGTCACCCAGCCAGTGCAGGGTGGATTTCCGGGTAGAAGCGTCGGAGGAATAGGTGCGGTTTTCCGTGATATCCAGCAGCACCTCTCCGGCACGGTCTGTGATGGTGCCGCAGCCAATGTTGGTATTATTATAGATGTGGGGAGAACCGGCAAAGGCTACCCACTCGTTGGCCTCGGTGAGATACTCCCACAGAAAAAACAGCATACCGCCCAAAAGGACAGCAATAAACAGGCCCATGAGCCAGGTACGTTTGGTCACTCGATTCATGGCTCATTCCCCTTTCTTATTCTTTTTCAGGCGGACGGCAAAGCTGGCGTTCTGCCGGGTATCCGCCGCCTTGACAAAAGCCAGCAGGCCCCAGGCGCCGATCATGCTGGTACCGCCGTTGGAAACAAACGGGAAGGTAACACCGGTGAAGGGCAGGATATCCAGGGTGCCCAGGCAGTTCAGGATGGTCTGGATCACCAGAATGCTTGCCGCCGTGCAGCCGCCGATGGAATAGAAGCTGCTGCGGGCCACCCGGGCGGTACGCATGGGGAAGATACCCAGCGCAACGATGCACAGCACCGTCATGACCGCCATGATCAGTCCCCACTCCTCGCCGATGGTGGCAAAGACAATATCCGAATCCGCCGCGAAGACGTATTGCAGCAGACCGCCTTCCGGGCCAAGGCCGAACAGGCCGCCGGAGGCAATGCACATCAGCGCCCGGGTCTGCTGGTAGCCGCCTACCAGAGGATCCTCCCAGACATGCCGCCAGGTGGCAAAACGCTGGAGAGCATGGGGCGCGATCTTCAGGGCGATGACGCCCGCGAAGCCCAGGGCCGTAATGGCCAGGGCCACAGTGCCCATGCTGCCGGAACGTAAGTACGCAATGACCAGGAATGCGCAGAAGAAGATCAGCGCCGTACCGAAGTCATTCATCAGTGCCAGCAACCCGCAGATCAGGACGGAATAGGCAATGAACAAGATCAGGTTTCGTTTGCTCATGATGCGGTCCATGGTGGACGCGCCTGCATAAACGAAGCAGACCTTGCTCAGTTCCGAGGGCTGCAGGGACATGCCGCCGATAATGATCCAGCATTTGGCACCATAAACCTCCGTGCCAAAGACCAGCGTAACGATCAGGAACCCAACGCCCGCCGCCACGGCAAGATACCGGAACACCTTTGCCCGTTCCAGATCCCGCAGAGACCAGCCCAAAACCAGGAAGGTCACCACGCCAATGAACATAGAAGCATGCTGTTTCACCGTTTCCGCCGGTTTGACAGTGGAAATGGCGGCAATGCCCATGGTGCACAGGAAAAAGGCGATGGTCTCCACTTCAAAGGACTTTCGGTGGATCATACAGTAGAAAATATACAGGATCCACTGGCACAGAACAATGCCGCCAAAGCCCTGGAGAATGCTCATAAAATTCTCCTGCTCCCCTTTCAGCAGGAAGCCCAGGAACATCAGGCACTGCAAAATGGTCAGCAGCATCAGGTTGGTCACGCTGTCCCAGCCGCTGGCGGCTTTGGTGCGCAGCTCCGCCTGACGCACTTCCTGGCGCTGGGTGATGGGCTGCAGCTGCATTTCCACGCCGCCGATACAGATGCGGTCCTTGGGTTTCAGCGCGCAGATCTGGATCTGCCGGTCATTGACGAAGGTTCCGCCTTTGGAGCCGGCATCCGAAATGGTCCAGCTGCCGTCATCATAACGGGTCAGAACCGCGTGGTTACGGGACACGGTGGAAAAATCGATGGTCATATCGCAGGACTTGCTGCGGCCAATGACGTTTTCCCAGTGGGTGATGGGGATCTGAGAACCGTCGGACATGTTCAGCCAGGCCCAGATCTCCGGCTCCCGCTTGAAAGTCAGCAGGGGCAGACAGCAGCGCAGCAGAAGGATGAATGTCAGCACCGGCACGGCATAGCGCAGAAAGCCAATATATTCTGTGGACAGCGCCGCCTGGTCAACGGCAAGGGTGCTCAGGAATTCCTCCATGTACTCACCGTCCTTTCTTTTGTGCAAATTGCGTTTTTTCTAATAAAATGACATACTTTTCGCCATATGTCAAATGAACTTTTTCTTAAGATTCCATGCTGCGGAGAATTTCGATCTCTT
Source organism: Oscillospiraceae bacterium (assembly GCA_036300205.1). Classification (GTDB taxonomy): domain Bacteria; phylum Bacillota; class Clostridia; order Oscillospirales; family Oscillospiraceae; genus Faecousia. The sequence goes on from JAXJGV010000035.1 coordinate 12,908, forward strand.
TTTGATAGCCAGGCAGCTCGTTGGGTGTCTCCAGGATCATAGGCTTGTCCTTCAGGACCGGATGGTTGACGATGGCGCGGAAGGTCTCAAGACCCAGGCTTCCCTGGCCCAGCAGTTCGTGCCGGTCTTTGTGGCTGGCAAAAGGATTCTTGCTGTCGTTCAGGTGCAGGGCACAGAGCCTGTCCAGGCCGATGATCCGGTCGAATTCTGCCAGGACGCCGTCCAGGTCCTTCACAATGTCGTAACCGCCATCGTAGACGTGGCAGGTGTCCAAGCAAACGCCCACATCGCCGCTGCCGACGGCATCGATGATGGCCTTCAGCTCTTCGAACCGGCCGCCAATCTCACTGCCTTTGCCCGCCATGGTTTCCAGCAGGACTTTCACGGGATAGTCATGGCGCAGGGCGTTCTTCAGCGCGGCGGCGATATAGTCGATACCGGCCTGGGTCCCCTGCCCCACGTGGCTGCCGGGGTGGAAATTATAAAAATTCCCGGGCAGCGCCGCCATCCGGCGCAGATCGTCCTCCAATACCTCCGCCGCAAAGGCCCGGGCCTCCTGGTCGGCGGTACACAGATTCATGGTGTAAGCCCCATGGGCCACCAGTTTTCCAAAATGATTTTCTTCCAGCAGCGCCACAGCCCTTGCGGCATCCGCCGGGTCTTCTTTTTTTGCCTTACTGCCCCGGGGATTGCGGGTGAAAAAGGCGAAGGTGTTTGCGCCGATGGACAGCGCGGTTTTTACCATGGCGGCATTTCCGCCGCTTGCAGACAGGTGACAGCCAAAATAACCCAAAATTATCACTCCTTTTTGGTCATTATAGCACATTCCGAAGCAAAATGCAAATTGCCCCTTTCCCCAGGCGTTTGGGATGTGGTATAATAAGAAAAACTGTTTGTGGAGGGATTCTCATGCCGAAGTCCGACAATCAGAAGCTGAAAATCTTTTACATTCTGGACTACTTACAAAGAAACTCCCACCAGGATCACCCGGTGAGAGCGGCGGAGCTGCTTTCCATGCTGGAACGGCAGCACAATATCGTCTGCGACCGCAAGACCGTGTACTCGGACATTGCGGCATTGCAGGATTACGGTGTGGACATCGTTTCCCTTCCCGGCAAAAACGGCGGCTATTACATCGCCTCCCGGAATTTTGAGCTGCCGGAATTGAAGCTGCTCATCGACGCGGTACAATCCAGCCGGTTTCTGACAGAGCGGAAATCCCGGGAGCTGATCGAAAAGCTGTGCAACCAGTGCAGCGTCTACGACGCCAACCTGATGCGCCGGGATGTGCTGGTTTCCGGCCGGGTCAAAAGCATGAATGAGACTATCTATTATAATGTAGACGCCATTCAGGATGCCATTGCCCAGAATCAGCAGATCACCTTCCGCTATTTCGACTGGGACATCAACGGGCAGCGGAAGTACCGGGACCGGGACTATCAGGCCAGTCCCTACGGCCTGTGCCAGGACAACGAGAACTGTTACCTGCTGGCCCACTCCCCCCGCCACGGCGTGACCTCTTACCGGGTGGACCGCATGAGCGACATCAAGCTGGCGGACATCCCCCGGACGCCCTGTCCGGAGCTTACCGGAAAGGCTCTGGTGGAACACGCAAACCGTCTGTTCCAGATGTATTCCGGAGAAACCGCCAACGTGAAGCTGCGCTTCCACCGCAGTCTCATCAACGTGGTCATCGACCGCTTTGGACGGGATATCATTCTGATCCCCGACGGAGAGGAGTACTTTGTCTTCACCGTCAACGTGGCCGTATCGCCCATGTTCTTAAGCTGGGTCATCGGCTTTGGCGGCAAGGCGAAAATTCTGCACCCCCAGAGTGTGGTGGATGCCTGCAGAGCTATGTGCCTGGAAGCGCTGGAACAATATTAAGCCAACGCAAAGGAATTGAACACATCGCTCCACACCACCTGGGACATTTCCGTGGCGTCCGCATCCCGGAGGACGGACATGCAGTAATGGTAGTCCCCGTCGTCCAAAATCACGGCCCGGCCCAGCCGGTCGCCCCTTTCCCCTGCCGAGACCCAGACAAATTCATAGCGGCTCACGCCGTCCCACTGGGTCTCCATGACGGTGAGCTGGTCTTTGCCGTAGCCGCTGATGCTCTGGACGGTGGCGTTCAGGTCGCCGGAGGAAAGGGTCTCGATAACAATTTCGTAATCCTCAGACAGATAGACCTGCTCGCTGTCGCTTTCCAGCACCGGGGCCACCGCGTTGTCCGGCAGACGCACCGAAATTTCCCTGGGCTGCGCCATCACCGGGGCCGCCCAATCATCCGCCACGGTCTCAAAAGTTTCTTCTGCCGCGCAGCCGCTGAGCAGCAGAGCGGTCAAAATCAGCAACCAACATTTTTTCAAACGGATCCCTCCCGAAAGGAATTGAATATGACAGAGCTTATCCTTCTTTACCTCCTTATAATCAATGCGGTGGGCTTTCTTCTTATGCTTGTGGACAAGCTGAAAGCCAAGAAAAACCTGTGGCGCATTCCGGAAGCCACGCTGATGACCATAGCCGCCCTGGGCGGCAGCATCGGCAGTCTCATCGGAATGTACACCGTGCGGCACAAGACCAAGCACCTGAAATTTACCCTGGGAATCCCGCTGATCCTGGCGGTGCAGATAGCCGCTGTGATCGCAGCAGTTTTTTTATAAAAAATAATCCCCTCTGACGCAGCTTTTCAGCTGTATCAGAGGGGATTTTGTTGCTTGTTTTACCGACTACGCCGGATCTTCCATGATCTTACTTACCCTGCAGCCAGGAACCAAACAGCTGGCTCAGCCACTGGATAAATTCATTGATGATACCGGTGCCGCTGGAAGTGGAACCGCTGCCGTTGGAAGTGGTGCTGCCGCTGCCGGAAGCAGTGCTGCCGGAATTGGTAGTGCCGCTGCCAGTATCCGCGGCAGTGCTGCCGCCGGAAGTGGTGTTGCCGCTGCCGGAAGTGGAAGCGCTGTCATTGGAAGCGGAAGCAGCCGTGGTGGAAGTGCCGCCGGCGTTGCTGGGCAGCAGGTTGTCCAGCCAGTTCTGCCACCAGCTCTTCTGGTTGTTAACAGTCTTCTTCTCGCCGGTAACCACCGTTACAGAATCATGATTCTGAACGTTCACGGAAGTGTTTGCCATATCGTGACCGCATTCATCACACTTGTTGTCCCCGTCCTTGTCGTAATGACGCTCAGTCTCGACATTGCCGCACTCGCAGATCCACTGATGGTAGTTGCCCTTCAGAGGATCTTCCACAACAGGCTCATGGTCGGTGTGGTACTCGTAATCGCAGCCAGCGTTGGTGCAGACCTGGTAATGGTCACCGGTTCTGGTGTCCTCAATCAGCTCATTGCTCAGCTTGTGGCCATAAGCGGGAATGCTATCAGGCTTTTCAATCACGTTGCCGTCGAAGTCACACAGCTTGCCGCAGGAGCACTTAACATAGGTTTCTGTGCCGGACTTGGTGCAGGTAGCTGCAACAGCTTCGACAACCTCTACCTCGTGACCAGACATGGGCATGTGGCATTCACCGCAGAAGCAGTCATTGATGTCGCTGGCGGTATGCTTCTTAGCCAGGTTGCAGACACCGCAGATATGGTAGCTGCCCTCGCTTCTGGTCCAGGAATGGCCGTTAGCGGGAATCGTTGCAGGATTGTTAATCCGCTCGTTGCCATAGGGATCCGCATACTTGATGCCGGTAACAGGGGAAACCCAGTACTCTTCGTAACCAACGTCCGTACAATTGGGCTCCTTACGCTCGACCTTTTCCAGCTCCAGCTCCACATTGCAGACATCGCAGCGGTTGTCGCCGGTGCCATCGGTGTGAGCCTCCGTAGTCAAAGTCTCACCGCAGTTCGCACACTGCTTTGCGTGCATACCGCCCTCAATTGCTACCCATTCGCCGCTGTCATCGTGGTCAAGCGCTTCGATCACAACAGGAGCCGTAATGGGCTGCAGGTACTCGTCGAACATCTTGTCGCAGCCTTCGTACTTGTAGTAGGCTTCCTTGCCGTCCTGACCGCAGGTGGGCTCAACCTTGTCAACATGGATCAGTCTGTGGCTGTGAACCAGCACGTTGCAGCCTTCCACGTCGCAGTAGCAGTCGCCATCTTCGCTGTAGTGGCCAATGCCTTCGGAATAGACATCGCAGCGGTCACACTGCATCTGATGCTTGCCGTTGACAGTCTTGCCCACAGGCGTCCAAATGTGACCCAGCGCGTCAATGGTCGGATCCCATGCAGAGCCGTCGGACAGGTATGTACCACCACACTCGTTGCACTTGTAGTAGTCAGTGTGGCCTGCTTCCTCACAAGTTGCAGCCTTGGCTTCAACATAGGTCATCTTGCTCTTGTCAGTATGAGGCATCTCATAACCACAGGCATCGCACAGGCAGTCGCCGTCGCCGTCCGTGTCCTGGCAGGCTTCCGTCAGCTTTCTGGGGCATCCGGTGCAGGTAATAACGTGGTTGCCCTTTCCATCGGAAGTATACACGAAATCATGTGCTTCCTCGGAAATGGTCTCGCCGCACACAGTGCAGTAGGTCTGATGGACATCCGCATAGTGCCGGACCGCTTCGGTGTGGCCCGTTTTCGGATTGACCATGGTCTCCTCAGTGAGGATCGTGCCGTCTTTCTTCATGCGAAGACCGCAGATTTCGCACTGATAGTGGAGCCAAATGCCGTCCTCGGTGCAGGTAGCAGTCTTGTGAACCAGCTGCATATCGGCAATGTCATGCTGCATCAGGCCGCCGCAGGCATCACAATAGCAATCCTCAACCTTATCATAGCAGGAAGCCGTAGATCTTACCTTGCCGCAAACCTTGCATTCTGCCTTATGCGTCTGGCCATCCTCATTGGAGGTGCACACATAGTCGTGGTCTTCGGTAACGAGGGTCTTGAAGCAAACAGTGCACTGCTGGAAATGCTTGCTCTTGTCGCTGGGATACTCTTTCCACTCACTGGGAGTATGCTCCATCTCCGCGCCGCAAACGCCGCATTTGCAGTCAGCCTTCGTGCCGTCGTCATGCTCTGCGGTCACCTCATAAGTGCAGCCTTCAACAGTGCACTTAATGGTGTGCGTACCGTCGCCATTGTCCTTCTTGGAAAGCGTATGGGCGGTATCTTTCACAGGAACATAACCACAGCCGGTGCAGTACTGCTTGTGGGTCGTCTCGGTAACTTCCCACTTCAGTTCGTGCTCGATCTTTGCCACGATCACATCTTCAGCCGTGGTTTCCGTCTTTGCGGTTTCGTCAGTGAACAGCTTTCCGCAGTTGTCACAGACATAATACTCCGTATTGCCAGCCTTTTCATGGTTGGCCTCCACCGCTTCGACCTTCGTCAGAGTGTGCACGGTTTCGGTGCAGCCAGCGTAGTCACAAATGCAGTTGCCGCTGTTGTCATAGCAAGTGTGCGCAGCCTCAGCCTTGACGGGTGCTACGCCGATGAACAGGACAATTGCCAGCGCAAACAGCGTAGCCAATATTCGATTGTTCATAAAATTAAATATTACCTCCTTCATTGTTGCTAAAATTAACGACAATGAAGCAGGCCGCCGTGAATCGGGGACATCCGCGGGAGGTATCGTGTCATTTTTTACAAAATCATTATAGCGCGCCTGTTTCCATTCGTCAAGTAAAAATTACAAAATATTACAGAAATAATTACACATTTTTACTTCAAAGTGTCATGTTGGTAAAATTATCTCCTGCTTTCGGATTTAGTAAGTATCAAAATGATGTTTTTTCTTTTTTATGATTACATTTTGAAATATCCAGAGACACAAAAAAGCCCCCGGAAGATTCCGGGGGCAAAGGTTATGCAAAAAGCGTCAGGATCATGTTCATTACCATAAGCCCTGTCAGGATCAGGATGTCGGAATTGGTGAAAAAGCATTTCAGGCACCGACGGTCGATCCATTCGCTTTGGTTGTAGTCCCGAATCTCCCGGCGTTCCTTAATGAGAATTCCCAGGGAGATCAGGAAAAATCCGCCAAAAACAATCAGATTCAGCATGGAATAGACCGCATCCGAAAGGCCAGCCGTAAGCCGGGTGAACAGGTCGGCCAGCACCAGATTGTTGAACATATGCAGCGCCACAGCCCAGCCGATGGAATATTCCACCGTCACATAGCCCAGCACCAACCCCACCAGGAACGCGTAGGGGGTCTGCAGGAGATTTCCATGGAACAGTCCGAAGAGCAGAGCCGAGCCCAGGATGGCGAACCGCTTGCCAAAGGGCCGCAGGGAGCGCAGGATATAACCCCGGAACAGAACTTCCTCCGCGATGGGGGCCAGAATGGCAGAATACAGGAACATGCTGAAGGTGTCAGAGTCCCCGGAAACACTTTCCAGCAGGGGCATCAGGGAGCCGCCAAACTGGTTCATGATCCCTTCCAGAAGGCTGACCCAGATGGCGTTCACCATCTGCGCGCCGACGCAGAAGCTGAGAACGCAGAAAAGCACGAAGGGCTTCATCCGCTTTTCTTTTACCAGAATCTCGGACTTCCAGTAGTCCCCGCCCTTCCAGGCTTGTAAGATGAGGAAACCCACAGCAATGGTCATAACATATCCCCAGGCATTTCCCGCAATGGCATCCATATCGATGTTCATGCGGTAATCGCCCACAGCCAAGGACCACAGCATTTGCTTCGCCATGTCCAGATACATACTGAGCACCGCCAGAATGTTCATAATGATATAGTAAACGATCAGCACCCAGCCAACCTGCGCGAAGCGGCGGCGGAGCCATTTATTGATTTGTTTCTCTGTCATTGCTTACTCCTAAAATTGCTTCGGCAGTCATAATGCCGTCGATGGCGGCGGACATGATGCCGCCTGCGTAGCCCGCGCCTTCGCCGGTGGGGTACAGTCCGCGAATGGCGGATTGACGGGTCTCATCACGGAGAATGCGGACAGGCGAGGAACTGCGGGTCTCCGGGGCGGTCATCACCGCATCCGCAGAAGCGAAGCCTTTCAGCTTGCCGTCCAGCTGGGGCAGGGCTTCGGCAATGGCGCCGGTGATCTTTTTCGGAAGGACCCCGTGAAGGTCACACCAGGTGACCCCAGGTCGGTAGGTGGGCTTGACCTCCCCGGCTCCGGTACTGGGCTGAGATTTCAGGAAATCGCCAACCAACTGGGCAGGGGCGCGGTAGCTGCCGCTGACCTGGTAGGCCTTTTCCTCGATCTCCCGCTGCCACTGCATACCGCCAAGGGTGCCTTCATAAGGGAAGTCGGCGGGATTTACCGTAACAAGGAGGGCGGCGTTGGCGTTTTCTCCGTCACGGTCGGCATAGCTCATGCCATTGGTGACCACCCGGCCTTCCTCGCTGGCCGCCGCCACCACATGGCCGCCGGGACACATGCAGAAGGTGTAGACCGTGGCGTCCTCCAGATGCTGCACCAGCTTGTAATCCGCAGGAGGCAGCACCGGGTCGTGCCGGCCGTACTGGCTCTCGTCCACTGTGGTCTGTTTGTGCTCAATGCGCACGCCCATGGCAAAGGGCTTGGGCTCCATGGGAATGCCCGCCGCATCCAGCATTTCGAAGGTATCCCGGGCGCTGTGGCCGATGGCAAGCACCGCCGCGTCACAGGGGATGATCTCGCCGTCTGCGGTTTTCAGGCCGGTGAGCTTGTTGCCGTCTATGCACAAGCCCGTGACCTGGGTATGAAACCGCACCTCGCCGCCTAAAGAGAGGATACGCTGGCGGATGTTCTGCACCACCGTCAGCAGGACATCGGTGCCCACATGGGGTTTTGCGTCGTAGAGGATGTTTTCTCTTGCTCCCGCTTTGACAAACTGTTCCAAAATCCAGCCGATCCGGGGATTGTTGACGCCGGTATTCAGCTTGCCGTCGGAGAAGGTGCCCGCGCCGCCTTCGCCGAACTGGACGTTGCTCCTGGTGTCCAGTTCACCAGTTTCGAAGAATTTCTGCACCTTCTCATGCCGGGACCGGGCATCCTCACCCCGCTCCAGCACCAGGGGCTTCCAACCTGCCAGAGCCAAAATCAGGGCAGCGAACATGCCCGCAGGGCCAAAGCCCACCACAACAGGACGCATGGCGGGCTGGGGAATGTTTTTCGGGACTTTATAATAGGAAACAGGCGCAATGCTTGCCCGTTTGCAGCCGCTGGCTTTCAGGATCTTCTTTTCATTACCGTCAACCGCCACATCCACAGTGTAGATGATCTTGATATCAGGCTTTTTCCGGGCGTCCACGCTGCGGCGGACAATGCGCAGCTGTCGAATTTTGGAATTGGAAATGCGCAGCATCTGAGCCGCTTCAAATTGGAGCTGGTGCGCGTTGTGCTCCGGGGGTAAGGGAATGTCGCGTAATCTGATCATGTATTTCCTCCCGCATGTGCTCCCGCCAGACGGCCGGAACTCCATGCCCATTGTAAATTGTAGCCGCCGCAGTCGCCATCGATGTCCAGCACTTCGCCGCAGGCGTAAAGTCCGGGGACAATGCGGCTCTCCATGGTTGCAGCGTCGAATTCTTTTGTAAGGATGCCGCCTGCGGTGACCTGGGCAGAATCCATGCCCATGGGTTCCGTCAGGCCCACGTCAAAGCCTTTGACGGCACGGACGGTCTGTTCCAGTTCGTAATCGGAAAGCTCGCAGATCTGCCGGCTGGCGCTGACGCCTGCCGCCTGGGTCAGGATCCGGCCAAGACGGTTGTGGAGAATGCCCGTCAGCAATTCCGATGCGGGCAAATTGGTATTTTTTCTGCGGAGAAGTTCGGTTTTCAGCGCATCCGGGCTGATTTCCGGCAGGAAGTCCAGGCGGCAGGTCCACTCCCCCGCTCCCTGGCAGACGTCCCGGGAAATCTCGAAGATCACCGGGCCGGACAGGCCGTACTCGGTGAATTGCAGTTCCCCTGTGCTTTCCGAGACTTTTTCACCGTCATGGTAAATCGCCGCATGGCAATTGGCGCGCACGCCCTTCAGGCCTGCCACGCCGCCCCAGGAGGACTTCAGCTGGACAAGGGTCGGGCGCAGTTTGGTGCACTTATGGCCCAAAGACCGCAGCAGCTTGTAGCCGGACATGGTGCCGCCCAGCTTCGTTCCCGCAAGGCCGCCGCAGGCGATGATGAGTTTGTCGCATTCCACGGTCTCTTCCTTGGATTCTACCCGGAAACCGTTCCCGGTTTTCTTCACTTTTTCCGCTTCAAAGCCAAGTTTTACGGTGATATTCGGCTTTTCCAGGGCAAACCGCAGCACGTCTACCACGGAATTGGCCTGGTCGGAATAGGGATAGACCCGGCCGGAGTCCTCCGCCACGGTAAACAGGCCCAGACTGCGGAACCAGTCCAGCGCCGCCTCGGGACCGAAATTCCGGATGGCATACTCGGAAAACGCCGCATCGTCGCCATGGTAGCCGCCTTTCGAAGCGTGTAGGTTGGTCAAATTACAGCGGCCGTTGCCGGTTGCCTGCAATTTTCGTCCCACCCGGGCCTGCCGCTCCATTAAAACAATTTCCGCATTCGGATTTTCCGCTGCGGCCAGGGCTGCCGCCATGCCCGACGCGCCGCCGCCGATGATTCCAATTACCATAGGTTTCGCTCCATTCGATATTTTGACCATTATACCCCACAAATCGCTTTCGCACAAGAAAAACTTCTTTTCAGCTTCCAAAAGATGTGCTATAATGCCCTTGGTGATAGGATGGACCGAAACAATATTGAGAAAATCGCCCAAACCAGCGAAGACAGGCTGCTGCTCGCCAAGCTGTGGGACAAAATAAACGCAGGGATGCGGAAAAACATCCCCGCCAACACCTGTTTTCTCTCCCCCAGGGAGTTGGAAATGGCAAAGTTTCTTTTCGGCGAGCCTGAGGGCTTATATGCCTTCGGCGGCTATGAAGACGCGGAGCGGAAAATGCTTGTGTATCTGCCGGACTATCTGGAAGAATCCGCGCTTTATGAAGAAGACAGCCCCTGCGTCTGTCTGCGGGCCGTGTTTTATCAGGGGGACAGCCCCAGCCACCGGGATTTTCTTGGGGCCCTCATGGGTGCGGGCATTGGCCGGGAGACCGTGGGCGATATCTGCGTGGACAAGGGCAGCTGTGATTTCTTCGTAACTGCGGAGATCGCGCCCTATATTTTGCAGAATTTCACCTCTGCCGGGCGAACCAAGCTGCATTTAGAGCAAATTTCCCTGTCCCAAGCCAACATTCCGGAACCGGAAGTGAAGGAAATCAAGGACACCCTGGCATCCCTGCGCTTAGACAGTGTGATCTCCTCCGGATTTCGCATTGGCCGCAGTCTGGCAGCCCAGTACGTCAGCACAGGCAAAGCAGCCATCGACGGTCTGCCCTGCGAAAAGCCGGATAAGCCCGTTGCTGAGGGCATGAAAATCTCCGTCCGGGGCCTGGGAAAGATCAAACTCCACGCCGTGAACGGAAAAACGAAAAAAGACAGAATTTCGGTGGTCATCCACCGCTATATATGAGGTAATCACTATGAACATGAACGAAGTTATCGCCCGCATCAACGTGCTGGCGGCAAAAAACAAAGCCGAGGGCCTGACCCCCGAAGAACTGGCCGAGCGGGATAAGCTGCGCCGCATCTATATCGATTCCGTAAAAGCCAACCTGGTGGGCCAGCTGGAAAACACCTATATCGTCGGCCCCGACGGGAAGAAGAGAAAAGTAGAGCATAAGTAAACCGTTGTCATCCTGAGAGAAGCGTTAGCGGAGTCGAAGGATGACATTATTTTTCCTCTTCCATTATCATAAAAAATCTGCTATACTAGATAAAATATGTTCATTTGGAGGTAGGATATGTCTTTTCTGCCCATAACCAAACAGGAAATGGCTGACCGGAGCTGGGAGCAGTGCGATTTCGTCTATGTCATCGGCGACGCTTATGTGGACCACCCCTCCTTTGGTCACGCCATCATCAGCCGCGTTCTGGAAAGCCACGGATATTCTGTGGGCATCATTTCCCAGCCCGATTGGAAAAATCCCAAGTCCATCGATGTGTTTGGACGGCCCCGGCTGGGTTTTCTGGTCAGCGGCGGCAATATGGATTCCATGGTAAACCATTATTCCGTCACCAAGCACCGTCGCAAGACCGATGCCTTCACCCCCGGCGGCGTCATGGGCAAACGGCCCGACTATGCCACCATTGTGTACTGCAACCTGATCCGCCAGACGTATAAGGATGTGCCCATCCTCATCGGCGGCATTGAGGCCAGCCTGCGGCGTTTAGGCCATTACGATTACTGGTCCGAGAGCATGAAGCGCTCCATTCTGCTGGACAGTCAGGCGGACTTGCTGATGTACGGCATGGGCGAAAAATCCATCGTGGAGATCGCCGACGCACTGAACTCCGGGATGGATGTAAAGGACATCACTTACATTGACGGCACAGTATTTAAAGCCTCCGAGTTGGATGAGAGCCTGCCCACCATCGTGCTGCCCTCCTTTGAGGAACTGAAAGCAGACAAACGCAAGTATGCCGAGTCCTTTAAGGTTCAGTACGGCAACTGCGATCCCTTCACCGCCAAGCGTCTGGCGGAGCCTTACGGCAGGGAATTTGTGGTCCAGAATCCACCGCAAAAGCCCTTGACTACCGAGGAAATGGACGCGGTCTACGACCTCCCCTATATGCGCACCTGGCATCCCAGCTATGCCAAGGCGGGCGGTGTGCCTGCCATTGAAGAGGTCAAGTTCAGCCTGGTCAGCAATCGTGGCTGCTTCGGCGCCTGCTCCTTCTGCGCGCTGACCTTCCATCAGGGACGGATCATCCAGACCCGCAGCCATGAATCCATCCTCCGGGAAGCGGAACTGATGGTGAAGGACAAGGATTTCAAGGGCTACATCCACGACGTGGGCGGCCCCACCGCCAATTTCCGCCATCCCGCCTGTGACAAACAGCTGACCAAGGGCGCCTGCGGGGGACGGCAGTGCCTGTATCCCACGCCCTGCAAAAATATGAAGGCTGACCACTCGGATTATATCGCCCTGCTGCGGAAGCTGCGGAAAATCCCCGGCGTGAAAAAGGTCTTCGTAAGAAGCGGCATCCGTTTCGATTATCTGCTGGCAGATAAGAAGGACACCTTCTTCAAGGAACTGGTGCAATACCACATTTCCGGCCAGCTAAAGGTCGCCCCGGAGCACGTTTCCGACGCGGTGCTTTCCCGCATGGGCAAGCCCAAAAATGCGGTATACAATCAGTTTGTGAATAAGTATTTTGCCTTGAACAAACAGTACGGCATGAACCAGTATCTGGTTCCCTACCTCATGTCCAGCCATCCCGGCTCCACGCTGAAAGAGGCCATCGAGCTGGCGGAGTACATCCGGGAAATGGGCTACAATCCCGAGCAGGTTCAGGACTTCTATCCCACTCCCTCTACCCTGTCCACCGTCATGTACTATACCGGGCTTGATCCCCGGACCATGGACAAGGTCTACGTGCCCACGGACCCTCACGAAAAAGCCATGCAGCGGGCCCTGATTCAGTACCGCAATCCCAAGAATTACTATCTGGTGCGGGAAGCTCTTATTGCCGCCCACCGGGAGGATCTCATCGGCTCCGGGCCGAAGTGCCTGATCCGGGCCATTCCCCCGAAGGCCGGCGGCTATACCGCACCTCCCAAGGCCCCCGACAAAGGCAAGGCCGCTCCCAAAAAGCCCGCTCCCAAGGCACCGGCCAAAAAAGCGGCAGTCAGCAAATCTGCCGCTCCCAGAAAAAAGCAGACCCGAAAATAACATCAGAAAAGGAGATCAACCGATATGAAATTTGACTTCAGCAACAGATGGGTACAGATCCTTGCTTCCATTGCGGCCTTTGGCATTGGTTATTACGTTTTCGGTCTGCTGGAGAAGATCTTTTGACCTATGACTCCGGAAGAGATCAAAGCCTACTGTCTCAGCAAGCCGAAAGCATATGAAGATCTGCCTTTTGGAGAAGTCCCAATCTGCTATAAGGTAAATAAAAAAATCTTCGCCCAGCTTTACCCGGACAAGATCACGCTGAAGTGCACCGCCTTTTCGGGGTAGATGTTCCGGCAGGCTTACCCGGGCGTGGTGGTGCGGGGCTACCACTGTCCCCCGGTGCAGCAGCCTTACTGGAATACCATTTACCTAGATTCGTTTCCCGGCGAGGAGCTGCCCATGATGATCGACCATGCCTATGAGACGGTGGTGGCAGGTTTTTCCAAGAAGGTACAGCGTCAGATTCTGGAGGAAACAAAATGATCGGCAAAACCGTGACCGTCACCGTTGACCGCCCCCTGGGTACCTGCCATCCCAAACACCCGGACATCTTTTATTCCGTCAACTACGGCTACATCAAAGGCATCCTCGCCCCGGACGGTGAGGAACAGGACGCCTATCTTCTGGGTGTCGAGGTCCCCGTGAAGACCTTTACCGGGACCGTCGCCGCCATTATCCACCGTCGTGATGACGTGGAGGATAAATGGGTGGTGGTGCCGGAAGGGCTTCGCCTTACCAAAGATGAAATTGAAAACGCCGTCCGGTTCCAGGAACAGTATTTCGATACGGAAATTCAAATGTGACTCTGCGCAACCTAAAATTGCGCAATAGTTGGTGGACGCAACCGCTCCTTTTTGCTACAATTTTCCAAAATAGGAAGGAGTATTATCATGGAAACCATTCACCAAAACGTTACCGCAATTTCTAATGCCGCCACGATAGCTCAAATTGTGAATCTTCTGCTCACCGGGTTACTTCTGGGAGGATTCCTTTATCTATTTCTTTTGGCGGTAAAAGCCCTGCGCAAATATCTGCGCGGCGGAGAAGTCCGAAAAGAAAGGGCTGCTATCCGCAAATCTCTGGGTGAAACGCTGAAAGAATACCGGGTTCGGAACAATATGACCCAGGAATTCGTAGCCGAGCGGCTGGGTGTCAGCCGTCAGGCCGTCAGCAAATGGGAAAACGGCACCTCAGATCCCAGCACCTCCAATCTGCTGGCACTGGCGGAGCTGTATGGCATTTCCGCGGAGGAATTGCTGAGAGAAGTACAAACCTAAAACATCTGCCAAACCTGTCATCCTGAGCGAGTGAAACGAGTCGAAGGATCTACGCACCGATCACACTGCAATCGGTATCGAAAGTGCGAAGATCCTTCGACTCCGCTTGCGCTTCGCTCAGGATGACGTTCTTTTCAAAGCCCGCAAAAAATGCCTGACGTGTGCGATCCGTCAGGCATTCCTTTTATTTTCTCTTATAAAGCAGCATCTCATAAGCGATGCCGTTTTCCTCGCCGCTTTGCAGCGTCTCCGACAGATACCAGTCTTGCTTCTCATCCAGATTCGGGAACCAGGTATCGGATTCCGGCGTAACGTGGATCTTGGTGATGTAAGCGGTATCGCAATAAGGAAGCATCTGCTTATAAATGCTGCCGCCGCCGATGACCATGGCCCGGTCTGCGGTTTTCGCCAGTTCCGCGGCCTTCTCAACGCTTTCACAGACGGTGAAGCCGGGAATTTCTTTTACACTGCGGGTAATGGCCACATTGACCCGGCCCGGCAGGGGCTTTTGTCCCGGGAAATCGGCAATGGTGCGGCGGCCGGCAATGACCATGGCCCCCCGGGTGGTCTCCCTAAAAAATTTCCGGTCCGCAGACAGGGCAATGGGCTGGGTGCCATCCCGGCCAATTCCCCAGTCGTCGTATACAGCTACGATCAGTTCCATAAAACACCTCATAAAATACCATGTCATTGCGAGGAGCACAGCGACGCAGCAATCCCCTTCTAATTTTAAACGTCTCAATTGCAGGAGATTGCACCGCGTGCGAACCGGTTCGCAATGGCTCACAAAACTTAAATCGCCATGGGGATCTCAAAGTCAAAAGGATGGAACTGATAATTTTCCATCTTGAAGGAATCCTTGGTAAACTGGTAGAAGTCCGTAATGGATTCATCCATACTGAACTTGGGCGCATCGAAGCCCTCCCGCTCCAGCATGGCCTTGACTGCGGGGATATGGCGGTCATAGATGTGGCAGTCGGCAATGACATGGACGAATTCGCCCACCTCCAGGCCGGAGACCTGGGCCATCATGTGGGTCAGGACGGCATACTGCACCACGTTCCAGTTGTTGGCAGTCAGCATGTCCTGGGAGCGCTGGTTCAGGATGGCATTCAGCTTATTGCCGGTAACGTTGAAGGTCATGGAATACGCACAGGGGTAGAGATTCATCTCATGAAGATCCTCGAAATTGTAAATATTCGTCAGAATCCGGCGGGATGCGGGGTTGTGCTTCAGGTCAAAGAGGACCCGGTCCACCTGGTCAAAGTCACCCTCTTTGTAATGGTGCTTGATTCCCAGCTGGTAGCCGTAGGCCTTGCCGATGGTGCCGTCCTCCCCTGCCCATTCGTCCCAGACATGGCTGCCCAGGTCGCAGATGCGGTTGGACTTCTTCTGCCAGATCCACAGCAGCTCGTCCACGGCGCTCTTCCAGTAGGTGCGGCGGAGGGTCATAATGGGGAATTCTTCCGCCAGGTTGTAGCGGTTCACCACGCCGAAGGTCTTGATGGTATGGGCAGGCGTGCCGTCTGCCCAGTGGGGGCGGACTTCCAGGCCCTCGTCGGAAACGCCTTCCTCCATAATTTTTCGGCAGGTCGCCTTGTATACTTCATCTGCATAGCTCATGTTGGATTCCTCCGTTTTGATTTTGAACTATCATAGCACACTCCGGCGATGCTGGCAAGGCAAAAAAACACCACAGCGTTAAGCTGTGGTGTTTTTGTCGTTTGGAATTACAGCAGGTCGGTGGTCTTGACCCAGCCCAGATCGGTGCGGGCCATGGTGCCGACGATCTCGTAAATGTCAATAACGGACATTCTGGAGTAGGTGCCTGCCACGCTGGAGCAGTTCACATCGGAGTAGACGATGGTGTTATCGTTGTAGACAACACGGGCATCTACAGCACCGTTGACACAGGGAGTCAGGTCAACATAGTACAGGTAGACCCAGCCTGCATCGCAGCGGCCCCAAGCCATGTTCTCAGAGATGGTGGTTTCGTAGATGACCAGAGCCGCGCCGCGCTTCAGAGTGGTGGTCACGCTGGAGCCGGTGGAAGCGGTGGAGCGGACGTTCACCTGATCGGTGTTGATGACCTTACCGGTGTACTTGTAGCCGCTGGAGTTGGTGACATAGCCGCCGGTAGAGGTGTTGCCGGTGCTGCCCAGCACAACAGTGGTAGTAGCGGTGGTGGACTCAGTGGTGGTGTTGCTGGTAGATGCGATGGTGATCGCGCCCTCAGACAGGTTGTCCAGTCTGACCCAGCCGCCGGAAGTGCCCACATCTTCAATGTAGCCCCAAACCTTATCTTCGACGATCTTCAGGCTGGTGATGGCTACCTGGGTGCCCTTATCCAGGGTGGTGGTGATGGTGTTGCTGCCTGCATCGCTGCGGACATTGATCTCGTTGGCACCGGTGACGGTGTAGGTGATCTCATCCAGGGCATTCAGCTCCAGGTTGCTTGCGGGATCGATGATCCAGCCGCCGTTCACGCGGGCCCAGTAGGTGGTGTTGGTCACGACCGTGCTGGTCTGAGTGGTGGCGTTGCCGTCAACGACAGTGCCCTCCTCGACGGTCTTCTTGGTGGTGACCTTAACCAGTTCCTGAATGGTGACGCTTTCGCCAACGTTCAGGCTGCTGACGGTCAGTGCATCTTCATCTGCAGTCTTCTTGACATCCACTGCATACCGAACGTAACCGGTGTAAACTGCGGGGGTGCTGACAGTGGTGGTGTTGCCTTCGGTGTTGGAGGTGTAACCGCCGGAGTTCTGGCCGGCAGTGCTTTCGGTGCTCTCAGTGGTACCGCCAACAGCATACTTGGAGATCATGGTGATGTAATCCATGCAGACCCAGCCCTTATCGGTGCGGCCCCACTTGGCAGTGCCCTTGGTGGTGACTTCCAGGATCTCAACCGTGGTGCCGGGCAGGAGCTTGCCCACAGCTGCGTTGCCGGTACCTGCACCGGTACGGACATTGACGCCGGAATAGGTATTTGCAACGATGCCCAGGCCGGTCTCTACCTCAGTGGAGGCAGTGGAGTTGGAGGTGCCGGTGGAGGTGCTGCTGTCGGAAGCAGTACCGCCGATGGTGCCTTCGTAGACATCCAGGTACTGGCCGGCGACCCAGCCGTCTTCCTCGTATTCATAGGTGCCGTTCTTGTTGGAGTCAACCTTGTACCAGCCGGTCTCCTCGTTGACTTCCCAAACGGTCACGGTCGTGCCGCGGGACAGAGAGCCGGTGACCTTACCGTAGGTTGCGCCGTAAGCACGGACTCTGACGCTGTCCGTATTGATAACGGTGGCCAGCAGGCCGGTAGACGTCTCGCCTTTCACATTCTCGATGGTGGGAGCATTGCTGCGCTGTACGTACTTGGAAGCCAGGTTGACCCAGCCGCCGTACTTTTCAGTGTGGCCCCAGATGGTTGCGTCAACGACCTTAATGTCGTCAATATCCAGCTCAACACCCTTGACGATCTTTTCGACGCCGGTGCTGCCGGAGCTTGCGCTCTCGCGGACAGTGACAGAATCGCAAATAACAACGTACTTTGCAACATCCATGTTGACATTGCTCAGCTTGATCCAGCCGGTGCCGTTAAAGCCCCAAATGCTGCCTTCGGTATCGTTCTTAACCATGCTGACAGCAACCAGGGTACCGATTGCCAGTTCCTTGCCGACAGTGTCGGAGTTCTCAGCGGCATCGGTGTGGGCAGTGACAGCGGTGTTCAGGGTGCCGGTGAAGGTGTAAGCCAGGACATCAGCGCTGGTGCTGTAATCCAGATTGGTGTTCAGCATGGTGACCTTTGCGTAGGTCAGCAGGATCCAGCCGCCGGTGGTACGGCCCCACTGGTGGCCGTTTACAAACTTGATTTCAAAGATATCCACGGAATCGCCGTCTGCCAGAGCACCCACGATTGCGTTGTCGGTGCCGGCCTCGCTGCGGACGTTCAGATAGCCCGGGCAGTTAACCACTGCGGTAGCGATGGCGTTTGTATTGGTGCTGGAGGAAGAGCTGGTCTGGTCCTTAGCAGTGCTCCAGTTGGTGTACATCAGAGCGATCCAGCCGATGGCCTCGCCGTCGGAATTTGCAACCTGGCCCCACAGGAAGCCGTCAGCATTTGCGGTGTTGATGATCCGCAGCTCGGTGCCCTTGGAGTAGCGGCCGTTGGTGGCGCTGTGGATGGTTGCGTTGACGCGGGAGTTGACGTAGGAGTTGGTAACGGTAACGGTCACATCGATATCGGTGCCGGAGCTTGCGGAGCCGGCAACCTTGGAACCGACCATGACCCAGCCTGCGTTGTTCACCAGATGGCTCCATCTGACGCCGTTGGCATCGATGTAGTCCTGGTCAACATTCACAGTTGCTGCGGTGACAGTACCGATAGAAGCCTTCTCGGTGCTGGCGGTTTCGTAAATGGCGGTGCTTGCCAGCTGGTTCTTGCTCAGCCAGTAGTTAACGCTCTGGGCCTGAGAACCGGACTGCCAATAAGCGGTCAGAGTCTTGCCTGCCATGTAATGGGACAGGAAGGGAGCCCAGGTCAGGTCGCCGCCGTTGTCATAGTACCAACCCAGGAAGGTATAACCTGCGCGGGTGGGAACAGGTGCGGGAGTGGGGTAAGTATTGTAGTCAAAATATTGGGTGTAGCTGCCATTGGTGCCCTCAGCCATGGTGCCGCCTGCCGCCTCGTAGCTGACATAGGTGTAGTTGCCGGGGACAACGTTGGAATACACGCCGTTCAGATACATGTTGGCCTCGATCATGCGGCGCGCAACGCCGGTGACCTTATCGTCGTTGGTGCTGCTGCTCTGGTCAGCGCAGTGGCCAATGGCATTCAGAAAAGCGTTTCCGGTCAGGCCGTTGACAACCGCGCTTCTCAGAACGCCGGTGCCGCTCATCCAGGCGGTGCCGCAGTCGTAGGAATATACGACCAGAGCATCAAACTGACCCTGGGTCAGAGAAATGCCGGCGCTGGAAGCAAAGCTGTTGACAGCCTCGCTCAGCTCGCTGAGCTTGGTGCGCAGTGCCTTGTCGGCATCGCTCTCGCTAAATGTGTCGGTATGGTCGGGATGGTCACCCTTCCGGTCACAGATCGTGCCGTAGCCAATGCGCCATTCGGTTCCATAATTCGTGCAGGTGCTGCTATACTTCTGCAGCTGCTTCAGGACAGTGATCGCATTTCCGCTGACCGCCTGGGATGCGGCGGAAGCGGTGACGGGCACCAGGCTCATCAGCATGATCAGAGTCAGTAAAACGCATACAATTCTCTTCTTCATAGCTCTTACTCCTTTTTTCTTATGTAAGTAACGGTATTATAACAGACCTGTTTACAAAATGCAATACCTTTTTTGAAAATAATTACATTTTTGTAACAAATTATTTTCCAGCGTTGTTACTTATCTTCCGTTCTTTTCCTATTCATACCCGTTTTTGTTGTTTTTCCTGGGCATGGCAGGGTTTTTGCGGCAATTAATTGTAACTATTTGTCCACGCTTGTCTGACAGGATTTCGGCATTGACTTTCCATTGGGGCACTGCTATACTCGGAAGTAACAAAATTCTGCCCATGTATTGGGGGTGCAACGATGGAAGAAAAGAAAGTATTGATCGGCATGAGCGGCGGTGTGGACAGCTCTGTAGCAGCGTTTTTGATGCTGCAGGCAGGTTACAGCTGCATTGGCGCCACCATGCGGCTGTATGACAACGAAATGCTGGGTTTGGAAGCCTCCCGCACCTGCTGCAGCCTGGACGACGCGGAGGATGCCCGCAGTGTGGCACGGCGGATGGGGATTCCCCATTATGTCTTTAATTTTAAGGATGATTTTGAACAGCAGGTCATTCGGAAATTTGCAGCCTGCTACGAATCCGGTCTGACGCCCAACCCCTGCATCGACTGCAACCGCCATTTGAAATTCGACCGTCTTCTGCGTCGGGCCATGGAGCTGGGCTGTGATTATGTGGCCTCCGGACATTACGCCCAGATCCGGCAGGATGAGCAGACCGGCAGATATCTATTATATAAGGCGGCAGACAAATCTAAGGATCAGACCTACTTTCTGGCCTGCCTGGATCAGGAGCAGCTGTCCCATATCCGGTTTCCCCTGGGCGGCCTGACCAAAACCGAGGTACGCAAAATCGCGGAGGAAAATGGCTTCGTCACCGCCCGGAAGCGGGACAGCCAGGATATCTGCTTCGTCCCGGATGGGGACTATGCCGCTTTTCTGGCGCGCTATACCGGGAAGACCTATCCCGCAGGCGATTTCCTGGACTTAAGCGGCAAAGTTGTGGGCCAGCACCGGGGCGCGGTATGCTACACCCGGGGCCAGCGGAAGGGACTGGGCCTTGCCATGGGCGCACCGGTTTATGTCTGCGGGAAAGATATGGAGAAGAACACCGTTACCGTGGGACCCAATGAAGCCCTGTTCTCCCCTGCCCTGCGGGCAAAGGATTGGAACTGGTATCCCTTCCCCACCCTTACGGAGCCGATGCGGGTCACCGCCAAGACCCGGCACAGCCAGTCGGAACAGGCGGCAACGGTCTATCCCGAAGAAAACGGCTTTGCCCGGGTGGAATTCGACGCGCCCCAGCGGGCCGTCACGCCGGGACAGGCCGTGGTGCTGTACGATGGGAATCTGGTGGTCGGCGGCGGCACCATTACCGAAGCATTATAATATATAATAAGGAAAGGAGGAGCGTGAAGCTCCTCCTTTTGCAGACTGTCAAAAAACCATGTCATTGCGAGCCAGTGCGCACACTGGCGTGGCAATCTCCTGAATTTTCGGACATTTTTCTACTAAAATCGTGGGGTTTTACTTCTTTTGGGGGATCGCCACACTAGTGGTGCTCCGCGCAGCGAATCAGAAATGAGAATGATTGCCGGTGGCAATCATACCATAATTCATTTCGGTCTGGTTCGCGATGACATCTAATTTTAGGGACTTTTTTGACACGCTGGAAAGGAGGAGCGTGAAGCTCCTCCTTTTGTTATTTCTGATATTTTCCCTGCTTGTTCTGATTGGGCAGATATGTTTTCCAGTCAGGCTTGTACACCACCTGCACCAGCGCAAGGAAGGCAGCGGCGCAGATCAGCGATACCTTCCAACCCAGAGAGAATGCGGCATTGTGATACGTGAACGCCACCGTATGCTGTCCCTGGGGCAGTTCCACAGCCACCATGCAGTCGCCCACCAGTTTTATCTCAGTCTCTTTGCCATCTACGGTAACGCTCCAATTTCCGTTCTGGGGAATGGAGGTGTAGAGCAGGCCGTCCCGGTCACAGTCGATGGTGCCCTCCACGTAGGTGCTTTCAAACTCTGTCAGCTTCAGGGTGGAAGCATTCAGAATGTCATAGCCCTGCCAGAAGCGGTCGTGGTTCAGGATGGCGGCACTGACCGTCATGGAGCTGTTCTCCCCCGCATCGCAGACGATGCGGATGTCGATCACGTCGCCGGTCTTCACATCGTCCACAGCCAGCATCTGGGGCAGGCTGATGGTCTCCTTGTACAGTTCCACGCCATTGACGCTGACGTAGAAGTCGTTCCGCTTGGGCAGATCCAGGTGGATGCACAGGAAGCCGTCCCGGTCCGCAATATAGGTGTAGGTCACGTTGGAATTATCCAGGGTGTCGCCGTATTGGCAGTAGCCGTTGCCGTTGCTTTCGATGATGGTCACGCCGCTGGTAGACAGGGACAGGTTTTCTCCGGGGATCCGGTGCCAAACTTCGCTTTCCATCCCGGTAGCGGCGGTGAACAGCTCATTCTGGAACACAAAGGCATTGCCGGAAGCGTCAAATTCCAGCTCCGCCAGTTCCGTCTCCGCCAGGAAGCCCAGGGGCAGGTAGGCCTGGTTTTCCAGAAGCGTGGTGTCGCCGAAGTGGTTTGCCTCCGTAAAGAAGGTACTGGTCTTGTCCTTGCCGTCCCGGTCGATCATGTATTTCAGGCCAAGGAACAGGTTGGCAACGGGAGAGCTTTCTTCAAAGAGGTAGCGGTTGTAGGTGTTTTTTGCGCCGTAACCCAGGGTCTGCATGAACAGGGTGGTCTTGACGTTGGCAGAGCTGGTAAACGCGGAAACGCCGTTGTAGTTGTTCAATGCGCCGTCATTCAGGGTTTGGGAGTGGGTGGTCTCCGCCCGGTAGAACAGGTCGCCCTCCCGCTCCTTCATATAGCGGATGACAGAGGCGGTATACTCCGTTCCCTTGGGATAATTGGACACGCTGGTTCCGGTGAAGTACAGGCCGAAGCAGACAAGATCCGCGATCAGCTCCACACCCATGACGATCAGCACCAGCGCTCTGGAACGGCTCCGCTGACGGCTGCGGTCGGCTCTGGCCCGGGCGATCTGACGCTCGGTGGCGTCTTCGGGAATGGGATCTTCCATATTCCCCACCAGCATAGCCAGCAGGTACAGCACCAGGAAGATCAGGTTATAGAGGAAATAAAGGGGGATGTCCATTTCCAGTGAGCCGACCTCCAGGGGTACTGTGGATGTCAGTTCCTCAGAGCAGGCCAGAACCGCCGCTGCCAGGACCGCACTGCCAATGAGCTGCTTTACGGAGAATTTCCGGCGCATCAGCCAGGCACGGTAGGCCATATACAGCACCACAAAGCTGTACAGGAAGCTGAAGCGGTACGGGATCATGTTGGTGAAATGGAAGCCATGCCAGATATAGTCCAGCTGGCGGATGATGAAACTGACATTGAAAAACAGCAGCAGGCACACCGCACAGACCTTATCCCGCAGCTTGATATCCTTCGCCATCAAATACAGGAACATCAAAAACACGCTGATGATGCCGCAGTAGACATTGGGCAGGCCCTCTTTGAAGTTCGGCTTGATGGAGCCGCCCATGTTGCCCGCCACCTGGCGCATTGCGTCGAACAGTCCCAGAATCGTATTGGAATCCGCAATGTTCAGGCGGAAGCCGGTGGGGAATTTGTTAACGCTGGACTGGGTGGTCTGCAGCGCCGCCAAAGCCGGAAGCTCCAGAATCGCCGTCATGCCGATGGCAAGGGCGGAGAACAGGGCGATGCGGCAAAGATCCAGGAAGCATTTCTTCCAGCCGCCCCAGCGGCAGATCTGATAAACGAAAAACAGCAGGAAGACGAAAATACAGGTAAACAGGCCGATATAATAGTTGGCGTAAATGGACAGGAACAGGGTCAGGGTATACAGGATAAATTTCTTATCCCGCAGCAGATATACCGTCCCCAATGCCACCAGGGGCAGCAGCGCGAAGGTATCCAGCCACATGATGTTCCACTGAAAGCCCAATGCCCAGGCACACAGGCCGTAAAAGCCGCCGAAAATAGAAATGGACAGGTCATCCTTGCCAAAGAGCTTTTTCAGGAAGATGGCAAAAAACAGTCCCGCGAAGCCCAGCTTGATGGGCACCAGCAGGGAGAAAAACTCCAGCAGCCACCCTTCCGGCACCAGCACGCTGAGCAGGTTCAGCGGAGACGCCAGGTAATAGGCAATGAGGCCCAGATAATCCATGCCCATACCCACGCTCCAGGTATAGAGCAGGCCGTCGCCGCTGCGGATGGCATTGCGGAATTCCACGAAGAAGGGATAGTACTGATGGTACATATCCGAATACAGCATGGAATACTTGCCGAAGGGCTCGTACTGGCTGATAAGCATGACAAACAGCATTCCCACACAGGGAATGGCGAAAGCCAGTGCCAAGAAATTACATTTAAAAGTTTTACCCTGCGGCAGTTTCATAGTGATCCCCCAGTTTTGCAAAGTACCATATAGTTTACCACTTTTTTGCGCCGGGGTAAAGCGTTATGTAACTTTATTTTCTTTAAGATTTTATGAAGAAAATAATCCTCTGCCAATCAGGCAGAGGATCGGTTCTGATTCCGTATCACATATCGTCGTCCGGTTCCCCGTCGCCGTCGGCATCGGTCATGATCTCGCCGAAACGGACGCGGCGCTTGATTTTGGTTTCCTCCACCTGCTGGTGGATCAGCTCCTTGACAAAGAGGGGATCCTTAATGCTCTTCAGCACCAGATTGGGCATGGTCTTGTCAGAGGACATGACCGTGATGGTACCTACGCCGAAAATGCGCTGCCACAGCGTACGGCTGGTGTCGATATCCCGGACGCGGTACAGGAGGATCTCATCATCCTTAATGTTCAGGAAGCCCTCGGAAATGAACAGGCGGTCTTCCGACAGGGAGTAACGGGTAAAACTCAGCGGCAGGCCGAAATAACGCTTACGGTCGCGCCACAGGTATTGGATGTTGATGGACATGGCGATTTCCTCCTTTGTGGTTTTTCTATATTTTACTCTGCGGCGGAAAGGATGTCAAGAGCAAGGAGATTATCGTTTATCCGAGGAAAAAAGACTCCCCTTGAGGGCTTAGTAGCCGTTACTGCATTGCAGCTTACGGATACTTAGTACACAGGAGAGCCGGCACGGCGAATGCCGTGACTGAGGGGCAGGTGGTAACGGGTCAGTAATTCGGAAGTTTTTGGCAAAGTCCCACTGCGGTAACCACCCTTCCGTCCCGCCTTACGGCGGGACACCTCCCCTTAAGGGGAGGCTTTGCCGGCTATGTTTACAATATCAGGCAGATCAGTCCCGTAGCCCCCTCGTTGACGATCCTGGTCAGGGTGCCGCGGAATTTGCCGCGGACATCTTCGGGCATCTGCACCAGCTTCGCCGTCAGGCCCTCCTGGATCATATCGTAGACAGACTTTCCGAAAATATTGCTCTGCCACAGCTTTTCCGGGTCCTCCCCTGTCAGGCGGTCGATAAGGTCCCGGGACTGCTTTTCATCCCCCACCATGGGACTGATTTCCGTGTCGATATCCACCCGGACCATGTGGATGGAGGGCGCGCCCGCTTTCAGCTTTACACCGAACGCGCCGCCTTTGCGGATGACCTCCGGCGTTTCCAGCTTCATTTCCTCTGCAGCGGGCATGACCACACCGTAGCCGGTGGCTTTCACCGCGGAAAGGGCGTCGGAAATTTTGTCGTATTCCTGCTTTACCTTGGCAAGCTCGATCAGCAGGGCCAGCAGCTGGGCGTCATTTTCAATGGTCATCCCTGCCTTGCTGCTGAGAATTTCATAATACAGCGCCTCAGGCAGAACAATGGCGCAGGTCACCGTGCCGTCCGCCAGGTCAACACTGCGGAGGGTGTAGTCCTGAACTTCGGGAAGGTCCTGCAAATTACCAAGGACCCCCTCCGCCTGGCCCAGACTGCCGATCTCCCCTGCCCGCTGCAGCAGCGCCTGATACAGGGCCGTCTTCACCGGATGGTCGGATTCCAGGGCATCCAGCCACCGGGGCAGATGGACATGAAGCTCCGTCATGGGGAACGTGTAAAGCAGGGCTTTCAGCAGCCGGGTAATGCCTTCCAAATCTATGGCCTGGCAGTCGGTGACAATGGGATTGACGCCATATTCCTTTACAATATGGTTGCGCACCGCGTTGGCCGCCTCACCGGCGGGATTCCGGGAGTTTATTATAATAAGGTAGGGCTTCCCCGTTTTCTGCATGTCCGTAATGGCTTTCCGCTCGGCGGCGATGTAGTCCTCCCGGGGGATATCCGTAATGGTGCCGTCGGTGGTGACCACCAGGCCGATGGAGCAGTGTTCGTCCATGACCTTCTTTGTGCCCAGCTCCGCCGCCTGGGTCATGGGGATCTCATGGTCATACCAGGGGGTGGTGACCATTCGGGGTACGCCGTCTTCCTCCGCGCCCACGGCCCCGTCCACCATATAGCCCACGGAGTCGATCATCCGTACCCGGAATCTCGTGGTTCCGTCAGGGGAAATCTCCACCGCTTCTTCCGGGACGAACTTGGGTTCTGAGGTCATGATGGTCTTCCCGGAGCCGCTCTGGGGCAGTTCATCCCGTGCCCGCTCCTTGCGGTAGGGATCGTCGATACCGGGGATCACCAGTTCCTCCATGATGCGCTTGATGAGCGTAGACTTGCCGGTGCGCACCGGGCCAACAACGCCTACATAAATATTGCCGCCTGTCCGGGCGGCGATGTCTGCATAAATCTGATCCATAGCCAGCCTCCTCTTCCGGCAGGAGAAGGGCTCCTGCCATGGGTTTACCACAGGGTATGTCCGGCAATTCTAAAATAGAACTGCCGGGTCACTTCGCCCAATGACAGCGCATGTTAATTTCCCACCCATCATCCCAAACTCCATCCTCAACACTCCACACTTTTTAAAGGTTTTTGTAAAAATAATGTTTGACAAATCCGCATTTACCCTATATAATATGTAGGCACGACTGTGAGAAGGAGGGAAAGTATGCTGTTAGGACTTTCCAAGATTATCGACTGTCCCGGCGCGTCCGTTGACTTCTCCACCAGCGTGGATCTGAGTGATCTTTGTTACGGTGTCAGCTATCCCGTTTCTGAGCCTGTGAAGGCCCAGGGTACGGTGCGCAACACCGCCGGGGTCTTAGTCATGACGGGTGAGATCACCACCTGCATTCATGGCATCTGCGACCGCTGCGCATCCGAATTCGACCGGGATATTTCCTTCCCCATCGATGTGGTGCTGGTTACGGAAATGGCCAACGAAGAGAACGAAGACGAGTGGGTATTCCCTCTGGAGGGAGACAGCGCCGATCTGGATGACATTGTACGGACAGTTTTCGTCCTGAATCTGGATTCCAAGCTGCTGTGCAAGGAGGACTGCAAAGGACTGTGCCACCGCTGTGGCAAGAACCTGAACGACGGTCCCTGCAATTGCCAGAAGGAGCTCGATCCCCGATTTGCTGCTTTGAAGCAGCTTCTTGAGAAGTAAATCCAATTATGCTGTTAAAAGCAGTTTGACCAAGGAGGTGTCACCATGGCTGTCCCTAAGTGTAAAGTGTCCAAGGCCCGCCGCGATAAGCGCCGTGGCTCCAACTGGAAGCTGTC
>JAXJGV010000036.1:0-30335 GCA_036300205.1 Oscillospiraceae bacterium
AAGGATAGGCAGAAGCTATGTGCCGCGCTGCAACTTCTGACACCAGGTATGCCTATGATCTACTACGGTGACGAGGTGGCTATGACTGGTGCCAAAGATCCGGACTGCCGCCGGGGTATGCTGTGGGACGAAAGTCGACAGGACAAGGATATGCTTTCCTGGTACAAACGGCTGCTGCGGGTGCGTAAGGAGATCCCTGCCATTACCCGGGGCAAAACGGTAGCGGAGGAGGCCCGGGACAAAGATGGTCTCATCTGCGTAACCCGGTGTCTGGAAGACGATGAAGTGACCATTCTGTTCCACGCCAAGGAAGATACAATTTCCTTACCGGCGCTTTCCGGAAAGCGGAACCTGCTTACAGATAACGTATTTGACGGCAAAGTACAGGGAATTACAGCCTTGGTGCTAAAATAAAGAGCGTGACGGCGATCCGGCTACAAGCTCATCGACAAACAACCTATACCCGAAAAGAAATACGTCAATAACTCAACTTGTGAGGATTGTTGATATCCACTACCATGAATATCTATGCCCACGCAAACCGGGAAACGAAGCGATCTTCCGCCCGGATGCTCGACCAAGTGGTAAGCTGAGCATAAAAAAGTTTCCCTTGTTTTTCCTCATAAGGGAAGAATCAAGGGAAACTACATAAGGCAAGATGCAAACTAAGCGAAAAACCACCATATAGAGCCTTTTCAAAGTGGTTTTAGAGGATTTGTTAGATAAATCCAATTTGTTGAGTAGATTTAAGGGCGCACTTCTATACATAGTTGCCAACTATGTAGTGCGGCCAATGATAAAAGCCAAGCGGCATTTTGTCGCTTGGCTTTAACTGTTTTACAGACACCCGCCGAAAGGCTGGGATTTTTTGTCAGGGAATGGACTTGCGCCACAGCAGGGCCAGGAAATTCCGGGTGCTGGCGAAAATGGGATGGCGCAGAGGATAGGGCTGGAAAAAGATGCTGTCCTCGTCCGCCTTGGCTGGAAAGACCCCGGTGTAAATATGGTAGGATTCCAAACGCTCCGCAATGTCACCGATGGTGTAAAATCGGTTGGGATCAAAGTCAAAGCCCAAAGTGCTGAGAACGCTGACGGCAAACTCCGCGCAGGTAAACGCATCCCGCACCCGAATTTTCAAATGCAGCGGCGCGGCCAGGGCGGAGAGATGGTTATACAGATAACGGTCGGCCCGCCTGCGCATATCGGTCAGCAGCGTTTGCAGGGTTTCCCACTGGCGGTCTGTCAGCGGCAGGCGGTACAGGCGGATATCGGCGGTAACTCCTTTATGATGGTAGCGGCTGGGATGCTCGGTGACAAACCCGCCATAGAAGGGGGTATTGTAGTACCGCCGGGCAAAGGCATAAAGGTTGTGCAGGTCTTCTTCCGTGGCGATGGCCACATGATTGTAAGGTTCTCCTGTAACCATACGGATCATCCGGCCCATTTTATAGGGCGTGGAAGAAAAGAGCACATAGAGATACTTTCGGCTGTCGCTCACGGGCGTCACCTCCTGCGTGGATATTGTGCGCATCATTGTAGCATACATCCCTGAAAAACGCAATTCCTCCGAATGCAATTTAAACATTCGGAGGAAAAACTTAAGAAATTATAAAACTTTGGACAGAAAATCCTGGAGTCTTGGATTCTTGGGGCTGCCGAAGACTTCCGCGGGAGGACCCTGTTCCACGATCTTGCCGCCGTCCATGAACAGGATGCGGTTGCCGACTTCCCGGGCGAAGCCCATCTCGTGGGTGACAACCACCATGGTCATGCCGTCAGCGGCCAGCTCCTTCATGACCTGAAGGACTTCACCAACCATTTCGGGGTCCAGCGCGGAGGTGGGTTCGTCAAACAGCATCACCTTGGGGTTCATGGCCAGAGCACGGACGATGGCGATACGCTGTTTTTGACCGCCGGAAAGCTGGTTGGGGTAAGCCTCGGCCTTTTCTTCCAGACCCACCCGGCGCAGCAGCTGCATAGCCGTCTCGTCAGCTTCCGCCTGAGTCATCAGACCGGTGCGGACAGGCGCCAGGGTGATGTTCTTTTTGATGGTCATATTGGGGAACAGGTTGAAATGCTGGAACACCATGCCCATCTGGCGGCGGACCCGGTCGATGTCGGTCTTGGGATCGGTGATCACCGTGCCGTCAAAGGTGATGGTGCCTTTCGTAGGCTCTTCCAGCAGGTTCAGGCTGCGCAGGAAGGTGGACTTGCCGGAGCCGGAGGGGCCGATGATGACCACTTTGTCGCCGGGGTAAATATGCTCGGAGATGTCATCCAGAACCAGATGGTCGCCGAAGGATTTGCTCAAATTTTTAACGTCGATCACTTTGACGCAGCCTCCTTTCCAAGATTCCCAGAAGCCAGGAGAAGATCATGACCAGCAGCAGGTAGATGCAGGCGATGCCCACCAGAGGGAACATCTGCTCGTAGGTTCTGCCGTAGATAGCCTGGGCGGCATAGACCAGCTCCTTGCCGCCGATAACGGTGATCAGGGAGGTGTCCTTCAGCAGAATGATGAACTCATTGCCCAGAGAGGGAAGGATCGCCTTGAAAGCCTGGGGAATGACGATGAAACGCATGGTGTCGATATAGTTCAGACCCAGGCTTCGGCCGGCTTCCGCCTGACCGGGATCCAGGGCCATCAGGCCGCCGCGGATGATCTCGGCAACGTAAGCGCCGGAGTTGATGCCCAGAGTCAGGGCGCCCACCATGGTGTAGTTGCGGGAGGAGGAGAAGATGACGAAGCCCATGATCAGCAGCTGGACCATCATAGGAGTGCCGCGGATCACCGTGATATAGACCTTGCAGATGCCGTTGAGCAGCCCCAGAATGGGATTTTTCTTACCGGCGCGCTGCTGGTCGTGGGCGGTACGGACCATTGCCACCAGAATGCCCAGCACGATGCCGATGCCCAGAGCCATGGCGGTGACCATCAGTGTGGTGCCCACACCGTTCAGGTACTGCTTCCATCGGTCACCTTCGATAAAAGCCTGGTAGAATTTGACATAGAATTCCTGCCAGCCGGTGGCTTCACCGGACCGCAGCAGGGCTTTCCATGCTTGATATTGTTCCACTAACCTCACTCCTTGTTTTTTATATTTTACACGTTAATGAACATTGAATAGTGAACAAGGAAAAAGGAACCATTGCGGCGCCGCCATAATTCATTCTTCCTTATTCACTATTCACCATTCATTAAAAACCAAAACAGCAGGGCGGCATTGCCGCCCTGTTGGATTTTGGGTACTTACTCGGCAGAGATATACTTGTCGACGATGGACTGAACAGTGCCGTCAGCGATCAACTCAGCCAGGGCGCCGTTGATGGCTTCCACCAGAGCGGTGTTGTCCTTGTTGATGCCGATGGCGTAGTTCTCGGTGACGTACTCGGTGTCCAGAATGGCCAGACCGGGGTTGGCGTCAACGAAAGCCTGAGCGGGAGCGGAGTCGATGATAACGCAGTCGACCTGGCCGTTCATCAGAGCCTGGACAGCGGAAGCGCCGTTGTCATAAGCGGTAACGTGGTCCTCGCCGTAGTCGTCGGTGGCGTAGATGTTGCCGGTGGTGGCGCGCTGGGTGCCGATCATCTTCTCGCCCAGGTTGTCGATGGTGACATCGGAGCCCTCGGCAACGATGATGACCTGAACGCCGGTGGCGTAGCTGTCAGAGAAGTTCATGACCATCATACGGTCCTCGGTGACGGTAACACCGGCCATGACAACGTCGGACTTGTTCTGCTGAACAGCCAGCAGGGCGGCGTCGAAGTCCATATCGTCGACGACCAGCTCCAGGCCCAGCTTCTCAGCGATGGCGCCGCAGACTTCCACGTCGATGCCCTCGAAAGAGCCGTCATCGGCGACCATTTCGTAGGGAGGGAATGCAGCGTTGGTGGACATGATCAGCTTGCCTTCCTCGATGGTGGTGAAGGCAGCAGCCTCAGCGGCTTCGGTGGTCTCGGCAGCAGCGGCAGTGGTCTCTGCGGCGGCAGCGGTGGTCTCGGGAGCCTGGGTCTCTTCTGCGGAGTTGCCGCAGCCGGCGAACATGCCGGCGACCATCAGAGCAGCCAGAACGATTGCAAAAATCTTCTTCATAATTCTTACTCTCCTTATTTTGATTTCAAAGCCCTCTGGAAATAGGGGGGATCGATGAATGAATTATACTGCTGATATTCTGTATCGTCAATTATGGGAAATCACAACAATTATTTGAAAATCAGTAACTATATAATAAAAATGCACAAAAACATTCATCGCATCTGTGAATATACGAATATTCAGGGACAATATGCGGAAATGCGGAGATAGAAAAATGAATATTATGCAGCCGATAACGAATAATAATGCAAATACAGGAAAAACATGGAGAATATGAACAAATCTTGACTTGATTATGAACATCTGGTATAATTTTGTAAGCTATGCAATACAAATAAGGAAGGAGCGCACACCATGAAAACCACTGTCAAAAAGATGGACTTTGACAAAGTCATGGCCCTGCCCCGATATGCTCATAAACCGCCCCGCAAGCCCAATTTCTTTTGGCGCACGCTGATCCGCAGCCTGACCGTTGTGGGTATGGCGGGCACCCAATTTACCTATGAATCCGAACGGATGGAGCTGCTGAAAAAGGACGAGCCCTGTCTCATCCTGATGAACCACTCCTGCTTCCTGGATATGCAGATCGCCTACCGCATTCTGTATCCCCGGGCCTTCAATATCATCTGCACCTCCGACGGCTTCGTGGGTCTGGGCGGACTGATGGAGTGGGTCATGCGGTCCATCGGCTGCGTTCCTACCCAGAAATTTGTCACAGACCTGAGACTGATCCAGGATATGAATTACTGCTTCAAGGATCTGAGGACCAGCATCCTGATGTACCCCGAAGCCAGCTATTCCTTCGACGGCACCTGCACGCCGCTGCCACGGAAGATGGGCGTGCTGCTGAAGAAGTTCGATGTTCCTGTGGTCATGATCGAGACCTTCGGCGCGTTCTCCCGGAACCCGCTGTATAACGAACTGCAGGTGCGCAAAAGCGTTCCCGTCTCCGCCAAGGTGAAGCTGCTTTATACCTGGGAGGAGATCAGGGAAAAGTCCGTCAAGGAGCTGTCCGCCGGTCTGGATGCCGCCTTTGGCTTTGACCACTTCCGGTGGCAGAAGGAGCAGGGACTGGAGATCAACGACGATTTCCGCGCCGACGGCCTGAACCGCATCCTCTATAAGTGCGCGCACTGCGGCACGGAGGGGGAGATGGTGGGCAAGGGCGCCACCCTGACCTGTAAGCACTGCGGCAAGCAGTGGGAACTGACGCCTTTGGGCGAATTGAAAGCAGCGGAGGGGGAGACGGAATTTTCCCACATCCCCGACTGGTATGCCTGGGAGCGAAAAGAGGTTGCCCAGGAAATCTTGGACGGTACTTACAAGCTGGACATCGATGTGGACATCGCCATGCTGGTGGACTTCAAGGCCATCTATCAGGTAGGGGAAGGCCACCTGGTCCATGACCGGGACGGGTTCAAGCTCACCGGATGTGACGGGCGGCTGAATTACACCCAGAAACCCCAGGCGTGCTACGGCCTGTACGCCGACTACTATTGGTATGAGATCGCCGACACCATCTGCATCGGCGACAATGAGCGGCTGTACTACTGCTTCCCCAAGGGCGAGGCCATGGTGGCCAAGACCCGGCTGGCTGTGGAGGAAATGTACAAGCTGTACAAGAACCGGAAACTGACGGCGGTTAAGGAATAAAAAGGAACTCCCCGTGGCACGCCGCGGGGAGTATTGCTGTCCGGTGCGGCCAAAGCCGCCCTTTGTTTTGCGTAGGCTTTATAAAAAATCCCCCGCCTTGCGGCGGGGGATCTGTGTTTGGTTCGACTTACGTCAAATCAGGAACTCAGGGCAGCAGGGGCTCGTTGATGTTCCAGCAGACGTAGTAGGTGCCGATCTGGCCGGCGACGATGAACTCATCGGGATACTCAACCTTCAGGGTTGCGATCTCGTTGGTGGGAACGTCGTCGATCAGCTGCCAGGTGCCGTTCTTGAAGTTGGTCAGCATGTTGTTGTTGTCGTCAGACAGGTAGCACTTGACCTCGTTCATGGTGACGGAGTCGGCATCATGGTAGTACTCGTTCTTAGTCAGGGTGATGACGGAGTTGTGGTCCCAGCCGGTCATCTTGTAAGCGCCGTTGGAAACATAGGTGGAGGGATCGGTAGCCCAAGCCTCGTCAGCAACAGCTTCCTCGTAGACGGGGAAGTAGGTGGGGAAGGCCAGCAGCTCGTTCCAGTAGGAAACAGCGTTGTTCAGGGTAACGACCAGGGTCTTGTCGTCGGTAGCCTCAACAGCCAGATCATCGGGGTAGCCCTTGATCTGCTCGAACATGTAGCCGTAGTCAGCGCCCAGCTCGGAGGAAGCAGCGCGCTTCCATGCGAACTCGAAGTCGCCGGCGGTCAGGTCCTCACCGTTGGACCACTTCAGGCCGTCCTTCAGGGTGTAGGTGTAGGTGACGGTGCCGTCCTCGTTGACAACGCCCTCGGGCAGGTCAGCAGCGCAGTCAGCTGCGATAACCAGGTTGCCGTTCTCGTCCTTCTCCCACTTGGCCAGGCCAGCAAACATGTTGGCGGTCATGGTAGCACCGTCAACAGCGGAGTTCAGAGCGGGATCCAGAGTGTCGGGCTCGGAAGCCAGGCAGACGGAGATAGAGTCACCGCTGCCGTTAACGGTGGTCTTGGAGAAGTACTTGTAACCCAGGGGATTGCCGAAGAAGCCCTCGACGGAGTCATCCAGCATGTACAGGTCGGTGTAGAAGTACAGGGGAACGATACAGCCGGTATCCATCAGCATATCCTCAGCGATGTGCATCATGGCGTAGCGGGTATCGTTGTCGGTGCAGGTCTTGATGGTGGAGATCAGAACATCGTAGGTCTCAGCCCAGGTGCCGTCCTCAACCTTGATGTCGTAGCCCAGCTCGGTCAGATCCAGGTCGTAAGCAGCGACAGAAGCGTGGTCGCCCTTACCGAACTGAACGTCGTTGTTGCCGGACTCGGAAGTCCACATATCCAGGAAGCAGATGGGATCGGTGTAGTCAGCGACCCAGCCGTTACGGGCAATGGAGAAGTCGCCGTTCTTACGGGTGTTCAGGAAGGTGTTCCACTCCTGGTTCTCCAGGTTCATGGTGATGCCCACAGCTGCCAGAGCGGACTGCAGGTACTCACCGATAGCCTTGTGGCCCTCGGAGGTGTTGTACAGGTAGGTCAGAGTGGGGAAGTTGGTGAACATGCCGTTTGCATCGGTCTCGTAGTACTTGGACAGGATGGCGTAAGCCTCAGCGTAGTTGGCCTCGAAAGCCTCCTTATCCACGTTGTAGTAGCCGTAGTACTCGTCGGAGTCACCGGCGGTCTGGTAGAACTCAGTACCATCGGGATTGGTTATACCCATAGCGACGAAGGAGGAAGCGGGGACCTGGCCGCCCTGGGCGATGTCCTCGACGATGTAGTTACGGTCGAACAGCAGTCCGATGGCGTAACGGATTTCAGCCTCAGCTGCGACGGGATCAATCTCGGCAGCTTCGGTAGCAGCGGCGGTTGCTTCGGCGGCAGCAGTGGTAGCGGTGGTCTCTTCCTTGGCGCCGCAGGCGGCCAGAGACAGAACCATGACGACTGCCAGAAGCAGAGCAATCAGTTTCTTCATTTTCATATTCCTTTCTCGAATATAGATTTTATTCAAAATCCACGCCCCGAAACGGCAATTTGGGGGCTATGAATGATGAAACAGGATCAGGCTCCCCTTGAGGGGAGGATATACGCTGTCATTGCGAGGAGCGAAGCGACGTGGCAATCTCCCGGTTGGACGGGCAATCCGAGAACTTCAGGGGATTGCCACACCACTTAAGCGGACTGGTTCGCAATGACATGCGTGGGGGCTGGCTGCGTTTCTTTCGGCGGGCTGAGGGCAGCCTGCCCTACAGATAAATTAGCCGAACTTCTCCAAATTATGGCAGGCCACGAAGTGACCGGAGGAGACCTCCTTGAATTCGGGCATGCTTTCGGCGCAGGCATCCGTAGCGTAGGGGCAGCGGGTGCGGAAGGGGCAGCCGGAGGGAGCGTTCAGGGGAGAGGGGATATCGCCGGTGAGCACGATGCGCTTGTTCTCTCTTGCCTTCTTGGGATCGGGCAGGGGAACGGCGGACATCAGGCACTTGGTGTAAGGATGCAGGGGATGGTCGTAGATCTCCCGGGCATCGGCCATTTCCACCATCTTGCCCAGGTACATAACGGCAATGCGGTCGGAGATGTGGCGGACCACCAGCAGGTCGTGGGCGATGAACAGATAGGTCAGGCCCATTTCTTCCTGCAGTTCATCGAACATGTTGATGACCTGGGCCTGGATGGAAACGTCCAGTGCGGAAA
Organism: Oscillospiraceae bacterium; assembly: GCA_036300205.1. Classification (GTDB taxonomy): domain Bacteria; phylum Bacillota; class Clostridia; order Oscillospirales; family Oscillospiraceae; genus Faecousia. Next base: position 8,408 of record JAXJGV010000036.1, read on the forward strand.
CGGGCTCGTCACAGACCACAAACTCGGGATTCATGGCCAGAGCGCGGGCAATGCCGATTCTCTGACGCTGGCCGCCGGAAAACTCGTGAGCGTACCGGTTGGCGTGCTCGGAGTTCAGGCCAACCCGGGACATCAGCTCCAGGACCTTCTCCTGACGCTCCTTCTGGTTGGCATAGAGCTTATGGACATCCAGGGGCTCGGCGATGATATCGGAAACGGTCATTCTGGGGTTCAGAGAAGAGTAGGGGTCCTGGAAGACCATTGCGGACTTCTTGCGGTAGTCCAGAATGTCCTCCTTGGTCACGATCTGCTTGCCGTTGAACCAGATCTCACCGTCGGTGGGCTTGTACAGGTGCAGCAGGGTGCGGCCGACAGTGGTCTTGCCGCAGCCGGATTCACCGACCAGACCCAGGGTCTCGCCCTTGCGGATGGCGAAGGAAACATCATCCACAGCCTTCAGAGGGGTGGTCTTGAACATGCCGGTGTTGATGGGGAAGTATTCCTTGAGGTGCTTGACCTCTACCAGGTTTTCGAATTCACGCATTATACGTCAGCCTCCTCAAGTCCGCCCTTTTCAAAGGCTTCTTTCACGTTCATCCAGCAGGCAGCCTGATGCTGCTCGTTGATCTGCATCCGCTGGCAGCGCTGGTGCATACAGATCTTCATGGCTGCGTCACAGCGGGGGGCGAAGGGGCAGCCCTTGGGCATGTTCAGCAGGTCGATAGGGGTGCCGGTGATGGGCTGCAGACGGGAGCCGTCGCTGTCCACCGTGGGGATGGAACGCATCAGGCCCTTGGTATACTCGTGCTTGGGGTTGTAGAAGATCTCGTCGGCGGTGCCCTGCTCGCAGATGGAGCCGGCGTACATGACGATAACTTCGTCGCACATCTGGGCAACGACGCCCAGGTCGTGGGTGATCATGATGATGGCCATGCCCAGTTCCTTCTGCAGGGACTGCATCAGCTCCAGGATCTGCGCCTGGATGGTCACGTCCAGCGCGGTGGTGGGCTCATCGGCGATCAGAATGTCAGGCTCGCAGGCCAGGGCCATGGCGATCATAACTCTCTGACGCATACCGCCGGAGAACTCGAAGGGGTACTGCTTCATGCGCTTCTCGGGTTCGTTGACGTTGACCAGACGCAGCATTTCCACAGCCCGGTCCCAGGCCTGCTGCTTGTTGCGGGGGGTGTGCAGCATGATGGCCTCCATCAGCTGGTGGCCGATGGTGTAGGTGGGGTTCAGGGAGGTCATGGGGTCCTGGAAGATGATGGAGATCTTGTTGCCGCGGATGGACTTCATGCCCTTTTCGCCAATGCCGACCAGCTCCTGGCCGTCCAGCTTGACGGAGCCGCCGACGATCTTGCCGGTCTTCTCCAGAATCTGCATGATGGAATAGGCAGTGACGGACTTACCGGAACCGGATTCGCCCACGATGCCCAGGACCTTGCCGCGGTCCAGATTGAAGGAAACGCCGTTGACGGCTTTCACTTCACCTGCGGGGGTGAAAAAGGAAGTGCGCAGGTCTTTTACTTCTAACATTGCCATTGCTTGCTTCCTCCTTAATTCTTAAGTTTGGGGTCGAATGCGTCCCGCAGACCGTCGCCGAACAGGTTCAGGGACAGAACGATCAGGCTGATGACGATGGCGGGGATGATCAGACGGTAGGGGTAGGTTGCGTAGCCGTTCAGGGCGTCGGAAGCCAGAGAACCCAGGGAGGGCATGGGAGCGTTAACGCCCAGACCCAGGAAGGACAGGTAGCTCTCGGTGAAGATGGCGCTGGGGATCTGCAGGCAGGTGGAGATGATGACCACGCTGATGCAGTTGGGCAGCAGGTGCTTGCGGATGATCCAGCCTGCCTTTGCGCCGGTGGCCTGGGCAGCCAGGACATACTCCTGCTCTCTCAGGGACAGGATCTGGCCGCGGATCAGACGGGCCATGGAGCACCAGTACAGCAGGGCGAAGACCAGGAACAGGGAGACCATGTTGGTACCCAGCTTTTCCAGAACGGTACCCTGCAGCAGGGCGCCCAGGCTGACCTTCATAACGGAGGCCAGCAGAATGACCATCAGGGTATCAGGCAAGGAGTAGATGATGTCCACCACACGCATGATGAAGATATCCACCTTACCGCCGACGTAGCCCGCGATGGAGCCGATGGTCAGACCGATGATCAGAACGATGATACTGGCGAAGAAGCCGACAGCCAGGGAAATACGGGTGCCGTAGACAATTCGGATGAAGTAGTCACGGCCCTGTGCGTCGGTGCCGAAGAGGTGGGGGAAGACTTTCTCGCCGTTGGCGATGCGCTCCTGCTCGGTCTTGCCGTACTCAAAGGGAGCCAGGTTGTTGTAAGAGGAGTCCATGGGCTTGCCGGGGGTGTTGCCCAGCATCTTGTCGTACTTATAGGGCCAGAAGAAGGGGATGATAATGGAGGCCAGGGTGATAAAGATGATGAGGAACATGGAAACAGCGGCGATCTTGTTCTTCATCAGGCGCTTCATACCATCCTTAAAGAAGGTGGTAGAGGGGCGCATCTTTACCATATATGCCTTTTCTTCGTCAGTTGCCGGGATAAAATCATCCACGTCCACGTGCATGGAGAAAATTTTCTTTTTCATTCTTTGTCTCCTTACTCAAGGGTGATTCTGGGATCGACGACCTTATACAGAATATCGCTGATCAGGTTCATGACAACGATCAGGCAGGCAAGCACGATGGTGGTGCCCATGATCAGGGGATAGTCACGGTTGGTGATGGAACTGACAAAGGCTCTGCCGATACCGGGAACAGCGAAGATCTGCTCAACGACCAGAGAACCGGTGACAATGTAGGCCAGCATGGGGCCAAAGTACGTAATGACGGGGATCAGGGAGTTCTTCAGCGCGTGGCCGAAGATGATTTTCACAGGAGCCACGCCTTTGGCTCTTGCGGTGCGGATGTAGTCCTGGCCCAGAACGTCCAGCATGGAGGAGCGGGTCAGACGGGTGATGTAGGCCATGGGGTACAGGGACAGGGTGATGATGGGGAGCACCAGACCTTCCGCGGTGGAACCGTTGGCGGGGAAGATGGGCCAGATCACGGCGAACATCAGAAGCAGCAGCGTACCCATAATAAAGGAAGGCATGGAGACGAAGGCGGTGGTGATGACCATGATGACCTTATCCAGAATGGTATTCCGGCGCAGAGCGGCAATGGAGCCCAGCACCACGCCGACGCCCAGTGCCAGGAAAGCGGCGATCAGGCCCAGCTTGGCGGAGGTCTTCATGCCGTCGGCGATCACGTCAATGACCTGGCGGCCTCTGAGCTTCAGGGAGGGGCCGAAGTCCAGCTTGGTGACGATGTCCTTCAGGTAAGTGAAGTACTGTTCCATGACCGGCTTGTCCAGACCGTATTTGGCTTCCAGAGCAGCCTGAGCGGCTTCGGAAACGGCCTTCTCACCCATGAAGGGGCCGCCGGGAACGGCACGTGTGACGAAGAAGGTAACCGTGATGACTACCCAAACCGTCAGGATCGCCAGCGCTATGCGCTTAAGGATGTACAGTAAGGTTTTGGAATTCATAGGATCTTTCCTTTCTCTAATTTGCCGCCGGAAAAAAAGCTGCTTTTTTTTCAAAACAGCAAAAAAGTGATAGCTATCACTTTTATTTTCTTCTGGTCCGGCTTATGGCGATATCCCATCACATACGAATATAACTTAAATTATATTATAGATAACGTCAAATATCAACGAAGCATTTAGCTGAAAATTAGAGCATATTTCACAACCATTTTGTGATTTCTGCATACTAATGACATTTTGCCGAGGGATAATCGTGTAAAATGCCCAAATTTGGAGCGATTTTGCACAATGAAAGATCCCCGATACAGTTGACCAGACCGTACCGGGGATCTTTCAGAGAAAAAGAGAGGTAAGAAAATGAAAAAGAATGAAAAACCTGTGTTGTGCTTTTATTATATCCGGCGGGTATTAAAAAATAAGGCAAGAAATATTAAGAAAGTATTAAGCAGGTAGAAAGTGAGCGGTCTATTTTGTGCATTTCGCCGAGTCAAGGGTGGAGCGTGGAGCTGAGGTCTCCCTGCGGGCCAATTTAAAATTTCACCGAAGGCGATACCACAACGCCAAACGCTACACGCATTTTCTGTGAATGTAAACAAATTGTGGCTTTTGGGATAGGGGGCTTGACTTTTTCGCAAAATGGGATATAGTTAAGACAAACAGAATTAGCACTCTTAAAGCGAGAGTGCTAAAAGACGAAAGGAAGGATAGCTGTATGAATTTCAATAACTATACCCAGAAGTCTCTGGAAGCTGTCCAGAGCGCACAGAATTTGGCTGTGCAGAACTCCCATCAGCAGATGGAGCAGGTGCATTTGCTGCTTGCTTTGCTGAAGCAGGACGGCGGACTGATCCCGCAGCTGCTGCGGAAGATGGACGTTACCGTGGAAAGTCTGGAAGCCGCGGCCATGACGGAGCTTCGCAAGATCCCCGCGGTGAAGACCAGCAGGGAGGCCGACCGCTTCTACATTACTGCCGATGTGGACGCCACCTTTACCGCCGCGGAAGCGCTGGCGAAGAACATGAAGGATGAGTTCGTCTCCGTGGAACACCTGTTCCTTGCTCTGCTGGACACTGCCCGGGGCGGCGTGAAGAACCTGTTCGATACCTACCGCATTACCAAAGAAAATGCCCTGAAGGCATTGCAGGCCGTTCGCGGCAACCAGCGGGTCACCTCCGACAGTCCTGAGGGAACTTACGACGCGCTGGAAAAGTACGGTACGGACCTGGTCAAGCGTGCCCGGGAGCAGAAGATGGATCCGGTCATCGGCCGTGACGAGGAGATTCGGAATGTGATCCGTATTCTGTCCCGGAAGACCAAGAACAATCCCGTTCTGATCGGCGAACCCGGCGTGGGCAAGACTGCCATCGCCGAGGGTCTGGCCCAGCGGATCGTGAAGAAGGATGTGCCCAAGAGCCTGCAGGACAAGACCATTTTCTCCCTGGACATGGGCGCGCTGATCGCCGGCGCAAAGTACCGGGGCGAATTTGAGGAACGTCTGAAAGCCGTTTTGAACGAGGTCAAGGAGTCCAACGGACAGATCATCCTGTTCATCGATGAGCTGCATACCATCGTGGGCGCGGGCAAGACCGAGGGCAGCATGGATGCGGGCAACCTGTTAAAGCCTATGCTGGCCCGGGGCGAACTGCACTGCATCGGCGCCACCACCCTGGACGAGTACCGCCAGTATATTGAAAAGGACGCCGCTCTGGAGCGCCGGTTCCAGCCGGTGCAGGTGGACGAGCCTACGGTGGAGGATACCATCGCCATTCTCCGTGGTTTGAAGGAACGCTACGAAGTTTTCCACGGCGTCAAGATCGCGGACTCCGCCATCATCGCCGCCGCGACTTTGTCCCACCGGTATATCACCGACCGGTTCCTGCCGGATAAGGCCATCGACCTGGTGGACGAGGCCTGCGCCCAGATCCGCACCGAAATGGACTCCATGCCCACGGAGCTGGATGCCGTCTCCCGGAAGATCATCCAGATGGAGATCGAGGAAGCGGCCCTGAAAAAGGAAGAAGATGAACTGTCCAAAGGCCGCCTGGCAGAACTGCAGAAGGAGCTGGCCGAGGAACGGGACACCTTCAACGCCATGAAGGCCCAGTGGGAGAACGAGAAGAACGCCATCGGCAAGGTCCAGCAGCTTCGGGAGAAGATCGAGGATCTGAACCGCCAGATCGAAGCCGCCGAGCAGAATTACGACCTGGAAAAGGCTGCCGAGCTGAAATATGGCCGTCTTCCCGAAGCCCAGCGCCAGCTGGAAGAGGAAGAACGCCGTGCCCAGGGTGCCAAGGAAAGCAACATCCTCCGGGACCGGGTCACCGACGAGGAGATCGCCCGGATCGTGGAGCGCTGGACCGGGATCCCCGTGTCCCGCTTGGTTCAGGGCGAACGGGAAAAGCTGCTGCATCTGGATGAGACGCTGCATAAGCGCGTGGTGGGTCAGGATGAAGCAGTCCAGGCTGTCACCGAAGCCATCCAGCGCAGCCGGGCAGGCATCCAGGATCCCAACCGGCCCATTGGCTCCTTCCTGTTCCTGGGGCCCACGGGCGTTGGCAAAACCGAGCTGGCAAAGACCCTGGCCCAGGCTCTGTTCGACGACGAGAACAATATGGTCCGGATCGATATGTCCGAGTATATGGAGAAATTCTCCGTCTCCCGTCTGATCGGCGCGCCTCCCGGATATGTGGGCTATGAAGAGGGCGGTCAGCTGACCGAAGCAGTCCGCCGGAAGCCCTATTCCGTGGTTTTGTTCGACGAGGTGGAAAAGGCCCATCCTGATGTGTTCAATGTGCTGCTCCAGGTCCTGGATGACGGCCGCATTACCGATTCCCAGGGCCGGACGGTGGACTTTAAGAACACCATCCTGATCCTGACCTCCAATCTGGGCTCTGAATATCTGCTCAGCGGCGTCAACGCCGACGGCACCATTGACGAAAACGCCAAGGCCCAGGTGGAAGCCCTGCTGCGCCGGTCTTTCCGTCCCGAGTTCCTAAACCGTCTGGATGAGATCGTATTCTACAAGCCGCTGACCAAGGAAAATGTGACCAAGATCATCGACCTGCAGATCGCAAAGCTGAACCAGCGGTTGGAAGACCAGCAGATCCGTGTGGAGCTGACCGACGCCGCCAAAGCGGCCATTGTGGAGGCCAGCTACGATCCCCAGTACGGCGCACGGCCTCTGCGTCGCTATGTCCAGCATACGGTGGAGACCATGCTCTCCAAGCGCCTGCTGCGGGGCGATGTGACTCCCGGCCAGACCGTCACGGTGGATGCCGAAGACGGGGAACTGGTATTTGCCTGATATATTATAATGAGGAAGGACACCCCGGTTTCGGGGTGTCCTTCCTGTATTTTGGCGTTGAAAGTTTTTTCCTTCAATGCTATACTTAAATCTATAGAGGGTTTCCTTATTATGGGCGCTTGAAAGGTGCCAGGAACGTTAGAGAAGGTGCATCAATGGAGAAAGAACGGTTATTTTCCAATCAGAAATTGATCAAACTCATCATTCCCCTTGCCATCGAGCAGGGCCTGACGATTTTAGTGGGCATGTGTGACGGCATGATGGTATCCTCCGTGGGCGAGGCGGCTATTTCCGGCGTTTCGCTGGTGGATATGATCAATGCCGTGGTGCTGACGCTGTTCGCGGCGCTGGCTACCGGCGGCGCGGTGGTCACCAGCCAGTTCCTGGGCGCGCGGCAGATGGATAAGGCCCGGCGCAGCGCCGGGCAGTTGGTTTTGATGGCGGCGGGGCTGGGCTTTGCGGCAATGGCGCTGTGCCTGGTTTTCGCGGAGGGGATGATGCGCCTGTTCTTCGGCTCCATTGAGGACGCGGTCATGGAAGCGGGCCTGATCTATTTCCGCATCACCGCTCTGTCTTTCCCCTTCATTGCTCTGTATAACGCGGGCGCAGCCATTTTCCGCAGCGTGGGCAACAGCAAGGTGTCCATGAAGGTCAGCATTTTGATGAACATTATTAATATCGCGGGCAATGCGCTATGCATCTTCGTTCTGAAAATGGGCGTGGCGGGCGTCGCCGTCCCCACATTGGTTTCCCGCACCGTGGCGGCCATCGTGATTCTGGCCCTTGCCGCCAACCCGAAACAGGAGCTGTACCTGGAAAAAGCGGGACTGGGTCACATCGACAGGAAGATGATGGGCAATATTCTGCACATTGGCGTGCCCAACGCCTGTGAAAACAGCTTCTTCCAGCTGGGGCGGCTGGTGGTGGTCAGCATGATCGCCCTGTTCGGCACCACGGAGACCTCCGCCAATGCGGTGGCCAACACCCTGGACAGCGTGGGCATCATCATGGGTCAGGCCATGGGCCTTGCCATGGTGACGGTGGTGGGCCAGTGCGTGGGCGCGGGGGACCCGGAACAGGTGAAGTATTACGTCAAAAAGCTCATGGGCTGGACCTATGTGCTCATGGGCATTACCAACATCTTGCTGATCGTGTTTGTGGATCAGTTTATCGGCCTGTACAGCTCCCTGTCCCCCGAAACGGAGGCTCTGGCAAAACGGCTGGTGCTGATGCACAGCTTCTTCGCCATTTTCATGTGGCCCGTATCATTCGTGCTTCCGAACGCTCTGCGGGCGGCCAATGACGTGAAGTTTACCATGTGGGTAGGCGTTGGTTCCATGATCGTGTTCCGGATCTTCGGCTCCTGGGTGCTGTGCGTTCAGATGGGCATGGGCGCAACGGGCGTGTGGATAGCCATGATCATCGACTGGGTGTGCCGCATCAGCTTCTTCGTGCCCAGAATGCTTTCGGGGAAGTGGCAGAGCAAGTACAAACCGGATTGCGTGTAACATACAGGATAGGGCGGGGTCATGACCCCGCCCTATCGGTTTCTTCTGCCCAGCCGGGCAGTTTTTCAAATACCCTTGTCTCCCCTTTATAAGGAAATGTGATCCGGCAGGAGAACAGCATGGGAGCGGTGGCGGCATCTTTGGAGCCGTATTTGTGGTCACCCACCAGAGGGAAACCCCGGCTGGAGAACTGCACCCGGATCTGATGGCTGCGCCCAGTGTGGAGCCGGATATGGACAAGGCTGGTTTCGCCTGCGGACATGCGGGTGAATTCCAGCCGGGCCTTTTTCACCCCGCCACGCATCCGCTTGACCACGAAAACCTTGTTCTTTTTGCTGTCTTTCCACAGAAGGTCTTCCCAGTCGCCGCTTTCCGGGGGCGTGCCGTGGACCAGGGCCACGTATTCTTTGACCATGCTGCCTTCCTGGACGGCTTTGGACAGGGAAGCGGCGGCCTGTTTGGTGCGGGCATAGACCATGACGCCGCCCACGTTTTTGTCCAGGCGGTGGATGGGGAAGATCTCGCTGCCCAGGGCTTCTTTCAGCGCGGCGGGAACGTCGGATTCCGAATCAAGTCCCACGGGCTTGACGCAGACGGCGATATTACGGTCGGAAAAAAGAATTTCCATGGTAACCTCCAAAGAAAGCGTTTCGCAGGGGAGGGTCTTACCCCTCCCACTGCCTTCCGGGACTGAGCTGCGGCTGCTTTCGGAAATGCTTTGTCCTCAGAAGAATTCCGGAAGCGCAAGCGCTGCAGCATAGAGGGAGGGTCAAGACCCTCCCCTACAGGGATGTCTGATTATACTCATTATAGCACAGTGTATGGGATTTCGAAAGCAAAACAGTTGCGTCCTTGACAGTTTATTGTATAATAATAGGAAAGAATGGAGGTTTGCCTATGACAACGCAAGACTACCAGCGCAAACAGCCGCTGGTGATTTTCTTAAACTACTTCAAGAATCATAAAAAGCTCTTCGCCATCGACGTGCTGTGCGCCGTGGGCATCGCGGCCATCGACCTGATGTTCCCGCTGGTGACCAGAAACGCCCTTTACGATCTGCTCCCCAACCAGATGTACCGGACCTTCTTCACCATCATGGTTACGGTGATGGCCTGCTATGTGCTGCGGTCGTTCCTGAACTACATCGTGGCCTACTATGGCCATACCTTCGGCATCCGGGTGGAGGCGGACATCCGCAGGGACCTGTTTGCCCATATGCAGGAGCTGAGCTTCGATTTTTACGACCAGAACCGCACGGGACAGCTGATGGCCCGGCTGACTTCCGACCTGTTCGAGCTGACGGAACTGGCCCACCATGGCCCGGAGGATCTGCTGACTTCCGTGCTGACCATCTGCGGCGCGCTGGCGGTCATGGCTTCCATCCGCTGGCAGCTGGCTGTGGTGGTGGCGTTGACCATCCCGGTGTTCCTGGTGGTGGTCATGACCATGCGAAAGCGCATGAGCCGGGCGTCCGCCGCCGCCAAGGAAAAAACCGGCCACATCAACCAGGAGATCGAAAGCAGCCTGTCCGGCGTCCGCACCGCCAAGGCCTTTGCCAACGAGGCCACGGAAAGCCAACGCTTCAACGCGGCCAATGCGGTCTACAAGACCTCCAAAAGGGAATTCCACAAGGCTATGGGCATGTTCCACAGCAGCGTCGAGTTCTTTTTGTGCAGTCTGAACGTCATCGTCATCGGTTTTGGCGGCTATTACGTGATGAAAGGCGAGATGGACTACCGGGATCTGGTCACCTTCAACCTGTACATCGCTTCTTTCGTGAACCCCATGCGCAAGCTGAGCAGCTTCTCCGAAATGTTTGCCAACGGCTTCGCGGGCCTGAACCGCTTCGTGGACATCATGCGCACCGAGCCTACCATCCAGGATAAGCCTGACGCTAAGTGCTTGGAAAATGTCCGGGGTGAGATCAAGATCGACCATGTTTCCTTTGCCTACGACGGTGACCTGGATGTGCTCCATGAGGTCACCATGCAGATCCAGCCCGGCGAGACCATCGCCATCGTCGGCCCCTCCGGCGGCGGCAAGAGCACCCTTTGCCAGCTGATCCCCCGGTTTTACGATGTGTCCACCGGCTCCATTGCCATTGACGGCCTGGACATTCGGGACGTGACCCAGCGCAGCATCCATGAAAATATCGGCATCGTTCAGCAGGATGTGTTTCTGTTTGCCGATACGATTTTCGAGAACATCCGCTACGGCAAACCCGACGCCACCATGGAAGAGGTGGTGGAGGCCGCGAAAAAGGCGGAGATTTACGACGATATCCAGGCTATGCCCGAGGGCTTCCGCACTTATGTGGGCGAGCGGGGAACCCTGCTTTCCGGCGGCCAGAAGCAGCGCATTGCCATTGCCAGGATCTTCCTGAAGAACCCGCCCATCCTGATCCTGGACGAAGCGACTTCCGCCCTGGATTCCGTGACGGAAGCCAAGATCCAGCGGGCCTTTGACAACCTGGCGGCAGGCCGCACCACTCTCATCATCGCACACCGCCTGAGCACCATCCGCAATGCCAACCGCATCGTTTCCATTGCCGACGGCGTCATTTCCGAGTGCGGCACCCATGACGAACTGTTGGAAACCGGCGGTATTTATTCCCAACTGTACAAAACCCAGAACGCTCTGGCGCTGGAGGCCCTGAAATAACGAATTTGCCCCGCTGTGTGTTATGCACAGCGGGGATTTCTATGGAAGAAGCAGATTCTTCCCGATCAGATAGTCCATGAATTCGTCCAGGGTTGGCTTTGCACCCACTTTCGGAATGGAATTCCACATGGCCTGCGCTGCCGGATCAGAGTTTGCCATGGCAGCTTCCATGGCAAGCTGCATCTTTTCCCGAACTTCTGAGGAAGGTACCTGTTTCGCGTCAGCAATCTGCCGTAAAATCTTGTCAAACGCCGAATTTTGCATAAAATCGCCTCCATACCATAGTATAGCATATTGTGAACAACTCCACAATATGGGAATGAAACATTTTTTCCTATAATGTAGATAAACTGAGGGAAAGAGGTTGTTCCTATGCTGGATTATTCACCGATGTGGGAGACGATGCAACGGAAGGGGATCACCCAGTACCGCCTGCTGAAATCCGGCATTGACAACAAAACACTGGACGCGATCAAAAAGGGAAGCAACATCACCATGCTGACGTTGGAAAAGATTTGCACGATTTTGGAATGTACACCCAATGATGTGATACAGTTTAAAAAATAAAACCGCCTCGTATGAGACGGTTTTATTTTTTACAATGCTATGGCGCGGGAGCGCTCAATGAAAAATTACATTTTCTCAGGGGCGGAGAAGCCCAGCAGGTCGATGCTCTTTTCCAGCACGTCCTTGGCAAGGCCGATCAGGGCGATGTGGCCTGCTTTGACGGTCTCGTCCTCTTCCTTGAGGATGGGGGTCTCATGGTAGAACTTGTTGACACAGCCGGCCAGTTCATAGATGTAGGCGCAGATCAGATTGGGCGCGGAGGACTTCAGCGCGCTTTCCAGAGCGGGGCCGAACTTGGTGATGGCCAGCATCAGGTCCTTGGCGTAGCTGTTGGCGGGGGCCTGGATGCTCAGGTGCTCCCAGTCGCCGTATTTTGCCAGAATGGACTTGATGCGGACGATGGTATAGAGGGTATAGGGGCCGGTGTTGCCCTCGAAAGCCGCGAAGCGGTCCATGTCGAAGACGTAGTCCTTGGTGGGCTGGTTGCTCAGGTCGCCGTATTTCAGGGCGGCCAGGGCGATCTTGGCGGTGGTCTCATCCACGGCGGATTCCTCCACGATCTGGTTCTCCACCACCTTAGCCCGGACAAACTCGGTCATGTCGGCGATGAGCTGTTCCAGACGCATGACACCGCCTTCCCGGGTCTTGAAGGGCTTGCCGTCCTTGCCGTTCATGGTGCCGAAACCCAGATGCTCCAGCTCGAAGTCGGCGGGCACGATGCCGCCCTTCTTTGCGGCCCGGAAGACCTGCTCAAAGTGCAGGGCCTGACGCTTATCGGTGATGTAGAGCATCTTGTCAGGCTTGAAATCCTGCATACGCTGGACCATGGTGGCCAGGTCCGTGGTGGCGTAGATGGCGGAGCCGTCGGACTTCACCAGAATGCAGGGAGGGACTTCCTTCTTGTCGGCATCCTCGGCCACGGGGATGACCAGCGCGCCCTCGCTCTCCACAGCCAGGCCCTTGGCCTTGAAGTCCTCGATCATGGCGGGGATGTAGGGATCGGCGTCACTTTCACCCAGCCAGGATTCGAAGTGCACGTCCAGATTGTTGTAGATCTTGGTCATGTCCGCCACAGACAGCTTCATGATGTGCTGCCACAGGGCACGGTAGCCCCGGCGGCCGCTTTGCAGCTCGTAAGTGGCGGTGTGGGCCTTCTTGGCGAAGGCTTCGTCTTCCTTCTTCTTGGCGGAAGCGGCGGGGTAGATCTCCTCCAGCTCGGAAATGGTGAAAGGAGGCTCTTCGGGGTATTCGCCGGTGAAGTCGGCGTCAAAGTAGGGAAGATCCGGCTGACGTTCCTGCAGCTCGGTGATGATCAGGCCCATCTGTAAGCCCCAGTCGCCCAGGTGGATGTCGCCGATGGCGTTGTAGCCGAAGAACTTGTGCAGGCGCTTCAGAGATTCGCCGATAATGGCGCTTCTCAGATGGCCGATGTGCAGAGGCTTGGCGACATTGGGACCGCCGTAGTCCACCACGATGGTTTTGCCCGCGCCGACTTTGGTGATGCCGAAATCTTCCGCGGTGCGCATTTCTTCCAGATAGTTTTTCAGGAAAGCGTCGCTGAGCTTCAAGTTGATGAAGCCGGGCATGACGGCGTCCACCATGCTGTAATCGTTGGCATCCAGCTTTTCCGCAACAGCCTTGGCGATCTGGATGGGAGCGCATTTATACTGCTTGGCAGCGGCCAGAGCGCCGTTGCACTGGTATTCGCACAGGTCGGGCCGGTTGGAGACCGTCACCCGGCCGAAGGATGCGTCATAGCCCGCGTCCGCAAAGGCCTGCTGCATCTTGGCGGTGATGATATCAAGAATTTTTTGCATTTTCTAAAAACTCCTTTGTAGGGGAGGGTCTTGACCCTCCCGTAACCTACTGCTGGTTTATATGCAGAATGTGAGATTCTGGGATAAAACCAGCTGCGCAATATTGGGCTGCCTGAGGGAGGGTCAAGACCCTCCCCTACAGAAAATGGGGGTTATTTCTTATTCTCCGCCATCCAGGCAAGGTAGTCGTCGTAGGTGCCGTACTTGTCGATGATGGTGCCGTCGGGCTGGAAGGCGATAACGCGGTTACAGGTGGAGGTCAGCATTTCGTGGTCGTGGGAAGCCAGCAGCACCACGCCGGGGAAGGCTTCCAGACCCTTGTTGACGGCCTGGATGGACTCCATGTCCAGATGGTTGGTGGGCTGGTCCAGCAGAACCACGTTGGCGCCGGAGAGCATCATCTTGGAGAGCATACAGCGGACCTTTTCACCACCGGAGAGGACGTTGACGGGCTTGAACACGTCTTCGTTGCTGAAGAGCATCCGGCCCAGGAAGCCGCGCAGGTACACGTCGTCCTTCTTGGCGGAATACTGGCGCAGCCAGTCCACCAGCTCCATCTTGTTGCCCTCGAAATATTCGGAGTTGTCCTTGGGCAGATAGCTGCGGATGGTGGAAACGCCCCACTTGACGCTGCCCTCGTCGGGTTCCAGCTCGCCCATGAGCACCTTGAACAGGGCGGTCTGAGCCAGCTCGTTCTCGCCAACGAAGGCGATCTTGTCGGTGCGGTTGACGGAGAAGTAGACCTTGTCCAGCAGCTTCACGCCGTCCACGGTGACGGATACGTCCTTGACGGTCAGCACGTCCTTGCCCAGCTCCCGCTCCTGCTGGAAGCCAACGAAGGGATAGCGGCGGGTGGAGCAGGGCATTTCCTCAACAGTCAGCTTGTCCAGCAGCTTCCGGCGGGCGGTAGCCTGCTTGGCCTTGGACTTGTTGGCGGAGAAACGCTGGATGAACAGCTGCAGCTCTTCGATCTTCTCCTGGTTCTTCTTGTTCTTGTTGCGGATCATGGCCTGGACCATCTGGGAGGATTCGTACCAGAAGTCGTAGTTGCCGACGTACATCTTGATCTTGCCGTAGTCGATATCCACGGTGTGGGTGCAGACGGTGTTCAGGAAGTGGCGGTCATGGGACACGGCGATGACCATGCCGGGGAAGTCCAGCAGGAAGTCTTCCAGCCAGTTGATGGCCTCGATGTCCAGGTTGTTGGTAGGCTCGTCCAGCATGATGATGTCGGGGTTGCCAAACAGCGCCTGTGCAAGCAGGACTTTGACCTTCAGACGGGGGTCGGTGTCGCCCATCATATCATAGTGCATGTCGGTGGAGATGCCCAGACCCTGGAGCAGGCGGGAGGCGTCGGACTCGGCTTCCCAGCCGCCCAGCTCGGCGAACTCAGCTTCCAGATCGGCGGCGCGGAGACCGTCCTCGTCGGAGAAGTCGGGCTTTTCGTAGATGGCGTCCTTTTCCTTCATAACATCGTACAGGTGCTGGTTGCCCATGATGACGGTGTCCAGGATGGTGTAGTCGTCGTAGGCGTTCTGGTTCTGCTTCAGAACGGAGACCCGCTTGTCGGGGTCGATGGAGATGGAACCGGTGGTGGAGTCCAGCTCGCCGGTGAGGATGCGCAGGAAGGTGGATTTACCGGCGCCGTTTGCGCCGATGATGCCGTAGCAGTTGCCGGGCAGGAACTGCAGGTCAACATGCTGGAACAGCCACTGGCCGCCAAACTGCATACCGAGGTTGCTTACTGTAATCATTTCGTACTCCTTATTCTCTTCAATAATACATAATTCTGTAGGGCGGGGGCATACCTCTGCCGCACGCTGCCGGATATTGGGAAATCCAATTTGGTGCGGTAATTTGCATTGTGGGAAAACCGGGGCAGCGCAAAATACCGAAGGTGCCCGGCGGGGACATGCCCCCGCCCTACATTTTCTTTTGCACACTGGGCGCATAATCATACAGCATAATCATATCATAAAATTCAAAATAATCAATGGATTATTCTAAAATATTCCGCAGCAGAAGGGCAATTGTAGAGCGGCTTGCCTTCCGGCCACCGAAGTGCGAAACGGCAGGCTGAGGGCAGGCGGCTCGCATTTGTGAATAAACAGAGAACTTTTTTCGAACCCTATTGCTTTTTTTCGCAGGCGCGCTATAATATTAGCACTCAGACACCTAGAGTGCTAATTCTAATAAGGACGTGAATCACCATTATGGAAAAGCAGCAATTCAAAGCAGAATCTCAGCGTCTTCTGGACCTGATGATCAACTCCATCTACACCCACCGGGAGATTTTCCTGAGAGAGATCCTCTCCAACGCCTCCGACGCCATCGACAAGCTGGCCTACACGGCTCTGACTGACGATAAGGTGGGCATCAGCCGGGACCAGTTTGCCATCACCATCACCCGGGATCCCGGGAACCGCACCCTGACCGTTTCCGATAACGGCATCGGCATGTCCAGAGAGGACATGGAGGAGAACCTGGGCACCATTGCCAAGTCCGGCTCCCTGGGCTTCAAGCAGGCCATGGAGAAGAACGAGGACATCGACATCATCGGCCAATTTGGCGTGGGCTTCTATTCCGCCTTTATGGTGTCCTCCTCCATCACCGTCATCTCCAAGAAGTACGGCGAGGACAAGGCCTGGAAGTGGGTCTCCGACGGCGCTGACGGCTATACCATCGAGGAGACCGCCAAGGATGCTCCCGGCACCGACATCATCATGACCCTGAAGGAAGACACCGAGGAGGACAAGTACTCCGAATACCTGGAAGAGTACGAGATCCGTTCCCTGGTGCGCAAGTATTCCGACTACATCCGCTACCCCATCAAGATGGAGGTCACCAAGTCCCGGCCTGTCGAGGAGGAAGCCGTGGAGGCCGAGGGCGAGGAGAAGGCGTACAAGGCTCCCAAGTACGAGTCCTACACCGAAATGGAGACCCTGAACTCCATGGTTCCCATCTGGCAGCGGGCCAAGAAGGACGTTACCGACGAGGAATACGAGACCTTCTACCGCGACAAGTTCTTCGATTACAACAAGCCCCTGCGCACCGTTCACTACAATGCTGAGGGCAATGTTTCCTTCAAGGCGCTGCTGTACATCCCCTCCAAGGCGCCCTACGATTTCTACACCAAGGATTATAAGCGCGGCCTGCAGCTGTATTCTTCCGGCGTGATGATCATGGAGAACTGCGAGGACCTGCTGCCCGAGCACTTCCGCTTTGTTCGCGGCGTCGTGGACAGCCAGGATCTGAGCCTGAACATCAGCCGTGAGATGCTGCAGCACAACCGCCAGCTGACCATCATCGCCCGGAACATTGAGAAGAAGATCAAGTCCGAGCTGAAGAACATGCTGGAAAATGACCGGGAGAACTACGAGGCGTTCTACGCCGCCTTCGGCCGCCAGCTGAAATACGGCACGGTCTCCGAATACGGCGCCCACAAGGAAGCCTGCCAGGACCTGCTGCTGTTCTACAGCCACAAGCAGGGCAAGCTGGTCAGCCTTAAGGAGTATGTGGAAGCCATGGCCGAGGGCCAGGAGAAGATCTACTTCGCCCCCGGCGAAAGCAAGGACCGCCTTGCCAAGCTGCCCCAGGTAGAGGCTCTGGACAAGAAGGGCTACGACGTTCTGCTGTTTACCGAGGATGTGGACGAGTTCATCCCCCAGACCCTGGTAAGCTATCTGGAGAAGCAGTTCTGCAACGTTTCTACCGAGGACCTGGGATTGCAGACCGAGGAAGAAAAGAAGGAAGCCGAGGAAAAGGCCGAGGAAATGAAGGGCTTCCTGACCTTCGTGAAGGAATCCCTGGGCGAGCAGGTCAAGGAAGTCAAGCTGTCCTCCAACCTGGGCACCCATCCTGTCTGTATGACTCCCGATGCCGGCATGAGCTTCGAAATGGAGAAGTACATGAAGAAGGCAAATCCTGAGTTCGCGTTCTCCGTGGGCCGCATTCTGGAGCTGAACGCCGACCACGAGGCTGTCCAGGCTATGCAGCGCGCCATGACCGAGGATCCCGTCAAGGCCAAGGACTACGCTCAGCTGCTGTGCTACCAGGCACAGCTGATGGCCGAGCTGCCTCTGGAAGATCCCTACGCTTACACTGAGCTGGTCTGCAAGCTGATGAAGTAATATCGCTTTGCGCAGCAGAACAAGGCTCCCCGCAGGGGGAGCCTTGGCTCTCAGATAAACGAACATTTCCCGCAAACCCCTTGCACACTGCGCTTTCCTGTGATAAACTAGCCCCGAAAGAGAAAAGGGAGGTATCCTTATGGCCTACATGTATGAAGAGGAACTGGCTATGGGCATGCTGGCCTGGCTGGCATCCGCCATTCCGTCCGTTCTGCTTGGAATTGCCAGCTATGTGCTCAGTTCCATGGCGGTCTATACCATCGCCCGGCGGCGGGGCCTGCGCAAGCCCTGGCTGGCCTGGATCCCTGTGGCCAATGTCTGGCTGCTGGGTTCCCTATCTGACCAGTACCATTATGTGGTCAAGGGCGAGAATAAGTCCAAACGCAAGTGGCTGCTGATCCTGAACGTTCTGGTGTTCGCGTTTACCGCCGCAATCGCAGTGCTGGCCATAGGCACGGTTTCCACCGCGCTGCTGGGCAGCTACCGCAGCGAATCCGAGCTTTTGAGAAGGATCTGGGGCCCGGTCATGGCGATCCTGGGCCTGTGCCTGCCGCTGGTGGGCGCGGCGATTGCCTGTGCCATCATCCGCTATATGGCGCTGTATGACGTGTTTAAGTCCCTGGACCCCAATAACTGCGTGATGTTTCTGGTGCTGAGCATCCTCTTTGGCGTGACGGAGCCGTTCTTCCTGTTCTTCAACCGGAATAAGGATCTGGGTATGCCCCCCAGACGCCAGGAAACGGCTTATATCCCGCCTCAGGACACCCAGGCTCCCTGGGAGAATCAGGATTATTTGTAATACGAATTCTTAATAAAAACCTTTGGTTTTCATTAAGAAGGCAACGCCTTTCGGCGTTGCCGATTGGAGAATATTCTATTTCGAATATTCTCCAATCCCGTCTCATTATGATCCTCATATAAAATAAGCCATGTCCCCGAAGTCCAATGGAGTTCGGGGACATTTTTTTTGTGGACTTTCGGCGAAAGCAGTCGTATAATTTCCCCAAAGGGGGTCATGAAATGGAATATTTTACCCAATATGATTCGCCGGTGGGCACACTGCTGCTCACCAGCGACGGCGAGAGCCTGACAGGGCTGTGGATGGACAGGGAAGCGCCGGCGCGGGGGATCGAGGATGCCGGGCATCTGGTGCTGCGCAGAGCCGGGGAATGGCTGGACACCTACTTTGCGGGGGAAAACCCGGCGCTTGACATCCCTATGTCGCCCCGGGGAACGCCGTTCCAGCAGATGGTGTGGAAGATCTTGCTGACCATCCCCTTCGGGCAGACCCGCACCTACGGTGACATTGCCCGGGAGGTGGCGGCGCTGCTGGGGAAGGAAAAAATGTCCGCCCAGGCTGTGGGCGGGGCAGTGGGGAGCAACCCCATCAGCATTCTGATCCCCTGTCATCGGGTGGTGGGCGCGAAAGGACAGCTGACAGGCTACGCCTGGGGCTTGGAGCGGAAAGCCTGGCTCCTGCGTCACGAAGGATGGGAGGGCCTATGACCATCAACGAATACCAGCGCCTTGCCATGAAGACCCTGAATCCGGAGCTTTCTCAAAAGGATGTGCTCATCAATGGCGTCATGGGCCTGTGCGGAGAATCCGGCGAGGCTATCGACATTGTGAAAAAGTGGCTGGCCCAGGGCCATGAACTGGACAGGGAAAAGCTGTCCAAGGAGCTGGGAGACATTGCCTGGTATCTGGCGGAAACAGCCTATGCGCTGGACATCCCCCTGGAAGATATTTTTCGGGGCAATATCGAAAAGCTGGCAAAACGCTACCCAGAGGGGTTTTCGGCGGAATGTTCCGTTCACCGAAAAGGGTAATGCGGGGCGTATAACAAAAGCGCAGGGGGTTCCCTGCGCTCAGCGTGTCAAAAAAGTCCCTAAAATTTGATGTCATCGCGAACCAGCCCGCGGGCTGGTGTGGCGATCCCCCCAAAAGAAGTAAAACCCCTCGATTTTAGTAGAGAATTGTTCAAAAATTCAGGAGATTGCCACGCCAGTGTGCGCACTGGCTCGCAATGACATGGTTTTTCGACAGTCTGAGCGCAGGGGGTTCCCTGCGCTTTTGCTATGTAAATTTTAGTACTGAGCAGCCAGATCCTCGTAGTAGGCCATCATTTCTTCTTCGGTGTCGAAGTTGGCGACATACATCTGGTTTGCCATGGCGCCGGACAGGGCGTCGGGGATACGGCCCCACATGACCATCTTCTGGCCGTACTTCAGCATGACTTCGTAGTCATCCAGCTTGTACTGCTTGCCGTCGCGGCGGCCGTAGAAAGCGCAGTAGTGGGAATTGCCGATGCTCTTGGTGTTGTAATCGAAGGCGATCATGTCGGCCCAGATCTTGTAGACGTCGGTCTCCTGGGAGTAGTTGTACATCTCGGGCGTGAAGCCGCCGGCGGGACGCATGTTGACTTCCAAACCCAGCACGTCGCCCTTCTTGCCCAGACCCTCCTGGTCGTCGTTCAGAACGAAGAACTCCAGGTGGATGAAGCGGGACTTAACACCGAAGGCCTTGACGGTAGCCAGACCTGCCTGGCGGATCTTCTCAGGCAGCTCCTTGACCAGATAGTACACGGAGTCGCCGTTGTCGTTGACGATGTCCATCAGGGACAGGGGAGTGATGTTGCCGGACTCGAAGAGCATATTGCCCTGAGAATCCACGATGCCGTCAAAGGTCTGAACGTAGCCGTTGACGAACTCTTCCATGATGTAGATATTGTCGTCCTTGGTGTTGATGAACCACTGGACATCCTCGTAGGACTTCAGCTTGTAGGTGTGGGAAGCGCCGACACCGTTGTCGGGCTTAACGACCACGGGGTAGCCGACCATGTGGGCGAACTCCAGCGCGTCGTCCAGACCCTCCACCAGATGGTAGCGGGCGGTGGGCAGACCGGCCTTGGCGTAGTACTCCTTCATGCAGGACTTGTACTTGATCTTGTCCATCTCGTCCAGCTTGGGGCCGGTGGTGATGTTGAACTCGGTACGCAGCCATGCGTCACGCATCAGCCAGTATTCGTTGTTGGATTCCAGCCAGTCAATCTTGCCATATTTGAAGGTAAAGAAAGCCACGGCCTTGAAGACCTCATCGCTGTTTTCCAGGGAGGAGACCTTGTAGTATTCGTGCATGGAGTCCTTCAGCTCCTGCATCAGCTCGTCATAAGGGCAGTCGCCGATGCCCAGCACGCGCATGCCGTTGTTCTTCAGCTCGCGGCAGAACTTCCAGTAAGTCAGAGGGAAGTTAGGGGAAATAAATACGAAATTTTTCATTGAGATTTCTCTCTCCTTTAATAAAATACGGGTTAAAAATAAAACACAGTCTCTGTAGGGGAGGGCCTTGCCTCTCCCTTTCTTTCCTGGGTGCAGAGCGGCACGCTGGGAGCAGAAAAAGGGACATGCCAACCGCTCAGTTCAGAGAATGCGGAGGGAGGGCCAAGACCCTCCCTGCGGAAATGATGAGATCAGCCCAGGAACCAGGGCAGGTAGGTGTCCACCATCTTGAACCACCAGGGCCAGTCGTGGTTAACATCGTAGCCCCAGTATTCGAACCGGGTGTGGATGCCCTTCTGGCAGCAGACGGTGTCCAGCCAGCGGGTGGATTCCAGCAGAGGCTCCTCCCAGGCGCCCTGACCGCAGACGATCAGGCTCTTCTGGCTGTTGTACATGCTCTTATAGTAGTGGTCGTCGGGCATGTTCTGCAGGTACAGGCAGGGGCAGTTGGCGTAGACCAGCTCGTCGCAGTAGTCGCCGAAGAACTCCTTGTTGTCATACAGGCCGGAAATGGCAAAGCAGCTGTCGAACAGGTCGGGACGGCGGTAGTACAGGTTTGCCGCGTGCATGGCGCCCATGGAAGCGCCGAAGGTCAGGATGCCCTGGTCGTAGCCGTTGGCCATGCCTGCCAGGTGCTTGATGGTGGGAACCATCTCGTTGACCACGTAATTGAACCACTTTTCGTGGTTCTCAATGCGCCAGCGGTTGTCCGCGCCCTGAGCGGCCCAGGCTTCGTTGTCGATGGTATCGATGGAGAAGACCATGCACCGGCCCTCTTCGATCCACTTTGCCCAGGTGTCGATCATGTGGAAGGATTCAAAATCCCAGAACCGGCCGGCCTGGCAGGGGATGAACATGACAGGCTTGCCGCAGTGGCCGTAGACCTTGAACTCCATTTCCCGGTTCAGGTAGCCGCTCCAATGCTTTTCGTAGCGAATTTCCATTCTATCTCTCCTAAATTATAATACTCTAAATGAGCAAATTCAGAAAATAGACAAAATCCCCCTATAGCGTCGAATACCCACAGAAAAAGGCAGAAGAAGCTCAGTCTCCCGGGTAAACCAAAACCAGGCAAGGGTCAGGATAATCAGGAAACGGTCAATG
>JAXJGV010000037.1:0-41974 GCA_036300205.1 Oscillospiraceae bacterium
GTAAAATCCCTCAATCTTGGTAGAGAAATGTCCGAAAATTCAGGAGATTGCCACGCCACACGGCCCGCAGGCCGCGTACATAGCGCAACCGCCGAAGGCGGCTCTTAGCGCGGAGTAGTGTGCGCACTGGCTCGCAATGACATGGTTTTTTGACAGTCTGAGCCGCCCTGTTTGGGCGGCTTTCTGTTTGTTGACGAAAAAGTATTTTTCTTCTGTAGGGGAGGGTCTTGACCCTCCCGAATGGTAATGGGATCTGCATTGCGGATACGCTTGGAATCCGGGCGTTTCCCGGACTTGACACCTGGGATAGCCGATGGTAGAATAAAGAAAAAACAGAAAGGAGCGTACCATATGGGCTGGGAGAATCAGGTCATTTGCAGAAGCAAGGGCAATGTGCGGAAAGCCTATGGGGAAGGTGCGCTCTTTTTCGGGTAAAATAAATTATCATACAATCCGAAAGACACCTCCCTTTTTCTGATCATTTTGATTTGAAAGGGAGTTTTTTTATGTTCAATATCAAAAAACAGATCCGCAATATTTATACCATCAGCGCTCTCAGCAGTTTCCGGATCGCGGGAGCCTCCTGGGTGGCGCTGCTGGCGGCCCGGGGATTTTCCCTTGCGCAGATCGGCATTGCCGAGGGCGTGTTTCATGTGGCAAGCTTGCTGTTCGAGATCCCTTCCGGGGTGATCTCTGACGTGTTCGGACGGAAAAAGTCCATGATCCTGAGCCAATGCATGTTCATCCTGTCGGCGTTTCTGATGGCTTTTTCCGAAGGCCTGCCGGGGATTTGCGCCAGTCTGGTGGCCAGCGCATTTGGCTATAATTTCGCCTCCGGCACCCGGGAGGCCCTGGCTTACGACAGTCTGAAGGCCGCGGGGCAGGAGGAGGGGTATCTGGCCTATTCCTCCATGGAGTACAGCATCTACAGGGTAGGCTCCGCCTGCGGTACCCTCTGCGCGGGACTGGCGCTGCTTCTGGGCAACCGGCGGGCCAATCTGCTGGATGCGGTTTTGAGCAGCATCTGTCTGCTGTTCTGTTTCCGCCTGAAAGAGGTGGAAACGGTGGAACGGCAATTTGAAGGAACGTTGGGGGAGCGGTTGCTGCGGTGCTTCCGGGAGAGCTTTCATTTTCTGACCCATAACGGCAGGAGTCTTGCCCTGATGTTGTTCAATTCCTTCTGCGGCAGCATCCCGGTGCTGACGGCCTTTTTCCTCCAGGCCCGGCTGACGGAAAGCGGTTTGCCTGCTGCCTGGCTGGGACCCGGGCTGTTTGCAATCACTCTGGGCGGCGCGGTGGGTGCCAAAATGGTGACGGCGGTGGCGAAGTGGGATTATCGGAGGGTGGCCGTGCTGTGCGTTCTCGGCATCGCGGGAGGACTGGCGCTGAGCTTGCATAGAGCGCCCCTGGTGATGATCCTGGGCGGCTTTACCGGCAATCTTTTCGACGACCTGCTGCAGGTGCGCACCGACGCGCTGCTGAACGAACGGTTCCCCTCCGCCCAGCGGGCCACGCTGGTATCGGTGTCTTCACTGACCTTTTCAATGGTAATGATCCTGATGTCGCCCCTGATGGGCTGGCTGCTGTCATAAAAGAGAAACCGCTCCGAAAGGAGCGGTTTCAGTGTGTCAAAAAATGCATTTATCGTAGGGGAGGGCCTTGACCCTCCCTGAACACTTGATGTTAGAATGTGTGTTTTTTCGGGAAATGGAGATTATACTCTATATTTTGGCACCCAATTGCTTTTGGTTTAGGGAGGGTCAAGGCCCTCCCCTACAGGACGCCCTCAACGAAACATTCTCCATCACGCAGCCATCATCCATATCCAATAAATAAATCCGTATTCCACGCTTGCCGCCAGGCCATACACCCTCACCGGTCCGGCGATGGTGTATATTTGTTGTGCCAAAATCTCTCGGCCAAATCATCAAAAAAGAGTTTTTAGAGGCTGCCTATTGACAAATGCGAAGGTATAGCTTATTATAATTAATGTTATATAACGGTGATAATAAAAGGAGGTTAGCCTATGCCCCCGAAACCCCGCATCACCCGGGAGATGATCCTGGAAGCAGCCTACGCCATTGCCAGAGAGCAGGGTGCTGAGTGGATCAACGCCCGCACGATTTCCCAACGGCTCGGCTGCTCCACACAGCCGGTGCTGTACTACTTTGACCATGTTGAAGATATCCGCCGTGAGGTCTACCGTATGGCGGATGCATATCAGACCGCCTTTTTGCTGCAGCCTTCGGAAAATGAGAATCCGATGATTTCAATTGGACTGAACTATATCCGCTTTGCCGCGACAGAAAAACCGCTGTTCCGTCTGCTTTTTCAGTCGGACAGTTTTGGCGGGCAGAGCATCACGTCACTGATCGATGCACCGGAGCTGATGCGTGTGCTGGACATCTTCCAGCAAGAAGCGGGCTTGAACCTGGAGCAGACGAAGTTTGTGTTCAAGGCGCTGTTGATGCTGGTGCATGGCTGTGCATCCATGCTGGCCAACAACAGCATGGAATACGATGAAGCAGAGATCATTCCGATGCTGGAGACGGCTTTCGAAGGAATGGTGGGCGCAATCATGATGGAGGAGAGATGAAAATGAAGAAGCTCTATGAGAAAAACGAAGTAAACTTTGCCCTTGTTTGGATTGCCCTGTATGTATTGGTTATGAATATTGCATTGCAGTTCTGCGGCGGCTTAGATGATTTGGCGGGTAAGACAGTACCTCAGCTGCTGGTTCCGGTGGCCTGCATTACAGTGCTTGCGGTTGCGTCCACTGTGTGGATCCTTCGGAACAGTCTGGCGGAGAAGTTCGGCCTTTGTGCCTTTAAGGGCAGCAAAAAGGCGTTTTTGTGGTTTCTCCCCCTGATCGTCATGTCCTGCGCCAATCTGGAGAACGGGCTGGCCCTCACTGCGCCGCTGGCTGTTACACTGCTCATGATGGTGAACAAAGCCGTTGCCGGCTATGTAGAGGAAATCATCTTCCGCGGATTCCTGTTCCGCGGTATGGCAAAGGACAATCTGCGCAATGCGATCATTGTGTCGGCGGTGACCTTCGGTGCGGGACATATTGTGAACCTTGCCAATACGGCAGATACGCTGGGAGTGCTGCTGCAGGTGTGCTACGCCATCGTGATCGGCTTCCTGTATACCATCATCGCGTACAAAGGCGGCAGCTTGCTGCCCTGCATCGCAAGCCATATGTTTGTCAATGGCAGCAGCGTGTTTGCCTTGGAGCAGGGGCCCTTCACGGAACTGGTTGCCGCAGTATTTGGACAGGCGACCACAAGCCTGGTTCAGGTCTGCAGTGCAGTGCTGCTCATAGTCGTTTCCGGCGGATATGCGCTGTGGCTCTGGAAAAAAGCGTGATTCTAAAATGGCTGCGTCCGGTTGGACGCAGCCATTTTTTAGAAGAAAGTGAGAGAAAGCCAGTAGATCAGCCCATACACCACGCTGGCGGATAATCCGTACACGATAACAGGCCCCGCAATGGTGAACATCTTGGCGCCCACACCCAGAATAAAGCCCTCCGTCTTAAACTCCACAGCGGGAGCCGCAATGGAATTGGCAAATCCGGTAATGGGCACCAGCGTGCCGGCGCCGGCGTATTTGGCGATGTCATCGTAAAGGCTCAGTCCTGTCAGCAGGGCGGACAGGGCTACCAGGCTCATGGATGTGGCCGTGCCCGCCGCTTCCTTGTCCAGTCCCCACTTGGTAAAGCAGTTCAAAAAAACCTGTCCCAGCGTGCAGATCAGTCCGCCGATCCAGAACGCATTGAGACAATCCTTCCACATGGGGGACTTGGGACTCATTTCGTCTACGAGCTTGCTGTATTGTTTCTCCGTCATGTCGATCCCTCCGACAATAAGGTGCCCAAATGTATGAAAAGAATACGTCAGCTGGTTTTCTTACCTAAATTTTAAGCCGTTTTTTGTTGATTATTTTTGGAACACTTCGTTGTCAGAACAGGGTGTTTTATGTTATAATCAACCTAGCCAAAATCCCCGCTCCCTGCCATTTGGGAGAAAGGTGAGAAATTTTAGTAATGGAGGAATTTACTTATGCCTATGCACATGGGTTTCCGTTGGTACGGCGAAGGCAACGATAAGATCAAGCTGTCCGATATCAAGCAGATCCCCGGCGTGACCAGCATTGTCTGGGCCCTGCACAACAAGATGCCCGGCGAAATCTGGGAAGAGGAAGAAATCGCTGAGGTTATGGACCAGCTCCATAAGTACGGCTTCAACGGCGACGTTGTCGAGTCCGTTAACGTTCACGACGATATCAAGATCGGCAAGCCCACCCGCGACGGCCTGATCGAGAACTATAAGCAGTGCATCCGCAACCTGTCCAAGTTCGGCGTCAAGGTCATCTGCTACAACTTCATGCCCATCTTTGACTGGACCCGTTCCAACCTGTTCCATGAAGTCGGCGACGGTTCTACCGCCCTGTTCTACGAAAAGGGCATGATCCAGGACGACTACAACGCTATGGCTAAGTATATCCTGGACTTCACCGAGAAGTACAACATGTCCTTCCCCGGCTGGGAGCCTGAGCGTATGGCAAAGCTGGACCAGCTGTTCAAGGATTACGCGGATGTTGACCACGAGACTCTGTGGGCCAACCTGAAGTACTTCCTGGAAGCCATCATGCCCACCTGCGAGGAGTGCGACGTGAAGATGGCCATCCACATGGACGATCCCCCATGGGATATCTTCGGCCTGCCCCGTCTGCTGATCAACGGCGAGAACATCGACCGCTTCCTGTCCATGGTCGATAACCCCTACAACTGCCTGACCCTGTGCTCCGGTTCTCTGAACGCAGATCCCAACAACAATGTTGCTGAGATCGTCCGTAAGCACTGTGACCGCATCGCCTTCGCCCATATCCGCAACGTCAAGCACTTCGACAACGGCGACTTCTCCGAAGCTTCTCACCGCGACTGCGACGGCGAGACCGGCATCCTGGAGATCCTGAAGGCATACCACGACTGCGGCTTTGAAGGCTACATCCGTCCCGACCACGGCCGTCATCTGTGGGATGAGGGCCCCGGCAATGTCCGTCCCGGCTACGGTCTGTACGACCGTGCCCTGGGCATCATGTACATGCTGGGCGTTTGGGATATGCTGGACAAGCTGGATGGCAAGGTCACGGTGGCAAACGCCTGAGCGTTCCATTTGAGAAAATAAAGGAGTAATGGCAATATGAAACTTACCGATATTCTGAGCGATTCCTTCAACCCCCAGGAATGGGAAGAGAAGGGCTATGCTCTGCCTAAGTACGACCTGAAGGCTGTTAAGGAAAAGACCTATAACGAGCCTACCTGGGTTCACTTCGGCGCTGGTAACATTTTCCGCGCATTCACTGCTGCCGTTCTGAATGATGTTCTGAACAGCGGCAAGTATGACCGCGGTATCGTTGTGGCCGAGACCTTCGACTACGAGATCATCGACAAGGCATACGCCCCCTATGAGAACCTGTCTCTGCTGGTTTCTCTGCAGTCTACCGGCACCATCGAGAAGAAGGTCATCGGTTCCGTTACCGAGAGCCTGAAGGCCGACTACCAGTTCGAGGCTGACTGGGCCCGTCTGGTGGATATCTTCCGTAACCCCTCCCTGCAGATGATCTCCTTCACCATCACCGAGAAGGGCTACGGCGTGGCTCCTCATGATCTGGAGCGTGGCCTGAAGCCTGTTCTGGCTATGGGCAAGGTCGCTGCACTGCTGTACGAGCGTTATCAGGCAGGCCAGCTGCCCCTGACCATCCAGAGTATGGATAACTGCTCCCACAACGGCGATAAGGTCAAGGCCGGTGTCCTGGCCTACGTTAACAAGTGGGTCGCAGACGGCCTGGTTCCCGCTGACTTCCTGACCTATGTTCAGGATGAGACCAAGGTTACTTTCCCCTGGGCTATGATCGACAAGATCACCCCCCGTCCCCACAGTCTGGTTCAGGAAATGCTGGCTGCTGACGGCTTCGAGGATAACTACACCATCCAGACCGAGCGCCACAGCTTTACGGCTCCCTTCGTCAACGCAGAAGAGACCCAGTACCTGGTCATTGAGGATCACTATACCAACGGTCGTCCTCCTCTGGATCTGGGCGGCGTTCTCTACACCACCCGTGAGACCGTGGACAAGGTCGAGACCATGAAGGTCACCACCTGCCTGAACCCCCTGCACACCGCTATGTCCATCTACGGCTGCATGCTGGGTTACGACCTGATCTCTGCTGAGATGAAGGACGAGGACATCCGTTCCTTCATCCAGAAGATCGGCTACATCGAGGCTATGCCCGTTGTCACCGACCCCGGCGTCCTGAACCCCTACGAGTTCATCGGCGCTGTTCTGAACCGCCGTCTTCCCAACCCCTTCATGCCCGACGCTCCCCAGCGTATCGCTATGGACACCTCCCAGAAGCTGGCAATCCGCTTCGGTGAGACCCTGAAGAAGTACGAAGAGCGCGGCCTGGACAAGGACAACCTGGTCTTGATTCCCCTGGTGCTGGCTGGCTACGCCCGTTACCTGAAGGGCGTGGACGATGCAGGCAACGCATTCGCTCCCTCTCCCGATCCTCTGCTGGCGGAACTGCAGCAGATCGTTGCCCCTCTGGAAGTCAAGGAAGGCGAGCAGGACTTCAGCTGCCTGAAGACCCTGTACTCCCGTACCGATGTGTTCGGTGTGGACCTGTACGAAGTCGGCCTGGGCGAGAAGATCGAAGGCATGGTTGCCGAACTGTACGCCGGTCCCGGCGCAGTCCGCAAGACCCTGCACAAGTACGTTTCCGCCCGTTGATCCGGATAACACAACCCCAAAGACTCCACGGTTCGCCGTGGAGTCTTTTTTGCTTTATTTCAGATTCAAGAGTAGAAAAACGGCTGATGCTATGATATACTAAATTATTATGGAATGATCTGCACGCATCTGTCGATTGCGGCACTTCCCTGGCGAGGATCAAAATGAGACGGGATTGGAAAATATTCTATTTCGAATATTCTCCGATCTGCAACGCCTTTCGGCGGTGCCTTCTTAATGAAAACCAAAGGTTTTTATTAAGAATTCGTATAAGAGGAGATGGAATTTGAACATGAAACGGATTTCTTTCACGGCAGCGCTGCGAAACCTGAAACATAATTTCTGCTTTTGGATTTCCGGAGCGGCGGCGCTGTGCCTGGGCATTCGGACATCCTTTGGCTCGCTGCTGGCTGTGGGGCTTTTGCTCGGGGCAGTGACGGCGGTTTCCGTCACCCGGGAGTGTGTGGAGCCTTACCGGAGCGGCAGCCGGGCAGTGACATACGGCATGGGAATGCTGTCCCTGGCGGGGACTTTCTTGTGCTATGATTCCTTCCTTTCCGCCTGGACGGACAGCGGCTACCTGTATACTGCCGCCAATTTGCTGCACTGCGCGCCCCAGGATGTGCTGCAGGCCGCGGGACGTTTGGGCTTCCTGGCGGGAGCCTACGCGATCTATGTCCTGACCAGCAATCTGATCCATTGGGCCTGGGATGCGGCTTGCGGATTTTTTACCTTCCGGGGAGACAGGCTTCCGGAGCGAAAGCTGCTGTTCCTGCTTTCTGCGGCGGCATTCTTCCTTCTGGAGCTGCCAGAGCTTAACGGTAAGCTGTATGAAGTCTTTTTTTTGCTCGGCGTTTCCGCATTTTTCGCGTGGCAGATGCCCGGGATTTTGGACCAGATCAAGCGCTGCGGACTGCGTTTGCGGCTTGTATCCCTGCTTACCGCAATGGGCATCTGCTGGAATGGACAGGCACGGTGGTGCCAGCTGTGCGCGCTTGTTCCGGAGGGGATGCGCCAGCGGGCCGGTATTTTGCTGGCAGCGGCGGGTCTGTATTTTGCCTATCTTCTGCTCCTGTTGTTCTGGAATAAGATCATCGGCATCTTTGAAAGCGGCGGCGTTTTCCGCGATGTGACAAAAGAAGAGAAAATCGTGTACGGCATACTGCTGATTCTGGAGCTGTTCCTGATGACGGCTGTATTTTCCCAGACCAACGCGTTTTACGGCGCTCCCTGCAACTATGATATCATTTACACCAGCGATTCGCCCCGTTTGGTGCGGGAAAATGCCTACCTGACGCTGGCGCACCCGGAAAACGACCTGCGGCAGCCTCTGTTTGCGGTGTTTGCCGCGCCCTTTGCCGGTATCCCGTATCTGATTGGCAGACTCATTTCCGCGCCGGCTTCGGTACAGGCCATTCTGACGAACTGTGCCCAGATCGTGCTGCTGTTTACTGCCAATTTCCTCCTGGCAAAGATGATGGGCCTGGATCCGCGGAAACGGATCTGCTTCATGATCCTGGCGCTGTGCAGTTATACCTACCTGCTGTTTGTGCTGATGATGGAGCAGTATGTGGTGGCCTATTTCTGGCTGATCCTTTGCCTGTACCAGATCAGCGAACAGAACCGGCCCGACCGCATGACCCTGTGGGGCGCGGGCGGAACACTGCTGACCAGTATGGTTCTGATCCTGTCCATGTCCGAAACATCTCCCAGGAAGAATGTTAAGGGCTGGTTTGCGGATATGGTGAAATATGGCCTGGAATTTGTAGGTGTGATTTTGGTTTTCTGCCGTTTCGATGTGATTACCGGCTTGCTCGGCCAGGCGTCTTCCCTTGGCGGGTTCGCGGGAAAAAAGCTGACCATGCTGGATAAAATCTTTCAGTATACCCAGTTTGCCCGGAACTGCTTCCTTGCCCCGGAGGCCGGGGCTCAGGTCAATTCCTTTGGCTTCCTTTCCTGGCAGATGGCCCCGGTGACGAAGGTGAGTGCTGCGGGCGTTGCGTTGGCGCTGCTGGTGATTGTCAGCGTTGTTTTGAACCGCAGAAAAAAGAGTGCCCTGCTGTTCGGCGGCTGGGCCGGATTCTCTGTGGCGGTGCTGCTGGTTTTGGGCTGGGGCACGGCGGAAAACGGCCTGCTGCTGTATGCGCTTTACTTTGGCTGGGCGTTTCTGACCCTGCTGTTCCAGCTGGTGCAGTGGCTGGAGGACCGGCTGCATGTCAAATTCCTGGTTCCGCTTTTCAGCGCGGTCTGTGCCCTTGCCATGCTTGCGGTGAACATCCCCGCAATGAGGGAAATGATTTCCTTCGCCATTACAAACTATCCTGTGTAAGGAGTACGCCTGTATGAAGCATTATCTTAAGCTCATGCGTGTCCACCATTATATCAAGAATCTGCTGGTATTTGCCGCTCTGGCATGCAGCGGTCAGTTTTTCAACATCCGGAAGCTGCTTGCGGGGTTCGCGGGCTTTGCCGCGTTCTGCATGGTGTCCTCGGTGGTATACATCGTCAATGATATCCGGGACAAAGAGAAAGACCAGAAGCATCCCACAAAGCGGAATCGCCCCATTGCCGCGGGAACGGTTTCAGTGCGGAACGCCTGGATCCTGGCGGCGGTGCTGCTGATTGCGGCGGCTGTATGCAACGGCCTGGTCTGGCAGGGGATTCCCAGCGCGCTGCTGGCCCTTTACCTGGTTTTGAATCTGGCCTACAGCTTCGGTCTGAAAAACATTCCCCTGGTGGATGTGACCATTCTGGTGGCGGGATTCCTGATCCGGATCCTGTACGGCGCGTTTGTGACCCAGATCACCATTTCCAACTGGCTCTATCTGACGGTGATTGCCCTGGCTTTCTATTTTGCGCTGGGCAAGCGCAGGAATGAACTGAAGCAGGTCAGCGACGGCCAGACCCGGAAGGTGCTGAAGGCGTATCCCCTCAGCTTTTTGGATAAGAGCATGAATATGTGCCTGACCCTGGCAAATGTGTTCTATGCCCTGTGGAGCATGGACGAACATACCGTGGCTTCCTACAGCAATGAATATCTGGTCTTCACCGTCCCCATCGTCCTGCTGATCACCATGAAATACAGCCTGGACATTGAAGGCGATTCCGACGGCGATCCGGTGGAAGTTTTGATGCACGATAAAGTTCTGCTGGTTCTGTGTGTGCTGTATCTGGCAGTGATGTTTACGATCCTCTACCTGTGAAAGCGTGACGGAATATGAACGTGTATGATTTTGACGGAACGGTCTACGGCGGAGACAGCACGGTGGACTTTTTCTTCTATGCGCTGAAAAGAACGCCAGCGCTGGCGCGCTACATACCCAGACAGGCTGCGGGATTTGTGCTCTATGCCATGAAAAAAGTGGATAAAACGGCAATGAAGGAATATTTTTATTCCTTTTTGCAGGGAATCGACGGGGAAAAGCTGGCGGAGGACTTCTGGGACAGCCATCAGCACAAGATATACTTCTGGTATCGGCAGCAGCAGGAGCCGGAGGACGTGATCATTTCCGCTTCCCCGGAATTTCTGCTGCGGCCCATTTGCCGCCGGCTGGCTATCCGGCATCTGATTGCTTCGGAGGTGGACAGCCGCACAGGGAAATATACCGGCAAAAACTGCCGCGGGCAGGAAAAAGTGGCCAGAATGCGGCGGGAATTTGGAGATGTCCCGATCTGCTCGTTTTACTCGGACTCAATTTCAGACCTGCCCCTGGCAAAGCTGGCGGACAATGCGTTCCTTGTGAAAAAGGGAAACCCCACCGCTTGGGAAATTCATTGATGGACACGGAAAAACGGCATGACGCTGGTCATGCCGTTTTGAAATTTTAAAAGGATTTGCACCATCTTCGACGTACTATGATTAGCAAAAGAAAACGAGGTGAGGCGCTTGAAAGACGAAACCATCATCGCGGCAATTGCCGCCGGGGACGCGGATATGATGAACCATGTCATCAATAAATTCTCACGCCTTCTGTGGCCTATTGCCGGTGCGGTGCTGAAGAACGCGGGCAGTGAGCAGGACGTGGAGGAATGTGTGGCGGATGCCTTTATTTACTTATGGGAGCACCCGGAGAGATTCGATCCAGGCAGGGGAACGCTGAAAAGCTGGCTGTGCATCGTGGCCCGAAGCCGGGCTGTTGACCGCTACCGCCAAATCACCCGGCGCAGCACGGTCCCACTGGAAGAAGCGGCGCTGTCTGACGGCCTGGGTATGCAGGAACAGCTGATGCGGGAGGAGACCCGCCGGGAACTGCTGACGGCGGTCAATGCTCTGGGGGAGCCGGGGCGGGAAATTCTGGTGCGGCGTTACTATTATAATCAAAAGCCCCGAGAGATCGCGCTGGCGCTGAACATGACGGTGAAGCAGGTGGACAATTCCCTGTACAGCACCAAGCGGAACCTTCGGCAGAGGCTGCAAAGGGCATGGGAGGTGGGAAAATGAGCCGAATGACAAAGCGGAATCTGCACAATATCAAGTGCAAGTTTGAAGAAAAGACCGGGGTGGACCTGAATCCGGCCCACCGTGTACGCTCCCGCGTGCCTATGCGGAAGGTACTGCTACTGGCGGCGGTGCTCCTTTTCTGCTTCGTGCTGACGGCCTTTACCTATCCGCTGTTCTCTCCCTTGGACGCGGATGAACTGAGCCTGGAGGGAACCTATCTGGGAAACGGCATCGTGTCGGTGTATGTGGAAAACAGGTCGGATAAGGACCTGAAATTCCAGAAACAGCTGAAGCTGATCAACTGGTTTACGGAGGAGGAAGCGCCGAAGCTGGAGGGGGAAGTGGTGTTCTCGGAAAGCGAATTCCCGGCAGGCACCAGCGGGACCATGACCATCGACCTGTCCAAAGCCTACGACATCGCGTATCTGGAAAACGACGTGACGAATCCCTGGTACTATCTGCTGCTGAC
Source organism: Oscillospiraceae bacterium (assembly GCA_036300205.1). Lineage (GTDB taxonomy): Bacteria > Bacillota > Clostridia > Oscillospirales > Oscillospiraceae > Faecousia. Next base: position 11,705 of record JAXJGV010000037.1, read on the forward strand.
CAACCGTGATTTCCTGTTCGGCCATGACTGGATGTGCAGTGTGTATTTCAACGACGACGGAGAGCAGGAGACGCAACCGCAGGAGCCTGCGGAGGATGCTCCTGCGGAGAACTTAGAGAATATCGAGGAAGAACTGCGCTTTTACTTCGAAAAGTCCTATGAGGGTGCGCCTATCGCTCTGAACGAAGCCAACTTTTCGTATTTCCAGAAGGTGGACGAACTATTGAAACGCTGCGGCGGGACGGTGGTCCCGGCCCTGTCGCCGGCCATTATGGTCAGCGAACCTTCCGTTTATCTGGACCCGGAGCCGATGCTGAAGAAGCTGCCGGACGGCGTGATGTTTGACGACAGCGTTCCGGCGGAGCAGCAGTATCTGCTGGGGCTGACTGAGTGGACGCATTCCGACGCTTACGGCAGAATGGTGGCCAGCTCAGATGAAAAAGCCTGGGCAGTGAACGCGCTGATTCCCCAGCGGCAGGGGGAAACGGACGGCGGTGTGACGATTCCACTGGTGTTCCTGTTCGTCTACGATGCGGAAGCGGCGTCGAATCCGGATCACTGCGCGTTCCTTTACGGCCAGCTGCTCACCTTCGGGGAGCTGGAGCCGTATAAGGTGCTGGAAGACGAACACTATGCCATCTATGACGCCACGGACCTGATCTATACCGATGTGGATGCGTACTTAGACTACTTTCTGTCTTGCCAAAGCCGGGTCTACTGTGATGAACAGATCCGCCAGCGGGTGCATAACGTCTATGACTACTACCGGAACAGGGAACATCTCAAAGAAATGTACGGCTATTATGAATGGTAATCAAAATTCCCGCCCTGCTGGTACAGGGCGGGAATTTTGATTATACATATTTTTTGAAGAAAGCCACGGCATCGTCATTGCACCGCACGGCATCCGGCAGGGGGATGTTCACATGGAACACATGTCCCACAGCTTCGTCTGCTTCGCTTCCGTAGCATTTCCAGGCGCATTCGATCCCTTTTTCCGTCAGGAATTTGTACATGGGTTCCGCACAGGGCCGCAGGAAATCGTGGCAGGCGGTGGTGATATAAGCGGGGGGATAGTTGGGGCCGATGGCTTCCAGCACCCGGAACCGGGGATCGTCGGCGGGCAGATCTTTGCCCAGATAATCCAGCTGGATTCCTTTCCGCGGCTCTGCGGCCTGGGAGGCCATATCGTACATGCCGCAGTTCAATCCCAGGGCGCAGATGCGCACCGGGGCCAGATTCAGCGCGAACAGGGAAGCATATTCCGGATTGCACTGAATGGCGGCGTACTGGCTTGCCAGCTGGGCACCGGCAGAGTCGCCTACCAGTATGACACGCTGGGGGTCCAGATGATAGCGTTGTGCATTCTTGGCGATCCATTCCAGCACGGCGTTGGTGTCCGCCAGGGGCGTGGGAAACTTCCATTTGGGGGCCAGGCGGTAGTTGAAATTCACAAAGGCAAAGCCCCGGCGGGCCATATCCATGCCGTAGCGGCGGTAGATCTCCTTACTGCCGTAAACATACCCGCCGCCGTGGATGCTGACGATGGTGGGAAGGGGAGCGGTGGTGCCGTCGGGATAATAAACATCCAGCAGGCTGTCCCTGCCGTGGGAACCGTAGGAAATGTTGCGGCATTGGGTGATACCGGCAGGCAGCGGAATGGCAGCATCCCGTTCCCGGTCACTTTTCGATGCACGAATGTTGAACATGATACCCTCAAATGACATGAAAATTCCCCCTGTATAATTATTTGATTCTATTATACCATCTGGAGAAAGGGAAATGTTAAGATTTAGAAAATAAATAAAAATATGTCGTCCTTCGGTCCGCTCCCGCTGGCTCAGGATGACAGGGGCTGTAATGGTGACAGCAAAAAATCTGCCGCCCAAGACGGACGGCAGATTTTTTTTACTTATACGGTGGGGAGCAGGTTGGAACGCTTCAGAGCGGGGCGGAGAGCCAGGTAGAAGACCGTGGCGACGATGACGGCGATGATGGCGTTGACCAGCGTGGTAACGGCACCCATTTTCGCCCAGATAGCGGCGGCATCCTGGGGAACGCCCAGAAGGTATGTCTTGTAGAAATAGCCGACCACGGGATCTGCCACCACGTTGAAGGCCATGCCTGCCAGGCTGGAAAGCACTGTGGCAATGGGAAGGGACGCTTTCCGCTCCTCATCCTTGCTGATATGGAAAACCTTGTGGGCGACCAGGCCGGTGACCAGGCCGATGCACAGCTTCAACAGGAAGGTCTTGGGTGCGGAGGTGACATAGCCGGAGGTCAGGTCGGCAATGGTCATGCCCACTGCGCCGGACATGCCGCCCCAGAAGCCGCCGATCAGCAGAGCCGCAAGCACACAGAATACATTGCCCAGATGAAACGCGGTTTTCTCGGTACCCACAGGAATATCGATGCGGAAGTAGGAGAAGCCAATGTAGCACAGCGCAGCCATCAGAGCGGCGAAGACGACCTTTCGGGTGGTGAGATTGGATTTGGTTTCCATGAGGATTCCTCCTTGTTTTTAATTTTAGCCCATTATATCCTAAGCTGGTAATAAATACAGTGCCAAAATTGAAATGTAAAATAAGGCCAGATTTTACACGGACAGGAAGAAACGATGGATTTATCGAAATTGACTGAAATTTCGCAAAAGGCCTGTACAGAATTTCAAAAAGATGCTACAATATACAACAGGCAGTGTATGAAAACAACACCATAACTTTGAAAGGGGATCCTCAACATGAGATTGATCGTAGCAAAGGATTACAACGATGTCAGCCGCAAGGCTGCCAATATTATCGCCGCACAGGTGCAGCTGAAGCCTGACTGTGTTCTGGGCCTGGCCACCGGCTCCAGCCCTGTGGGCACTTACAAGGAATTGATCGCCAAGTATGAATCCGGCGATCTGGACTTCTCCCAGGTCAAGACCGTGAACCTGGACGAGTACGTGGGCCTGACCAAGGATCACGACCAGAGCTATGCCTACTTCATGCGCACCAACCTGTTCGACCATGTGAACATCGACCAGGCCAACTGCAACATCCCCAACGGCATGAATCCCGACGCGGAAGCAGAGTGCGCCCGTTATGATGCTGTCATCGATTCCTTCGGCGGCGCTGACCTGCAGCTGCTGGGCCTCGGCCCCAACGGCCACATCGGCTTCAACGAGCCTGCCGACGCTTTCGTTAAGGGCACCAACAAGGTGGAGCTGACCGCTTCTACCATCGATGCCAACCAGCGTTTCTTCGCCAAGCGTGAGGATGTTCCCACCCATGCTTACACCATGGGCATCGGCTCCATCATGAAGGCAAAGCGCGTCCTGCTGGTGGTCAACGGCGCCAACAAGGCCCAGGCCGTGAAGGACTGCTTCTTCGGCCCCATCAAGCCCCAGGCTCCCGGCTCCATCCTGCAGCTGCACCCCGACTTCACGCTGGTCGCAGACGAGGCTGCCCTGTCCCTGGTGAAGGACCTGCTGTAATTCGTTAAAAAGGAATCCCGGAGGATAAAAGTCCTCCGGGATTTTTGCGCGGTTGCATGATAGTATAGCAGGCAAAGCCTCCCCTTAAGGGGAGGTGGCCCGCCGTAAGGCGGGACGGAAGGGTGGTTACCGCAGTACGATTTTGCTAAAAACTTCCAAATTACTGACCCGTTACCACCCACCCCTCAGTCACGGCATTCGCCGTGCCGGCTCTCCTGTGTACTAAGTATCCGTAAGCTGCAATGCAGCAACGGCTACTAAGCCCTCAAGGGGAGCCTTTTCTCTCGGATAAACGGTCCTTTACCGCATATCCTCCCAAGATCGGGGCATCCTCCCAGTAGAAAGGGGATGCAAATATGGAATTTATCCATTCTGAAACCAGAAAGAACCTGGTCCGCTCCTTTGCGGGAGAATCCCAGGCCCGAAGCCGCTATACCATTTACGCGGAGGTTGCGCGAAAGGAAAACTGCGAGTGGATCGCCCGGGTCTTCGAGGAGACCGCGGCCAACGAAGCTGTTCATGCCCAGGAGTTTTTGGAGATGCTTCAGGAACTGGAAGGCTGCGCGGAAAACATCCCGGTAGATGCGGGCTATCCCTTCCAGCTGGGCACTACCGCCGAAAACCTGGGCTTTGCCGCCGATGGGGAGAAAGACGAGCATGACGAGGCCTACCCCGGCTTCGCGGAGATCGCCCGCCGGGAGGGCTTCAAGGATGCGGCCCGGCTGTGGATGCAGATCGCCCGCATCGAGGGTGTTCACCACCTGCAGTTCAAGACGCTGGAAGAGCAGCTACTCAAAGGCGAGCTGACGGAGAAGGACGAGCCCATCAAATGGCGCTGCCTGAACTGCGGCTACACCTACGAGGGGATCCGTGCCTGCGATCCCTGCCCGGTCTGCGGAAAAAGCGCCGGCTGGCAGGAAGGCGACCTGGACCGGAAAAAGCTGATGCAGAAGTAAAGCGTGGTTTCACTGCGGAACGCTCCGTAGGGGCGGATTTCAAATCCGCCCTGAATCCAAGCGTTTCAGGGTAAAACCAGCCGTTTCCAAGACGTTAATCTGAGGGCTGCGGAAGCTGGCACGGGAAAGATAATTTCCAGCAGAAAATATAACTTTCTGTTTACAGAAGCCCCTATGATATGTTATGATATCATGTAGGATTATGTGATACAGAGGTTTTCTTAATGAATTACATCGTAATGGATATGGAATGGAACCAGCCCTGGCCCGGCTCGCCTTCTTCCAAGAAGGTACTGCCCGTCCAGATCCGCGGCGAGATCATCCAGATCGGCGCGGTCCGGGTCACGGAAGACCAGCAGGTGGCAGATGAGTTCCAGGTCATGATCAAACCGAAATATTACCGTCACCTGAACCGCCGGGTCAGTAAGCTCACCGGCATCAAGGAGACCCAGCTGCGGGAGGAGGGTGTGCCCTTCCCGGAGGCCATTGAGCTGTTCCGGCACTGGTGCGGCGAGGATATTATTTTCCTGACCTGGGGCTTTGATGATATCGGCATCCTGCGGGAAAATCTGCAGCTGTTTGAGCTGGACACCGCCTTTACGGAAAGATGGTACAACGCCCAGATGATCTTCAATGCCCAGACCGACGGTTCTACCGCGCAGAAGGCCCTGAAGACCGCAATGGAGATCTTCGGCATCGAAGCCACCCGCCCTGCTCACGACGCGTTGGGCGATGCCTACCATACTGCCCTGATCTGTGCGAGACTGGATCTGAAAAAGGGCGCGGCGGAATACGACGAAGCCTTAAAGAGCCACGAAAACGGCTTCCACGGTGCGGAGCTTCCCGGCTGCATTGCCCGGAAGGTGTACTATGATTATGCCGACAAGCGGGCTGCCCTCAGCGCCATGGCCGGGGAGGAAAACATCTGCCCCATCTGCGGCGCCAGAATGCTTGGCTCCCGCTGGTTTGCCCAGCCGGGCCACCGCTATATGGATTTGGCGACCTGCCCTGAGGATGGCAAGTTCCTGATCCGGGTGAGGCTGTCCGAGCAGCAGGATGGTCTGATCCGGGTCAGCCGCCTGACCTATGAAGCCACCTCCGAAGCCGCCGAAGCTTATGCCCGCCGGGCGGAAAAGGCCGATCCCGAAGACGGCGGCAGCCGTCCCCGCCGCCGCAGACGCAAAAGAAGCAGCGCGGGAAAAACGGAAACTCCCAATGAATAACCTCAGGGCGCATCCAACCGGATGCGCCCTGAACCATTTCCAATGGAGAAAAATCGTAATTTCCTAAAGCGCCGCTCTGTAGGGGAGGGTCTTGACCCTCCCTGAATATCACAACATCGGTATGTGCTGTTTCATTTGGAAATACGGCGTTTTCATATTGAGTATCAGATGCAAGATTCTGCAATGAATGTTGAGACTGCAAGGGAGGGTCAAGACCCTCCCCTACGGGGGGAGGACGTAAAACAATCATTCAGGAAAAGAATATCCGAACCGTCCATGACGCCATAAAAAACCCGACAAAATCCGCAAACAGTGCCGCTGGGACGGTGTACCGCGTTTTTTTGATCCCTGCCGCGCCGAAATATACGCTGATGGTGTAAAAGGTAGTCTCTGTAGACCCCAGCATCACCGCCGCTGTCCGTCCCACCAGTGAATCCACCCCATACTCCGCCATCAATTCCGCTCCCACCGCCAGCGCGGCGCTGCCGCTGATGGGGCGGATCAGCACCAGCATTGCCGTTTCAGGCGGGATGCCGAACAGGGAAAATACCGGAGACAGAATCCGGCTTAAAATCTCCACAGCCCCGGAGGCCCGCAGCATATGTACTGCCGTCAGCAGCAGGATCAGGGCGGGAAGGATGGAAAGCAGCAGCGTCAGCCCCTCCGAGGCGCCTCCCAGCAGAATATCGTAGGCATTCTCTTTTTTTCGCAGGGCCAGCGCCGCGGTGAAAAATAAGATCAGAGGAACGATATAATCCGTCATCCACGCCAGACCTTCCCCAGCAGCCATGCCGCCGTTACGCCCAGCCCGGCGGAAAGCAGACTGGTGATCCATACCGCAGGCAAAATGTCAAAGGGAGTGGCGCAGCCCAAACCGCTGCGCACTGCCGCTACATTTGCCGGGATCAGCTGGATGGACGCGGTATTCAGCACGATAAGACGGCACAGCTCGTCCGTGGCGATATCGCCCTGCTTCATCCGTTTCGCGGCACGGATGCCCATAGGCGTTGCCGCGTTGCCCAGCCCAAGGAAATTGGCGCAGATGTTGGCGCTCAGCTCCCGGGAAAGGGCGGGGTCTTTCTTCGTGGAGGGAAACAGCCTGTGCAGCAGCGGCCGCAGCAGCCGGGAAAGTCCGTCCGTCAATCCTGCCGCTTCCATCAGCCTGCCCACACCGGACCACAGGCAGACCGCACCGGCCATAGAAACAGCCAGCTCCACACCTGCCTGAGCGCCCCGCAAAGCCGCCGCCGCCAGCGCGCTGCCGCTGCCGCTGCCGGTGAGGACGGAGCAGAGAACGCTGACCGCCAGGATGCCCGTCCATATCCAGCTCATCACCATACGCATGCCTCCTTTTGGTGTACAATATGCTGATTAGCATGGAAAATGAATGGATAGTTTCAACAAAATGCGTGTTTATTTCAAAAAGTATTTGACTCCTGTTCGATGAGACGGTATAATGATAAAACAAATAAGTCGTTACGGGGCTGACGTAACACACAGAAAACACAGGAGGGAGCTGACCGCAATGAAGTCTACAGGAATTATTCGAAAGGTAGACGAACTTGGCCGGATCGTTCTACCTATTGAACTGCGCCGCACGCTGGACATCGCAGAGCGGGACGAACTGGAAATTTATATGGAGAACGACAGAATCATCTTGCAGAAGTTTGAACCGGCATGTGTCTTCTGCGGTTCTTCCCGGAACCTGATTTCTTACCGCCGAAAAAATGTCTGTCAGGACTGTGTCAAGAGAATGTCGGAATATTAGAAAATCCCTGAATGGCGGCTGCCGTTCAGGGTTTTTTTGCTTGTTATTCTTCGAATTCTTTCAGCGCAATGTCATAGACCACGTTTTTTGGCAGGTCCAGCTCCTTGGCGGTCTGCTTTACCGCGTCCTTGCGGCTGAGTCCCTCCGCCATCAGCTGGGCGACCCGGGCGGCGGCGTCGCCCTCGGAGGCGGTTTCCTTTACTTCTTCAGGAGCGCCGGCTACCACCAGCACGAATTCACCCTTGGGGGGATTCTCGGTATATTTCTCCACAGCCGCGCCTAACGTGGTGCGGACCACTTCCTCATGGAGCTTGGTCAGTTCCCGGCACAGGCTGATGGGACGGTCCTGGCCAAAAACATCCCGCATGTCTTCCAGAGTGGTCACCAGCTTGTGGGGAGCTTCGTAGAAGATCATGGTGCGCGGTTCCTTTTTCAGGGATTCCAGATGCTCCCGGCGGCTTTTCTTCGCGGTGGACAGGAAGCCCTCAAAGCAGAACCGGCCTGTGGCCTGTCCGGAGATGCTCAGGGCCGTAATGGCGGCGCAGGGGCCGGGGATGGCGCAGACCTGGATTCCGGCGGCGGCGCACTGCTTTACCAGGTCTTCGCCGGGATCGGAAATGGCGGGGCTGCCCGCGTCGGACACCAGCGCGCAGGTCTCACCGGCGAGAATGCGGTCCACGATTTTATCACCTTTGAACGCCTTGTTATGCTCATAGTAGCTTACAAGGCTTTTTTTGATGCCCAGGTGGTTCAGCAGCTTCAGGCTGACGCGGGTATCCTCTGCGGCGATGAAGTCCGCGTTTTCCAGGGTCTCCCGGCAGCGGATGGAAATGTCCCCCAGATTGCCGATGGGCGTGGGGACGAGATATAACATTCCGGCCATGATGTGCCTCCTTGTAGTTTGGTTAGTGTAGAACAGGAATGGCTCCCCTTGAGGGGAGCTGTCACCGAAGGTGACTGAGGGGTGGTTGCGAAGGCGGAGAATGCAGAAACACCCCTCAGTCAAAAATCATAGATTTTTGCCAGCTCCTCTCAAGGGGAGCCGCTTAAATATGATAGATTTCTTTATAAGTCGAAGAGGGGGAGCCGTCGGCGTTGTGCAGGGTGATCTCCTCCCACATAAGGCCCGGCCTGCCGCCCTTGCGGAATTGCAGCAGGATCAGGTTCACGGGAGAATCCGGCCTGTGGTGCACCAGGCACAGCCGCTTGGCTTCCATGGCGTTTTTTGCCCCCAGGGCGATCAGCTCCGCCATCCGCTCCGGACGGTGGACAAGGAAAAAATCACCGCCGTATTTCAGCGCCCACCCGGCGGCGGAAAACAGGTCGGCGCAGGTGCAGGTGTCCTCCCGCCGGGCCAGGGGCGTGGCCTTGCTGGCGGGGCCGCCGGAAAAATAGGGAGGATTGGACACGCAGCAGGAAAAACTGCCCGGCGAAAACCTTTCAGATACCGACCGCAGGTCGGCGCATATACTCTCCATACGGGAGGTCAGGGCGTTGCGGCGGATATTTTCCAGAGCGGCCAGGTGGGCGTTTTCGTCCAGCTCGATCCCGGTGACCCGGCAGTGCTCGTCCCTGCTGCACAGCAGCAGGCCCAGCGTGCCGCAGCCGGAGCCGAAATCCAGTACCGCCGCGTTTTTCGGCAGCCTGACAAAATGGGAAAGCACCATGGAATCGGTGCCCAGAGGGAAAGCGCCCTCAGCCTGTTCCAGGGTAAATCCGTTAGGAAGGTGCTCCATGTGTTCCTCCGCAAAAATAAGATACAGGTATTATACAATAAAAAATTGGCCTGCGCAAGATTTGCGCAGGCCAATCTCGGGTTTTGAAGAAAATTAGCCTTCCTCGATAGCTTCAGCGGGGCACTGATCAGCGCAGGAGCCGCAGGAAACGCAGACATCAGCGTCGATAACGTACTTGCCTTCACCCTCGGAAATAGCCTCAACGGGGCACTGCTCAGCACAGGAGCCGCAAGCGACACAAGCGTCGGTGATAACGTATGCCATGATATTTACCTCCAAAAAATCTTGTTTGTGTTTCACGTTATATATGTAACGTACCTTCATTGTAGCATGTATTTCAGAAAATGCAATTCCTTTTTTCGAAAAAATTATGAATAATTTTATCATGCCTTGGCGATGATTTTCCGGAAAAGGGAGTACTTTTTGAGTTACCTTTGGCTAACTAGGAGGGATCGTGTGCGATATCATACACTGACGGCCGACCTGATCCAGCGTGCCGCGCAGAAAGCAAGAAGTATGGGTCACAGCTATGTTGGCTCGGTGCATCTGCTGCTGGTGATGCTGCGGGAGCCGGGGGCCACGGGACAGGTGCTGCGGCTGCTGGGGGTGGACCCGGATCTGACGGAGGCCATGGCCCAGCTGCTTTACGGAGCGGGCACCCCGGACCTGCCCCTGCCCCAGGGACTGACGAGGGAGGCCAAAACCATTCTGCACAGCGCCGCCCAGGAGGCGAAGCAGCAAAACAGCCGGGAGATCCAGCCCCATCATCTGCTGCTGGCCATGGCCCGGCGGGAAACTTCTGCGGCAGGGGAACTGCTGCAGCTCAACGGTGTCAGCGCCGACGCGCTGTTTACCCATACAGTGGACTATCTGCGCTGGGAGCAGACAGCTACCGTGAAAGGAAAAAAGGAGGCGGTCACAACGAGACTTTTGGAACAGTTCAGCGAAGACCTAATCGCCAAGGCGTCCACCATGGAGCCGGTGATCGGACGGGAAAAGGAGATCGATACCGTCATCGGCATTCTGTGCCGAAAGAATAAGAATAACCCGGCGCTGGTAGGCGAACCGGGAGTAGGCAAGACGGCCATCGCGGAGGGCCTTGCCCAGCGGATGGCCATGGGCAATGTCCCGCCCCAGCTGAAGGAAAAACGGCTGGTGAGCCTGAACATGGCAAGCCTGGTGGCGGGGACGAAATACCGGGGGGAGTTTGAGGAGCGGCTGCGGGATGTGCTGTCGGAGATCCGGCGCAACGGGGACGTGATCCTCTTTGTGGATGAGATGCACACCATCGTGGGCGCCGGCGCCGCCGAGGGCGCCATCGATGCGGCCAATATCTTCAAGCCCGCCCTGGGCCGGGGGGAGCTGCAAATGCTGGGCGCCACCACCCGGGAGGAATACCGCAAATATATTGAAAAGGACGCGGCTCTGGAGCGCCGGTTCCGCCCGGTGGCAGTGGAGGAGCCCAGCGAGGATGCTACGCTTGCCATCCTTCGGGCCCTGAAACCCGGCCTGGAACGGCACCATCACCTGCGCATTACGGAGGACGCTTTAAAGGAGTCCATCCGACTGTCGGTGCGGTATCTTCCCGACCTGTATCTGCCGGACAAAGCCATCGACCTGCTGGACGAGGGGGCGGCCCGGGCACGGATGGAGGAAATGCAGTCCTCCCGCGGCGGCGCGGCCCGGAAGGAGTTGGAAGAAGAACTGCAGGGGGCCGTTCGGGAGCGGAAATTTGAAAAAGCCGCCGAACTCCGGGATAAAATGCAGAATTTAAGCAAGCCCGCCGAAGGCAGCCGCCGGGGCCGCAGCGTCACGGCGTCGGATATCGCCTGGGTGGTCTCTGCCCGCACCGGCATTCCCGTGGGCCGCCTGACGGCAGGAGAAAAGGAACGGCTGCTGGGACTGGAGGGCCTGCTGTCTGCCCAGGTGGTGGGGCAGGAAAAAGCGGTCAGCGCTGTGGCGGAGGCGGTGCGCCGGGGCTATTCCGGCATCCGGGACGCGAACCGGCCCATTGCCAGCCTGCTGTTCACCGGCCCCACCGGCGTAGGCAAGACCGAGCTGTGCCGGGCGCTGGCGGAGGAGGTCTATGGCAGCCGGGAAGCCATGATCCGTCTGGATATGACGGAATTCATGGAGAAACAGTCCGTCTCCCGGCTCATCGGCGCGCCTCCCGGCTATGTGGGCTATGAAGAGGGCGGCAAGCTGACAGAGGCCGTGCGCCGCCGCCCCTACTGCCTGGTATTGCTGGACGAACTGGAAAAGGCCCATCCGGACGTATTGGGCATTCTTCTGCAGATCATGGAAGAAGGCGTCCTCACCGATTCCACAGGCCGCCGGGTCAGCTTCAAGAATGCCATTGTGGTCATGACCTCCAACGTAGGCAGCCAGGTCCGGGGCGACGGACTGGGCTTCTGCGCCGTGGGCAGGGAAGCGGAAATGGGGGAGGCTCTGCGGCAGGCCTTTTCGCCTGAGTTTTTGGGCCGTATCGACCAGACGGTGCACTTTGAAAGCCTGGGCAAGGGGGCCATGGAAGCCATCGCCTGGAAGTACCTCCGCCAGCTTCAGGACCGCACTGCGGCCCTGGGTACTCAGCTCCAATTCCCCCAGGAACTGACGGTATTCCTTCTGGGCAAATGCCCCGGAAAAGACGGCGCGCGGCAGCTTCGCCGCCTGGTGCAGACGGAAGTGGAAGGCCCCCTGGCCAGTTTCCTGCTCCGCTGTTCCCGGAAACCCAGCCGGGTAAAGCTGCGGCTGGAGGAGGGGGAGGTTTCCTTTTGCTCTTAATTTTATAGAACACGTGTTCGAAAATGCCTGTTTTTTCCACGGAAAGCATAAAAACAGTAAGAAAAAGATTGATTTTTCGTTTCGAGGGTAGTATACTGTCTGTAATTGGAGCAAAAGGGTAGTAAAGTGGAGTAAAAGGGAATGGAGGTGAGCACATGATCGGGAAATATAGCGCCAAGCTGGATGATAAGAGCCGTCTTTTCGTCCCTGCCAAGCTGCGCGGCGAACTGGGAGAGACGTTTTTCGTCACCCTGGGCGTCAACTGTGGTCATCGCTGTCTCACCATTTACACTGCCGAAGAATGGCAGCGTCTTTCCGACAACTTCAACGCCCTGAGCATCTCCCAGCGTGCAGGCGCCACCAGCCTGATCTTTATGAACGCCGCGGAGTGCACCCCCGACAGGCAGTTCCGTTTCAGCCTCACACCGTTCCTGCTGAACTACGCCGGCATTGACCGGGAAGTGATGATCGTAGGCCGGGCCGGTCAGGCGGAGATCTGGGATGCCAAGGAATTCGAGACCTTTGAGGCCGAGAACCTGACCCCGGAAAAACTGCTGGCATCTTTGGAGGCAATCGGCCTATGAGTGAGTTTCATCATGTTTCTGTACTGCTGGAGGAGTGCATCGAGGGCCTGAACATCAAGCCTGACGGCATTTACGTGGACGGCACCCTGGGCGGCGCGGGCCATTCCAGCCGCATCGCGGCAAAGCTTACCACTGGCCGCCACATTGGCATCGACCGGGATCCGGTAGCCCTGAAAGCCGCTGCGGAACGCCTGAAGCCCTGGGAAGACCGGGTGACGCTGGTGCATTCCAACTTCTGCGAGATCGCCAAAGTCCTGGATGATCTGGACATCGAAGGGGTGGACGGCATTCTGCTGGACCTGGGTGTTTCCTCTCCCCAGCTGGACGACGGGGAACGGGGCTTTTCCTACATGGTGGACGCCCCTCTGGACATGCGCATGAACAACGAAGATTCCCTCAGCGCGGACACTGTGGTCAACACCTGGTCTTATGAAGACCTGAAAAAGATTTTGTATGAATACGGCGAAGAGCGCTACGCGCCCAAGATCGCCGCTGCCATTTGCAGCCGCCGGGAGACGGCTCCCATCCGCACCACCTTGGAGCTGGTGGACATCATCCGCGGGGCCATGCCCGCATCCGCCCTCCGGGAGAAGCAGCATCCCGCCAAGCGCAGCTTCCAGGCCATCCGCATTGCCGTCAACGACGAGCTGAACTCCGTGGCAAAGGTCATGGAGCACGCCATCCCCCGGCTGAACAAGGGCGGCCGCCTTGCGGTGATCACCTTCCATTCTCTGGAGGACCGCATCGTGAAGAACGCCATGGCAAACGCGGCCAAGGGCTGCACCTGCCCGCCCAACTTCCCGGTTTGTGTCTGCGGGAAGAAACCCCAGGTCAAGATCATTACCCGCAAGCCTATCGTTTCCGGGGAAGAAGAACTGGAGCGCAATCCCAGAGCCCGAAGCGCGAAGCTGCGGATCTGCGAGAAACTTTAAGCATCCAAAAGAGGAGACAGCCATGACTCGTAAACCCGAGATCCAATATGTTGGCCAGTTCTACGTCCACGGCAGTGAAGCCCGGCAGTTGGAACTGCAAAAGGAAAAGAAAAAGGCAAAAACCAAGCTGCCCCTTGCCCGGCTGCAAAAGATCGAGAAGATCTATGTGGATCCCGTGGCCCTTGGCGGCATCGTGGTAGCCATTATCATGCTGGCTGTCATGGTCACCGGCGCTTTGCAGCTGCGGGATGACTGGGAAGAATACGAGACCATGTCCAACTATGTCTCTCAGCTGAAGCGGGAAAACGCGGAGCTGACCCAGACTTACCGTTCCGGCTATGACCTTGAGGACATCCGCACCAAAGCCCTGGCTCTGGGCCTGGTACCCAAGGAAGAGCTGGAGACCAGATCCGTCATCGTGACGGTTCCCCAGCCGGAGCCTGTACCGAATAAGATCGATCAGATCAAATGGTTCCTGGAGGGACTCTTTGCATAAACCGGCTTCCGCCCCATACAATTAAGATAACAGCTGCAATGGGCGGCGAGGGATTCCCTTGCTGCCCATTCTTGGTAAGGAGCGTTGTTATGGGGAAACAGTCGAAGGGATATGACCGCCTGCGGCTCAACAGCGGACAGCACAGGCGGATCCTGCTGGTAGGATTGCTGCTGGGACTGCTGGCCTTTGTGCCGGTGGGCTGGCGGCTGTACGACCTGATGATCGAAAGCTACGATTACTACGCGGGACTTGCCCTGCGCAACCAGACCCGCACCACCACAGTCACCGCCCACCGGGGCGACATCTACGACCGGAACATGAACATCCTGGCCACTTCGGTCAGCGTGGAAAACGTGTATCTGGATCCCCACGAACTGAAGCAGTCCAAAGCGGATATTGAGGAGATATCCCGGGTCCTGGGACAGATCCTGGACAAAGACCCGGCCTGGATCGCGGAGCAGGCGGCGGATATCAAACAGCGCTACAAGCAGGTCGGCACCCGCATCGACGAGGAGACTGCCGCGGCCATCCGCGCTTACATCAATGAAAACGACATTTCCGGCATCCACCTGGAACCGACCTCCCAGCGGACCTACCCCTTTGGGACTCTGGCCGCCCAGGTCATCGGGTTTACCAACGCCTCCAACGAGGGCTCGGAAGGGGTGGAAGCCGCTTATAACAGCTACCTTGCCGGAAGCACCGGGAAGGTCATCACCACCAAGGGTAATAATGAAATGGATATGCCCTTTTCCTACGAAAATTACATTTCCTCCCGTCAGGGAGACAGTGTGATTCTTACCATAGATACCACCGTCCAGGCCTGCCTGGAAAAGCAGATGGAAGCGGCCATTGCCCGTTACGATGTACAAAACGGTGCGTTCGGCCTGGTTATGAACTGTAAGACCGGGGAAATCCTGGCCATGGCGACCCTGGGAAGCTATGATCCCAATAACTACCTGGAACTGGCCGATCCCGATGCGGCTGCCGAAGTGGAACAGCTGAAACAAAGCTACCTGTCCCAGAGCGAAGGCAGCGAAGCCTACGAAACGGGGAAGAAAGCCTACACCGAGGCCCTTTCCGCGGCGCGTCTGAAACAGTGGCGCAACCGGGTCCTGTCTGACGGCTACGAGCCGGGCTCCACCTTCAAGGTGCTGACCATGGCGGCGGCTTTGGACTGCGGGGCCATCGACCTGAATACTTCTTTCCATTGCTCCGGTTCGGAGCAGATCCCAGGACGTGCCCAGCTGCTGCATTGCTGGCGCTCCACAGGCCACGGCGCGGAGCAGACGCCCCAGGCGCTGCAAAACTCCTGCAACATCGCCTTTGCCCACATCGCCCTGAAACTTGGGGGCGAACGGTTTTACGAATATATTGAAAAGTTCGGCATCCTGGAGAAAACCGGCATCGACCTGACGGGCGAGAGCAAAGGCATTTTCTTCGACAAATCTCTGGTGACGGATACGGACAAGTGGGGCACCGCCTCTCTGACCTCCGGTTCCTTCGGCCAGACCTTTAAGATCACGCCCTTACAGCTGGTGCGGGCCATCGCTTCGGTGGTCAACGGCGGGAATCTTCTGGAACCCTACATCGTCTCCGAGATCGTAGACGCGGACGGGAATACCGTGATGAAAGCCGAACCCACCGTGGTCCGTCAGACCATCCGCCAGGAGACCTCCGACACCATGCGCACCCTGATCGAATCCGTTGTCACCGAAGGCACGGCGAAAAACGCCAAGGTGGCGGGCTTCTCCATCGGCGGGAAAACCGGCACCAGCGAGAAGATCGACGTTTTCGACGAAAACGGACAGCGTGTCCAGGACAAGATCGTCTCCTTCGTGGGCATCGCGCCAATGGATGACCCGGAGTACATCGTTCTGGTGGCGCTGGATACACCCTCCCGGGAAACGGGTATCTATATCTCCGGCGGCGTCATGGCGGCCCCTACGGTGGGAGCGGTGATGGCGGACATCCTGCCGTATCTGGGTGTAGAGCGCACCTTCTCGGAAGAGGAGATCGCCGGGAAGGAAATCGTTATGGAAGATTTGACTGACTTGACAGCGGCGGATGCAGAGCGTAAACTAAAGGAAATCGGCTTAACGGCAAAATTTTCCGGTTCCGGGGAAACCGTCACCGGACAGATTCCCGCCGTGGGCCAGACCGTCCCCGGCGGCAGCGAAGTACTGCTGTACCTGGGAGAGGAGCCGGCCGAAGAACTGGCAGCGGTTCCGGACTTCACGGGAATGAACCGCCAGCAGGCCGCGGATGCCGCGGGAAAGCTGGGATTGTATATCCTGGTAACGGGGAACGATGCAATTTCCACAACGGTCACCGCAACGGCCCAAAATATCCCCGCGGATACCCAGGTGCCGATGGGAACCACCATTACATTGGAATTTGCGGATACCACAGCGAGAGATTAGCGGACACAACCTAAGCACGGCAGGCCGCCCCGGCTTGCGCGGAAGCGTTTCTGACACAAGGTGTTTGGAGGAAACAATATGAAACTAAAGGAACTTTTAACCGGTATTTCTGTTCTGGAATGCACCGCCGACCTGGAACAGGACATTCAAAATGTATATTACGATTCCCGGAAGGTGACGGAAGGGAGCCTCTTTGTGGCCGTTTCCGGCTTCGCGGCCGACGGCAACCGTTTTATCCCCATGGCTATGAACAAGGGCGTGGCGGCAGTGGTCACGGCGAAGAAGCCGGAGGGCGATGTGCCCTATATCCTGGTGGAATCCGACCGCCTGGCCCTGGCGCTGCTGGGCTGTAATTTCTACAGCCATCCCGCCAAGTCCATGACCATGATCGGCATTACCGGCACCAACGGCAAGACTTCTTCCACCCTGCTGTTAAAGCAGGTGCTGGAGAAGACCCTTGGGGCCAAGGTGGGTCTCATCGGCACCATGGCAAACATGGTGGGCGACGAAGTCATCCCCACCGAGCGCACCACTCCGGAGAGCTTTGAATTGCAGGCCCTTTTTGCCCGGATGCGGGACGCGGGCTGTACCCATGTGGTCATGGAGGTTTCCAGCCACGCGGTAACTCTGGAGCGCATCGGCGGCGTCCATTTCGACGTCGCGGCCTTCACCAACCTGACGGAAGACCATCTGGATTTCCACAAGACCATGGACGCCTACTGCGACGCCAAGGCGGAGCTGTTCCGCCGCTGCGATAAGGCGGTGGTCAATGCCGACGACAGCTACGCGAGAAGAATCCTGGCTGCCGCGGCCTGCCCTGTACTGACCACCGGCGTAACGGGAAAGGCAGACTTGACGGCAAAGGAGCTGGAGCTTCTGTCTGAGGGCATTCACTTTACCGCCGTCTCCGGCGGCGAAGAGGTGGCGGTGAGCCTGCCCATCCCCGGCAAGTTTACGGTGTACAATGCCCTGACGGTCATGGCCACGGCCAAACAGCTGGGTATTTCTTTGGCTGACTGTGCCGAAGCGCTGAAAACGGCCCAGGGCGTCAAGGGCCGCGTGGAAGTGGTTCCCACCCCCGGTACGCCCTACAGCGTCCTCATTGACTATGCCCATACCCCCGACGGCCTGGAAAACGTTCTCAGCTCCGTCAAGGATTTCTGCAAGGGCCGGGTCATTGCCGTCTTTGGCTGCGGTGGCGACCGGGATCCCATGAAGCGTCCCATTATGGGCGAAATCGGCGTGAAACTGTCTGACTTTGCCGTCATCACCTCCGACAATCCCCGCACCGAAGACCCCATGGCGATTATCGAAGATATCCTGAAAGGGGTAAAAAAGGAACACGGGGAATATATTGTTATGGAAGATCGCCGTGCGGCCATCAGATATGCTATGGACATTGCGAAAAAAGATGATATAATTGTACTTGCAGGAAAGGGCCATGAGACGTATCAGGATATTGGCGGCCAAAAGCACCACCTGGATGAACGGGAGGAAGTCGCAGCCCACCTGGAAGAATTGAGGAATCAAAATGGCTAACATCACCCTTCGTCAGGCCGCCCAATGGTGCGGCGGCACTGTGGAAGAAAAATATGCCGACATAGAATTTTTCGGCGCAAATAACGATACCCGGATCCTGAAGCCGGGACAGCTGTTCATCGTGCTGCAGGGCGCGCGGGACGGTCACGATTTTATCCCTGCCGCCATGGAGAAGGGAGCGGCCGCGGTCCTGTGCACCCGGAAGGTGGGGGACTATCCCGCTATCTATGTGGACGATCCCCGAACGGCCCTGGGTGACATTGCCCGGGAGGAGCTGAAGCGCATCGGCGCAAAGGTGGTTGCCATCACCGGCTCCGTGGGCAAGAGTACCACCAAGGAAATGATCGCCACCGTGCTGGAAAGCACTTTCAGAGTCAGCAAGACCCCCGCCAATCACAACAACGACATCGGTATGCCCATGGCCATCCTGGCCATGCCCCTGGACACCGAGGTGGCGGTGTTGGAAATGGGCATGAACCATTTCCGGGAGATCGCCTACCTGTCGAATATCGCCCATCCTGATGTGGCGGTCATCATCAACATCGGTACCATGCACATTGAGTTTCTGGGCACCCAGATGGGCATTCGTACCGCCAAGATGGAGATCGTGGAGGGCATGTCTCCCAACGGTCTGCTGCTGCTCAACGGCGACGATACCCTGCTGCGCTGCCTGGATGAGAAGCCCCAGCAGCGGATCACCTACTTCGGACAGTCGGAAGGCTGCGACGTTCGCGGCCTGAACGTGAAGCAGGAGGGCGATGTCCTGCGCTTCCAGGCGGAAGCCGGACGCCTGTCCTTCCCGGTGGAGCTGAATCTGGAAGGCGAGCATTATGTGAACGACGCTCTGGCAGCTGTTTCCGTAGCGCTGAAGCTGGCGGTTCCTCCGGAACGCATCCGTGAGAGCCTGGCCCGGTTCCGCAACATATCCGGCCGTCAGGAGATCTACAAGGCAGGGGAGTACACCATCATCAACGACTGCTACAATGCAGGCCCCGAGTCCATGGCCGCCGCCCTGGGCGTCCTGGGAAACCGGCCCGGCCGCCGCATCGCCGTTTTGGGCGATATGCTGGAGCTGGGTGACTGCGCTCCGGCGGAACACTACAAGGTGGGCCGCATTGCCGCCGAAAAAGCGGACATGGTCTTCGCCTATGGCCCCCATGCGGAGCGGGTGGTGGACGGCACCATCACCGGCGGCATGGCTGAATCCATGGGCCGGGCCTTTGAAAGCCAGGAGGAGCTGGCGGCAGCCCTGAAGCGGACGGCCAAGCCCGGCGATGTGATCCTGTTCAAGGCCAGCCACGGTATGCACCTGGAGCGGGTGCTGGACGCGTTCCTGAAAGAAGAGAAATAACGGAGGAAACTGAATATGACGAGAGTTATTGCCGCGGCAGTTGTTGCCTGTATCCTGTCTGCTGTGTTTGGCCGCCTGCTGATCCCTGTTCTGCGCGCGCTGAAAGCCGGACAGTCCATCCGGGAAGTCGGCCCCACCTGGCACAATTATAAAGCCGGCACTCCCATGATGGGCGGCCTGATGTTCATTTTCGCATCCATTCTGGTGCTGCTGTTCAATGCCTTCACCATGGAAGACTACACCGTGTTTTTTGTCCTGATCCTGTCCCTTTGCTATGGATTTATCGGATTTTTGGATGATTTTACCAAGCTGAAATACAAGCGGAATCTGGGCCTGACCTCTTTGCAGAAGGCTATGCTGCAAATGGCGGTGTCTGCCGTGTTCCTGTACGCCATGTACAAGTCCGGCGCCATGGACACCCACCTGTACATCCCGTTCCTGAACGTCAGCTTTAACCTGCATCCTATCGTGTACATTTTCTTCGCCATGTTTGTCATGGTGGGCTGTGTCAACGCCGTCAATCTGACCGACGGTGTGGACGGCCTGTGCAGCAGCGTCACCCTGCCCGTTATGGTGTTCTTCACCGCCGCTTCCGTGGCTGTGGGCAAGTACGAGCTGGCCCTGCTGCCTGCTTCCCTGGTGGGCGGTTTGATCGCGTACCTGTTCTATAACTGGCACCCCGCCAAGGTCTTCATGGGCGATACCGGCTCGCTGTTCCTGGGCGGCGTGGTCTGCGCCATGGCCTTCGCGCTGGAGATGCCTTTGATTCTGATCCTGGTGGGCTTTGTGTACATCTGCGAGACCCTGTCCGTGATCCTGCAGGTTACCTACTTCAAGCTGACCCACGGCAAGCGCCTGTTCAAGATGTCTCCTATCCACCACCATTTCGAGATGTGCGGCTGGAAGGAAGAAAAGATCGTTTTGAGCTTTACCGCCGTATCTGCCGTCATGTGCGTTCTGGCCTGGCTTGGCATCAGCGGCCTGATCGGATAATTTAAATCCAGCATTGCAGGGCGGGGGCCTGCCCCCTGCCGCAATCGGGCAAAAGACGGGAGCAAGCCCCCGCCCTGCAATGCCGTTCAACTTCGGAAAGGAGCCCCCTATGGCGTTGGAGCGTGACCTCCATGCCAAAGAGAACCGCCGTCCGGCTGACAAGCGGACGGGCGAAAGCGTTGATTATCCCTTTTTGTTTCTGGTGCTCCTGCTGCTCACCGTAGGACTGGCCATGCTCTATTCCGCCAGCTACGCACAGAGCGAGTACGACACCAGCTACGCCATTTCTACGAAATATCTGCAAAAACAGGCAGTCTGCGCCGCCATCGGCCTGGTTGCCATGTACTTTTTCAGCCGCATCCCGGCACGGGTCTGGTACCGGTCCGCATGGCTGCTGTATGGTGTCAGCATCGCGCTGCTGCTGTCCGTTCTGGTCATCGGCCAGGAGGTCAACGGCGCGAAACGCTGGATCAACATTGCGGGCATCCAGTTCCAGCCCTCCGAGGTGGCAAAGTTCACCATGATCGTCCTGTTTGCCCGGCTGACCCGGCTGTTCGGCCAGGACGCGAAAAAATTCCGCTATGGCGTCATGGGCTTCGGCATGGCCCTGATGGGTATTCTGGTTCCCCTGGCGCTGGAAAAGCACCTTTCCGCCATTATGCTCATGGGCATGGTGGCCGTGGTGATGATGTTCGTGGCAGGCACCAGTCCCAAATGGCTTCTGGCCGGGGCTGGGGCGGCTGTGGTCTTCGTCATCGTTTATATCAGCTTCATGGGCTATGCCGGTGACCGGGTCACGGCCTGGCTCCATCCGGAGCAGGATCCCGGCGACACCGGGTATCAGATTTTGCAGTCCCTCTATGCCATCGGCTCCGGCGGGCTGTTCGGCCTGGGCTATGGCAAATCAAGGCAGAAATACCTGTATTTGCCTTTTCAGTACAACGATTATATCTTTGCCATCTGCTGTGAAGAGCTTGGCCTTGTGGGCGCGCTTGCCATTGTGGCGCTGTTTGCCGTCACCATTCTGCGGGGCTACTGGATCGCCCTCCATGCCCGGGACCGCTTTTCCACGGTTCTGGCGGCTGGGCTTGTGACCCTCATCGCCGTCCAGACCATTCTTAACCTTTGCGTAGTCACGAACCTGCTTCCCTCCACCGGCATCGCGCTGCCCTTTTTCTCCTACGGTGGCACGGCACTGGCGGTGAATTTGGGGGAAATGGGCATCGTTTTGAGTATATCCAGACATAGAAACCAGAGAAAAATTCAGGAGGAAACCGTATGAACCTGATCTTTACCTGCGGCGGCACTGCGGGCCACATCAACCCCGCCATCGCCGTTGCCAATATGATGAAGGAGCGCCACCCCGACAGCAGCATCCTGTTCATCGGCGCTGCCGGCCACATGGAAGAAAAACTGGTTCCCCAGGAAGGCTACGAAGTCAAGTGCCTTCCCGGTTCCGGCTTGAGCCGGGGGAAGAACCTTGCCGCCATCAAGAAAAACCTGCACGCCGTCAAATGCGTGCTGGACGCGGTGAAGGAATGCAAGAAGATTTTCCGGGACGTTAAGCCCGACGCAGTCATCGGTACCGGCGGTTACGCCAGCTTCCCGGCCCTCTATGCCGCCCAGTCCATGGGCATTCCCACCTGCGTCCATGAAAGCAACGCCGTCCCCGGCGTCACCACCAAGCTGGCAGCCAACAAGGCCAGCCGGGTCCTGGTGGCCTTTGAAGAAAGCGTTCAGCACTATAAACATCCCGAAAAGGTGGAAGTGGTGGGCATGCCCGTCCGCCGGGAGTTTCTCTATACCACCAAGGAAGACGCCCGGAAAGAGCTGGGCCTCACCGGCCATGTAGTGGTCTCCGCCTTCGGCAGCCAGGGCGCCAAGGTCATGAACGAGACCATGGCGGACATGATGCCTCTGGAGCAGAAGGATCATTTCCCCTTCCACCACATTCACGCCACCGGCAGCTTCGGCAAGGAGTGGATGCCCCAGCGTGTGAAGGACAACGGCGTGGACTATGAACACTGTCCCGCTGTGGACATCCGGGAGTACATCTACAACATGCCCACCGTCATGGCAGCCGCCGATGTGATCATCGGCCGGGCAGGCAGCGCCACCTGCAACGAGATCGCGGCCTCCGGCACCCCCTGCATCCTGATCCCGTCTCCCAATGTTACCAATAACCATCAGGAGAAAAACGCCCGGGTCCTGGAAGAGGGCGGCGGCGCCGTGGTGGTGTTGGAAAAGGACTGCACCGCGGAAAAAATGTATGAACTGATTCAGTCTCTGCTGGCAGACGAAGCACGCCGGGAGGAAATGTCCCGGAAGCTGCACAGCATGGTGCGCCTGGACTCCACGGAACGGATCTGTGACATTGTGGAGGAGCTGGCAAAGAAATAACCCCCGTTACCCCCAGGAGGAAACATATGGATACAACACAAAAGACCCGGGAGGAAGCAGCCCGACGCAGTCCCCGGCAGGAAGCGCCCAAGACCGCGTCAAGGCCCCCTCAGGGTGCAAAAAAGCCCCGTCCCGCCGGGGCGGAACCCGCCAAGCGCCGTCCGGCTCAGTCCGGCAGCGGCGAGGCCAGAAAGGCAGGGGAGCAGCGAAGCGGCGCGCAGCAGCGTCCGAAGCAGGCGGCCCCCAAGCAAAGGCGGGAGGCCCCCAAGCAGAAAGCTCCGTTAAAGCAAAAGCAAACGCCCCCCAGGCAGAAGCGGCCTGCCCGCCAGGCGGACCCGGACGATATTTCCAATAAGAAGCGCGTCTACGGCAAGACCAAACCCAAGAAAAAGTCCGCGATTGCCGTCCTGGCTGACACCGTCAAGCAGTCCGCCGCGAAAAGCGCCGCCAAAAAGGCGAAAAAGAAGTCGTCCCACCCCAAACAGCCCACCCCCGCTGTGATCTATACCCAGCCCCAGGCCTTCAACCGCAACCGCCTGCTGGTGCAGCTGATCACCGTCACAGCCATTGTCGTGGCGCTGGTCATGGGACTGTCCGTCTTCTTTAAGGTGGAGCACATCACGGTCTCCGGCGCCAATGTGTACAGTGAATGGTCTGTGCGGGAAGCCTGCGGCATCGACGAGGGCGACAATCTGCTGACCTTCAGCCACGCAAGAGCGGCGGCCCTGATCAAGGCCAATCTTCCCTATGTGAATACGGTTCGGTTCGGTATAAAATTACCGGATACTGTCAATATTATCATCGATGAAGCGGACGTGGTCTATGCCATCAAATCCAACAACGGCGACTGGTGGCTGATGAATTCCAACGGACGGGTGGTGGAGCAGGGCAACAATGCCAAGGCCTCCAGCCACACCCAGGTCCTGGGCGTCACGCTGGACAACCCCGCGCCGGATGAGAAGGGAATAGCCACCGAGGCTACTCCTGTGGAGACAGAGGAAGGCGGCGAGGTGGTTCCCGTCACCACCACCGGCGCCCAGCGCCTGACGGCCGCACTGCAGATCCTGAAGGCTCTGGAAGAGAACGATATCGTCGGCAGCGCCGCCAGCGTGGATGTCAGCCGGATCGACGATATTATCCTGTGGTACGGCACCCGTTATCAGGTCAATCTGGGCGACAGCTCCCGGCTGGACTATAAGATCGCCTGCATGAACGACGTGATTTTGCAGATGAGTGACTACCAGTCCGGCATTCTGGACATCAGCTTCACCATCTGGCCGACCCAGGTTGGCTATACCCCCTTCTCGTGAGATGTAATAATTTTGTAAATATTTTGCCGAATCCGCAGATTTTCTATTGACCAATTTCAAAATAAAGGATAGAATGTAGAGAGCATGAGTAAAAATACGAGTCGTAAGCGGAAAAACCGCGACAGCGAACAGATACATAGGAGGAAGAGTAATATGTCCGAAAGTTTACAGGATCGCGTTGTTAAGATCAAAGTGATCGGTGTCGGCGGCGCCGGCAATAATGTTATTAACCGTATGATCGATGCTGGTGTGGGCGGCGTTGACTTCGTTGTCGTGAACACCGATAAGCAGGATCTGAATAAATCCGTCTGCAAGAATAAGATCCAGATCGGCGAGAAGCTGACCGGCGGCATGGGCGCAGGCTCCAAGCCCGAGATCGGCAAGAAGTCTGCTGAGGAATCCCGGGCTGCCATTTCCAAGGCTCTGGAAGGCACCGACATGGTCTTCATCACTGCCGGCATGGGCGGCGGCACCGGCACCGGCGCGGCTCCCATCGTGGCTGACCTGGCCCACGAAGCAGGCATCCTGACCGTCGGCGTGGTCACCAAGCCCTTCAAGTTCGAGGGCGCCAACCGTATGCGCCAGGCAGAGCAGGGCATCGCCGACCTGAACGGCAAGGTCGACTCCCTGATCATCATCCCCAACGACCGCCTGAAGTACGTCACCGACCAGAAGATCACCTTCGCCAACGCATTCGGCATCGCGGACGATGTGCTGAAGCAGGCTGTGACCTCCATCTCTGAGCTGGTTGGTTTCTGCAAGAACGTTATCATCAACCTGGACTTCGCCGACGTTTCCGCCGTCATGAAGGACGCAGGCCGCGCACACATGGGCGTCGGCACCGCTTCCGGCAGGGAGAAGGCCGAGCAGGCTGCTACCGCCGCTGTTTCCAGCCCCCTGCTGGAGACCTCCATCAACGGCGCTACCGGTGTTCTGGTGAACGTTACCGGTTCCACCGAAATGACCCTGGACGATGTGGAGACCGCTGCCGGTATCGTGCAGGAAGCTGCAAATCCCGATGCCAACATCATCTTTGGTGCTACCATCGCTGAGGACTTCCAGGATGAGATGCGCGTTACCGTCATCGCCACCGGCTTTGACCTGAAGCCCGAGACCACTTCCTTCGCTCCCAAGGCTTCCGCCGGCACCAAGCCCGCAGCTGCCAAGCCCGCTGCTCCCAGCTTCGTCCCCGAGGACATCGACACTCCCGTCGCCGCTTCCCGTCAGCCCGCCAAGCCTGCGGATATGAGCGACATCGACGAGATCTTCAGCATCTTCAAGCGCTAAGCTACGCTTTTTCGCATCCCGGCCCAGAAAACGGGTCGGGATGCTTTCTATGTACGTTCCGGTTTGCCGGGGCAGATCTGGCGTCCGCCCGCAGGCCGCACATATGAATTTGCCAAAAGGAAAGAGGAGGGGAGCCGATGGACGCCTACCATGAGCTTGCCCAAAGCTACGACCGCCTGACCAACGATGTGGACTACGAGGCCACTGTCGATTTTTACTATGAAATTCTGAAGCGGGAGGGCTTGCGCCCCCGGACCGCCGTGGACCTGGCCTGCGGCACAGGCTCTGTGACCGCCATTCTGGCGAAAAAGGGATTGCAGGTCACCGGCGTGGACATGTCCGAGGAAATGCTTACCGTGGCCCAGCAGAAGGCCGCAGAGCTGGATAACCAGCCCCGATTCGTCTGCCAGCCTTTGCAGGAACTGCGCCTGCCCAGAGGCGTGGACATGGCCGTGTGCGCCCTGGACAGTCTGGATTACATTACCGACCCGAAAGACTGCAAAGAGGCCATCCGGCGGGTTTACAAGGCCCTGAACCCCGGCGGCATTTTTATCTTCGATGTCAATACCCCGGAGAAGCTCCGCGCCATGGACGGCCAGGTGTTTTTGGATGAGGACGACGACGTTTACTGCGTCTGGCGGGGGGAATTCGACGAGCAGACCAACATCTGCTCCTACGGCATGGACCTGTTCCAGCGCCATGGGGCAGTGTGGGAACGGTCTTTTGAGGAACACTGCGAATACGCCTACTCAGCCCAGCAGCTGACAGGCTATCTGAAAGCGGCAGGCTTTACCCACATCCGGGTCTATGCCGACCGCCTGTTTGAAGCCCCCCGGGAAGGGGAACAGCGAATCTATATCAAAGCGAGAAAGGGAAGAATCAAATGAAAGACTACTTAGTTCGCGGCATGAGCATGGACGGCTTTGTGAAGGTCGTCGCCATCCGCTCTACCGAATTGGTCCGCCGGGGCGCCCAGATCCAGGGAACCACCCCCAACGCCACCGCAGCTTTTGGCCGTGCCCTGACGGCGGCTTCCATGATGGGCAACATGCAGAAGGTGGACAACGGCTCCATGACCCTGCAGATCCGGGGTGGCGGCCCCATCGGCACCATCACCGTGGTCTCTGACCCCCAGGGCAATGTCCGGGGCTGCGTCACCGAGCCGAAAGTTCCCCTGGTGGAAAAATACCCCGGCAAGCTGGACGTGGGCGCAACCGTCGGCACCGACGGCACCCTGACGGTCATCCGGGACCTGCAAATGAAGGAACCCTATATCGGCTCCACCGAGCTGGTTTCCGGTGAGATCGGCGACGACGTGACTGCCTACTTTGCCCAAAGTGAACAGACGCCCACTGCCTGCGCCCTGGGTGTACTGGTGGATCGGGATATGAGCGTGAAGGTAGCGGGCGGTTATCTGGTGCAGCTGCTGCCCGGCGCCCCGGATGAGGTCATCGACGCCCTGGAAGCGGGCATCCAGCGTGCCGGCGCCGTTACGCCCATGCTGGAGCAGGGTATGACGCCTGAGGACATCCTGGGCCAGGTCTGCGGCACCCTGGGCGTTGTGTTCATGGAGACCACAGAGGTGGAATATAAGTGCTACTGTTCCCGGGAGCGGGTGGAAAGCGCGCTCATCAGCCTGGGCAGCAAGGAACTGACGGAGATCATGGAGGAAGGAAAACCCTTCCCCGTGGAGTGCCAGTTCTGCGACACGGTTTATCAGTTCACACCTGAGGATATTCGGGAATTGCTGAAAAAAGTTTAATGATATTGGAAAAAACGGTGGGAAATGCAGGAAATTGCTCCCTGAAAAAATTGTCAGAAAAAAATCGAAAAAAGTGCTTGACAAAACAGGGGTATTTGTGTATAATAAACCACGTCGCTGAGGTGAGCAACGCAAAACACCGAAGCACGAACGGGAGCATAGCTCAGCTGGGAGAGCATCTGCCTTACAAGCAGGAGGTCACAGGTTCGAGCCCTGTTGTTCCCACCACCAATTTGGCCCGGTGGTGCAGTCGGTTAGCACGCCAGCCTGTCACGCTGGAGGTCGACGGTTCGAGTCCGTTCCGGGTCGCCATTTAAATAACGCATCTTGCGTATTGAGGAAGAAAACTTCCTCATATGCCTCTGTAGCTCAGTAGGTAGAGCAGCGGACTGAAAATCCGCGTGTCGTTGGTTCGATTCCGACCGGAGGCACCAATTTGCGGGTGTAGCTCATCCGGTAGAGCGCCACCTTGCCAAGGTGGAGGTAGCGAGTTCGAGCCTCGTCACCCGCTCCAAAAAGATAAGGAACGCGCCACTTGCGTTCCTTATTTCATACGGTACCGTGGCCAAGTGGTAAGGCAAGAGTCTGCAAAACTCTCATTCGCCAGTTCAAATCTGGCCGGTACCTCCATAATTAGTGTACACTTTAGATATCAACTAAGAAAAGTTGATGAAAAGTGTACACTTTTTATTTTTACAGTATATTTTACTGGTAAATAGTTCAATATTTTGGGTAAAATGTGAACACGATTTTGGACGATTCTATAGATATCATACCTGCAGTAATAGATATTTCTCGAATACAGCCTTGGTTTTGCTGCGTCAGAAACGAAATTTGCGGTGCCTTTTTTGAATTCTCTGAGGATTCTCGAAAAGGGCACCGCTTTTTTTATTGGAGTTTTCAGAAAATTATCAAATAAATTTGAGCCGGACATTTTGGAGCAAATGCTCCAGGATGTCCGGCTTTTTTTGTTTGTCAGAAGGGAGGCAGGAAAATGGCACAGTCATTAAAAAGGGCACCGGCATAGCGCCATCTTGCTGCAAAAAGAAATACTATCCAGAACGGCGGCGATATGCCACTCCACCAAAAGAGACAGAGAGAAAAGTATGCAGCAGATCCGAACTCTGTATCGGATGTCCGTTTCCATCATCCGGCTTTATTTGCTGGGGCAATGGTGAGGACTGCCTGCGATCACGATATATGAAATTACAAAGCAAGGAGAATAAAAAATGATCACCATTATTCTGAAGCATCACAATAAGCAGACTGAGGTAGATACGCCTGTCATGTATGAAGAACTCCAGCTGGCTCTCTGGAAACTGGGACTTGACCGGGAGCCTGAGAAATATACGCTGATAGATCTGGGAGCAACCTTCCGATACCAGTCACCGCTGGAGTATTTTATATTGCGGCTACTGGAAGGCGAAATGACACTGCTGGATGCTGTGTCAGCAATCTATTCTGTGATTGCACCGCCCCGACCTATTATAGCTCAGGTGCATATTTTATCCAGCGGCTTTAAGTCAATCTCGGAGCTTCGGCTGGAAATTGACCGGCTGATCAAATCCACCGCACAATTTGGAAGCACCTGCTTTTTTCCTGTCCGGGGATGGCTTGTGGGACTGGATGGTGAAATGGAACCGGCCAGCGATGCCCTGCTGCTTCAGTACGCAGAAGTTATTGGCGATGCTGTTCAGCGGATGCAGTCCTGGATCATCCATGATATGGCACTCTGCTTTGCGGATACAGAGACCGCTGCAGAAGAATCCCTGTTCCAGAAGATCCTTTCTGCAAGATGGTCGGTGGATAAGAAAGGGAAGAAGCTCTATGGCCGGATTGACCTTCTCCTGACAGAAGATCTGACTCCGGAGGAACAGGAGGCATTGGAGGAAAAGGCCAGACGGATCACGACCCAGGACATGGCTCTGCGACTTGACCGCTGGTCGGTGCTGACGGACCGGGGGATTCTTTATATCAATTTCGGTACGGGCAGGGAGAAAGCCTTTGATATGGATGAGGATACCGATGATGAAGAAAGCGGATGGGATGCGGTCTGCATCTGTCCGGAATGTGAAGCCCAGACCAAGAAGTACGGGAATATCTCTGCGGAGAATATCTCGGATGTGGAATGGCTAGACTTCCTCGTTGTTGGTGAGCGTACAATACCCCATCCCATCGATGTATCCGATATGGAGGATCTGTATGAATAAGGCACCAACACCCCGTGAAGCAGCCCAGATCCAGCTCCAGTATCAACCCGGAACCCGTCTGGAACTTGAACTCATGGTAGATGCCTATGCGGTTGCTCCGGGTACAAGAGGGACGGTTGACCACGTGGATGATATGGGAAGCGTCCATATCAAATGGGATAATGGCCGAACTCTGGCAGCAATCCCCGGCGTAGACAGCTTCCGAAAACTGACAGGCCAGGAGCTTCAGGAAGAACGGCTGGGGATGACAGCTCCGAAAATGGAGGGACAGTCTCTATGAGTATCCGGGAGATCACCATAGATCAGCTTCGGCAGATGGGAGAGCAGGAAGGACTTGTTTTGCAGGGCTGTGGTGGTTCGCTGCAGGAATGGCAGGATGGGATCAATCAGCTTCTGACAGAAGAAGGAATCCTGCAAGGAGGAACAAAGTTTGAGGATATCTCCATATTTCGGCATGAGGGCTGCACCTGTCTGCTGTTTCCATTCACACCGGAAGTGCAGCTGGATATAAATAAGCTGGCAGCATGGCGCATAAAGTCCAACGAGCAGTTTGGCGGAATGTGGCTCAGTGATTATGTGGACATCAAGCTTGGCGGGTACCAGCAGAATCAGAAAATGCAATCGAAACCTGACTGCCCGCTGATCGGTGAGGATGGAAATATCTTCAATCTTATGGGGATTGCCTCCAGAATTCTGAAAGAGAATGGTATGAAGGAACAGGCTAGAGAGATGCGGCAGCGGATCACCCAGTGCCAGAGCTACGATTCTGCTCTGTGCATCATTGCGGATTATGTGAATATAACGGAGAAAGAGCAACAGGAAGATATGTCTATGGAAATGTATTAAGGCCGTCGTGGTAAACCTGAAAGGGAACCATGAAGGGGCGGTCCAATAAAACAGTTGAGTTGATTCTACCAGCATAACACACTATATATGTCAACAGCGCTCATTATCCCTTTCGTGATTTTGATAAGACAATTATAGCACAAGCGTTCGATAATGCAAGTATTTTTACCAATGATACAGTTACTTGTCAATGAA
>JAXJGV010000038.1:0-13366 GCA_036300205.1 Oscillospiraceae bacterium
ACCAGCCCGCAGGCTGGTGTGGCGATCCCCCCAAAAGAAGTAAAAACCCTCGATTTTAGTAGAGAAATGTACGAAAATCCAGGAGATTGCCACGCCAGTGTGCGCACTGGCTCGCAATGACATGGTTTTTTGACAGTCTGAGGGCGGGGGTATACCCCCGCCCTGCATTTTTTGCGCATCAATAGGACAAAAACCGTCTCAGTTTCTGCTCCGCCCGTTTCAGGGTGCGCCATACGGTGCTCTTGCTGACGCTGCGCTCCAGGGCGATCTGTTCCAGGGTCTTCTCCTGAAAATAATAGGCCACGATGGTGTAGCGCTGCAATTCCGTCAGCTCCTCCCGGATCACCCGCTGCATCCGGCTTAGCTGTACCTCCCGGGGCAGACGGGGGCCGGTGTATTCCTCAAAGGGTATATTTTTCACTGCGCCAGTACCCCCTGTCGTAGTAGTGGGCGGTCAGCTCCGCCAGTTCGTTCATCTGGGTCAGCATGGGCGTCAGCTCCGCGATGCGGCGCTTGATGTGGAACAACTCCTCCGGGTCCTCCGCCGCTGCCATTTTCTGCCGCAGTTCCTTCAGCCGCCTGCGCAGAGGAACCGCCGCTTCCTCATAGCAGAAACTCAATTCCACCAGCGTCATCACGCACCCCTCCTTTCACAGCGCAGACAGGTCAGGCTGGGGGCGTAGCACTCGCAGCCGCACTCCTGGCAAAACCCGGCAGGAACCTCCACCTGGGGGTCGGAGAAGAGGGTGTATTCAAATTCGATGTACATGGGGCATCCACCTTTCATTGTGTTTGCCCTGAGTATACGCCATCATTTGGATTTCGTCAGTCGGACGGCGTTAGACAAAATTTTCCCGTAGGCTTTGTTATACTGTTGGCATCCGTAATTTCCGCTTCCCATTTTCCGGTTTCTCGGTTATGATATGGAAAAAGGAGTGAGAAGCAATGGACGAAATTTTTATGGACGAAGCGCTGAAGCTGGCAAGGGAGGCCTTTGCCGACGGGGAGGTGCCCGTGGGCTGCGTCATCGTCCGGGGGGACGAGATCGTAGGCCGGGGCCGCAACCGCCGGGAGGGGGACAAGTCCGCCCTGGCTCACGCGGAGATCGAAGCCATTTCCGAAGCCTGCCGGAACCTGGGAGGCTGGCGGCTGTGGGAGTGCACGCTGTACGTAACGCTGGAGCCCTGCCCCATGTGCGCGGGCGCCATTCTCAACGCCCGGATCCCCCGGGTGGTCTACGGCGCGTCGGACAAAAAATGCGGCGCGGTGCGGTCGGTGTGCGCTCTGTTCGACATGGAGTTCAACCACCACCCGCAGGTGGAATATGGAATTCGGGAAGAGGAATGCGGCCGCCTGCTGACGGAATTTTTCCAAAAGCTGCGCGTCGAACTGCGTTCCCGGCCCAAATGGAAGCCAAAGGGAAACGCGGAATGAGGACAGCCATCCGCACCGGCGGGAAAGCGCCCAAAGGCTCCCCTTCAGGAGCCGTACAGCTTCGCAAAGGATTCTGCATTTATCTTTCTGAATTTTGCATTCCAAAAGAGGGGGGTTGCTATGCGGCAAATCAATCGGGCACGGCGGGTGGGACTTACCGCCATCGCCTGCGCCCTTGTGCTGCGGCTGTGGGCCGCGGGGGTGCCGGAAAA
Organism: Oscillospiraceae bacterium; assembly: GCA_036300205.1. GTDB lineage: Bacteria > Bacillota > Clostridia > Oscillospirales > Oscillospiraceae > Faecousia. Next base: position 1,647 of record JAXJGV010000038.1, read on the forward strand.
AATTCTTTCCTGGCTCACCCAGCCGGATACCGCCGCCTTCCTCATATACTTAGAAACCGGACGTAACGTCCGGTTTTCCGCATCTCAGGAGGTTTTTTCGCCGGATTTCATGGAATCTCCGGCTCCTGCGATCCCCGAACCCACCGAGCCACCCATTCCGTCCTTTTCCGATGCGGAACAGATCGAACTGTACTACGCCTGCAACAAAACCCCGGATATCGAAGCGCTTTTGGCCGAACCCTTGCAGTGGGATCTGTATGGGGACGCGCCCACCGTGCTGATCCTGCACACCCATTCCACGGAAAGCTATACCCGCTCCGGGGAGGACTATGTGGAGACTTCGGACTGGCGCACCCTGGACGAAAGCTACAACATGCTCTCCATCGGCCGCCGGGTGGGAGAGATCCTGGCGGAAAACGGCATCACCGCCATCCAGGACCGGGAGCTTCACGACTACCCCTCCTACAACGGCTCCTACACCGACGCCCGGAAGTCCATTAAATCCTATCTGGAGGAATACCCCACCATTCAAATGGTGCTGGACCTCCACCGGGACGCCTCCGGTGGGGAAAACGGCCAGCTGCGCACCAAGGCCACCGTGAACGGGGAGACCTCTGCCCAACTGATGGTAGTCCTGGGCACCAATCACGAGGATTACGAGAAGAATTTGTCCCTGGGGCTGAAGCTCCACGCCCAGCTGGAAAGCCAGGCCGGCGGCATCATGCGTCCCTTGCAGCTGCGGGCCCAGCGGTTCAATCAGGACCTATGCAGCGGCGCGCTGCTGGTCGAAGTAGGCGCCGCCGGGAACACCCACGCCGAAGCCATGCTGGCGGCGGAGGAACTGGGCAAAGCCATCGTGGCCCTGGCGAAGGGCACGGCAGAAACCGAATAGCCGTCCCGCCTGTAGGGGAGGGTCTTGACCCTCCCTGAAAAAGCCTTTCCTTCCGGGGAAAGGCGCAAGAAATATGGTGGAGGCTTTTCTCCCGCCCTACGGATGCGTTTGTAAGGGGCGGCGTCCCCGATGCCCCGAAGGTTCCTCCCTCCGAGAAAAACGGCAGCAATAAAGGGAGGGTCAAGACCCTCCCCTACACGGAAACGATGCGTCCAGCTACAGCACGTTCCACCAGAACAGGCCGTGGGCGTCGCCTACCGCTTCCACTTTTTCCGCCAGGGAACCGCAGGCGGCGGCGAAATCCGCATGTTCTTCCGCGGCGCGGTAGGCGTGGACCTCCGCGAATCCGGCGCTGACCTCCTCCACGGGGGTGTGGTCGGCAAAACAGGCCCGGAAATGTTCCCATTTCTCCCAGGATTCTTCCGCCTGGCGGGAAAACCGCTCCGCGTTGGCCCAGTCGCCCAGCAGGGCGCACTCCGCCGCCTGCTCTAAATCCTCCGCGATGGGGTCGTGGATGGCATCCATGACCCAGGTCACTGCCAGGCCCGCCATCAGCAGGAGCACCAGCAGGGCAAATCCGATCCAGCTACGCTTCATTTCGGCTCCTTTCCCAGCCAGACCACATGGTCCCCTTCGTCCACCGTCAGCAGCAGGGTGCTTTGGACATCCGTGTTATGCTGCTGCAGGACGGTTTTTACCCAGGTCTCATCTTTTCCGGCCTTTTGCAGGTTTTCCTTGGACAGGTAGCCGTCCTCCACAAGGGTGATGGGCAGGTATTGGCGGCTGGCCTGGATGCCCGCGTCCTTGGCGCTGGCGGGGCGCTCCTTGGGGAAGGGGAAAACGGACAGATTGCCGTCGGTCTCCAAAATGGCATACTGCACCGTCCGGATGTCCAGCACGTCCTTTTCCCGCAGATGGCCCGTCAGCTCGTCCAGGGTGATCCGGGTGCGGCGGAGGTTTTCCTGGATGATCTTGCCGTTGTTGATGAGGATGACGGGCTTGCCGCAGAAGAATTTCCGCAGAACCACGCTGTGCATGATCAGCCCGGACAGCACCAGCTCCATGCCCAGCACGGTCAGAATGGGCACCAGGCCGGAATACAAAGGGATGGCCCCATCCTGCATGGGGATGGCCGCCAAATTCGCCACCAGCATGGTGACCACAAACTCCGACGCCTCCATCTGCCCGATCTGCCGCTTGCCCATGAGCCGGATGGCAAAGATCAGCACCAGGTACAGAAAGATGGTGCGCAAATAGGATAAAATCAAAAAATCACCTCTTACGGGATACTCTGCCCCGGAGGTGATTTTTTATGAAAAATTATTGTTTGCAGCCCATTTCCGTGGGATATTGTTTCATGAAAAACCATTTGTGCTTATCGGATTTGCGCAGCATGTGGGTTTCCGGGAGATTCCGTAGGGGAGGGTCTTGACCCTCCCGTGTTGATAGCATAGTCTGAGCCGCTGGATAATACGGAGATTTTGGCCGTCTGCACAGAAAAAACTGTGTACTTTCTTTCGCTCTTAGGGAGGGTCAAGACCCTCCCCTACAGTGTCCATGCAAGTGTGTAGCCGATAAGCATAGAAATTGGGGGCGTTAGGGGTAAGGAGCCTTCCGTTCTCCCATAAAATGCAAAAACCGCGGCTGCTCGGCCGCGGTTTCTGCAACAAGAAAAGAGGAGAGGAAAAAATGAAAAAGATGGAAGTAATCGATATCAATAACCGTCCGGGGTTCGGACTGGGGTAAGTTGTTTTTCTTTATGGCTTTATTATACCGATAAATTATTAACGAAAAAAGTGGAAAAATATTAAGTTCCTATGAAGTTGTGTGAAGCGTTTTTGTAAAATGTTGTCGGGTAATTCTTGATATTTGAAAATTAATTATTGATTTTCGATAATTTCCGTGATACACTTTTGGTAAACGGAGGTGTTAACAAATGAATTCTCAAACAAGCGCAAAATGCACCCTCTGGTGCGGACGTTTTCTTGCGGCTATGGTGGTCCTGCTGGCCTTCACCTTTCCCAAGCTGCTCTCCTGGTATCAGATCTTCCGGCCTCTGGGGCTTCACGGGGCGGCGGCGGTTTGCTTCGGCTTCTACCTCTGCGTTCCGGCGGTGCTGTACGCCCTGAGGTGCATGGACCGGCTGGTGTCCAACATCCTGCACCAGGCGGTCTTCGTTACGGAGAACGTCCGTTTTCTCCGCCGCATCCGCTGGTGCTGCGCCGCAGTCAGCCTGGTGTGTCTGATCGCGGGCCTGTTCTACCAGCCCCTGCTGTTCCTGGCGGTCATCATGGCCTTCCTGGCCCTGACGGTCAGCGTGGTGAAAAACGTCATGGCCGCAGCGGTGGAAATTCGGGAAGAAAACGACCTGACGGTGTGAGGTGCACTATGGCGATCATTGTAAATCTGGACATGATGCTGGCGAAGCGGAAAATGACCTCCCTGGAGCTGGCCAACCGCATCGGCATGACCCCCGCCAACCTGTCCATCCTGAAAACCGGCAAAGCCAAAGCCGTGCGCATGAGCACCATGGACGCCATCTGCCGGGAGCTGCAATGCCAGCCCGGCGACCTGTTTGAGTTCGTGGAGGACGACGATCCCTGGAAACGGTAAGATTCCGGGACGGCGGGGGCAAGTCCCCCGCCCTACAGAGATAGGATTCTTTCGGAAAGGAGCCGCTATGAAACGTTCCCTCGTGGTTTACCTGCTTGTTCAGGCAGTCTATCCCCTGTGTCTGCTGATTGCAAATCAGGCCAATGTGGAATTTGTGCTGTTCAGCGGGCCGGTTTACTGCATTGCCGTCAGCGCGGCCAGCATCTTTCTGGTTCGGAAGCTGCGGGAAGGGGAAGCTTCCGCCCTTGTCATCCCGGCGCTGCCTCTGGCCATTTTCCATGCCCTGACCCTGATGCTGACCCTGCCCCGGTATGGCGGCATAGCAGCGGGGATCGTGGCGTTTTGCGGCTGGTCTGTTTTTCACAGGGCGCCGAAGGGGATCTGGCGGACGCTGTGCAAGGTGCTGTCGGTCCTGCTGACCCTGGGGCTGGTGCTGATGACGCCCATCTGGCTGTTTGCGTCGGTCATGGGATACCGCAAAGTGGTCCGGGAGGTGGATTCTCCCGGCGGGCAGTATACGGCCATCGTTACCGACATCAACGAAGGCGCCCTGGGTGGGGACACCCTGGTGGAGGTTCGGGACAATGAACAGACCATCCCCATTCTGCTGGGCAGCTTTATCTCCAAAGAGGAAGTCTACCGGGGCCCCTGGGGGCAGTGGGAGGACCTGGACCTTGTCTGGGAAGGAGAGGATGTGCTCTCCATCAACGGCACCGCCTGCTCTGTCCGCAGCGGGGATATGGCAGTCATCGCCAACATCGCGGGAACCCTGGGTGTGGGGATCCGCGGCGGCGTGGTGCTGGAAAATTCCGACACCCACGGCGGCTTTTTGGGTGACGGACTGACCACCGTGAAGATCCAATGCACTTTGGAGACTCCGGAGGGGGAATACTGGCATGAACTTCCCCTGACCGGCGGCGCGGCGGGCATTCCCCCACTTCTGGATGTGGATATACCGGGAGGGGAGAAGGGGTACTTCTATTTCCGGGACCGGCACAGCCAGGCCAGCGACCCCGCAAGCTACAACAGCTGGTCTTCCCGGTATTCCTGCAATTTCACCTTCGCCCTCTGGGATGCGGAGGCGGGGATTTTGTACTATTATAAGCTCGACACATGATACGGTTTCCCGTTTCCAGGAGGTCTCTATGTACAACCTTTTGAGTCTGCTGCTGGGCATCCTTGCCATGATTTTTGCCGCCCATTCCTTTCGGGTGAAGGGCTGTCTGACCTGCTGCACGGTAAGCGGCGGGTGCTGCGGTTTGGCGCTTTTGTTCCAGCTGGCGGATTGCGACCGGCTGGCGGGGCTTGGCGACGCTTCCGCATTTTATGACACCATCCATGCCCGTTTCCTTGCCGGGGCCGTACTGCTGGCCGCTGTGGTGGGGTTGAACCTTTTTGCTTTGCTGCGCAGCCGAAAATCATCACTGCGCTTCTTGTAGGGCGGGGGCTTGCCCCCGCCGACGCACCGATTGCATTGGGCGGTATCGTTCGAACCGGAAACGCAACATTTCGCGCCGTTTTTACCAAGCAAATTCGTTACCTGATCGGCGGGGTCATGACCCCGCCCTACTGTATCGTTTGCAAAATCATTGAAAATGCTGTCATCCCGAGCGTAATCGAGGGATCTTGGCACCGATTTCTGCTGCAAACAACAACTCGGTGCGAAGCTCCTTCGACTCGCTGCGCTCGCTCAGGATGACAGCATTTTTGGTTTTCGGGGGATTTCAGCCCTTTTTTCTTATCACTTTTTTCTTATGACGCAAAAACACCCGACCGGAGCCGGGTGTTTTCATTTTTAAGTAAGAGGAGCGTTGCGCCCGTCAATTACAGCTGGGGGCCAGCCTTCACCAGAGCCTTGCCGGCGTCGTTGCCGGTGTACTTGACGAAGTTCTTCACGAAGCGGCCAGCCAGATCCTGTGCCTTGGTCTCCCACTCGGTGACATCTGCGTAGGTGTCCCGGGGATCCAGGATGGCGGGGTTGACGCCGGGCAGAGCGGTGGGAACCTCCAGGTCGAACAGGGGGATCTTCTTGGTCTCAGCCTTCAGGATGGAGCCGTCCAGGATGGCGTCGATGATGCCGCGGGTATCCTTGATGGTGATACGCTTGCCGGTGCCGTTCCAGCCGGTGTTGACCAGGTAAGCCTTGGCGCCGTTGGCCTCCATCTTCTTGACCAGCTCCTCACCGTACTTGGTGGGATGCAGCTCCAGGAAAGCCTGGCCGAAGCAAGCGGAGAAGGTGGGAGTGGGCTCGGTGATGCCGCGCTCGGTGCCGGCCAGCTTTGCGGTGAAGCCGGACAGGAAGTAGTACTGAGCCTGCTCGGGGGTCAGGATGGAAACGGGGGGCAGAACGCCGAATGCGTCAGCGGACAGGAAGATGACGTTCTTGGCAGCGGGAGCTGCGGAAACGGGCTTGACGATGTTGGTGATGTGGCTGATGGGGTAGGACACACGGGTGTTCTCGGTGACGGACTTGTCAGCGAAGTCGATGGCGCCGTCGTCAGCAACAGTAACGTTCTCCAGCAGAGCGTTGCGCTTGATGGCGTTGTAGATATCGGGCTCGGACTCCTTGTCCAGGCCGATGACCTTAGCGTAGCAGCCGCCCTCGAAGTTGAAGACGCCGTTGTCGTCCCAGCCGTGCTCGTCGTCGCCGATCAGCAGACGCTTGGGGTCGGTGGACAGGGTGGTCTTGCCGGTGCCGGACAGGCCGAAGAACAGGGCGGTGTTCTCACCGTTCATGTCGGTGTTGGCGGAGCAGTGCATGGAAGCAATGCCCTTCAGGGGCAGGTAGTAGTTCATCATGGAGAACATACCCTTCTTCATCTCGCCGCCGTACCAGGTGTTCAGGATGACCTGCTCACGGGAGGTGATGTTGAAGGCAACGCAGGTGCTGGAGTTCAGGCCCAGCTCCTTGTAGTTCTCGACCTGAGCCTTGGAAGCGTTGTAAACAACGAAGTCGGGCTCGAAGTTAGCCAGCTCTTCCTCGGAGGGAACGATGAACATGTTCTTGATGAAGTGAGCCTGCCATGCCACCTCGACGATGAAACGGACGTTCATGCGGGTGTCAGCGTTGGCGCCGCAGAAAGCATCGACGACGTACAGCTTCTTGTTGGACAGCTCCTTGACAGCCAGATCCTTCACAACGGACCAGGTCTGCTCGGTCATGGGGTGGTTGTCGTTCTTGAACTCGTCGGAAGTCCACCACACGGTGTTCTTGGAGTTCTCGTCCATGACGATGTACTTGTCTTTGGGGGAACGGCCGGTGTAGATACCGGTCATGACGTTGACAGCGCCCAGCTCGGTCAGCTGGCCCTTCTCATAACCTTCCAGAGTGGGATCCATCTCTGCTTCGAACAGAGCCTCGTAGGAGGGGTTGTGGATGATCTCGGTAGCACCGTTGATGCCATACTTGCTCAGATCGATCATAGCTTATAACCTCTTTCATAAATTATAAAGTAATACCGCATTGAGACCCGGGTTTTCCCAGGATTTTCAATTTGGTATTCCATATTTTGCGATTCTATCTTACACTATCGATAAAAGAAAATCAATATGGAAACTGATAAATTTTTACTGCCAGAATTTTAAAATTTTTGACAATGTGCCTTTTCTGCAATAGATAATCGCTTTTGTAAGATTTGATGCTGCAATCATACTATATATAATGTAGGGCGGGGGCATGCCCCCGCCGGGCAGCCGTAATCCCTGAGCCGCTGGTTTGATGCTGAAAGGTAACTGTCAGCAGATTCCCATTTTATGAAGCGCTCAGTTTGGTCCGTGCCCGGCGGAGGCATGCCTCCGCCCTACAGGGGACTTAACCGATGCATATCCCTGTACAGGCTCGTTTTTCCGTCACCAAAAATACGATAAAAAAGTACCGAAAAAGCAAAAAGGGTATTTACTTTTATTTTTCTTTGTGTTAATATGTATGTGGTGAAGATTGGGACTTCTGTAGATTTTCTCCAAAAAAGTGCCTAATTTTGGCGCTGATTTTCAGAAGTTTTTATCTTTTTTAACTATCGTTTTGTTTTTAACCAGCTGGCAATCTCCCTTGTTTGCCGTTGGTCTAAAATACAAGGACGGTTCGGGGGCTTTTCTGTGTTTCTTTACCAAAAATTAGCACAGAAAAGGTTTCGAACCCTCCATTTAAAATCCATTCTACGGAGGTTACTTACAAAATGGCTCAAAAAGTTCAGTTTGTGGAGACTGTTCTGCGTGACGCAAACCAGTCTCTGATCGCAACCCGCCTGCCCTTCGATAAGTTCGAGCCCATGCTCTCCACCATCGACAAGGCCGGCTACTACGCCATCGAGTGCTGGGGCGGCGCTACGTTCGACGTCTGCCTGCGCTACCTGAACGAAGATCCCTGGGAGCGTCTGCGCAAGATCCGCGCCGCTGCCCCCAACACCAAGCTGCAGATGCTGCTGCGCGGTCAGAACGTTCTGGGTTACTCCCACTACCCCGATGACTTCGTCAAGCTGTTCGTCAAGAAGGCTGTTGAGAACGGTATCGACATCATCCGTATTTTCGACGCTCTGAACGACACCAACAACCTGAAGGTCGCTATGGAAGCCACCGTCAACGCCGGCGCCATCGCTTCCGGCACCCTGTCCTACACCACTTCCCCTGTCCACACCCACAAGAAGTACGTGGAGATGGTCAAGGAGCTGAAGGAAATGGGCGCTTCCACCATCTGCATCAAGGATATGGCCGGCATCATGGGTCCCCAGGAAGCCTACGATCTGGTTTCCGCCATCAAGGACGCACATCCCGACCTGCCCATCGACCTGCACACCCACTCCACCACCGGTCTGGCTTTCATGACCTACCTGAAGGCTGTTGAGGCTGGCGTGGACATCATCGACACCGCCATCTCCCCCTTCTCCGGCGGCACTTCCCAGCCTGCTACCGAGACTCTGGCTTACGCTCTGCGTCAGCTGGGCTACGAGGTGGATCTGGACGACGCCTGCACCAAGAAGATGGCCGACTACTTCAAGGGCGTTCGCGACGACTTCGTCAAGGACGGCACCCTGATGCCCAAGTCCATGGCTACCGACACCCAGTGCCTGACCTATCAGATCCCCGGCGGTATGCTGTCCAACCTGCTGAGCCAGCTGAAGCAGGTCAACGCTCTGGACCGCTTCGACGAGGTTCTGGTCGAGACCCCCAAGGTCCGTGCCGATATGGGCTATCCTCCCCTGGTCACCCCCACCTCTCAGATGGTCGGCGTTCAGGCAGTCCGCAACGTGCTGGACGGCCAGCGCTACAAGTCCGTCTCCAAGGAGATCAAGGCTTACTGCCGCGGCGAGTACGGCAAGACCCCCGCTCCCATCAACGCTGAGATCCAGAAGCAGATCCTGGGCGACGAGCAGCCCCTGACCGTCCGCTACGCCGACACCCTGGAGCCCGTTGTCGAGAAGACCCGCGAGAAGCTGGGCGATCTGGCTAAGACCGACGAGGATGTCCTGAGCTACATCGCATTCCCCAACCTGGCCGAGAAGTTCCTGGAGGAGCGTAAGGCAAAGGAAGAGAACGTGGCTACTTACACCATCGTTGAGTGCTAAGGAGGTAACATTATGATGTTAGCTTCCACCCTGGATAACATCGGTATCGGCGACGCTGCTGTCGTTGCCCTGCTGGGTTATGCCGTCGTTTTCTTTGGCCTGATCCTGCTGATGCTGGTGGTCATGGCAATGGGCAAGTTCTTCATTGCCAAGGACAAGAAGGCCGCCGATAAAGCTGCCGCCGCCAAGGCCAACGCCGCTTCCATCCCCGTGGCAGCCCCCGCTGCCGCCGCTCCCGCTGCTCCTGTTGCCGCTCCCGGCTCCGCAGGCCAGCTGAAGCTCTACGACGTAGAGCCCAAGACTGCCGCAATGCTCATGGCCATTGTCGCTGACAAGATGGGTAAGCCCCTGAATGAGCTGCGCTTCATTTCCATCAAGGAGGTCAAGTAATCATGAAATACAAAGTTACCCTGAACGGCCGCACCTACGAGGTGGAGGTCGAAGCAGGCAAGGCTATGTGCGTTGCCGAGTATGAGGCTTACGCACCTGTGGCTGTTCCCGTGGCAGCACCCATGGCTGTCGCTCCTGTGGCCGCCGCTCCCGTGGCCGCTCCCGCAGCAGGCGTTTCCGTCTCCGGCGGTGAGACCGTTGCCGCTCCCATGCCCGGCAACATCCTGAAGGTCGCCGTCTCCGTGGGCCAGACCGTCAAGGAAGGCGATCTGATCTGCGTCCTGGAAGCCATGAAGATGGAAAACGAGATCTACGCTCCCTGCGGCGGCACCATCACCGCCCTGCCCATCTCCAAGGGCGCTACCGTGGACACCGGCGCTGCCCTGGCTGTCATCGGCGGCACCGCTGTGGCTGCCGCTCCCGTGGCTGCTCCCGCACCTGTTGCTGCACCCGCTCCCGTGGCCGCTCCTGTGGCTGCTCCCGCTGCCGCTCCCGTGGCCGGTGAGGCTGTCACCGCTCCCATGCCCGGCAACATCCTGAAGGTCGCTGTTTCCGCCGGCCAGGCCGTCAAGGAAGGCGATCTGCTGGTGGTCCTGGAGGCCATGAAGATGGAGAACGAGATCTTCGCTCCCAAGACCGGCACTGTTGCGCAGGTTCTGGTCTCCAAGGGTTCCACTGTTGACACCGGTGCTACCATGGTCGTCCTCAACTAAGGAGGGCTGACCATGATCAATATTGGTGAAATTCTGTTAGACCTGTGGAACGGCTCCGGCTTCTCCTACATCTTCCAAAACTTCTTTGCTAACGGCGGATTGGGCGGCGGCGCGCAGTATCTGATCATGATCATCATTGCCTGCGTTCTGCTGTATCTGGGCATCGTCAAGCAGTTCGAGCCCCTGCTGCTGGTCGGCATCGCTTTCGGCTGTCTGCTGTCCAACCTGCCTCTGGGCGGTCTGTACCACCCCGAGCTGTGGGACGCTTTCATGGACAGCTCCAGCCAGTACTACCACTCCTATGGCCACATTCTGAGCAATGCCGGCCTGCTGGATGTCTTCTACATCGGCGTTAAGGCTGGTATCTATCCCTGTATCATCTTCATGGGCGTTGGCGCCATGTCCGACTTCGGTCCTCTGCTGTCCAACCCCAAGTCCCTGCTGCTGGGTGCTGCCGCTCAGCTGGGTGTCTTCGCCGCTTTCTTTGGCGCTGTCCTGCTGGGCTTCACCGGCCCTGAGGCTGCTTCCATCGGCATCATCGGCGGCGCCGACGGCCCCACCGCCATCTTCCTGACCTCCAAGCTGGCTCCCCACCTGCTGGGCGCCATCGCGGTCGCGGCATATTCCTACATGGCGCTGATCCCCCTGATCCAGCCTCCCTTTATGAATCTGCTGACCACTCCCGAGCAGCGTAAGATCAAGATGGTCCAGACCCGTAACGTCACCAAGACCGAGCGTATCATCTTCCCCATCCTGGTCACCATCTTCTGCGCACTGCTGCTGCCCGATACCGCTTCCCTGATCGGCTGCCTGATGCTGGGCAACCTGTTTAAGGAGTGCGGCGTCACCGAGCGTCTGAGCGACACCGTCCAGAACGCCCTGATGAACATCGTCACCATCATGCTGTCCACCTCCGTGGGCGCAACCATGGTCGGTTCCACCTTCCTGACTGCCAACACCCTGAAGATCGTGGTTCTGGGCGTCTGCGCATTCATCCTGTCCACATGCGGCGGTCTGCTGGGCGGTCTGGTGATGTGCTGGGCAACCAAGGGCAAGGTCAACCCCCTGATCGGTTCCGCAGGCGTTTCCGCCGTTCCCATGGCAGCCCGTGTTGCGAACAAGGAAGGCCAGAAGGCTAACCCCTCCAACTTCCTGCTGATGCACGCCCTGGGCCCCAACGTGGCCGGCGTTATCGGCTCCGCCATCGCCGCAGGCTTCCTGCTGAGCGTTTTCGGTTAATCAAGCCAATCCCCTGCCGAAAGGCAGGGGATTATGCACTTTTTAAGAACAAACGCGGCAGGAAGAATGCGAAAGCGGGCTTCCTGCTGAGTGTTTTGACTAAGATCTGCAAGCAAAAACCAGCTGCTTATAGCAGCTGGTTTTTTGCTTGCAATTGAAAATTGACAGTTGATACGGATTCTCAATTAAAAACTTTAATTCGCAGAATTGAAGTTTTTGATATGAGAATCCTATGAGACGGGATTCTGATATTTTATTATCAAAATATCAGAATCGACAGCACCGAAGGTGATGTCTTCTTGATTAAAGAAT
>JAXJGV010000039.1:0-11136 GCA_036300205.1 Oscillospiraceae bacterium
AGTCCCTCGATTTTAGTAGAGAATTGTCCGAAAATTCAGGAGATTGCCACGCCACACGGCCCGCAGGCCGCGTACATAGCGCAACCGCCGAAGGCGGCTCTTAGCGCGGAGTAGTGTGCGCACTGGCTCGCAATGACATGGCTTTTTGACAGTCTGGGCTCCCCTTTCAGGGGAGCAGTCAAAAATCTTTGATTTTTGACTGAGGGGTGGCGCGGCAGACGGTACGAATTCGCCGAAAGCCAATGGGCAGCCGCAGCATTCTGCCGCCCACCCTTCCGTCACGGCTTTCGCCGTGCCACCTCCCCTCAAGGGGAGGCTTTAACGCGGTGCCAGACGCTTCCTTACCATTCCAACGAATTTGGTGACGTTATGAACAAAACAATCTATGCCCTGGGTTTTTTTGACGGGGTGCACATCGGCCATGGGGCCTTGCTGTCCGCCTGCCGCGCTCTGGCGGCGGAGCATGGGAGCCTTGCCGGTGTGGTCACCTTCGGCTCCCATCCGGATACCCTGGTGATGGGCAATACCCCCAGGCTGATCAACAGCCCGAAGGACCGGGAATGGCTCCTGCGGGAAAAATTTCATATGGATACCGTGGTGACGCTGCCCTTTGACGAGCAGATGCACACGACGCCCTGGCAGGATTTCATCGAAATGCTGCGCCGGGACTACGGCGCGGCGGGTTTCGTCTGCGGCGAGGATTTCCGCTTCGGATACAGAGGAGCGGGCACCGCGGACCTGCTGACCGGCTATTGCGGCGAAAACCACATCCCCTGCGCGGTGATCCCGGAGCAGATCCTGGACGGGGTCAGGGTGTCCAGCACCTATATCCGCAGCCAGATCGAGACCGGGGACATGGCCACGGCGGTAAAATTCCTGGGCCATCCCCATATCCTGAGCGGCAAGGTGGTCCACGGCCACCAGCTGGGCCGGACCCTGGGCATCCCTACCGCCAACCTGCGGCTGCCGGAGGGCCTGGCGATCCCCAAATTCGGCGTCTACGCCTGCCGCGCCCTGGTGGACGGACAGGCTTACCCCGCCGTGACCAACATCGGCACCCGTCCCACGGTACAGGGCACGGATATCACCGTGGAGCCCTGGATCCTGGATTACGAAGGCGACCTCTATGACCGGGAGCTTATGCTGGAATTCCATTACTTCATCCGTCCCGAGCGGAAATTTCCGACTTTGGAGGCGCTGAAGGAAGAAATTCACCGCAATGCGGAGGAAACCAGGAAATATCTTCAAACAACGTTTACATTCTGACCCCTTGTTTTATGCCGAAAAGTGCGGTATAATGAATTACCACAAATCCAGTTGGGAGGGAAGACCATGCCGCTTCACGACGACGAAATGAATAAGCGCCGCGAAAAGCGGGAAGCCCAGCGCAAAAAGCAGCAGGCGGAAGCCAAACGCATGAAGCGCAGCCTGTTTCTGGCTGTGGTGGTGCTGGTGCTGTGCGGCGCGGCGATCTTCAACCTGACCAAAGGGGCGTCCTCCGACGGCGATGAGGAGCAGGCCCAGGTCCAGCAGACCGAGGCCCCTACGGAGACCACCAAAGCGACCACGCCGGTGGAGAAGAGCCCCATCACCACCATCCACATCAAGGCCGCGGGCGACCTGAACATCACAAACAACGTGGTCAACTCCGGCGTGGCGGTAGGCGGCTATGATTTCAGCCCCGTCTTTAAGGATGTGGCGGCGATCCTGTCGGATGCCGACCTGACTGTCATGAACTTCGAGGGCAACGTCTGCGGCGAGCCCTACGGTACATCTACCACCTCCGCGCCTTACGAAATCCTGGAAGACCTGCGCAGCTGCGGCGTGGACCTGCTGCAAATGGCCAATTCCTGCGCCATCAACAATGGCCTGAACGGCCTGACGGCGACGCTGAACGCCATCCGTTCGGCGGGCATGGAGCCTTTGGGCGCGTACGCTTCGGAGACGGAATACAAGACCTCCAAGGGCTATACCATTACGGAAGTCCAGGGCATCAAGATCGCCTTCGTGGCCTTTACCAAGGGCCTGGGCGGCCGGGGTATGCCCGCGGGCAATGAAAACCTGGTGAACCTGCTCTATGAGGACTACGCCACCGAATACAAGACCATTGACAAGGAACGCATCACCTCCGTTCTGAAGAATCTGGAGGCGGAAAAGCCGGACATCACCATCGCCATGCTCCACTGGGGCAGCGAGTACAACGATGATATCAGCAGAAACCAGAAGAGCATCGTGTCCCTGCTGCAAAAGAACGGCGTGGATGTGATCATCGGCACCCATCCCCACACCTTGCAGCCCATCGTCTTTGACGAATCCGCCGGTACGCTGGTGGCCTATTCCCTGGGCGATTTCTTCGGCGACGCCGAACGGGGCGCCACCAACTATTCCATCATTCTGGACATTGAGATCACCAAGGACGCCAACACCGGCACCACCAAGGTGACGGACTACAGCTACAGCCCCATCTATACGGTCAAAAAGGGCGAGAGCATCGGCAACGACGACTGGAAGGTGGTCCGCATCGAGAAAGCCATTGAAGCCAACGTAGGAAACTTCCTGGACAGGATCAACGACACCTGCAAAGCCAACATGGAGTACGCTCTGACGAGAATCGAACAGCGTATAGCTGAGACTGTGGAAGTGGAATGCCCCGAGTGCGGAAAGACTGTGGAGGTGCTTGCCAACAGAAGCGGCACTCTGGTGTCCGGATCGACCTGCCAGTGCGGCACAAGTCTGCCTGCCGGAACCAAGGTTTCGGATTACGACTGAAAAGCAGTCCTAAAAATAGCGTGAAAAGGAAGCAGAAGATTCTGCTTCCTTTTCAGCGTGTCAAAAAATCCCTAAAATTAGATGTCATCGCGAACCAGCCCGCAATAAATTATGGTATGATTGCCACCGGCAATCATTCTCATTTCTGATTTCGCTGCGCGGAGCACCACTAGTGCGGCGATCCCCCAAAAGAAGTAAAATCCTTCGATTTTAGTGGAGAATTTTCCAAAAATCCAGGAGATTGCCACGCCAGTGTGCGCACTGGCTCGCAATGACATGGTTTTTTGACAGTCTGAAAAGGAAGCAGAAGATTCTGCTTCCTTTTTTCTTGCTATTTCCGGATATTGCGGCTATAATAAATGATGCGTAATTATCATGGTTTGTGGAAACAGACAGTAAAATACAATTGATACGAATGAAAGTCTTTTATTGAGTATCAGTATGAAAATGGCAGATACCGTCCGGCGGGAGCAAGCCCCCGCTACTGTTCCGGTGTCCAAAAGGATACCATGCTGTTGAAATCCGGTAATCACAACGGCCAGTTCCCACAATCAATCAAACGGAGGTCTTCCCATGTCCTCAAAGAAAAAGATCCTGCTGCTGACCACCGGCGGCACCATTGCCTCCCTGCCTGGCGGCGAGGGACTGGAACCCCAGCGCTCCGACGTAATGGAGCGGGAGCTGGAACAGCTGCGCACCTATTATGACATCACCGTCCGGGACGTGATGTGCCTGGACTCCTCCAACATCCGTCCGGAGGAATGGCAGCTGATCGCCCGCCATGTCTTCGAAGAGCGGACGGGCTTCGACGGCATCGTGGTCTCCCACGGCACGGATACCATGGCCTATACCGCATCAGCCGTCACCTATATGCTGCCCAATATCGACCTGCCCGTGGTGTTCACCGGCTCCCAGCTGCCCCTGGCGGACATGCTTTCCGATGGCCCCGACAACCTGCGCACCGCCTTCGCCATGGCGGCGGCGGGACATCCCGGCGTGTTCCTGGCCTTTGACCGGAAGGTCATGCTGGGCTGCCGGGCGGTAAAGGTCCGGGCCTCCGGCTTTTCCGCCTTCGAAAGCGTCAATGCCCGCTACGCGGCCCGGGTCAGCAACCTTGGTCTGGTGGTGGACCCGGAGGTGCTGCCCAAAGCCCAGGGCGAAGCCCGGCTGTGTCCCGAACTGAGCAAAAATGTGTTCCTGCTGAAGCTGACTCCCGGCCTGAACCCCGCCGTCTTCGATATGCTGGCGGCCATGGGCTACAAGGGCATCGTCATCGAAGCCTTCGGCCTGGGCGGCGTGAACGTACTGCACCGGGGCCTGCGGGGCATCCACCGCTGCCTGGAAGACGGCATCAGCGTGGTGGTCACCACCCAGTGCCTGTACGACAGCGCAAATCTGGAAGTCTATCAGGTAGGCAACAAGCTGCTGGAGCTTGGCGTGATCCAGGGCCGGGACATGACCTCGGAAGCGGCCATGACCAAGCTTATGTGGGCCATCGGCCAGGGCATGGAGCAGGCGGAAATCGCCGAACTGTTTGAACAAAGCCTTGCAGGAGAGATCACTGCGTAAAAATTGAAAATTGAAAGTTGAAAGTTGAAAATTGTGGTGTCAGCTTCGCTGACGATTTAAAATGATTGCCGAAGGCAATACCGAAATTTTCAATTTTACATTTTCAATTTTCAATTTAAAATGTTTCGGAGGTGAATTTTATGGATCCCATCTACGTCACCGGCCACCGGAATCCTGATACGGATTCCATCGTGGCGGCCATTGCCTATGCCGCGCTGCGCAATGCCTGCGGCGACCGGGAATATGAAGCCGCCTGTCTGGGCCAGGTCTCCGAGGAGACACAGATCGTGCTGGACCGTTTCGGCTTCCAGCCTCCTACCCGGATCACCAACCTGTATAACCAGGTGCGGGATCTGGATTTTGATACGCCGCCCATCCTGAACACCGGCGTCAGCGTGGGCATGGCCTGGAATGAGCTGCAGGAGTACCCCACCATTGCCGCCGTGCCTGTGGCCCGGGAGGATGGCACGCTTTACGGCATCCTGTCCCGGACGGATGTTGCCAGCTATAACATGTCCGGCATCACCTCCGGCGTGCTGGAGGAAGTGCCTCTGTTTAACCTGCTTTCCGTGCTGGAAGGAAGGGTGCTCAACGAAGCGGGGGAGAATACGGATACAGTTTCCGGCGAGGTCACCATCGCCCTGCCCCAGAGCCATGAGAATCTGCTGTTCCAGAAGAAGGAGTCCATCGTTCTGTGCGGCTACCAGCCCGACATGATCCGCCGGGCGCTGACCATGAACGTCAGCTGTCTGGTGCTGTGCCAGGCCTCCCTTCCCGGGGAGCTGCGGGATTTCCCCACGGAGACTTGCATCATTTCCACCCCCTTCGACGCCTACCGGGTGGCCCGGCTGATCTTCCAGTCCACGCCTGTGGGACGCATCTGCAATACCCAGGGCATGATCTGTTTCCATCTCAACGACCGGGTGGACGATGTGCGGGAGATCGTGCTGAAATACCGCCATCCCAGCTACCCCATTCTGGATGAAAACGAAAAAGTGGTGGGTATCCTGACCCGGTATCATCTGCTGCGCCCCCGGAGAAAACGGGTGGTGCTGGTGGACCACAACGAAGCCAGCCAGTCCGTTCCCGGCCTGGATCAGGCGGAGATCCTGGAGATCATCGACCACCACCGTCTGGCGGACATCCAGACCAGCGGCCCCATCTACGTCCGCAACGAACCGGTGGGCTCCACCAATACCATCATCGCCAGCATGTTCCAGGACCGGGGCCTGATGCCCTCGGCGGGGCTGGCCGGTATGATGGCGGCGGCGATTTTGTCGGATACCGTCATGTTCAAGTCGCCCACCTGTACCCAGCGGGACATCCGCACCGCGGAGCGTATGGCCCGGATCGCCAACGTGTCCCTGGACGAGCTGGGCAAGGAGATCTTTTCCGCGTCGGTGGAGCACAAGACCGCGGAAGAAGTGCTGTTTACCGACTATAAGGAGTTCCACATCGCGGGCCACGGCCTGGCGGTGGCCCAGCTGACCTGCGTGGACAGTTCCGCCGTGCTGAAGCGGAAGGGAGAGCTTCTGCCGCTGATGCGCACGCACGCGAAAGCCAAGGGCTTTGACCTGATGGTGCTGATGCTCACCGACGTGCTGATGGAGGGCACCCAGATCCTCTACGTCGGCGACGATGACGCCATCCGTCAGGCCTTCAATGTGACCCCCAAGGACAACACGGCCTTCCTTCCCCGGATCATGAGCCGCAAGAAGCAGGTCATTCCCATGCTGTCGGACCTGTGGGGTTAAAAGCGGAATGGTATGTCATTGCGAACCGGTCTGCGGACTGGTTCGCAGCGACAGCGGGAACTGCGCGTTTTGGATTTTAATTTTACATTTACAAAAAACTGTGTTATACTTATATTTTAAACAAAAAGGAGGGGGAATATGGGTTTTGAATCCCTGCTTGGCAACGAGCGGCTGAAAACCAACCTGGCGGAAAGCCTGGCGAAAAACCATATTTCCCACTTCTACCTGATCTCCGGCCCGGAGGGTTCGGGAAAGCACACGCTGGCCAAATTGCTGGCCGCCGCCATCCTCTGCCAGGGAAAAAACAAGCCCTGCGGGGTCTGCGGCCCCTGCCGCAAGATCATGGACGGGAACCACCCGGACTTCCTCACCGTGGACGATCCGGAGAAGAAAACCGTCACCGTGGATCTGATCCGGCAGGCCAGGGCGGACATCTACGTTCAGCCCAACGAGTCGGAGTATAAAATCTACCTCTTTCCCCGTGCCCAGGACATGGGCCTGCCGGGACAGAACGCCCTGCTGAAAGTCCTTGAGGAACCGCCAAAGTACGGCGTTTTTCTCCTGCTGACGGACAACCCGGATAAGCTGCTGCCAACAGTCCGCTCCCGGTGTACAGAACTGAAAATGCAGGCGCTGAGGGAAGACACGCTCCGCACCCAGCTGCGGAAGGATTTTCCCCAGGCCCAGGAGGACGACCTGACTGCCGCCATTGGACGAAGCGGAGGCTTCCTGGGACAGGCCAGGGAGCTTTTGAAAAGCGGCGGCGAGCTGCCGCCCCAGACCGAGGGCTTTGTCCGGGCCTTTGCGGGCAAGGACGCCCTGCTGCTGACCCAGACCCTGGTGCCCATGGAGAAGTGGAAGCGGGACGCCCTGGCGGAGATTCTGGCAAGCTGGCTGGAATTGCTGGAAAGCGCCCTCACCAGCCGCAGCGGCATCCACGCGGTATCCCCCCACGCCCGGCAGCTGGCCCAGATGCGCACCGGCGCGGAGCTGCACGAAGCGGTGCTGGTTCTGAAAAAAGCGGTGGATTACACCCAAAGCAACGTTTCCCCCGCCGCCGTCTGCGGCTATTTGGAATGGGCGCTGCGGTAAAAATGCAGAATGCAAAATGCATAATGCATCATGCGCGAATATGACGAGAATGCTTATCCATATTACGCGGCAAAGGGATCGCCGCAATGCAGACACGACTCCGTAGGGGAGGGTCTTGACCCTCCCTGAACCTGCAATGACAGAGCGGAAGCGTATTGCGCAGGCACGGCCTGGTTTTGCTTTGTGCCCAACCGGGAAGATGCCGCTGCCGTTAGGGAGGGTCAAGACCCTCCCCTACAGAAGCACACATTTATACGATCATCATAACCGATAAGCATTTCAGGAATCAACAGAATTATCCGCGTCAGCGGATACCATCATTTTGCATTTTGCACTTTGCATTTTGCATGTTTACAAGGAGCAAGACCAATGGAAGAAGAAATCAAGAATCTGCCCCAGGAGGATGTGGAGGTCGTGGACATCCAGTTCCGCCCCGGACAGAAGATCTACTTTTTTGACCCCGACGGGGTCACCTACCGCCCCGGGGACCATGTGATCATCGACACCGCCCGGGGCGCCGAGTTCGGCATCTGCGCCGGCGGCAACCACACCATTCCGCCCAAGGATGTGGTAGCCCCTCTGCGCAAGGTCATTCGCCGGGCCACCGCCCAGGACGAGAAGATCGTGGCCGAGAACCGGGCCAAAGAGAAAAAGGCCTACGATGTGTGCCTGCAGAAGATCGCCGACCACAAGCTGGACATGCAGCTGGTGTCCGCCGAAGTGGCCTTCGACGGCAGCAAGATTCTGTTTTACTTCACCGCTGACGAGCGGGTGGACTTCCGGGAGCTGGTAAAGAACCTGGCCTCCGTGTTCCATACCCGCATCGAATTGCGGCAGATCGGCGTCCGGGACAAGGCCAAAATGGTCGGCGGCCTGGGCATCTGCGGCCGTCCCTTCTGCTGCGCCAGCTTTCTGGACGATTTCCAGCCCGTGTCCATCAAGATGGCCAAGACCCAGAACCTGAGCCTGAACCCCACCAAAATTTCCGGCACCTGCGGCCGCCTGATGTGCTGCCTGAAATACGAGCAGGATGCCTACGAAGACCTGATCCGCACCAGCCCCAAAATGGACTCCTTTGTGGATACCCCCGAGGGCCGGGGCACCGTGGTGGAGATCGACCTGCTGCGCCAGCGGGTGAAGGTGCGCATGGAGGACAGCCCGGAGACCATCTCCGTCTTCCCCAACACCGACATTGCCGTCCTGCGCAGCGGCAAGGCCAAGAAGAACGATCCTCCCATTCCCGCGGACCTGGCGCCCATCTCCGGCAGCGGCAAGCGCGTCCGCAAGACCGAAGAGGAGGACAAGATGCACTTAGAGCCTATCCGCTTCCGCTACAGCACCGAAAAGATTGTGGAGGAGGCAGAGGAGACCCCGGAGGAGCCTGCCTCCGAGAATGGGGAAACCAAGCCCTCCCGTTCCCGCAGCCGCCGCCGCAAGCCCCAGGGCGAGGGGAACCGGGAAGTCGCCCCCAAGCCGGAAGCCGCGCCCCGGCAGGAAAGACCCAAACGGGAGCCCAGGGAGCAGAAGGAAGCCAAGGAAACCGGCGCCGCTGCCGAAGGTGAGGGCGAAGGGAAAAAGCAGCCTTCCCGCCGCCGTCCCAACCACCGCCGCCGTAAGCCCGCCAAGCCCAGCGGCGACGGGCAGTAATCCGTTTTTTCCCCAGGGCGTATCGGAAGACGGCCAATGCTTTCGGATGCGCCCTGAGACGATACCCCATAAGGAGCATAGGATCCTATGAAAATAAGAGAGAAATTGGGAAAACTCCCCATCCCTGGCTGGCTGTATGCGGTGGTTACGGTCCTGTACTGTGAAACGCTGCTGCATCTGTGGGTCGCGGAGGAATTTGAACCGGGCCGGTTTGCCGGGGTGCTTGCGTTCGCGCTGGGCTTTGGCGGTATTTTGGGCCAGATCGTCAGCTTTATCGGCCACAAAAAATGGGGCAAATGGGAGACGGTGGCCCTGGTGGGCATCGTTTCGGTGCTCTACATTGTGGAATATTTCGTCAACGACGCGTATATGAGCTTCATGCCCATGGGCACCCTGCTGGGAGGCGCCAAGGGCGTTGCCACGGATTTCGCGGACGTGGTGGTGGCGCTGGTCATCAGCGACTTCTGGCGGATCCTGCTGATCCTGCTGCCCACGCTGCTGTATGCCTTGCTGGCGGCCCCGGCGGTTACCAGCTGGCGGCTGCGCTGGTTCGGACTGGTGATCGCCCTGGCGGCTTACTTCGGCGGCTATCAGATCGTTCAGGCCGTGGGCACCGACGCCAGCCGTTTTACCTCCACCTATAACCTGGACAGCGCCATCCGCTGCTTTGGCCTGAACATGGGATTTACGCTGGACATTCTGAACAGCGGCGGCAGCGAGGATACCGGCGCGGAATTCGTCATCGTGGAACCCAGCGTGACGGCAACGGAAAGCGTGGAGGAAGAAACCGTCCCCCAGGAAGTGGTCTACGAGCCGAATGTCATGGACTTTGACTTTAACGCCCTGGCCGAGACGGAGACCAACAGCCGCATTGCCAGGATCCACAAGTATGTGGAAACGGTGGAGCCGACCATGAAAAACGAATATACGGGCCTCTTCGCGGGGAAGAACCTGATCCTCATTACCGCCGAGGCCTTTTCCAAAGAAGTCATCGACCCGGAATTGACGCCCACCCTCTACCGCCTTGCCAACGAGGGCATCCGGTTTGAGGATTATTACCAGCCCATGTGGGGCGGCAGCACCAGCTCCGGTGAGTTCTCCGTGCTGACGGGCCTGGTTTCCGCCAGCGGCACCAACTCCATCAAGGAAGCCCGCCAGCAGGAGCTGTTCCTGTCCATCGGCAAGCAGCTGCAGAAGCAGGGCTATTTCTCCGCCGCCTACCATAACCACCTGTACAATTTCTATGACCGGGACAAGACCCACACCTACTACGGCTACGACACCTTCACCGGCCTTCACAACGGCATGGAAGAGGGCGTCAAGGAGCAGTGGCCGGAAAGCGACCTGGAAATGATGGACTTCACGGTCCCCCAGTATATCGACAAGCAGCCCTTCAGCATCTACTATATGACCGTCAGCGGCCACTGCCGCTATAATTTCCTGGGCAACAAGATGTCCAAGAAGAACCAGGAGCTGGTGCAGGACCTGGACTATTCGCAGACCGTCAAGGCCTACATTGCCTGCCAGCTGGAACTGGAATATGCCCTGGAATCCCTGGTCAGCCAGTTGGAGGAGGCGGGCATCGCGGATGACACGGTCATCGTCCTGTCCACGGACCACTATCCCTACGGTCTGGAGCCGGGTTCCACCTGGGACAATGATAAGGACTACATCGCGGAGCTGTACGGCTACGACCCCAAGAACAACATTGAGCGGGACCACAGCGCCCTGATCATCTGGAGCGGCTGTATCGAGGATATGGACCTTGTTGTGGAAGACCCGGTGTACAGCCTGGACATCCTGCCCACCCTGTCGAACCTGTTTGGCGTGGAATACGATTCCCGCCTGATCGTAGGCCGGGACGTATTCTCCGACGCGGAGCCCATCGTGCTGTGGTACGATTACACCTGGAAGACCGACAAGGGCAGCTACGATTCCTCCAAGCAAAAGTTCACCCCCGCCGAGGGCGTGGAAGTGGACAGCGCGTATGTGGAACGGATCAAGGACATCGTGTATAATAAGATCTTTTATTCCCGGGAGGTCCAGAATACGGACTACTTCAACTATCTGGCGGAAGCCATGGCAGAATAACAAAAAAATGTCATTGCGAGCCAGTGCGCACACTGGCGTGGCAATCTCCTGAATTTTTGGACATTTCTCTACCAAAATTGAGTGGTTTTACTTCTTTTTGGGGGGATCGCCACACTAGTGGTGCTCCGCGCAGCGAATCAGAAATGAGAATGATTGCCGGTGGCAATCATACCATAATTCATTGCGGGCTGGTTCGCGATGACATCTAATTTTA
>JAXJGV010000040.1:0-8821 GCA_036300205.1 Oscillospiraceae bacterium
ACCAGCCCGCAGGCTGGTGTGGCGATCCCCCCAAAAGAAGTAAAAACCCTCGATTTTAGTAGAGAAATGTACGAAAATCCAGGAGATTGCCACGCCAGTGTGCGCACTGGCTCGCAATGACATGGTTTTTTGACAGTCTGAAACACCCGGACGAAAGTCCGGGTGTTCTTCTTTTCTCTTACTTATGCAGAGCCTTACGCAGTACGGGGACGATGACCAGGGCGATGCCGCCGCCGATCAGGGCGGTGATCAGCTGGGGCCAGCTGAAGGTTGCGGGCAGGGCTTTCAGCATGGGCTCCTTCAGGGTGCCCGCTGCCAGCAGGGACTCGGACATGACGCCACAGATGACCTTCACCACGATGAGGTACAGGGTGGCAAACTTGGCGGCAGCTGCAATGAACCAGGCGGCGATCCGCTGGCCCAGGACAGCACCCTTGGGGCCTGCGATGAAGTGCAGCAGCAGGACATAGACCGTGTTGCCAGCCATGATGGCGGGAACCGTCAGGATCTGGGGGGCGATACCCAGCAGGTAAGCCAGGACAGGAGAGATCAATGCAACCGTAACGCCGCTGGACAGGCCCGCCACCAGAACGGTGACAGCCAGAACGGCATTGACACAGGAGCCGGTAACGAGCTGGCCAAAGCCCTTGGTCAGCGCCTGCAGCGTGACCAGCAGTGCCAGCATGATGGCAGTCTCGGTGATCCAGCGAATCTTTTTGTTCATAATAAATACCTCTCTTTAGTCAGTGCCGGTGACACTGGAGTATGCGGTCTTGACACTAACGCCGCTTAGGCTGCCGATCTTGCCGGAAAGGGCGGAGATGGTATTCTGGGGCGCGTCCAGGGCGATGGCGATAATATTGACCTTACGCTTGCGGTAGGGGATGCCCATACGGCCGATGATATATTCCCCATACGTATGCAGAATGGCGTTCAGCTTCTCCACCATTTCACTGTTCTCCACAATGATGCTCATGACTGCTACCCGTGTTTCCATACCGTTCCTCCCAAAGAAAAAAAATCGCCGTGTCCTTAAAACGGCACGGCAACGGAAATTCCCCGCAGGAGCATCTGCGGCTGGAAACCATATTCGCACCTTTCACGCAGCTTATCACGCTTAATGTCAGGATCATGGTCACATGATAGCATACCTGCTTTTCTTTGTCCATATGCGACATGCCAGAATTTCAGGGGCAAATTTTGGTAAAAAGTGACCCCGGAGGGTTCTCCGGGGCCGTTCGCGTTACTTATGCCGCAAGGCTCTGCGCTCTTTCTTGGTCTTGAAATGGTGCTCCAATCCGGGCAGCATCAGCAGGCACACCAGGGCGGCGGTGAAGCCGCCGTTGTACAGGCACATGCCGCCGTGCAGCTCCGGAACTGTGGTGACCATGCAGAAGTGCATCATCGCCGCCACCATGCCGTAGATCCAGCCGTATTCGTCCGCAATGGGGCTCAGGCCGTTGGCATAGCACAATCCCACGATGATGGACTGGGAATTTAAGTACTGTGTAAATGCACCGCCGGTCAGGGGGGAAAGCGCCTGGAACAGCTTGGAGGCCAGGCCGTAGCCCAGGGTGATGAGCCAGATGTTTCCGGGGTGGGAGCCGGAATTGCAGGTAGCCAGCATACAGAAGATCACGCCGAAGGTCACGCCATTGAAGGTCGCGCCGATCCAGTTGTAATAGCCAAGGATGAACAGGCCGTACAGGCCCACGTTCATCAGAAACACCGCGTTGCCGTAAACCGCGGAGAAGTTCGTCGCCGGGATGGCCGCGTACATCATGTTCCAATAATCCTTGGGTCTGCATCCCATAAAAAGGGCAATGACCACGCAGGAAGAAAAGAGCAGAATACAGAAGGTGTTGACGATCTTCGGGGAAGCCAGGGTCAGGTCAGATACCGCGTCGGGAACTTCCACGCCCATGGCCCGGTACAAAAAGCCCTGCATCAAAAAGGCCGTCATGCCCACAGGCAAGGCCGCAGAATACAGGTCGAAGCCCTTATGTACCTTGGGGGAGTTTTCCAGTCCGCCGGGCAGGAAAAAGCCTACCACAAGGCCCACGCCCAGAGCCAGCAGCACGCCCGTCAGGCGGAAGCCCACCACTTCCTCATGGGGATAGCGGACCATCAGCTCCGACATGAAGGGTGCAAGGCCGGTAGAAAACAGCACCGCGTTGGTATTGTCGCCCAGCTTTTTCTTTTTCGCGGCGCAGTGGAGCATGACGCCGAACATGGTGGGCCACATATTCACGATATGGATGCCCCAGGCGCCGAAGCCCGTGGTCAGAATCGTCACCAGCGTAGCCGCCGAGTTGGATTTCTCGCCGGGGATCCAGTAAAGGGCCGTACAAACCAGGCCCACCAGACCCATATTCAGAAAGGCGGCCGCGTAGCCGCCGATGGAAAAGAAACTGGTGGAGGCCTTGGTAGGCTGGCTCAGAATATGCAGCAGGCCGGAAAGCATCCGGGCCCGGTCAGGCATAAAAAATGCAGCAATGAGGAAACTGCTGCTGAAAAAGAGGAAAAACAATTTCAAAAAGGATCGTTCGGAAAGTTCATTTAATTTTTTCACGACAGTTCCACCTCTGTTTTTGATAGCTATATTAAATCATAATTTCCCACCATTGTCCAGCATATGGAAGGGAATTCGCAGTTTTGGGAAACGCCATTGCGCAGGGACGGATTTGTAATCCGCCCGAATCCAACGGGAATTGCGCGCGTTCTTTTGTGCAAACAAGCCGGCTTTCAGGATCAAACCAGCCTCTTTGTTGGGGGTGTATTGAGGGAGGAGGGAAAATCCTCCCCTGCGGAGCATGGCGGTATGCGGTCATTTTTTTGCCGAAGCAAAAACGGCCGGCGGGTGCCGGCCGTTATTTTACTTGGTCTTCATGGCTTTTCTTTCCGCCTTGGTCTTGACGAAACGCTCCAGCTCCGGTACCAGGATCAGGCAGATCACCGCGGCGGTGAAGCCGCCATTGTACAGGCAGTAGCCGCCGTGCATGTTGGGAACGGAAGTCACCAGCAGGTAGTGCATCATGGCTGCCACCATGCCCCAGAACCAGCCGTACTTGCTGGTGATGGGGCTCAGGCCGTTGGCGAAGCACAGTCCCACCACAATGGCCTGGGCGTTGATCGCCGTTGCGAAGGCGCCGCCTGCCAGCTGGGAGAACCAGCCCGCCGCCACAGACGCCACCGCATAGCCCAGCATGATGGGCCAGACATTGCCGGGGTGGGAACCGGAATTGCAGGTGCACAGCATACAGAAAATGATGCCGAAGGTGATGGCGTTGAAGGTCGCGCCGATCAGGTTGTAGTAAGCCAGGATGAACAGGCCATACACGCCCACATTCATCAGGAACACAGGGGTGCCCAGCTTGCCGCTGACGCTGGCCACATGGTCGGGAGCGCTGAGCAGCTGCCAGTAGTCCTTGGGCTTGCAGCCCATAGCCAGGGCAGCAACCATACACAGGCCGAACACGATGCAGCAGAACACATTGACCGCAGCCTGAGAAGCCACCTGCAGCGTCTCGGCAGCAGGAGCGGCAGGCAGTGCCACGCCCATGGTCTTATACAGGGCGGCGTTCAGGAAGAACGCGAAGAAGCAGACAGGAACCGCCGCAGAATATAGGTCGAAGCCCTTATGTACATTGGGGGCATGTCCCAGGCCGGCGGGCAGCAGGAAGCCGATGAGGAAGCCCACCACCAGTGTCAGCAGCAGGCCGGGCAGGTTGAAACCCACCACCTCGGCATTGGGATAACGCACCAGCAGGTCATTGATCAGGGGGGCAATGCCGGTGGAGAACATCATGGCGTTGATGTTGGCGCCGGGCTTTTCCTTTCTGACCAGGCTGTAAACCACCACGCCCAGGATCGTGGGCCAGATATTCAGCACGGTGATGCCCCAGGAGCAGAAGCCCAGGGTCAGGACGAATGCCAGAGTGGACACATTGTTGGCCTGGGCCTTCAGCACCACGAACAGCAGTGTAAAGCACAGACCCACCAGGCCCATGTTCAGGAAGGTTGCCGCATAGCCGCCCAGAGCGAAATCATTGGTGGAGATCTTGGCGGGCTGGCTCCAGATCTGCCACAGGCCGGACAGCATGGTGTCCCGGTCAGGCATGAACAGTGCCGCGATCAGGAAGCAGGCACTCAGGAATCCAAAGAAGACTTTCAGGAAGCTGCTTTCGGAGAGATTTTTGATCTTGTTCATAACGCACCTCTTAAATCGTATTTTGGATTGAGGCTAGAAAACAAAAAAGAGCAATCCAGCCTCAAACTGAATTGCCCAGACGGTCGGCAGACAACTCCTACACTTCCCCGCGGTAAATCCGCGAAATCCGTCAGTCATGTAAGAGGTATGGTTATATTGTAGTAAAGATTTGGGAGTTTGTCAACAAAAAGTTATGTCCCTGAGGGCCGGTGTTTCCACCGCTCCTCAGGGACACGAAGCACTTTATGCCTTGGGTTCGTTTTCCCGGCGGGCGCTGGTGCGGCCTTCGGGCTTGATCTCGCCCACAGCCAGCAGAGAGCGCTTGGTCAGAGAGGGGCCTACCAGCTCATAGACCAGCACGGCAAACAGCACCACGTTCCGTGCCAGGGCGCCGTCGGGCAGATTGGCCGCGGTCAGAGCCATGCCCAGAGCCACACCGGCCTGGGGCAGCAGGGTGATGCCCAGATGGTCCACGATGGGCTTGGGCTCCTTGGTCAGGCGGCAGCTCAGATTTGCGCCGAAATACTTGCCGGCAGAGCGGGCAATGATGTAGACGATGCCCACGATCAGGGTGACAGGCTGTGCCAGCACCTGCAGGTCCAGCTCCGCGCCGGAGATGACGAAGAACAGGATGTTCAGGGGCATGACCCAGTTGTCGATACGATCCATCAGCTCTTCGGAGGTGGGGCAGACATTGCAGAAAATGGTGCCGGTCATCATGCACACCAGCAGCAGGGAGAAGCCGCAGTGAACGGCGCCCACCTGGAATTCCAGCGTGCTCAGGCCTACGGTCAGCATGACAAAGGCCACGGAAAGGCTCATACGCTTGCTGCGGGAGTGGAAGAACTGCTCCACCCAGTTCAGCAGCCAGCCCATGGCGCTGCCCAGGCCCAGGGACAGGATGATCTCCACGATGGGCTCCACCACCACAGCCAGCACACTGACCTGACCGCTGGACAGGGCGGTGGCAATGCCGTAGGAGACGGAGAACAGCAGCAGGCCCACGGCGTCGTCGATGGCCACGACCAGCATCAGCAGCCGGGTCATGGGGCCGTCGGCCTTATACTGCCGGACCACCATCAGCGTAGCGGCAGGGGCCGTTGCGGCAGCGATGGCGCCCAGCGTAATGGCGCAGGGAACGGAAATCATTTCGGGGAAGCAGAAGTGCAGGACCACCAGCACGATGTCCACCACCAGCGTGGTGATCACCGCCTGCAGGATGCCGATGGTAATGGCCCGCGCGCCGGTGGCTTTCAGCTGGCTCAGGCGGAACTCATTGCCCATGGTGAAGGCAATAAAGCCCAGGGCCGTCTGGGTGATGATGCTCAGCGTTTCCACCTGCTCCAGGCTGTTAAAGCCCAGGCCGGGAACCTTCAGAGCGCCCAGGAAGTAGGGACCCAGCAGAAGACCCGCCACCAGATAGGCGGTAACGGCGGGAAGATGGATCTTCCGGGTCAGCCGGGTCAGCATCAGGCCGCCCACCAGTGCGACGGCAAGACAAATCAGATAAATTTCCACGGTAGTAACCTCTTTGAATAGTAGTATACGCAAAAATGGAATCGATTCCATTTTTTAGCGTGCACATCATACCACCAATTTGTCTTTACTTCAAGATTCATTCCCGCCAAACTTTTTCCAAAAAACGGAACCCGTTTGTGCAACTCTTTCAAAGCCGTTTCATTCAAGTTGTGCAAATCCACGAATCCAGGAGATTCTCCTGGAATTTCGCAACAAAAAAGAGACTGCTTACCGCAGTCTCTTTTTTATATTTTGGATCAGATCTTCTCGGCAGCCTCGACCACGTGCTTCATCAGGACGGAGGTGGTGACGGAGCCTACACCGCCGGGAACGGGGGTGATGGCGTCAACGATGGGCTCGACCTCGTCGAACTTGGCGTCGCCGGCGATGCCGCCCTTGCCGCCCTTGGCGTTGGGCTTCTCGGCATCCCAGTTGATGGAAACGTCGATGACCACCTGGCCGGGACGGACATACTCAGCAGTCAGAGAGTTCAGGACACCGGCTGCGGAAACGATGATGTCTGCGTTCTTGCAGATCTCAGCCGTGTTGACGGTCTTGGTGTGGCAGGTGGTGACGGTGGCGTTCTTGCCCATCAGCATCATGCCTGCGGGCTTGCCGACCACCAGGGAACGGCCGATGACAACGGCGTTCTTGCCCTTGCAGTCGATGCCGTAGTAGTCCAGGATCTCCATGCAGGCAGCGGGGGTGCAGGGAGCGTAGCCCAGATCGTTCAGGCCCTCGAAGACACCGGCGTTGGACATGTGGGTCATGCAGTCCACGTCCTTCTTGGGATCCAGACGGTTGCAGATCTCGTTCTGGTCAGCCTTCAGGTGCTTGGGCAGGGGGCGGAACATCAGGACGCCATGGATGGAATCGTCGGCGTTGACCTGGTCGATGACAGCCAGGACCTCTTCCTTGGTAGCGTCGGCGGGCAGCTCGAACTTCTTGACGTCAACGCCAACCAGCTCGGCACGCTTGGTAGCGCCCTTCTCGTAGGACAGGTCGGAAGGATCCGCGCCCACGCGGACGATGCCCAGAGTGGGGACGATGCCCTTCTCCCGCAGGGCGGCAGTACGGGTCTGCAGGTTTGCGTTCAGGGCATCGGTGACTTCCTTGCCCAGCAGCAGCTTTGCCATAGTTATTTCCTCCAAATATTTTAAATCATTGCGAGGCGGGGACTCGCCCCCGCCTACGGTATACGATTGCTGACTTACTGACCGAAACCGGCCTTGACGGTGGTGAAGATCTCGTCGGCCATGGCGCAGTACTTGTTCAGCATACCGTTGGCCTTGGCGTTCATCTCTTCGGCAACTTCCCGGTTCTTCAGGGACTTGGTGTTGATGAAGACATTCAGGGATGCGGCCTGCAGAGCGGCCTTGCAGCACACAGCGCCGCAGCCTGCGTCGGAGACAGCCAGACGGCTGCCCTTGGCGGCGAAGACGGAAATGTACTCGATGGCTTCGCAGCACAGCTCCATGATCTTCATGGGGGTGGAGCAGGCGATGATGGTGGCCTCTTCCATGATCTTATCCCGGTTGGGGTCGTCCTTGGGGATGCCATAAGCCTTGGCCAGGGGCAGGAAGTTCACTTCGTCAGCTTCCACCTGGTTCAACAGCTCCGTCTGCAGTGCGTCGCACTTGGCCTTCAGGGCAATGATCTCAGCTTCCACATCGGCATACTTCTTCTTGCCCACGGTCAGAGAGCCGACCATGTTGCCCAGAGCGGTGCCGATGGCGCCGACCAGAGCGGCTGCGCCGCCGCCGCCGGGTGCGGGAGCGTCGGATGCCAGAACAGAAACAAATTCACGGCAGGATGCAAGGGTCATGTCCATAGGAATGTTCTCCTTTTATTTATAAAAATACGCCCTGTCATTGCGAGCCAGTGCGCACACTGGCGTGGCAATCCCCTTCCCATTCCGGAATTTCGGGGAGATCGCCACACTAGTGGTGCTCCGCGCAGCGAATCAAAAATGAGAATGATTGCCGGTGGCAATCATACCATAATTCATTGCGGACTGGTTCGCGATGACATGCGTTTATTTCGCGTTTCCAATAAACCCAGGAAAGGCACAGGCAGTTTCCTGCCTGTGCCTTGGGAATCTGGGATTAGAACAGGCCGGAAACCTTACCGGTCTCGACGTCGACGTCGACACGGCGGTAAGCGGGGTCAGCTGCGGTGCCGGGCATCATGGAGATGGTGCCAGCCATGGGGCACAGGAACTTAGCGCCGCCGTACTCCAGGATGTCGCGGATAGCCAGACGCCAGCCGGTGGGAACGCCCTTCTTGGTGGGATCGTCGGACAGGGACAGGTGGGTCTTGACCATCATGGTGCAGTAGTCAGCGTACTTGGGATCGGTCTCGAAGCGCTTTGCCTTCTCGACAGCCAGAGGAGCCCAGTCAACGCCGTCAGCGCCGTAGACTTCCTTAGCGATCAGCTCAACGCGCTGACGCAGGGGCATCTCCAGATCGTACAGGAACTTGACTTCCACGGGATCCTCACAAGCCTCGACAACGGTCTGAGCCAGCTCAGCTGCGCCCTCGCCGCCGTAACGCCAGTGGTTGGACTCAGCGCAACGGACACCGCGCTCAGCGCACAGCTTCTTCAGCAGAGCGATCTCGGCGTCGGTATCGGTGTAGAAGCGGTTGATGCAGACCACGGGGTTGATGCCGGACTTCTTGATGGTGTTGACATGGTGGAACAGGTTGCAGGTACCCTTCTCCAGCAGTTCCAGGTTCTCCTCAGTGTACTCCTTGGGCAGGGGTGCGCCGGGGGTGACCTTGGGGCCGCCGCCGTGCATCTTCAGAGCGCGGACGGTTGCGACCAGAACGGAGACGTTGGGGGTCAGACCGGACAGACGGGTCTTGACGTTCCAGAACTTCTCGAAGCCGATGTCGGCAGCGAAGCCGGACTCGGTGACATGGTAGTCGAACAGCTTCAGAGCCAGACGGTCAGCGATAACGGAAGACTGGCCGATAGCGATGTTGGCGAAAGGACCGGCGTGGATCAGAACGGGCTGATGCTCGACGGAGTAGCACATGGTGGGGTTGATGGCGTTACGCATCCAGGCGGTCATAGCGCCGGCAACATCCAGA
>JAXJGV010000041.1:0-13591 GCA_036300205.1 Oscillospiraceae bacterium
TAGAGAAATGTACGAAAATTCAGGAGATTGCCACGCCACACGGCCCGCAGGCCGCGTACATAGCGCAACCGCCGAAGGCGGCTCTTAGCGCGGAGTAGTGTGCGCACTGGCTCGCAATGACATGGTTTTTCGACAGTCTGATATCCCGGCATCCGTTAGGATGCCGGGATTGTTTGTATTGCTGGGTGGAAAGATCATAGTTTGTATAAGAACCACACTGTAGGGCGGAGGCATGCCTCCGCCGGGCAGTATTGCTTCGCGCGTTGAGGGAGGATTGGAAATCCTCCCCTACGAAGGGACAGAAGTCGTTTCCGGGACAATGCAAAATCCCCCGAAAGCAGGTGCTTTCGGGGGATTATCACGTTCTATTAACCGAAGAAGTTGACCAGGCCCACCACGAAGATCACTGCCACGATGACGGGCAGAACGTAGGTCATGTAGGGGCGCATCCACTTGGCCACCTTCAGGCCGGTGCCTTCGTTGGCCTCAGCCATGAACTTCTCCCAGCCCCAGCCGTAGCGGGTGGTGCAGAAGATAATGAAGATCAGAGAGCCGAGAGGCAGCAGCAGATTGCTGACGATGAAGTCCTCGCTGTCCAGAATGTCGTGACCGGCAATGGGCAGGATGTGGCTCCAAACGTTGTAACCCAGCAGGCAGGGCAGGCTCAGCAGGAAGATGGCGATGCAGCAGATGATGCAGGTCTTCTTCCGCTCCCAGCCGGTCAGCTCGCTGACGCAGGAGACGATGTTCTCAAACACGGCCAGAACGGTGGAGAAAGCCGCGAAGGTCATGAACAGGAAGAACAGGCTGCCCCAGAAACGGCCCATGGAAATGTGGTTGAACACGTTGGGCAGGGTCATGAAGATCAGGGCGGGACCGCTGTTCACGTCCACGCCGTAGGCGAAGCAGGCGGGGAAGATGATCAGACCGGAGCACAGGGCCACCATGGTGTCCAGCAGGCTGACCCGTACGGCTTCGCCCATCAGGGCGTGCTCCTTGCCGATGTAGCTGCCGAAGATGGCCATAGCGCCAATGCCAAGGCTCAGGGTGAAGAAAGACTGGTTCATGGCGCCCACGATCACGTTGCCGATACCGATTTCCTGCATACGGCTCAGGTCGGGGATCAGGTAGAATTTCAGACCCTCAGCGCCGCCCTCCAGGAACATGCTGTTGAAAGCCAGAATCCACATCAGCAGGATCAAAGCCAGCATCATCCATTTGGTGACCCGCTCCAGACCCTTCTGGACGCCCAGAGAGATGATGGAGAAACCCAAAACAACGATGATGCCCATGTACAGGGTCATTTTACCGGGGTTGGCCAGCATGTCCAGGAACTTCTGGTTGACACCGTCGGTATCCAGACCTGTGAAAACACCTGCGGCGGTGTCCACAAAATACTGCAGCATCCAGCCGGAAACGGTGGTGTAGAACATCATCAGCATGACGTTGCCGATCAGACATACATAACCATGCCAGCCCCAGCGGCTGCCGGGCTTCAGCTCCGGATACATTTTCAGAGGGCTTTTCTGTGCGGCACGGCCCATGGCGAATTCCATGGTCAGGACGGGAACGCCCATGATGAGCAGAAACAGCAGGTAGATCAGAACGAAAGCGCCGCCGCCGTACTGACCGGCCATCCAGGGGAATTTCCAAACATTACCAATACCAATGGCGCAGCCTGCGCTGAGCAGGATAAAGCCCAAGCGGCTGCCAAGATGTTCACGCTGCATATTATTCCTCCCAATACGCATAAATATGAAAAATTATAAATTACTTCACCATAAATGTCAATGAAGCGGTTTTACAATATCTATTTAAAAATTAAATGCTGGTTTGGAGAATATTATATGCACAAATCCTGAAAAGGGACTTAAAGCGCATTACTTCCATAATGCTTACTCAGGGAGAAGCCACGGCCCCGGACTTCCGTAACACGGCTGATGACCAGAAAGCAGTCCGGATCCATGTCCCGGGCCAGGCGTTCGATCTTCGGCATCTCGTGGTTGGAGACAATGCTGAGAATGACCTGGGTGGGGGCGTGCAGGTATCCGCCTTCTCCGTTGAGCAAAGTGACGCCCCGGTCCACTTTGGAGAGAATGGCATCCCGGATGGAGGGAGCCTTTGGACTGATGATCTTGATTTCGGTCTTGCTGGTGCCCAGAAGCAGCACTTTGTTCAGGGTGGAGGCGATGACCAGCAGCAGGAGAATGCCATAGAGCAGGTCTTCCAGGGGATGGAACAGCATTTGGGCCAGCATGATGCACAGGTCGAAAGCCCACAGGCTGGACGACACGGGGATGCGGAAGTGTTTCTGTAAGATCAGCGGCGGAATATCCATGCCGCCGGTGGAGGCGCCGCCCCGTATGACCATCCCCAGGGCCAGGCCCATGCCAAGGCCGGAGAAGAGGGTGTTCAGCAGAATGTCCTGGGTGATTTGGAAATCCGCCGGGATGTGGTTCAGCAGCTCCAGGGCAATGGGATAGAACAGGGAAGAGAACAGGGTGGTCAGGGCGAAGCGACGGCCCAGGATCCACCAGCCCAGGCACAGCATGGCCAGGTTAAAGGCCAGCAGGAACACGGCAATAGGCAGTCCGGTCAAATGGTTGACCACCAGCGCGATACCGGTGGTGCCGCAGCTGATGAGATTTGCCGGAAGCAGGAACAGCCTGACGGTCAGGGCATAGAGCACATTGCCGGAAAGCACCAGCAGCAGGGGAAAAAGTTTGGGTTTGCGTGTATTCATATGCATATTTCCTTTCAATAAGCATGTCTGCGGGGGAGGCTGTACCTATGGCGGATGTGGGAAGGTACATTGCGGTTTATGTTTGACTGCTACTGTAGGGCGGAGGCATGTCTCCGCCGGGCAATTGCAATCATTGTGCGTTTTCAATAGAAGCATCAGGAAACCTTTCACGTAAAAACGAAAGCGCGCAATTGCGAAGACGCCCAGCGGGGGTACGCCCTCGCCCTACAGGGGATGGTACGATGATTTATCAAACCATCTGCACACCATTCACAAGTCGTTTACATTTCCTCTATTTACTTTTGCCCGAAACAATGGTATAATTCACGGAAGAATGTGAAAAGGAGGCGGGGAAAATGCGCCATTATCTTGAAGAATTAAAGGATTTTACTAAAAAAGGCGATATGGTCCTGCTGGTGCTGTGCCTGGTGGTTGCGGGCTTCGGCCTGGTGTGCATCGCCAGTGCCACCTCTGCCGATAAATTTGAAGGAAACTTCCGTTATCTTGCCCTGCAGTCCGTGGCGATCCTGATGGGCCTGGCGGCTTATATTATGATCTCTTCCCTGGACCTGGATTTGATGTCGGAGCATCGCGGCGCGCTGGTGGCGTTCAACTGCATCCTGCTTCTGATGCTGATCCCCTTCGGCAGCGATAACGGCTCCGGCAACCGAAGCTGGCTGGATATCCCCGGCCTTCCCTTCATGATCCAGCCTGCGGAGATCTGTAAGGTCACCTACATCATCATCATGGCCTCGGTCATGTCGTCCCACCAGAACCGAATTTCCCACCCGGTGTCCGTGATTCACATGGGCCTGCATCTGCTGCTGCTGGTGGGCTTGAACCTGGCGCTGTCTTCGGATATGGGCGTTTCCCTGATCTTCGTGTTTATCTTCATCGGCATGACCTTTGCCGGCGGCGTCAGTATTTGGTGGTTTGCGGCGGCCATTGGCTGTATCGCGGCGGCGTTCCCCATTCTATGGCAGTTCCTGGGCGAATATCAGCAGAACCGTATCCTGATCCTGTTCGATGAAACCATCGACCCTCAGGGTATCAACGAACGCTACCACTCCATGATGAACCTGAAGTCCCTCACCGGCGGCGGCCTGACGGGCCAGGGCCTGTTCAACGGCAACCGTACCCAGGGCGGCAACCTGTTCGCCCAGCACACGGACTACATTTTCTCATCCATGGGTGAAGAGCTGGGCTTTGTAGGCTGCGTGATCATTATGCTGATGGAGCTGGCCATCATTGCCCGGTGCTTCTATGTGGGCGTCCGGTGCCAGGACTATATGCGCCGGGTGGTCTGCTTCGGCGCAGGCTCCGCGCTGATGTTCCAGGTCATGATCAACGTGGGTATGTGCATCGGTGTTATGCCCGTTATCGGCCTGACGCTGCCCTTCATCAGTTATGGCGCGTCTTCCGTTGTTACGATTTTTGCAATGCTTGGCCTTGTATCCGGCGCCTATGCGCGGCCGCAGAGTTTGAGCCATGAACGGTATGTACAGCCATACCGGGGATAATGTTTTACCGTCCACCCCTGGGGGTGGACGGTTTTTTGCTCGGGTTGGCAAATGGTAGTTTGTATAAAAACGATACTGTAGGGCGGAGGCATGCCTCCGCCGGGCAGTCACAATGATTGAGGGTTTTCAATAGGAGCATCGGGAACCTTTCCGGCAAAAGCGAAAGCTCTCAGCTGCGTAGGTGCCCGGCGGGGGCGTGCCCCCGCCCTACAGTGGCTGGAACCATAATTTAGCGGAAACCACTGCGTAGGGGCGGATTTGGAATCCGCCCGAAAGCCGACGGCAATTGCGTGTTTTCATTCATCCATATATGCCGGATCACAGAATAAAACCTGCCGTTTCCTGGGCGTGACATTGAGGGCGGATTGAAAATCCTCCCCTATGGGGGCGGGTATCCATGGGAGTTTACTGGCGGCAAAGCAAAAGGACGAACACCGTGGTGTTCGTCCTTTTTTCTTATCCGTTTCGCACTTCCATAAACAGGCTTTCCATATACCGGGAAATATCCTCGGGCAGGTAAGCGTAGCTGCTGCCGTGGGACAGGATCTCGTCGCTGGGGTAGGATACGGGACTGGAAACCGTTTCCGGGTCCATGTAGTCCTTGGCGGCGGACAGGGGCGTGGAATAGCAGATCCAGTCCATGTTGGCGCCGGCGATCTCCGGGTCACACAGGAAGTTGATGAACAGCTCTGCCGCTTCCTTTTCCTGGCAGCAGGTGGGGATGCACATGGCGTCGATGAACAGGTTGAAGCCCTGGTCTTCGGGAAGGTAGAACGCCAAATCCTCGTTTGCATCCATCATGGTCAGGCAGTCGCCGGCATAGTAGGGGGCGATCCAGGCCTCCTCGTTCTGCATGGTGGCGAAAATCTCGTCCATGACATACTGCTGCAGCACCGGCTTCTGCTCCTTCAGCTTGGCGGCCGCGGCCTGAAGCTCCGCTTTGTCCGTGGTGTTTACGTCATAGCCCAGAAGGTACTGGGCTACGCCGAAGGCGTCCCGGGAGTTGCCGAACATCAGGATCTTTCCGGCATATTTTTCGTTCCACAGCAGCTCCCAGCCTGTGACATCGGCTTCGTCAACGTACTTGGTGTTGTACAGGATGCCCACGGTGCCCCAGGTGTAGGGGACGGAGTATTTGTTCTCCGGGTCGTAGGCGGTGTTGCGGAAGCTCTCGTCGATATACTGGTAGTTGGGGATGTTGTCGAAATTCAGGGGGAGCAGCATGTCCTCCTGGATGAGGCGGGCGATCATATAGTCCGAAGGGATGATCACATCCACGGTGATGCCGCCGTTGCTGAGCTTGGAGTACATGATCTCGTTGGAGTCGTAGGTGGAGTAATTGACCTTGATGTTGGGATACTTCTCCTCAAAGGCTTTGATGATCTCCATGGAGCCGTCGCTGCCGTCGGCAATATACTGGCCCCAGTTGTAGACGTTCAGGGTGACGGTCTCCTGCCGGGTGGAGAAGACAAAGAACACCAGGCCAAATACCAGAACCAGGATGCAGGCCAGGGCCGCGATCCGCTTCAGGCGGCGCACAGATCTGGACTCTGCCTTGGCCCGGCGGACGGACTTGGTCTTGTCAGAGCGCAGCTGCAGCAGGTTCATGGTCAGCATCAGCACAAAGATCATGCCGAACAGCAATGTGAACATGGCGTAGATCTTGGGCTGGATGGGCTTTTTGGTGTAGGAATAGATCTCAACGGGCAGCGTCACGAAATCCAGGCCGCTGACAAAGTAGCTGATGACGAAATCGTCCAGGCTCATGGTGAAGGCCATGATGCCGCCGGCCACGATGCCGGGCATGATCTCGTGGAGGGTCACCTTGAAGAAGGCTTCCACAGGGGTGCAGCCCAGGTCCATGGCGGCGTTGGTCAGAGAGCTGTCCATCTGCTGCAGCTTGGGCATCACGTTCAGAATGACGTAAGGCAGGTTGAACGTGATGTGGGCGATGAGCAGCGTCCAGAAGGTCAGACTGTCCCGCTGGCCCAGCAGTTTGGTGCCCACAAAGACGAACAGCAGGGAAAGGCTGACGCCGGTGACGATGTC
Source organism: Oscillospiraceae bacterium (assembly GCA_036300205.1). GTDB lineage: Bacteria > Bacillota > Clostridia > Oscillospirales > Oscillospiraceae > Faecousia. The sequence goes on from JAXJGV010000041.1 coordinate 6,313, forward strand.
GGGGTTGGTCATGGGAATGTTGGTCAGGCTCATGACTACCTTGCGCATTCTGGGCTTCAGACTGTTGATGCCCACAGCGGCCACGGTGCCGAAGACGGTGGCGATGAGGCTTGCCAGAATGGAGACCAGCAGGGAATTGCCCAGAAGCCGCAGCAGGTGGTCGTCCTGGAACAGCTCCACATAACGCTGCAGGGTAAAGCCCTCAAAATGGGTGATGTCTTTGCCTGTATTGAAGGATGCCACCACCAGAAGGATCATGGGGATATACAGGAAAATAAACATCAGAATGGTGAGGACGCGGTTTGTCTTCTTCATACAATGACACCGCCTTCCTCGTCAGAGCCGAAGCGGTTCATGATTCCGGTGCACACGAACACCAGGATCATCAGCACCAGGCTCAGCGCCGCGCCCAGGTTGGGGTTGTTGCCCTGCTTGAACTGGCGTTCAATGACATCGCCGATGAGCACGGTGCCGGTACCGCCCAGCTTCTGGGAAATGTAGAAGGTGGACACGGCAGGGACAAAGACCATGGTGATGCCGGAAAGGATGCCCGGCACAGACAGGGGCAGGATGACCCGTCCGAAAACCTGCACGCCGTTGCAGCCCAGGTCTTCCGCAGCTTCGATGAGCCGGTGGTCGATCTTGACGATGGTGGAGTACAGGGGCAGGATCATATAGGGCAGGTAGTTATAGACCATGCCCAAAATCACCGCGCCGGGGGTGCGGATCAGCTGTTTGCGGCCGATGCCGATAAACTCCAGAAGGTCATTAATGATGCCGGTGTCCTGCAACAGGCCCACCCAGGCCAGGGTGCGCAGCAGGAAGCTCATGCACATGGGCAGCATGACCAGCATGTACAGGATCTTCTGGGTGGTTTCCTTGCAGTGGGCAATAAAATAGGCCACGGGATAGCCCAGCAGCAGGCAGATGAACGCCGACACCAGAGAATACGCGATGGACTGCCACAGCACGCCCCAGTAAGCATTCAGGTCCTTCAGGTTGTTCAGGGTGAATTCCCCCGTGGCGGGATCGGTGAGGGCATAGTAGCACACAACGCCAAGCGGGATCAGCGTGAACACCACCATCCAGAGAATGTAGGGGGTGCTGAGCAGGATAGAGTTATTCTTCTTCATCTCCGGCATCCTCCGTCAGCTCGTCATACTCGGCGGAGTAGGAGCTGTAGTCGCCAAAGAGCCCTGAGTATTCACTCTTGTGCATGATGTGAATGTCTTCCGGGTTCAAACGAATGCCGATGGTGGAGCCTACTGCGTGGAAGTCCGTGGTCTGGATCAGCCACTTGAAGCCCCGGAAGTCAACGATGATATCGTAATTCAGGCCCTTGAAGGTAATGCTGGTGACAGTACCCACCAGATGGCCCTCGCTGGGGGAAACGATGTCGATGTCCTCAGGACGGATGACCACGTCCACCGGCTCACTGGGCGCGAAACCCGCGTCCACGCAGTCGAAGACCCGGCCAAAGAACCGAACCTTGTAATCGGACAGCATAATGCCGTCCAGAATGTTGGATTCGCCGATGAAATCCGCAACGAATGCGTTTTTCGGCTCGTTATAGATATCCTCAGGCCTGCCGATCTGCTGGATGCGGCCCTTGTCCATGACGACGATGGTGTCGGACATGGAAAGCGCTTCTTCCTGGTCGTGGGTCACGTAGATGAAGGTGATGCCCATGGCCTGCTGGATGCGTTTCAGCTCATTCTGCATGTCCTTGCGCAGGCGCAGGTCCAGAGCCGCCAGAGGTTCGTCCAGAAGCAGAACCTTGGGCCGGTTGACCAGGGCCCGGGCGATGGCAACACGCTGCTGCTGGCCGCCGGACAGGCTGTCGATGCGGCGGTTCTCGTAGCCCTTCAGGCTGACGATCTCCAGCATCTCGTGGACCCGGCGGTCGATCTCGTCTTTGGGCAGCTTGGCAACTTTCAGACCGAAGGCAATGTTGTCGTACACATCCAGGTGCGGGAACAGGGCGTAGCGCTGGAACACGGTGTTGATCTGCCGCTGGTAGGGCGGCACATCGTTGATGACTTTGCCGTCAAAGGTCACCGTGCCGGAAGTAGGCGTCAGGAAACCGCCGATGATCCGCAGGGTCGTGGTCTTGCCGCAGCCGGAGGGGCCCAGCAGTGTGAGAAATTCATGGTCATTGAAGTAAAGATTGATGCCGTCGAGAATACGCTCCCCGTCGAACTCCATGGTGAGATCCCGGAGTCTGATGAGTTCTTTGGACATTATCCTCCCCCGTTTCTGTGTCTTTTTTCGTCAAAATTTGACATGGTATAACTATAACGCAAATTTGGGTATTGTCAATGTATTTTGCAGGAAAATATTTATTTTTATTCTGTGTGGGTGGAAAAATTGCAGGCGGCATGGCTGTAGGGCGGAGGCACGCCTCCGCCCTACGGATAGATCCTGCGTAAAATCAAATGGTGACCAGCTCATAGCTGTCCTCGCCCAGGCCGATCTTTTTGGCGTGGGCGATCTGGCTGCGCCAGTTGGTCTCGGGGAAGGAGCCGGTCAGATTGTCCAGGTCGGGACGGTTGGCCTTGGCCAGCTTGGAGTTGGGCATAATGGTCTGGGCGTTGACGGCTTCAGCGCAGGCCAGGTCCAGGGCCACAGGGTCAAAGCTGGCGAACATGCCAACATCGGGGACGATGGGCACGTCGTTTTCCGCGTGGCAGTCGCAGTAGGGGCTGACATCCCGGACCAGGGAAATGTGGAAGTGGGGACGGCCGTCCAGAACGGCTTTGGTGTACTCCGCGATCTTACAGTTCAGGATGGAGGTGGACTGGGCGTAGGCGGAGTGGATGGCCTTCACGGGGCACACGTCGATGCAGCGGCCGCAGCCCATGCACTTGGTCCAGTCGATGTGCATGACGCCGTCTTCCATCTGGGGGCCTTCGTGGGCGCAGTATTTGGCGCAGGTGCCGCAGCCCACGCACTTGTCGGCCTCCACCACGGGACGGCCTTCGGAGTGCATTTCCCGCTTGCCGGCATTGGAGCCGCAGCCCATGCCCAGGTTCTTCATAGCGCCGCCGAAGCCCGCTTCTTCATGACCCTTGAAGTGGTTCAGGGAGATGACGATGTCAGCGTCCATGATGGCCCGGCCGATTTTGGCGGATTTGACGTACTCGCCGCCCACCACGGGGACATCCACGTCGTCAGTGCCCTTCAGACCGTCGGCGATGATGACATGGCAGCCGGTGGAGTAGGGGGTGAAGCCGTTTAAGTAAGCGGTCTCGATGTGGTCCAGGGCGTTCTTCCGGGAGCCGACATACATAGTGTTGGCATCGGTGAGAAAAGGCTTGCCGCCCAGGTCCTTGATGATATCCACCAGCACCCGGGCATAACCGGGCCGCAGATGGGCCATATTGCCCAGCTCGCCGAAGTGGATCTTGATGGCCACGAACTTGTCCTTGAAATCGATCTGATCGATGCCCGCGGACAAAATCAGCCGCGCCAGCTTCTGGGGCAGGGTCTCAGAAGTGCCGGTGCAGAAATCGGTGAAATAAACTTTGGATGCCATAGATGTACCTCCTGATGGGTTTTCTTTTAGTTTACCTTTTATAATAAGGTATGTCAAGGCTAACCCGCACAACGGCCAAAAGCCTTCCCCAGAGGGGAAGGTGCAGCATTTCGAAAAACCATAGATTGGTGAGGGATTTTGCACCGCACCAAAGGCCCCTTTGCGTAAAGGGGGCTGGCACGGCGAAGCCGTGACTGGGGGATCGCGCGGCAAAATCTAACGAATTCGCATTGGATTTCGGCGAATAGGTAACACCCTGCCGCGCAACCCCTCAGTTAAAAATCAAAGATTTTTGACAGCTCCCCTTCACAGGGGAGCCTTTGGGCGCTCCCGCGCCAGTACGATAAACAATCGGTTGTACCGAAAACCCGCCCCGGTGGTTTCACCAGGGCGGGGGAGGCATCTGGAACCGTTTAATCGGGCATAGGAATTTGGACGCCGTCACCCAGGAGGATGTAGTCCAACTCGCTGAGGACGATGGGGGTCTCGGCGGTGAGCTGATAGCCCACAGAGTCTGTGTGGAGGGCGATCTGGCTGCCGTCTTTCATGACGGCGTAGATGTAACGGTCGGTGTAGCCGAACATGGATTGGTATTCAATGAAGGCATTGTAAGCAGGCTCTTCAAATTCGTAAGTAATTGTAGCCCCAAAAGGATTCAGCAGGAAGGAAGTGATCTTCACGGCGGCCATACCACTGCCGGTTTGGTAGAACAGTGGTTCATCATCCAGCTTCCAGGTAACGATGCCCCAGGTCATGATGGGTTCTGTGATCAGCTCCACGCTTTTATTTTCCAGTCCCTTTTCGTCAAAGGTGATGGTAAATTCCCAGGTCTCTTCCATCAGAATTTCGGATTTGTACAGCCCCTCCATTTCTTCGCCGTCGATCATGTAGTCCTGCCCGGCGTATTTGGCATCGATCTCGGCCCGCTTTTCTGCGTCCTCCCAGGCGTGGATGAAGTTCTGGAAGACAAACTGGAATTCAATGTCGCTGGCGAAGGGGTCATCCAGCAGGATTTCCTTGCTGGGATCGAATTTATCGATGCCGATACGGAAAACGTAATTCAGTGTGTTGGACAGTCCATCGTTATCCGGCTCCCAACCGCAGCTTTCGCTCCAGATCGTATTGTGTTCTGGGGAACCATTGCCAAGACCGGCAGCAATGCCGATGGAGGTGGCAAACATGGTACGGCTCTTTGAATCCCGAACCATACTAGGTGCATTTCCGGGGATGATCTGGTCCAGGTCTGTGGGGGTGTTGATGTTGCTTTCTTCCAAATCCACATCCTCCGGGGCAGTGATGCCGAAAATGACGTAGGCAGTTTCCCCATCGGTGATGGCGGATTTTAATTCGATGGTCCAGCCGTTTTTGGTCTGGGATTCCTGAATGATCTGCTCATTTTCCTGAATAAATTCGATCTGCTCCGAGGACAGGGGCGTTTCACTGCGCCCGGCGAAGAAATCTGTAAACCAGCCATTTACATAGGCCACGGTGCAGCCCACCAGCAGCAGAGAAAGGGCGATCATGGCGGCAATGAGCACCAGCCGCCGCCGGGGTAACCGCCGGGCCGGGGCGGCTGACTCACGGGCTTCAGTAACATATTTATCCCCAATGCTGCCCAGCAGCTCAAACAGTTCCATGGATGTCATCGCAATCCCTCCTTTATAAGGTGCTGGTTCAGCTTTGCCCGTGTCCTGCTGAGCATGGACGCGGTCTTGCTCTGGGAAAACCCGAACTGGGCGGCAATGTCGGCCACCGGGTCAGCGTACCAGTAGCGGCAGACGAAGACCTTCCGCTCCGCCTCCGGAAGCCCGCCCAGAAAGCGGTTCACGCTGGCAAGGGTCTCCTTGCGGATCAGGCTGTCCTCCAGGCTGGCGCTGTCCGACACGCACTCTGCCAGTTCGTCCAGGCAGGCGGCTACTTCGCCGCCGCCCCGCTTCCGCCGGGACCGCTGCTTCCACCTGTCCAGGGAGATGTAGCGGGTCATTTTTCCTAGGAACGCCGACAGCGATGCCGGCCGCCGGGGCGGCATGGTATTCCAGGCAGCCAGGTAGGTGTCGTTGACGCTCTCTTCCGAGTCTTCCTTGTTGGAGAGGATATTGTAAGCGATGGTATAACAGTAGGCACCGTATTTGACAGCAGTTTCAGAAAGCGCTTTCTCCGCCCGTGCCCAATACAGGTCTAAGATCGCCTTGTCTTCCATAATGGAATCCCTCCTTATCTATAAAATATCCTTCACCCTTAAAGTAGACAATAAAGGAAAAGTATTGCAGGGATTTGAAAAAATATTTTTTATTATAGCATAACTGATACGAATCGTACAAGCCCATAGGGGGCGTCCGGGGCGCCGGACCTGCGGGGTGCTGGCCTTTGGGTGCAACAAAAAATCCCCAACCTGGCGGTTGGGGATTTTTCTGTAAATTCAGAAGCAATTACTTGCCGGCACCGGCGATCTGTGCGGCGACCTCAGCAGCGAAGTCGTCGACCTTCTTCTCGATGCCTTCGCCCTTGACGTAGTGGATAGCGTCAACGAAGGTAACCTTGCCGCCCAGCTTCTTGGCAGCATCGGCAATGTAGCCGGCCACGTCGCCCTTGAACAGGTCGCCGCGGACGAACTCCTGCTGCAGCAGGCAGGACTCCTTGTAGAAGGCAGCCATCTTACCGGCAGCGATCTTTTCCTTAACAGCAGCGGGCTTGGAAGCCATCTTGGGATCGTTGTCCATCAGAGCGACCTGGACAGCCATCTCCTTGTCCACGTCAGCCTGGGGAACCTGAGTCTTGTCCCAGTACTTGGGGGACATAGCAGCGATCTGCATAGCCACGTTCTTGCCGATCTCGGTAGCGTCAACGCCGCCCTCGACAGCCAGGTTGACCAGAACACCGTGGGTGCCGCCGGCGTGAACGTAAGCGACGGAGGTGTTCTCGGTGAAGCGGGCGAAACGGCGGATCTGCATGTTCTCGCCGATGGACATGACCTTCTCCTGCATGATCTCAGTGACGGTCAGGTTGGAGTTGGGGTAGGTGCAGGCCTTCAGAGCCTCCACATCAGCGGGGTTCTGCTTGGCAACGACCTCGGCCAGGTTCTTGACCAGGTCCAGGAAAGCGTCGGTCTTGGCAGCGAAGTCGGTCTCGGAGTTGACCTCGATGACCACGCCCACACCGTCGATGACAGCGGCGTAAGCAACGCCCTCAGCGGCGATGCGGTCAGCCTTCTTGGCAGCCTTGGCCAGGCCCTTCTCACGCAGCCAGTCGACTGCCTTGTCCATATCACCGTCGGTAGCCTGGAGCGCCTTCTTGCAGTCCATCATGCCGACGTTGGTCATTTCACGGAGCTTCTTAACGTCCTGTGCGGTAAAAGCCATTTTCGTAATCCTCCTATATAATCTGTAGCGTAACGAAATTACTCAGCAGCGGGAGCCTCGACAGCAGCCTCAGCGTCCTCACCCTGACGGCCCTCGATGGCAGCGTTGGCCATAGCGGAAGCGATCAGGCGGATAGCGCGGATAGCGTCGTCGTTGCCGGGGATGACGTAATCGATCTCATCGGGATCGCAGTTGGTGTCAACGATAGCCACAACGGGGATGCCCAGCTTCTTAGCCTCGGCGATGGCGTTGCGCTCCTTGCGGGGGTCAACGATGAACATGGCAGCGGGGATCTTCTTCATTTCCTTAACGCCGCCCAGGTACTTCTCCAGCTTCTCGATCTCGCCCTGGTGCTTGATGACTTCCTTCTTGGGCAGCATAGCGA
>JAXJGV010000042.1:0-54813 GCA_036300205.1 Oscillospiraceae bacterium
CATCTATGGTATGTTCTCCTTCTCCCGCCGCTTCGGCTCCATGCTGGCTTCCTCTGCCGCAGTTCTGGTCATCGACTGGATCGGCTACGACACCGCTGCCAAGGCTGCCGGCCTGGCTCAGTCCCAGGGCGTTCTGGATGGCCTGACCATTATGTGTGTCGCTCTGCCCATCGCCGCTGCTATCGGCTCCTTCTGCTGCTTCACCTTCATCTGGAACCTGAAGGGTGATGTCCGTGCAAAGATGGCCGACTGGAGAGCTGCTAAGGCTGCCAAGTAATTTCCTCTTTTTCAACCGCGAATGGGCGGCGCAGCCGCGCCGCCCATTTCCTATGCCCAAAAGCGCCTGTTAACTGCCTGGATGTCACATATCTTCTTCCAAACCTTTCTATGTGATCTGCCCGGGTGGTCAACAGACGTTTTTGCCGTTTGTGTAAATCTCCCGCCGCCCCGGCGGAGTTTGAGCGTTATTTCCGGAACCGCGGCTGGCAGTCCACTTCCTGCGCAAACGGGAGAAAACCGCGCTACTGTGAGTTTTCAACAAAAACATGCACGGTAAGTTGTGAAAAATGCGGAACTTTCGGAATACGTGCAAAAAACAATTGAACTTTTATAGGAATTGCGTTATACTCAAAACATGGAAATGTTGGAATCGTTTCCAAAATTTACAGTCCGGATATACCGGAACATTTACAGGAGGAAAAACAATGAAAAAGCTGATCGCTATGCTGCTGGCTCTGGTCATGGTGTTCGGTCTGGTCGCCTGCGGCGGTTCCAAGACTGAAGAGACCCAGGCTGCTGCAGCCGAGACCGCTGCCGCCGCTGCTGAGAGCACTGGCGCTACCGGTTCCGTTTACTACCTGAACTTCAAGCCCGAGGCAGACGCTGCCTGGCAGGAGCTGGCCGCTACCTACACCGCTCAGACCGGTGTCGAGGTCAAGGTCGTTACCGCTGCCGGCGGTGAGTACTCCACCACTCTGAACGCCGAGATGGCTAAGTCCGATGCTCCCACCCTGTTCCAGTGCGGCAACATGGCCGGCCTGAAGGACTGGGACGAGTACTGCCTGGACCTGACCGGCACTGACTTCGCTAACGAGCTGACCACCGACTCCTTCAACCTGTACAACGAGGCTGGCGAGCTGAAGTGCGTTGGCTACTGCTACGAGGCTTTCGGCATCATCGTCAACGTTGAGCTGCTGGAGACCGCTGGCTACACCCTGGCTGACATCACCAACTTCGAGACCCTGAAGGCTGTCGCTGAAGACATCCACGGCCGCGCTGCTGAGCTGGGCTTCGACGCCTTCTCCTCCGCTGGTCTGGACAGCTCCTCTTCCTGGAGATTCTCCGGCCACCTGGCTAACATGCCCCTGTACTACGAGTTCGAGAAGAACGGCGTGACCGAGGCTCCCGCTACCATCACCGGCGAGTACCTGGATTACTACCGCAACATCTGGGACCTGTACATCAACAACTCCTCCGCTGATCCCGCTACCCTGTCCACCTCCACCGGCGACGAGTCCACCGGCGAGTTCAAGGAAGGCAAGGCTGTCTTCTATCAGAACGGTACCTGGGAGTACGCTGGCCTGGTCGAGGCTGGCATGGATCCCGCTAAGCTGGCTATGATCCCCATCTACTGCGGTGTTGAGGGTGAAGAGAAGGCCGGTCTGGCTTGCGGCACTGAGAACTGCTGGGCTGTCAACGCTAAGGCTTCTGCAGAAGACATCCAGGCTACTCTGGACTTCATCTACTGGGTCGTGACCTCCGACGAGGGCACCACCATGATGGCTGAAGAGTTCGGCCCCATCCCCTTCAAGGCTGCTAAGGAGTCCGAGAACGTCTTCTTCAACGACGCTAACGAGTACATGGCTAACGGCAACTACACTGTTACCTGGGCCTTCAACCACACTCCCAACGTCGACTCCTGGAGAGCTACCGTTGTCTCCGCTCTGGCTGCTTACTCCACCAACCCCTCCGACGACACCTGGGCTGGTGTTGTGGAAGCATTCGTTGACGGTTGGGCTTACGAGTACAGCGTTGTGAACGGCTAATTTCCCAATTTTCGCACGATTTGGGGGCGGGCGTCTGCCCGCCCCTTATTTCATCCCCTGCCATCTAAATAACATTCGAAAGAGAGGGAGATCGTTTTGAGCAAAAAAGCTAAAAGCGCAGATGTAAACAGCAATCTGGTCCGCGGTCCCATCAAAAAATGGGCGCCCCTGTTTATTCTGCCCACCTTCGCTGCCTTCTGTATCGGCTTCGTCTGGCCCTTTATCCAGGGCATTTACCTGTCCTTCTGCAGTTTCAACACTCCCAAGGATGCAAAATGGGTAGGCCTGGCCAACTACGTTAAGGCTTTTAACGATGCCGGCTTCCTGAACGCATTTAAGAACACCACGGCTTTTGCCATTGTTACCATTATCCTGATCAACGTGATCTCCTTCGCCATTGCTTACGCACTGACGCAGAAGATGCGCGGTTCCAACGTGTTCCGTACCGTTTTCTTCATGCCCAACCTGATCGGCGGCGTTGTTCTGGGTTACATCTGGAGCATGATCTTCGACGGCATCCTGAAGAATTTCGGCACCTACCTGACCGCCAACGGAACCTATGGTTTCTGGGGTCTGGTCATTCTGGTCTGCTGGCAGCAGATCGGTTACATGATGATCATTTACATCGCAGGTCTGCAGGCTGTGCCTGAGGATATGCTGGAAGCCGCCAAGATCGACGGTGCCACCGGCGCACAGACCCTGTTCAAGGTCATCATCCCCAACGTTATGCCCTCCATCACTACCTGTACGTTCCTGACGCTGACCAACGGCTTCAAGCTGTTCGACCAGAACATGGCTCTGACCGGCGGTCTGCCCAGTGTCATGCAGAACGGTGCCAAGGTGAATATCACCGAAATGCTGGCACTGAACATTTTCTCCACTTATAACATCAGTAAGAATTATCACGGCGTTGCCCAGGCGAAGGCAGTTATCTTCTTCCTCCTGGTCGCCGCTCTGGCCATTGCCCAGCAGGCCGCTACCCGCAGCAAGGAGGTGCAGCAGTAATGAAGAAGTATTCTCTCCTGAGTAAGATCCTTACCTGTGTTTTTGCTGTATTGTCTCTGGTCTGGCTGTTCCCCATTTTTGAGGTCGTCATCAACTCCCTGAAGTCCAACAGCTATGTCAACATGGATCCCTTCGCACTGCCCAATTCCGAGTCCTTCGTTGGCATGAACAACTACCTGACCGGTCTGACCTTCGGTAACTATCCTTTCCTGAAGTCCGCCGGCTACAGCCTGTTCATCACTGTGGCTTCTGTTGTGCTGATCCTGCTGTTCTGCTCCATGTCCGCATGGTACATCGCCCGTGTGCAGAGCCGGGGCGCCAACATCTTCTACTACCTGTGCCTGTTCTCCATGATCGTCCCCTTCCAGATGGTCATGTTCACCCTGACCTCCACCGCTGACAACCTGAAGCTGAACACCCCCTGGACCATTCCCATCGTTTACCTGGGCTTTGGTGCAGGCCTGGCCATCTTCATGTTCGTGGGCTTCGTCAAGGGCCTGCCTCTGGAGATCGAGGAAGCCGCCGCCATCGACGGCTGCGGCCCCGTCCGCACCTACTTCAACGTGGTTATGCCCATGCTGAAGCCCACCATGATCTCCGTCGGCATTCTGGAGCTGATGTGGGTCTGGAACGACTATCTGCTCCCCTACCTGGTCCTGGATATCACCAAGTACCGCACCATCCCCATCCATGTCCAGTACCTGAAGGGCAGCTACGGCACCGTTGACCTGGGCGCTACCATGGCCGTCATCATGATGGCAATTCTGCCCATCATCATCGTGTACATGTTCTGCCAGAAGTACATCATCAAGGGCGTGGCCGCCGGCGCCGTCAAGGGCTAAGCGGTTCTCCCTATCCGTTAAAATTCCGCCATAAGGGAGGGTCATCGACCCTCCCGCTATGGTTCCCCCAAGAAACATCCGGCGTACCCGTCGGTACGCCAACAATCGAAAAAAGAAAAGAGGTGTGCCAATGACAATCAAAGATCTGGCGGTCAAAACCGGCTATGCCGTTGGCACAGTATCCCGGGCCTTAAACAACCACCCCAATGTCAGTGAAAGGGCCCGGCAGGCCATTTTGCAGGCTGCCGAGGAATGCGGTTTCGAGCTGAACGTCAACGCCAAGCAGCTCAAGCAGCAGCATTCCAATACCATCCTGGTCATCGTCAAGGGCACCAGCAACGAGCTGTTCGGCGAGATGCTGGAATCCATTCAGACCCTGGTAGCCAGAACCCGCTACCAGCTGGTGGCGGATTACATGGACGAGGATGCCAACGAGGTCATCCGGGCCGTCCAGCTGAGCCGGGAGAAAAAGCCCCTGGGCATTTTGTTCCTGGGCGGCAACATCGGGAATTTCCAGCAGGATTTCGACAAGATCGACATTCCCAGCGTCCTGGTCACCAACGACGCCTCTTCCCTGCATTTTGACAACCTTTCCAGCGTTACCACCGACGACCTGGAGGCCGGGCGCTGCGCCATCGATACCCTGATCGCCCTGGGCCACCGGAATATCGCCATCATCGGCGGCGACCGGGTCACCTCCGATACCAGCCGCCTGCGTTATGAGGGCTGCCTGCGCTCCTTTGCCCGGCATGGCATCCAGTTCAATGCCGACCGGGATTACCAGGGCGTCCGCTATTCCTACCAGGACGGCTATAAGGCCACTCAGGCCCTGCTGGAAGCGGGAAGCAAATTCACCGCCATCTTTGCCATTGCTGACGTGATGGCCATTGGCGCCATCCGTGCTCTGCGGGAAAACGGCCTGCGGGTGCCGGAGGACGTATCCGTCATGGGTGTGGACGGCCTGCCCCTGGGCAGCTATCTGGTGCCCCAGCTTTCCACCATCAGCCAGTCTGCCCACAGAATGGCCATGCGCAGCGTGGAGATCCTGCTGGACGGCATCGAGGACGGAAAACCGGCCTGCCATGAAACGGTTCCTTTTGGCGTCTGCCAAAGGGAAAGCATCCGGGATATTCGGGAATGAAAGGTCATTTCCCGAAAAAGATATCTCATAAAATTTTCTGCGCCCATCGGGCTATGGGAATCCGCAGCTTTTCAGGAACGGATTCCGGAAGAAAATTATTATAAGGAGAAAAATACTATGCGCGAAAGCGGTATATTGATGCATATTACTTCCCTGCCGGGGCCTTACGGCATCGGCACCATGGGAAAACATGCCTATAAATTTGTGGATTTTCTGGAGCAGGCGGGCCAGTGCTACTGGCAGATCCTGCCCCTGACCCCCACCGGCTTCGGCGACTCCCCCTACCAGTCCTTCTCCGCCTGCGCGGGCAACCATTACCTCATCGACCTGGACACCCTGGTGGAGGAAGGCCTGCTGAAAACCGAAGAGCTGGAAGCCGTCTGCTGGGGCGGTTCCCAGGACCGGGTGGATTTCGGCACCCAGTACATTGAGCGGAACAAGATCCTGAAGCTGGCCTACAGCCGCTTTACTCCCGACGAAGGCTATCGGGCCTTTGTGGAGAAAAACGAGAGCTGGCTTTCCGACTACGGCCTGTTCATGGCCCTGAAGGAAGCCAACGGCGGCGCCGCCTGGCTGAGCTGGCCGGAGGCGCTGAAGCTCCACGAGGAAACGGCTCTGGCGGAAAAGAAGGCAGAGCTTGCCGATGCCATCGGCCTGCAGTACTTCCTGCAGTATAAATTTGACCGGCAGTGGAACGCCCTGCGCAGCTATGCCAACGGCAAGGGCATCCGCATCATCGGCGATGTGCCCATCTACGTTCCCCTGGATTCCGCCGATGTCTGGGCCAATCCCACCCTGTTCCAGCTGGATGAGAGCCGCCGTCCCACCAAGGTGGCAGGCTGTCCCCCGGATGCCTTTACCGAGGACGGCCAGCTCTGGGGCAACCCCATCTATGACTGGCGGAAGATGCACGAAACAGGCTACGCCTGGTGGATCAAGCGGCTGGAAGCGGCTGCCAAGATGTACGACGTGGTGCGCATCGACCATTTCCGGGGCTTTGAAAGCTACTGGGCCGTTCCCGCCGGAGATAAGACCGCCCGCAACGGCAAATGGGTCAAGGGCCCCGGCATTGATTTCATCAGCGCCGTCAAGAACGCCCTGCCGGACCTGGACTTCATCGCGGAAGACCTGGGCTTCGTGACCCCGGAGGTGCGGCAGCTGCAGCTGGATTCCGGCTATCCCGGCATGAAGGTCATCGAGTTTGCCTTCGATTCCCGGGAGGAGAGCGACTATCTGCCCCACCTGTACCCCGTGGACTCCGTGTGCTACACCGGCACCCATGACAACGTGACGCTGAAGCAGTGGCTGGACGAAGCCACCGAAGCGGACACGGCCTATGCCAAGGAGTACCTGGGCCTGAACGAGGAAGAGGGCTACATCTGGGGTATGATCCGCGGCGGCATGAGCAGTGTGTCCCGGATCTTCGTGGCACAGATGCAGGACTATCTGGAGCTGGGCAAGGACGCCCGCATGAACTTCCCCGGCACCCTGTCCACCGCCAACTGGACCTGGCGGGCACAGGAGGGCTTCGACGATGAGAAGCTGGCCAAGCGCATCTGCCGGATGACCAAGATTTACGGACGTATGAAGAAGTAAAGGCAGCAGAGCAGTATTCCCAGCGCCTGCCCCGGCCGAAACGGCAACATAATTTCATAAAAAAACGGTTGGTTTTCTTGGAAAACCAACCGTTTTTTAACGTTGTGGGGGAAGCCGGCGTCAGCTTTCCATCTGCCGTCCCAGGAACCCGGCGGCGGTCTTTGCCAGACCCTGATCGGCTTCCTGCAGAGGGCTGTCGCCCTCGCCCAGCAGCAGCATCACGCAGCCCATCAGGTCGCCCTGGGACAGGATGGGCGCGGCCACCCCAAGACGGTACTTTTCCTCGCCGTCCGCCGCAAAAATGGGGGTGTCGCCGCTTTTGAACAGATAATTCTTCCGCTGTTCCATAAGCCGTTCCAGCTCGGCGGAGTTGGGCTTGTCCATCAAGTCCCGCTTGGGGGCGCCGTGCAGGGCGATGATGGTATCCCGGTCAGCCACGGCGGCGATGTGCCCGGTGGCAGAGCCAATGGACTCACACATCTGGGCGGCGAATTCCTGCAGATCGCCCATGGGAGAATATTTCCGGAAGATCACGCCGCCGTCCTTTTCGGTATAAATTTCCAGCGGGTCGCCCTCACTGATAACATTGACATCGAAAACCTTGTCCTTCTGGTGCACAGCCTTCTGGACTACACGGGTCAATGAGCTATCCTCGATGCCTGACTTAAAATTTGCGGCAAGGCCCTCCAGACCGCATTTTAAGAGAATGTCGATATCCGGTTTCAGCTGGACATCCAGATGATCTTCGAAGACTTTGATCCGGTCAATGATCAGCTCCAGATCATTCCGGTCCAGAGTCCGCTTCTGAAGAACATCCCGGAACACATCCAGGGTGGTTTTGGCAGAACGGTTTACCATGATGATGGTGTTGCGCTTGTCTGAAAGCATGTCGATCTGACGGTTGAGCCCATCGATCTTCTGGATCAGTTCTGCTTCCAGTTCGTCATAGAGTTCTTCCAGAGCGGCTTCCTGCTCTGGCTTTTTCATAATTTCCCGGATGCGCTGCCGCTTGGTGGTTTTCAGTTCTTCCTGAAGTTCTGCCAGAACCTCGGCCAGATGATCGGCGGACTGCTCTGTTTCTGCGATGTCATCGGTCTCCCGGCTCAGCTCTGAGTTCAGCTTTTCCAGCATGGAGGAGGAATTCTCCATGACCTTGCGGATGTATGCTTTCAGCAGTTCATCCAGAGTGTCCACCCGAATGTGATGGCTGGTACAGCCTGCCCGGCCCCGCTTGTGATACGTTCCGCAGGTATAGGCCGGGGCAATGTCCGGGCGGCTCATGGAGAACATAGGGCTGCCGCAGTCACCGCACTCCAGAAATCCGGAGTATACATTGTCGTACTTCTTCACACCCCGGTAGTTGGAGCGGCTGCGCTTTTCCCGAAGTTCCCGGGTGATGGCAAAGGTGCGGTAGTCGATGATGGGCTGATGGTGATTTTCAATGACGATGTGTTCCCCTTCGTCCCGTTTCACATCCTTGCCGTTGATCTTTGCCCGGGTGTACTTTGCCTGCCGGAAAGTGCCGATGTAAAAATCGTTGTCTAAGATTCCTTGAATGGTAACGATGGCCCAGGCGGCATTTACCTTCCGGTTGTAGGGTTTGTTCTTGGCTTCCTTACGCATCTGCTCACACATCCGGGGCGTGGGAATGCCCTGCTCTGTCAGCTGGTTGGCAATCTTTTTATATCCCCATCCTTCCACATTGTAAAGGTGGAAGATTTTTCGGACAATATCCGCTTCGGTGGGAACGATCTCGAATTCATTGCAATCGTTGATGATATATCCGTAGGGTGCAGCACAGATCCATTCGCCGTCTAGCTGACGGCGGCGAATGACATTCTTGACCTTCTTGGATGTGTCAGTGACGGGCATTTCGTTGATGAGAAACTGGAACTGGATTTTCAACCAGTCATCATCGTTGGGGAAGTCGATGCCATCTCCGATAGAAATGATACGAACACCTGCGTCCCGCAGTTCTTCTAACTCCACCAGACCACGGGAGTTCCGGCGGGAGAAACGGGAAAAATCTTTGACAATGAGAATGTGATAGGTTTGATCGACCAAACCTTTGCGCATAACCTGGTAGCCTTCCCGCTGTTCAAAGGTGTAGCCGGAGCGGTCACGGTCTTCGTAGAAAGTTAGACTGCTGCCGGGAAATTTGGTTTTTACATAATCTGCGATGATGGCTTTCTGGTTCTCAATGGAAACATTGTCCTTGGATTGCTCATCATCTACAGAGATGCGGACATAACCCGCGATATCGTAGATTGATGTCATGTTCGCCTCCTGTACAATCATATCTGTTGGTTATATATATATTACAGACAACATTGTAAATTACGAAGATGAAAATTGCAAGAAGAAAAATGCGGAAGAAACAGAATTCTTCCGCATTCGTCATTCTATATCACATCTGCATCTCCACTTGTTTTGATTTCTGTTCTTTGGCTCGCTGGACGGCCTGTTCGGCACAGCGTTTTTTGTTATAGGCGAGTAAGGCCAATGTGCTCTCAAACAGATCTTCCTTGCCAGAGTGGTAGACGGCAACCAGATATTTGTCCTTTTTCCATTTGGGATACATGGTCTTCAGGCGGCGCTGCAGATCTTCATCCTGAGATTCTGCTTTGGTCAACCAGACAGAAATGATTTTCTTTTCCTCATTGCGTTCAATCTCCAATTATGCCGCCTCCTTTCCATGGGTAGTATTTCCAGAAATTCTCATAATGATTCGAATAGGCATAATCCTCCTGTCAGATAGATTGTTCGTGGGTGTGGATATTTTCTTTTTCTCTGTCTTTCAGTGCAGCATCGATATGGGATTTGATTCTCCAGAGCATCTGGGTTTCCTCCCGGAGATCCTTGAATGCTGCGTAGTCGGCATCGTGCTGCTGTTCCAACTCTGTATAACGTGTCTGGATCGCTTTGGCGTTGTATTTTCCATCAGGACAATACTTGGTAAGCAGCCGGTTGGCAGCATAGAACTGGTTCAGCTCTGCTTTATGCTCAGCCTTGTATTTCTCTTTGGCTTTTGTAAATTTGATATTCCGTAGACCATCAGCGATAGACTTCAGTCGCTTGTAGGTATCCCAGGCATCCGGGATCTTCTGCAGTTCCTTCATTTCTGCGGTCTGTGCATCCAGAAGAGCTTTCTTATCATTGATGATGGAACGCTTTTCTATGACGAATGTTTCCAGAGATTCCACATCGGTGATGCTGTGTTCCTGCAGGAAGGTAATGATCTCACTGAGTTCTTTCAGATTGTTGGCTCTGGCTTTCTGGCTGTAGGCACCGGCATTGCGCTGATTGAAATAGATCTGCAGAAGGGAAATCAAATCCGGGGTCTGAGGTTTGCTCAGTTCCTCTTTCGCTTCCTTCAGCCAGTCCAGCAGGGCAGCGATCTTCTTCCGGACACTCTGGATCAGAGAATTGGTTGCCTTGATCCAGCGATTGAACTCGCCCTTGTCCGTGCAGATTCCTTTAGCTTCCATCTGCCGGACAGCGGGGCCCTCATGGATGGTGGGTAGCAGGTCGATGCCCTGACGCTCATAGGAACGGTGATCGATTCGTTCACCGTTTCCTTTTTCCTCAAACTTGGCGTTGCACAGAGCCGCCCATTGCTCCCGCCAGTATTCCAGCGTTTCCGGAGATCCCCAGTCGGTTGTGGGAACCGCATTGAAAATGTAGTTGCCGTCCGAATCCAGAAGCCGGTTTCCATCTTCGTCCAGTTCATAGACTCGGTGCTGCTTGCAGCCCCATTTCCCGTTTTCTTCAATAGGGCGGATAGGTGACATAACATGGAAGTGAGGATTGGAAATACCGCCGGGTTCGGTATCCGGAACATGGACAGCAAAGTCCACCACCATGCCCCGGGAGACAAAGTGTTCCAATAAAAAACGCCTTGCAAGAGCGATGTTCTCATCCAAAGAGAATTCGTTCTGCAAGGCAATGTCGAAACTATATGCAAGCTGAGCATTCTTACCCCGCTCGGCTTTTTCTACGGCATTCCAGAGCGTCTGACGGTCTGCATACTCTCTGGGAGCATGATCCGGCAGCAGGATCTCAGAACAGATCACTCCGTTCTTTCTGGTGTAGTCGGAAGTCTCACCGTAATACTCGCTGTGAAGTTTTTCTCCGGCCCGGTAGGCCGCAGCGGCGATGGCCGACTGACCTTTGCTGCGCTTAATCTGTGTCACATTCATGTGGAACAATGCCACCGGAATCCACCTCCCCGTATTTTTGTCTGTGGAGCAGAACCCAGTTATGTACCATACGCTTTACCTCGGTGTCGCTGAAGATATTTTCCAGAAGTTCAATGACCTCTGGGAGTGTCAGTTCTTTGATCCCCGGGGCAATACTCTCCAGAGTGCCCGCAATGGTGCAGAGCCGATGGGTTCGTTTCTTACGTTCTCCTTTTTCATAATAAGCAATGCGATTTTCCAACCGCTCCTGCTGATGCTTCAGCTGAGCCAGCTTGCTTTCATTGCTGGCAAGTTCCTGTTGGAGCAGGTCACGCTCCATGTTTTTCTGATTCATTTCGATTTCTCCTTTTCGTAATTGTTGTTGGGATAGCCGCAAAGCGGCGCAAGGGGGACCCTTGTTCGGAGCATTCGTGACGCAAAAAAGCCCAGGCCTCTTTTGCCTGGGTTTCAGTCTCGCAGAGCGCACTACATGTGGCCAGACATGTATAGAAGTGCGCCCTTAGTTCCTAAGGGTTTTCTCCCGTAACCCCTCGTGATCCTTCGTAAATAATGCTCCCTGTAACGCACATTAGCGTTATTCTGTGTTTTTGATATACATACACCACCTTCTAAAATGTAGGCCAAAAACCTGTTGTGGCGCAACGCTTTTTCAGCTCAAATCGTTACACCTCCGCCTTTTTCCTACGGTGCTTCTGAACCCGTTTCGCTGTCTGCTTTTTCTGGGCTTCCTTACGGCAGCGATCGGAGCAGTACATGGTTCGTCCTTTGGCCGGAAATGGCTTTCCACAGTGCTTGCACCTCTTGGCGGCAGCACCCTGCAAAGCTGCATTCAGTTCCGGATCGTTGGGAAGCACGCTCTCCCGGAAATACCGGCACATGGCATTTCCGCAGTAAACCTTCTCCAGCATCACGCAGTTACAGTCCAACGGCAGACAGCCGTATTCTGGATCGTAGTTGGCACATTTCTGAGTCACCAGTCTCCGGATTCCTCTCATTTCTCTCCCAGTCAGTTCCCGTATGATTTTTCCCATTGGCATTTCTCCTTGTAAAATAAAATTTGGGCAACCCTTCATGTCCTCTCGGATTACCCCCTCACTAATAGGAGAATTAAGGGGGTGAAATCGGAACCATTTTCAAAAAGATTTTTTTCTTTTTATATAAAATTTTCGTTCTGCTCTGTAAGAAAATAAAGTCCGTTCTATTGGACTGCAAATTTGCGATAATCCAGATACTACAACAGAAAGAAGGTGATCAGATGGAGTATCCGTGGGAAGAATTTGAAACAGAGTATTCTTATCTCGCAGAGCTGGTGCTTGACGAAGAACCTGAATCGCAGGATGAAAAACTGTGGGATGAAGAATCCATGTTCCGCTTGGAAACTCAGTGGGAGCCTACTGAAGAGGAAGATGCAAATGCTGTTGATGAAACAGCAGATCCTGTGGTGCGTTATCTGGGGGATGTTCTGGAAAATCCCAATGATCCCGATTCGCCGATCAGCATGGCAACTTTACTGGAGCAGTTGGAGGAAACATCCGTGGAGCGGATGACTGAAGCTGCCCGGACGCAGGAAGAGTTTGAAATTTTGCTGAAAGAATGGGATCGATTGGACAGAAACCGGGAACGCCGGGAACGGTATCATGAGATCCTGAAATCGGAATATTGTCAGGAGAATCATGATGGATACAGCGGAAGAATCTTTCCTACCTCTTTGGATACGGCTGAAAGCAAACTGCTGTTCAGTGGGGATTTTCTGGATCTGATATATGATTGCCCCTATGAAATGCACAGCCTGCTTGCTAACCCGGTTCTGTCTTCAATGGTTGAGAATCTTTCTGATATTCAAAAGGAGACGTTGTATTTTCTGTCACTGCAGTTTGTCAGTACTGTGCGGCTTGCCTGTATGCGGGGACAGTCTGACCGGAATATCAGAAAGCTAAGGGATACATATACCCAGAAGTTGCAGCGGCAGCTGTATGCTTATCTGAAGGAAAAGAAAACGGCCGGACAGAGTTTGTCCAGCCGAGAGAAAGAATTTTTGATGTTATATGAGGCATCACTGAAAGAAAATGGTTCCGCAGCAAAAGTCAGAAAGGAAAACAAATATCCCAAAAGAAAACGCTTGCCGGATACGGCATCCAGAGAAGCAGAGATTGGAGTGGCTATATGAAATATGTAGTAGAGCAGAACCTGTCGATGTGGATCCGCTACAGCAAATATGAGATCCACATCTGTCAGGGAATCGAATATATCATCCCGGCCCAGGACGCATATCCCCGTCCATACAATATGCAGAAGAATAAAGAAGAACTTGTTTTGGATGCAGTCAATGTGGGACTCCTGGTTCTGGGAAAAAAGTCAGAACAAGTGATCCGGCAAGCGGTGCTGCAGTTTGTAGAAAAATATGGGTTGCTTGGAATGATGACTGCCCTGTCTGTGACTCCGGATTTTATGGAGTTTCCGCAAACCTACTTTCCTAAGAATCGTTTTATCCGGGAGAAAGGTTTGCCGACAGAAGTATTTATGAAGAAGTTTTTTCCATTCTACGATGTGGCGACAGTGCAGAAAAAGCTCGAACCCAATTGGGATGATCCTGATCATACAGCTTTCTGGAGTTTGCTGAATGGTATTTCAGATCAGCCGGATGCTGTGAGAATGAGTCTGCAAAAGGAATATGCGGAGCCTTATGAGTGGATTGTAACACAACTAAAGGATTGGGCATATATGCTGTCCACGACCTATCTTTACTATGCAGATGGTGTGGTGACGGATCTGGAAATGAATTTGACTCTTCAGATGGGAATGGAGGCCTTTGGCGGAGTTGCTCCATCTTACATCATTCTTCTCCGGGAAAAGCCGACGCTATGGTGGCATTTCAATTCGCTGCAGCAATGTATTCATATGATGCTGGCATTCATGTTGGCAGATGAAAAGAATCCTCTGCGGTTGTGTAAATACTGCCGTAAAGCTTTTATTGTGACGGAGGGAAATTCCTGGTTCTGTAAAAGTGACTGTAAGGACGAATTTGAGAGAAAAGAATCATTGGGATAATAAAACAACTGTATCATGAGTACCCAAACGGACGAT
Source organism: Oscillospiraceae bacterium (assembly GCA_036300205.1). Taxonomy (GTDB): domain Bacteria; phylum Bacillota; class Clostridia; order Oscillospirales; family Oscillospiraceae; genus Faecousia. The sequence goes on from JAXJGV010000042.1 coordinate 13,913, forward strand.
GATATTTCCTGAATGAAGTACTGAAAGGGAAATATAAGCCGGTGAAGGAAGCAAATGTCCTTCACCGGCTTTTGCTGTTTGTTCAGATGTTGATAACAGCCTTGCTGCCACCGGACTTTTCCTTGGTAACAACGATTTGTTTATCGATCCGTTCTTTCAGCTCAGCCACATGGGAGATAATGCCCACAAGACGGTTGCCTTCGGTCAGACCGGCCAGAGTATTGTAGGCCTGGTTCAGAGATTCCGGGTCCAGAGAACCAAAGCCTTCATCAACAAACAGGGTATCTAGCTGAATACCGGTAGACATTTGGACTTCATCAGAAAGTCCCAGTGCCAGAGCAAGAGATGCCTTGAAGCTTTCACCGCCGGAGAGGGTTTTGACGCTGCGTTCTGTGCCGTTGTAGTGGTCGATGACATCCAGTTCCAGACCCGTCTGGCCACGCATGGTATCTGCCGTTTTCCGCCGTTTCAGATCGTACTGACCGCCGGTCATCTTCATCAGCCGCACATTGGCTCTGGCCACGATCCGATCGAAATAGGTGGTCTGAATGTAGGTTTCCAGCATGATTTTTTCTTTGCCTTTGATGGTGCCATTGGCAGTATCCGACAGGGCCCGGAGCCATTTCTGCTTTTCTTCCAGTTGGGACAGCTCTGCGGACTTGTTCTGGATGTTCTTCCGGCAGGAGGTGTTGGATGTAATACGGGTATGAACGGCCTTCTGCTCTTTCAGAATGGAGGCCTTCTGGGTGCTCAGTGCATCCTTCTTCTCCAGCTGGGCCTGCATATCAACTTCTGTGCTATCTTCCAGCTGCTTTTTCAGTTCCTGAGCGGAAGCGGACAGGCCGGTCAGTTCATCCTTGCATGCGAGATACTTCTTTTCTGCAGTTTCCAGTGCGGACTGAATGGCAGTTTGCTCGGCATCCAGAGCATTGCGATGTGCAGTGGCAGCAGATTTGCTGTCAAAGGTCAGCTTTTCCTTCAGAGCAGTGATCTGCCCGGTCAGCGACTGAATGGATGCGGCAGCGGAGGCCAGTTGCTCTTTGGCGGCAGTCAGTAATTCTTCTGCGTCGGAAAGATCCTTTTCTTTTTTGGGGATCAGATCTTCCAGAAGATTCTTTCTGTCCTGATCCTTTGCAATCTGACGGATCCGGATTTCCAGTTCATCGATGGAGTCGGTGAGTTCGGAAACGGTATCCCGGGAAACAGATTCGGCTGCATCAATTTCCTGCATCTGAAGCAGTTCGTCAGTCTGTTTCCGCAGAGCTTCTTCCTGTGTGGATACTTTACCCTTTTCCTTTGCAGCGGCAGCGCTGGCCTTTTCTGTTTCTTTGGCAGCTTTTTCGTATTCCTTCCGGGCTTTCTTGACCTCTGCTTCCGTGGGTGCAGTGTCAGCCATTGCTGCGGGAGCGGGATGATGTACAGAGCCGCATACGGGGCAGGGTTTGCCGTCTTCCAGTCTGCCGGCGATGATGCCGGCCTGTTCGTCGAGGAATGCCTTGTTTTTGGTGTCATATTCCTGCTGCAGATCAGAAGATTTTTCGTAGGCTGCCAGATACAGTTCCTGCGCGGTTTCCCAGCTTTTCTGCTGTGTGTGATACTGAGCAATATCTGCAATCAGCTTCTGCAGATTTGTTCGTTTCTGGTGCTGTTCCTGCTTTTGCCGGAGCAGCTTTTCCTTTTCTGCGCCGATGTTTTCCAGCGCCTTCCGCTCTTCTTTCAATGCTTCAATCTCTGTGAGAAGAGCAGTCTTACTCTCAGCTACTGTGATACGGTCTTCTTCAGCTTTGTTTTTTTGCTCATTCGCAGTTTTCAGAGCAGATTCCAGTTGTGCCAGGTGGTCATAATCCGGCAGACTCAGATCAATGGCAGTAATCTCTCCGGAAAGCTGTTCCTGCCGGGGTTTCTTTGCCTGCTCTGCTTCCCATGCTTCTTGACTCTGCTGAAGCAGTACCTTTGCAGGGGCTTCTTTTTCCTCAGCTTTGGCAAGATCCTTTTTGATTTTTTCCCGTGCTTCTGCTTTGGTCAGCAGGGCCACGGTTTCTTCTAGAGCGGTATCTGTTTCCTGCAGGTTTTCTTCCAGAGAGTTCCGCAGCGCGGCATCGGATTCCAGCAGGGTATTCAGCGCCGTCAGCACTTCTTCGATAGGGAGCGCGCCATCTTTTGCCTGGCGAATTACTTCAGCATATTCGGATGCCTCATTGCAGAGGATGCCGTCAATATATTGGCGGATACTGTCCTGCACATCTTCCCACTGATATTTGACTTTGTTTGCCTGCTTGCTCAGCTGATCCTGGAGTTCCACATAGAGATTGGTGTGGAAGATATTCCGGAAGATCTTCTGGCGCTCCTTGGTGTCTGCCAGCAGCAGTTTCAGGAAATCGCCCTGGGCAATCATAGCCACCTGGGCAAACTGCTCCCGGTCAAGACCCAGAATATCCCGGATGGCGGTGTTGACTTCCTTGGGCTTTGTTACCAGATGACCGTCGGGGTAAGTCAGGGTTGCACCTGCGGTCTGCTTGGTCATGGCATCGCCCTTGTCTTTGCCCTTGGTTTTAGGTTTCATATACTCAGGATTCCGGGTGATGGTATATTCCTTTCCCGCATAGCGGAATACAAGGGTCACTTCCGTGGGTGTGGAAGGATCGGCATACTTGGAGCGGAGCATACCCGGTTCCCGGTTGCCTCCGCTGGCCTCGCCGAAGAGGGCAAAGCTGATGGCATCAAAAATGGTGGTCTTGCCGGCACCGGTGTCACCGGTGATCAGATACAGTCCGCAGGTTCCCAGTGTTTCAAAGTCCAGTTCCATCACACCCGCATAGGGGCCGAAGGCGGACATGGTCAGTTTCAGAGGTCTCATTTTTCACCCTCCCAGATGGATTCGATCAGTTCCCGCATAAAGTCACTCTGCATCTCAGACATAGGCTGATTGTTCTGCTGCTCATACAGTTCTCCGAACAGCTGCAGGGGAGACTTCTTCTGCACATCCACAGCACCGTCAATCACCGCGTTGCTGCGGGTACGGGCATTGTCGTAGGTCAGTTTCATCAGATTGGGATAGATCACGCGCAGCCGTGCCATGGCCTCCGGAACATCCTCTTCATCGGTGAGGGTAATGTGCAGATAGTCTTCCACAGCAGTATTCTCATAGAAAGATTTTACGGTGACTTCATCGTAGCTGCCACAGATTTCCCGCAGATCATGCAGGGGTGTCAGAGGAATGGTTCGCAGCTGAAAGCTACCCTTTTTACCAAGTTCCACCACGGTGATGCTCTTTTCGTGCTTTGCTTCCGAGAAAGAATATTTCAGTGGGGTACCGCAGTAGCGGATCCGCTCACTGCCAATATTCTGGGGACCGTGAATGTGACCCAGAGCAACATAGTCGAAGTCAGCAAACACCTCGGCGTCCACATTGTCGGTGCCGCCCACACTGATCTCCTCAGAATCACAGGTGGAAGAGCCGGTGACAAACTGATGGACCAAAATTACGTTTCTCTGGGCAGGATCAATGCCCATTTTCTCCACGGCCACCCGGCAGGCATCGGTGTAACTCTCGATGCCCTCGTCAGGATAAAACCGCTTCACATGAGCGGGTTTCAGGAAGGGCAGCAGCCAGAACTGGACAGGGCCATATTCGTCGGTCAGAGTGATGGGCGTGATATTGCCGTCATAGACCGGGGACAGATGGATGCCCTTTCCTTTCATGAGCCGGCCGCCGAAAGCCAGACGTTCGGCGGAGTCGTGGTTGCCGCTGATGATGAATACCTGCTGTTGCTTTTCGGCCAAGCGGCAGAGAAAATCATCGAACAGAGTCACTGCCTCGGCAGAGGGAACACTTTTGTCATAGACATCACCGGAGATCAGTACAGCCCCGGGTTGTTCGGTATCGATTGTCTCCAGGATTTGCTTCAGGATATATGCCTGCTCTTCGATCATGGAAACCTCATTGACCCGCTTGCCGATGTGCAGGTCGGATAAATGGATCAGTTTCATAGGATTCCTCCATATGGAAAATTTGACTCTATTGTAGCAGAAAAACAGAATAAGGGCAAGAAAAAGCATCCGCAAAGGGTTCTCCTTTGCGGATGCCTGGGCATTTGAGGCATATTTATTCCTTATTCCACCACTCTGCACAGGGACATTCGTAGTCAATGATTTCACATTCACCGGCGGATTCCCAGAAAAATTCTGCTTCAAAATCAGAATCAGGATAATACTGAGAGGCTACACGATCATCTCCGTGAAAATCATAATCACAAATGGTGAAAAGCTGATCGATGGTATCGCTACCCTTATCAGAAATTGCAACCTGGAGTGTACCACTTTTAAAATCTTCGATAAAACCGATCCATTTCACATTTTGCAGCTTGGAAATGACTTCTTCCCGTTCAATGCCGGGACAATAGATCCATGCAGTAGAAGAGCAACCAGAATCATTCTGTTCCTCTATGTCTCCACCATATTCATTGCAAAATAGTTCACCAATAGAATTGACCTCATTTTCAGTGCCTTTAATAACAAGATTGCAAAGCATATTAAAATCTCCTTTTATTGAACTGTTCCATTGGAAGGTAGTTCCTTTATATATTGGATGTTTTTTTCAACAGCGGTTATACCGCTTTATTACTCTGTTCCTGGGGTGACTTTACCACTCGTCATCTTCTACTTCGATTTCTTCCACTTCGGTTCGATAGCAGCTGTCTTCATTTGCGGTTATGTTGAAAAGACAGAAAATAGCTTCAGATGCCATATCCCACGCAACATCATCATGTTCATAGAGTCCATCGCCGATAATTTCAGACAGAAATTCGTTATCATGTTCTTGCTGGGAATCAAAGATAAGCTTATCTTTGGAATAAATGTAGAACTTATATTTATACATACATTACCTCACTTCTTTAACGAATGAAAAAGTTGAAACCGTCAATAGCCTCCTGAGCATCTTCGTTCCCTGAATCGGCAAGTTCCCGCAGGAAGGAAACAGCTTGGATAAGACTAAGACTACCATTAAAATCATATCCATTTTCTGCAGCAACATTCATCAGGCTACCTGCCGCAAATTCGATATCCACATCCTCTTCGCAGCGCCATTCAATCACATTGTCTGACAGGGTGAAACAGGAAAAATTACCCATAGGAGAGTCACCATAAACATCATAATAGCCATGCAATGTGGCGGATGCATTCTGACTGGCGATTGCATCAGCGAGCTTTCGGAAAAAAGATTGGTACTGGCCCGGAATAACGCAGGCTTCGCCAACTGTTCGGATTTCACCGTTTCTCTTATCATAAGCAATATTTTTAGCCCAGTCGTCAAATGCTGCTGGCTTGTCTTCAGAGCAGCTGAAAAAAGTCTGGATTGTTTTTGCGATACTGTCAAAATCCTCTGTAAGAATACCGCTAATATAAAGTCCGACACATGGCTTCATAGCAAACATAGATTGTACCTCTTTTCTTTAAACTGTATTTGATTTACTAAGCAAATTATATATATATATATATCAAAAGTCAAGTTTGCCTGGTTCACAAACACAAAATCTTTACCATAAATACACGCAACTTGGTTGCTATAACGAGAGGAGTGTGCTATCATATGGACAAATGTCTGCAAGGAGGAAACGTTTATGACCATCAGCTACAAGAAACTCTGGGTGATGCTGGCACAAAATGAAATGAGCAAGGCAGAACTGCGCCGCCGGGCGGGACTGTCTCCCGCTACCTTTACCAAGCTGCGGCGGAACCAGTCTGTATCCATGGAAGTGCTTCTGAAAATTGCAGAAGTCATGGATTGCAACATCGGGGATATGATGGATTTTGTCAAAATTCCGCAGGATGCTGAATAAGCGGCATATATTGGACTGAAAAAGGCGTAGTATATCAGAAAAGGAAGGTTGAAAATCATGCATTTTGAACCCTGGATGTTTGCGGCCATGGAAGATGAGGGTATTATGGATACCCGTACCGGCCGGATCAATAAAGTTGCGAAGTTCCTTGCGAAACAGGACTTGAATTATATCGGCAATGAAGAATTTATCTCAGCCTGCAATACCTGCGGTATTGATCCCTACTATTTCGATCAGGAAGACATTGAGAAAATCGGGCAGAAGATCCGGAAACTAAGGTAAAGGAGTACAACCATGAATGATATGGAACTGATCACCCGGCAGGAACCCGGTCTGGTGGAATTTTATAATTTTGAAGATCTGAAAATGGTTCTGGAAGCGGAATTGGTGCGCTATCAGAACATCGCTTACAGCGAGGATGATCAGAAGGAAGCAAAGGCAGATCAGAAAAAGCTGAAAGATCTGAGAAAAGCCATTGACGATAAACGCAAGGAGATCAAGAAGATCTACATGCAGCCCTATGAGGTTGTGGAGGCCCAGACCAAGGAGCTGATTGCCCTCATCGACGCACCGCTGAAAGCCATCGGCGCCTATCTGGACAGCGCTCAGAAGGCGGAAAAAGAGAAGAAAAGACAGGAAATCCGTGCTTTCTATGACAGGGAAGCAACACCTCTGGGAGAACTGGCGGATACGCTGTTTGAAAGTCCTTCCTTCTGGAATCCTAGGTGGGACTTAAAGTCCACCAAGGCAAAGGCTTGGCAGGATGAGATTAGGGCGAAGATTGCCCAGGCAGCGGCGGATGTCAGCAGCCTGCAGTCCGCAGGCGGTTCCCATACCTCCGCTCTGGTTGCCAAGTATCTGGAGTGCCAGAATATGGCGGAAGTTCTGCAGTTCCGGGCCTCTCTGGAAGCGGCTGAGGAAGTATCTGCCGTGGATACCGCAGAGGAACAGGACAATGTGATTGGCCACCAGACTATGAAAATTTATGGTACCCGCCGCCAGATGCAGATGCTCCGGGATCAGTTGGAGATCATGGGCATGGAGTTTGAAATTCTGGAAGACGGTATGCCGGGCAATCTGGAGGAACTGACGGTTCCTGACTTTGACAGCTTTGTAGCTTTTGATATCGAAACCAGTGGCACCTTCGGCGCAGCCAAGGGCGATACCCCTTCTGAAATCACGGAGATCGGCGCGGTGAAAGTAGAACATGGAAAGGTCGTTTCACGCTTCTCTTCCCTGTGCAATCCCGGACGGAAGATAACACCCATTGCCACGAAAGTCACCCATATTACCGATGCCATGGTGCTGTCGGAGCCTCCTGTGGAAACAGTGATCCGGATCTTTGCAGAATTTGTAGGTGACAGCATTCTGGTGGGACACAATATCAAGAGTTCCGACCTGCACTATATCACCACCGCTGCCAACCGGGCAGGCGTGGCATTTGAAAACAAATTCTTTGATACTTATCTCTATGCCAAAACGTTGAAGGAGCAGCAGGGATGGGAGAATGTGAAGCTGGAATATCTCTCCAAAGTCTTTGGTATTACCCAGAATGAAGCCCACCGCGCCTGGTGCGACGCAGAAGCCAATGTGGGCGTGTACTTTAAGCTAAAAGAACTGTAAACAGACAGAACTCAGGAGGAAATACATATGAGTAATATGAACGATTTTGTGATTAAAAACGGTGTGCTGACCAAGTATATTGGCTCTGGCGGAGATGTAATCGTTCCGGACGATGTAACAGAAATTGGAATGAAAGCGTTTGTCAGTGGAGGTTATCAGTTTTCATCCACAATTACGACCATTCAGTTGCCTCGCAGTGTTCATGCAATTCGGCTGGGTGCATTCAGTGGGTGTGCCAATCTTAGAAGCATCACCATGCATCCGGGTGTAACTGTTGACCGGGATTACTCAGGGCGAAAAGTAGGTTCGGAAACTTTTGGAGATTGCAGATCCATGAAAGAAATTGTGTTTGCGGAAGATTGTGACAATACCATTCTGGATCAATTCTGGGAGTACTTTGTTGTCAAAATTCCAAACAACACAGAAAGCGCGATGAAGGCAGCAACACTGTACTCTCTGCTGAAGTATTGTCCGGACTATGTTCTGAATGATCCTAAGAAGGCGAAAAAGATTAAATCAGGCAAAAAGCTTCTGGCTGATATGGCTATCGAACGGGATGACGCAGAAACCATGGGAAAGGCATTTTCCCTGCACAAGAACATCAAGCTGGACGAACTGAATGGGTACCTTGAGAAAGCAGAAAATGCCGTGACCGTCAAAGCGTATTTGTTGGATTACAAGGAAAAGCAGTATTCTCCCAAGGCTCAGGCAAAGCATGAAGCAGTTCAGTCCGAAAAGCAGATGGGCATCAGAAAGATGACTGTGGCAGACTGGAAGAAGGTATATCGTTTCAAGAAAGAGGCTGGCGGAATCCGGATCGATGATTATATTGGAGCGGATCTGGAGGTGGTTGTGCCGGACCAGATTGGCAAGGATAGGGTGATAGCCATTGGATCTCAGGCATTCAGTCTGTATGATGAGGATTATCAGCTGCGGGAGAATCGGAGAGATTTGATTTCTGTAGTTTTACCGGAGGGCATTACATCTATCGGTTACCGTGCATTTGAGGAATGTCCCAATCTGACCTCCGTCACACTGCCCGGTAGCTTAACCAAGATTGACTACTGGGCCTTCAACGAGTGTAAAAAGTTGACAGCGATTCATATTCCGGCAGGAACAGTGAAAATTGAGCGCAATTCCTTTAAGAATTGTGAGAATCTGACCATCCATGCCCCGACAGGCAGCTATGCCGAAACCTATGCAAAGGAAAACAACATCCCCTTCGTGGCGGAATGAAAAATTTTAAGAAGGTGCTTCCATGTCTGAAAAAGCAGAAAAACTGAAAAGATTAGCCAAGGATGTGATGATCCTGTCCAGAAACACACTGCTGGTGAATCTGCGGTTTCTGGATGCGGCGCTGAGTCAGTTTGAATTCTTCCCCATCGAAGAATCCACTCTGCTGACGGACGGCAAGCACATTCTCTACAACCCCAGACACATTCTGGAAAATTATAAGACTGCAAAGGAAATCCCGGTGCGGGATTATCTGCATATGGTGATGCACTGCGTGTTCCGGCATATGTACATGGATCCCAGTCTGAACCGGCCCTATTGGGATCTGGCCTGTGATATCGCCGTGGAAAATATGATCACAGAGCTAAATCTGAAAGCGGTGACTACCGCCCGGGAGCGGCAGCAGGCACAGTACATAGCGGCCATTAAGAAAGAACTTAAGCACGTCACTGCGGAAAAGATCTACTCCTACCTGCGGCAGTCTGTACCGGATCCGAAGAAAATTGCGGAGATTCGCGGCCTGTTCTATGCGGACAACCATGAGATCTGGTACATGACTGTGACGGAGATTGAAATTCGTTTTGGCCTGGCGGCATCCGGAACCGGAAGCTGCGAAGAGGAGGCCGGAAATGAATCCCGCAGTGCTATGGCAGCAATCTGGCAGACCATTTCCGAGCGTATGCAGGTGGATCTGGAGACCTTCGGTAAGCAGCGGGGGATTCTCCCTGGCAGCCTGACTCAGAATCTGGCGGCCGTGAACCGGGAGAAGTATGACTATACTGCATTCCTCAAAAAGTTTTCCGTCATGGGTGAGGCTATGAAGATCAACGATGACGAGTTCGATTATATCTTCTATACCTACGGCCTGCAGCTTTACGAAAAGATGCCCCTGATCGAGCCGCTGGAATACAAGGAGATCAAGGCAATCAAAGAGTTCGTGATTGCCATCGATACCTCCGGATCTACCTCCGGTGAACTGGTGCAGAAATTTGTCCAGAAAACATATAACATCCTCAAATCTACCGAGAGCTTCTTCACGAAGATCAATCTGCACATCATCCAGTGCGATGCGGATATCCAGGAGGACGTGAAGATCACCTGTCAGGAAGATTTTGATGAATACCTGAAAACTATGAAAATTCGAGGTCTGGGCGGCACCGACTTCCGCCCGGTGTTTGAATACGTGGACAAGCTTCGGAAAGAAAAGGAATTTACTAACCTAAAGGGCCTGATCTACTTCACCGATGGCTACGGCGCATTCCCGGCCAGAAAGCCGGACTATGATACAGCCTTCGTTTTTGTCGACGATGAATACAACAACCCCGATGTACCTCCCTGGGCAATTAAACTAGTTTTACAGAAAAATGAGATTTAGGAGGAAACAGATATGAGTAATGCAAGTGATTTTATTATTAAAAACGGTGTTCTGACAAAATATATGGGCCCCGGTGGAGATGTTGTGATTCCGGAAGGTGTCACAAGAATCGGTATGGAAGCGTTCCAGATGTGCCGGACAATTGATGCGGTCAAACTACCCAACGCCATGAAAGAGATCGATCAGGCAGCATTTCGCGGCAGCAGCGTCACAAATATCAATTTCCCGGAGGGTATTGAGATCGGCTATTCCGCATTTGAGGACTGCAAAAATCTAAAGGAAATCCGCTTGCCGTCCGGTCTGGATGTCCTCTCTGCCTGTACATTTACCCATTGTGTGGGTCTGGAATCAATTGTGCTTCCGGATTCTCTTACAGTCATTGAAAATTCAGTATTTCAAGGATGCAGTGCTCTGCACAGCATAGTATTCCCAGAAAATCTGGAGGAGATTGGTCAGCAGTGCTTTGATCAGTGCAGCGCACTGGAAAAAATCGTTTTGCCGGATTCTTTGAAAGTTATTGACGGCGGTGCCTTTGCACGGTGCAGCAATCTGAATCAGCTTGACTGCTGCGACCGGGTATTCCGACTGTTTCTGGATTCCTGCAACACCAAGAATCTGTTGGCAACAACATATGCCTACCTGGCAGGCAAGCTCATCACCCCCGCCAAGCCGGACGATGTCTTCGCCAAGTACGTAAAGAGGAACACAGCAAAGTTGATTCCCTTGATTCTTGCTGATGATTGTGCTGCGGCATTGGATTCGATGGTCAGAATCGGTGGCCCGATCGACAAGAAGGTTTTGAATACTTTGGAAGAAACCACCTTGGCTGCTCAGAATACGCCGTCCGTTACAGCGTGGCTGCTGCAGTATAAGGCTCAGACAGCAGACCCTGACAAGGCCGCAGCAGAGGCGAAAGATCAGCTGGATAAGGCACTTGGCCTGAAAAAGATGACGGCGGCAGACTGGAAAAACATCTACCAGGTTAAATCCGTTGATGCTGAGCAGGTGCAGTTGGGTAAGTATTCCGGCACGGATACTGTCGTGGCCATTCCCGATATGATTGGAAAGAAAAAGGTAACTATCCTTTCCGGTACCTTTGATGGCTATGCACAATTGCAGGAGGTTCAACTGCCCGACACCATCACCGAAATCAGCAGAGGCGCATTCTACGGATGCACACAGCTGCAAGAGGTTACGCTTCCAAAGAAATTGAAGACCCTTGGGGGCAGTGCATTTGGAAACTGCACCAGTCTAATACAGATTGAAATTCCCAAATCCGTTGCGGTTTTGGGTGCGGGTGGGTTTGAGAATTGCGTGCAGCTGCATAAGATTACCCTTTCTCCCAAAATCAAAAAAATCCCCATGAACGCATTTGCCGGCTGCACGGCATTGACAGAAATAACACTGCCCGAAAAATGCCGTGAGATCGAGTTTTTCGCCTTTAATCGTTGCTGGAATCTGCAGGCAGTTCATATCGGTGCGGATGTGAAATCGATCGGCTATGAGGCTTTTGATAATTGTCCCAGTGTGACAATTTATGCTCCTGCGGGCAGCTATGCCGAAACCTGGGCAAAAGAACACAACATCCCCTTCGTGGCGGAATAAGGAGTATGTATGGAAACGATTTTATCGATCATTGCCATTGTCCTGTCTGTGATTTCCGGCGGGTTTTCCCTGTACTCTTTTGTGTGGACGGCACGACGGGACCGGAAGCAGGCCACGTTGGATGCTTACAACCAGCTCCAGGAGCAGGCATTTGACAAGCTGAATACCTATGCTCCTGCGGCGATCCGGGAGATCGCAAAGGATTCCAAATCCGAGGAATATAAAACCGTCAGCGGTTATATCGCCCGGATTGAGCATTTCTGCGTGGGTGTGAATCAGAATATCTATGACCGCAGAACGGTGTATGCCCTTGCCCACGGATATCTGGACGGTCAGGTTCTGAAACGGCGCATGGAACCGATCATCGACAAAAAGCAGCTTGGCGCCAGCGAGGACTACTACGAAAACATCCACGCCGTTCTCAACTGGATGGAAAAAGAGTCCCAAAAGCGGAAAAAGAAACAATAGGGAGGAAATACATATGAGTAACGCAAGTGATTTTGTAATTAATGATGGTGTTCTTGTTGCGTATAACGGTAGTGATTCTCACATGGTTATTCCGGAGGGGGTCATCTCCATCGCTCCAAAGCTGTTGGACGGAAAAAACCATGTGACCTCTGTCGAGATTCCGTCGAGTGTAACGGAAATTGGAACAGAAGCTTTCTGCGGCAGTTGGGGCTGGAACCGCTATCCAGAATGTTTTACCATTCACCTAAGTGACCTGGATGCCTTTTTGCGTATGAAACATTTCTATTTCATGCCTTTGTGTAATCGCCGGTTTGTGATAAATGGGGATGTTCTGGAGGAGTTAACCATCCCGGGAACGATGAAAGAGGTAATGCATCTGTTCAGCAGATGTGAAGATTTGAAAAAGGTTGTATTTTCCGAGGGCGTTGAGCAAATCGCATTGGAAGCCTTTAAACGTTGCAAAAATCTGAAGCATGTATGTCTGCCCAAATCCTTGAAAACCATTGAAAATGATGCCTTTTCTGGTTGCCCTCTATCCCGACTGGAAATTGCTGAAGGGGCATCTTTTAAAATCGGTCGAATCTTTGGATACACCTATCCCACCGGATTGGAAGAACAAGTCGATCAGATCTCTCAGCGGATGGATGCTGCGGCCATAAAAGAATACATCATGCCTGACCGTTGGAAGCTGCTGTCCGAGGATTCCAAGGCCCGGATTTACCTTGCTTATCAGGATGCTTCCATGAGAAAGTATTACAAGAAGCTTCTAAAGCCAGCCGACTTCGACCCCTTGTCTGCCGCTATTTTGAACCGTTTGGGACAGAAGTTGACCAAGAAGGAATGTGCCATCCTGGCGGACTTTATGACCATCAATGTGGCCTATCTCAGCAGTGGCACACTGAAGAATATGTTTGATACCATCCAGGCACAGAAATCCGGCAGCGATGCTCTTGCGGCTTTGAAGAGCTCTGCCGCTGTGATGAAGAAGCTGTCCGCCGAGCCTGCCCAGGAAACTCCTAAGGCAGCTCGCGGTCCCCGGAGCAAGAATGACGTGGCCTTTGACAACATGGGCTTTGACGATGCGGGTGTGAAGGTCTATGATCTGGGTTCCAAGGTGGTTCATGCTGTGATCCAACCTGATTTCCAGGTGATGATTCTCGATCCCAAGACGGGAAAGACCTCCAAGAGCGTCCCCAAGAAGGGCGCTGCACCCGAACTGTATGCCGCTGCTGCAGAGGATTTCAAAGCTCTGTTCAAGGGCATCAAGGTTCTTTATTCCATCTGCAAGGACGCTCTCTACACCCTTTATCTCACCGGAGAGACTCTGTCCCCAGACGTTTGGAGGCTGGAATGGATGGGTAACCCCATTACCCGTGCTCTAACCTCCATGACGGTATGGCAGCAGGGAGAAGCCTTCTTTACTTTGGAAGGCCGTCAGCTTGTGACCGTGAACGGAACGGCCTATGCCCTCACTGCTGATTCTGTCCGTGTTGCTCACACCGGAGAAATGGAAAAGGAAGCCGTCACCGCCTGGCAGCAGTATTTCACTGCCAACAACCGGAAGCAGTCCTTCCTGCAGATCTGGGAGCCGGTACGCAAGGAGTCTGATATTCGCCCGGAGCGTTATCAGGGTACATATATCCGCAATGGATATATGTATCGGCAGAAGACCTTGGGTATTGATGTGTATTTTATGCCTGATGGATGGTCTGATAACTTCCCTGGTGTCTTCCTGACCCTGGAGGGATTTGATGTGGAGGTTGGCCCTGGTAAGGACGACAGCGAATTTGAAATCAAGTCCATCGTTCCCAAGGTCTGGAACCGCCGGAGCAACGCCATCATCTCCTTCCTGGATCGTGTGTGCATTTACGGACGGCTCCATCAGGATGACGAAACTATTTTGGATGCCCTGGATCAGTTCACCTACGAACAGATTGTGGATTTTCTGGCTATGGCTACCAAGCACGCCCTACCCAAGGTGACCGCCCTGCTGCTGGACTACAAGCAGAATCGTTTTGCAGACTACGATCCTATGGAAGAATTTATTCTGGAACTGTAAATGAGAAGCATCATATGTGATTATATAGTTAGACACGGATTGCTTAACCAGTATAACAGCCCGAACAGCAATCCCGCTAAGTTCCGTACAGCGAGCCCCCGAGCATCCCAGTGATCACCGAGAATGAAATCGTGAAGCTGTATGAAGCGACATAAGATAAATATATGATGGAATAATCCTCCATTTATCAATCGAAAAGAGTCGAAATTATGAACATCAAACAAGCCAAAGAGCAAATTCAAAACGCTATGAAGGCGTATTTTACCAAGGACAGCTTTGGTAACTACTTAATCCCCATCGAACGGCAGCGGCCCATCTTTCTGATGGGCCCTCCCGGTATTGGCAAGACTGCCATTATGGAGCAGGTGGCGGCGGAGTTGGGCGTGGGCCTGGTCAGCTATTCCATGACCCACCATACCCGCCAGTCGGCATTGGGCCTGCCTTTCATCGAGAAGAAGGTCTACGGCGGGATGGAATACAGCGTGTCCGAGTATACCATGAGTGAGATCATTGCCTCCGTCTATGATATGATGGAGCGCACGGGGTTGAAAGAGGGCATCCTGTTTCTGGATGAGATTAACTGCGTATCCGAGACCCTTGCTCCGGCTATGCTGCAATTTTTGCAGTATAAGATCTTTGGCCGCCACCGTGTTCCCGATGGCTGGATCGTGGTGACAGCGGGCAATCCCCCGGAGTACAATAACTCTGTTCGGGAATTTGATATCGTCACCTGGGATCGCCTGAAGCGCATCGATGTGGAGCCGGATTATGATGTGTGGAAGGAGTATGCCTATAAAAAGGGCATCCACCCTGCGATCCTTACTTATCTGGATATCAAAAAATCTGACTTCTACAAGATTGAAACAACCGTGGACGGCAAGAGCTTCGTCACTGCTCGTGGCTGGAGTGACCTGAGCGATATGATGAAGCTGTACGAACAGCACGGTATCATCATTGACGAAAAGCTGGTTGCTCAGTATCTACAAAACAAGAAGATCGCAAAGGAATTTGCCATCTACTACGACCTGTTCAATAAATACAAATCGGATTACCAGGTGGACAAGATCCTTGCGGGCAAAACTCCTGCTGAGATCAAGGATCGGGCAAAGGTCGCAAAGTTTGACGAGCGGTTGGCCCTACTGGGTCTGCTGCTGGATGCCATCACCGATGAACTGAAGAAGGTGAATCTTTCTGAGCAGACACTGACCGAATTGCTGAATGCCCTGAAAAATGTTCGTATGGAATTGGCAAGGCCCAAGGCTGACGCTGTTGCTGCGGTGCAGAAGCAGATTAGCAATCTGGAAAAGAAGGTCCAGACGGGAAAACTGGCATCTACTATGTCTGCTGACAATGAATATTCCTGCCGCAGTGCTATGGCTGCTCTGGAAGATATGACTGCCCTGCTGAAGGAAAAAACACCTGCCGACGGAACGGAAGCCTTCAAACTGCTGAAAGCAGAGTTTGACAACCGCACCAAGGCCCTGAAAAAACAGGCAGATGCCGCCGGCAAGCAGCTTTCCAATGTATTCCTCTTCTGCGAGGAAGTCTTTGAGGAGGGCCAGGAAATGCTGATCCTCGTCACGGAATTGACTATCAGCTATTATGGTGCTCACTTCATCAGCCGCTACGGTTGCAAAGAGTACTTCAACCATAACAAGGAACTGCTGTTCTATGAACGGCAGAAAGAGATTATTCGGGAAATTGAAAATCTGGAATTAGATTAGTTGTTACGCTTTTATACCCCGTTTTTAAAATATAAGGTATTTGTATTCTGTAGCAAATAGTGGCAGAAAAAGTGCTTGTACCACAATCACTTTTCCTCTAAAAGCGTGACATATCTGTCCTGAGACAGCAGCACCGCCCGTACCGGTTATCCGGCACGGGCGGTGTTCTTGATTTTATAGACAAATCGTCATATAGGGAGGAATGCAGAGAATATCTTCCCTGGTGGTCAGATTCCTGGGATGAATAATGTAACATTCTCCGATCCTGCCTTTGTATTTCTCCCGGAAGCGCAGCAGAGATTCGATGGAATAGTTGGTGCCGGATTTCACTTCAATAGGATACATTTTATACTTGGTTTTGCTGTTGTTGGAGATGATGAAATCAATCTCAATATCGTTTCGCTTCTTTTCTTCGTTATAGCGGGTGTAGAAGAACAGCCGGTGTCCGTTGGCTGTGAGCATCTGGGCGATCATGTTTTCGTAGAGCATACCTTCGTTCAGACCCAGCTTACCTGTCAGGATTTGTTTGTAGACCTCATCCTCCAGAAGCTCATTCTCATCAAAGGCATGGCTCACCAGAAGACCGGTATCGCCCATGTAGCATTTGATGTAGCTATCGGACTCATTGAGGGACAGACCCACATTGGGGTCATTGGTGCGCCGACACTCGTTGCAGACCATGGAATCCGAAAGCCAGAAGAAGGTTTCCTCATATTGCTCCGCGGTGGAGCCTTCCGCGATCCGATTGAAAACCACTCGCTTTTCGTGGCGGGACAGCAGACCGGGGATCTGATCGAAGATCGCCAGCACCTTCGCCCGGTACTGTGCCTTGATTTTCATAATATCGCTGCGGTACAGCTCCAGAATGTCCCGCTTTTCAACATCAGCTGCGCCGAAGCTCTTTTGTCCTTCCAGAAATTCCGACACCACCTTTGGCATGCCGCCCACCAGAAGATACTGCTTGAACAGCAGCATGGCCTTGTTGTGGAGGCTCCGCTCCAGGGGCTCCCGCTTCTCGAAGCAGCTTCGGATGTATGGGATCAGCGGCTTCTCGCCTAAGGCCCAGCAGAACTCTTCAAAGTCCATGGGATACATCTTAATGTGCCGCTCCTCCGAGGGGATCACAATATCCTTGACATTTTCCTTAATGGAGATCAGGGATCCGGTTTCAATGAAATCGTAGCGTCCGTCAGCCACCAGATATTTGATGGCTTCCCGGGCCTTGGGAAACAGCTGTACCTCGTCAAAAATGATCAGGCTCTCCCGGGGATGGAGCTCCACACCATACTGCACAGCCAGCAGCATATAGAAGGTATCCAGATCATTCAGGTGCAGATGGAAATAGGATTTTACATCCTCCGAGGCTTTGGCAAAGTCAATGAGAATGTAGCTTTTGTATTCCTGTTTGGCGAATTCCTCTACCACCGTGGACTTGCCAATTCGTCGGGCACCCTCTACCAGTAACGCTTTTCTTCCACGGGATTCCTGCTTCCATGCCAGAAATTTATTGTAAATCTTTCTCTCAAAGATCATAGTACATCGCCTCCGCTCTTATATTATCATGCCATAACACAATACGCAATATTAGAAGTACAAAAAGTTTTGACAATACGCAATATTATATACGACCAACTTTACAGTAAAACGCAAAGTTTCGATTCAATGTACCTCAATCCGATGCTGCAGCATCTTCATGGCCCATAAGTACCGATCACTCACTGTCAATGTTTTCAGCAGTGGGTCGCCTTCCCGGATGCGCAAAGTACGGCGAATTTCTTTCGGAATGACGATTCTGCCCAAATCGTCCACCCGGCGAACGATTCCTGTTGCTTTCATAAACTTTCCTCTCCTTGTCTTGCGTTTCCTCTGCTATTGTTTGCAGGAAAAGTCCGTTTATGCGAAAAAAAGGAAACGGATTCTGGGTTGTCAGAATCCGTTTTCGGGTTTATTTTACAAAGCCGTTGACAATGGATGCGATCCGTTCCACATCCCCGTCGGTCAGGTACATATGCAGGGGCATGGTGATGATGTGCTGGCTGATCTCGTGGGCGTGGGGGCAGGTGCCCTGGGCGTAGGTGTACATGGAAAACTCGGTGTTGTCCCGGTAGTGGACGCCGCCGTAGATGTCGTTCTTCGCCAGCTCGCTGAGCAGCGCTTCCCGGTCGGGAACGGCGATCTCGTAGATGTGGTAGGCGCATTCATCCTTGTGGGGGGCGTCGATGATCCGGATGTTGGGGTTACCCGCAAAGGCCTTGTCGTAGATGGCGCAGATCTCCCGGCGGCGGGCGTTTTCCTTATCCAGGTAGGGCAGCTGGGCCAGGGCAATGGCGGCCATGATGGCGTTGCCGTTGTACTTAAAGCCCAGGTAGTCCACACCGTAGTTCCACTTGTAGGTGCCTTCACTGCTGGTGCGGGAATAGGTGTCCTTGTTGATGCCCATCCAGGAGACCATGCGGCACTCCTTGTCCAGTTCGCTGTCGGCAAAGCAGATCATGCCGCTGTCGCCGGTGGGCAGGTTCTTGACGGCCTGGAAGGAGTACACGGCCACGTCCACGCCGTCCCAGGTGCCGGGCATGACGCCGTTTACCCGGGTGCCCGCCATGTGGGCGGCGTCCAGGATCAGGCGCAGGTTGTGCTTTTTGCAGATGGCAATGATCTTGTCCAGCTGGCCCACCCGGCCGCCGTAGCCGACGAAGGCAACGGCCCGGGTCTTTTCGTTGATCTTTTTCTCCACGTCCGCGGGATCCAGGCACAGGTACTCGTCCACGTCGGCGAAGCAGGGCTTCATGTTTTCGTACAGGATGGCATGGTTGGTAGCCACGAAGGTGATGGGGGTGGAGATGATCTCGTCCCCGTCCTGCCAGCCGTAGCGGCGCTTCAGAATATTCACCGCCAGATGCAGGCCGGAGGTGTTGGAATTTAAGTAGCAGGCGTTCTTGTGGCCGGTGTATTCCTTCCACTTTACCTCAAACTCGGCGGTCTTGAAACCGGAACCGGTCCAGCCCTTTTCCAGGCATTCCCGAATCTGCTCCAGGCACTCGTCGATATGGAATTTGGGTTTTAAGACTTGAATGGTAGACATAATATTTTGTCCTTTCTTTGTCTTGGGCTTGTAGGATCATTTTATTGTAATCGAAATACGGGATGATTGCAAGTGTTTCCGCGAGGGTTTTCCCTTCCGTGGGAAGGCTTATTTGCTTTTCCGCAGTTCCCGCAGGCTCACCATCAGCAGACAGGCCCAGCAGAACATGCTCATGGCCCAGTGGCCGCTGCAGATCATGGGGCTGGTGACGATGATCAGTACATAATAAAGGATGTTGCCCAAAACCTCCGAGCCAAAGGCCGACAGAAAATTAACGATAAGCAAAACCAGCGTCAGAGCCAGCCACAGGGCGGAAAGATTGCGCACCAGCTTAAGGACAGCGCTGTCCCCCTCCTTCACTGCCCGGTAAAGCAGCGCCGCCGGCGGCGCGAAAAAAGCCAGGGACAGCCCCGTCATCAGAATACCCAGAGCGCCCTCCGGGTCCGGGATAAAACCAAGCGCGGCGCACAAAATAAACAGACCGCCCCACAGGGCGAATACGAGCTTTTTGTTCATGGGAGTCCTCTCAAAAATGCAAAATGGTTCATGCGGAATGCAAAAGCCACATCAAGGGCATTCCGTATTGTGCATTCTATTGTACCCCAATCTTTCCCGGTTGGCAACCCTTTTCCGTCGCAAAAAAAGCTGGACACAAATAGAAACATCTGGTATAATGTGTGAATAATCTACGAAAAAGGGAGTGGATTTCCCATGAAATGTCCGTATTGCGGCGACCAGGAGAGCAAGGTCGTGGATTCCCGTCACTCTGAGGACGGGCTGAGCATTCGCCGCCGCCGGGAATGTATGGCATGCCAGCGCCGGTTCACCACCTATGAGATCGTGGAGAGCCTGCCCATCATCGTCGTCAAACGGGACGGCTCCCGTCAGAACTTTGACCGCAACAAGATCCTCAACTCCATGATGCGCGCCTTTGACAAGCGGAAAGTGGATGTGAACGATCTGGACCGCATCACCACCGAGATCGAGCAGACCATTCAGAACACCCTGGAGCGGGAGATCAGCACCGACAAGCTGGGAGAAATGGTCATGGAACGCCTGAAGCCTCTGGATGAGGTTGCCTATATCCGCTTTGCGTCCATTTACCACCGGTTCCAGGATGCGGGCAGCTTCATGCGGGAGATCAGCAAATTCCTGGAGGAAAAATAATGAGCACTACCCCTACTGAACTTCTGGAGACCGCCGCAGCCGTCATCGAGACGACAGCCGCAGAAACCACCGCCGCAACGGAAGCGGTTTTGGATATCGAATCCATCAAGAGCCTGATGGACGCTTTCGACCCCGCGGCTCTGCTGCCGGAGCTGAGCGACCTGTTTGGCAGCCTGTCCTCGGTGTGCCGCTTCGCCGTGATGATCGGCCCTGTCGTGCTGCTGGCCCTGGGCCTGGCGTACCTGTTCCTGTCGCCCAAGGAGGCTAACTATTATTTCGGCTACCGCTGTTATTACGGCATGGGCAGCGTCCACGCCTGGCGGTTTACCCAGCGTCTTGCCGGCGTGCTGTTCGGCGGCGTGGGTCTGATCCTGACCATCCTGATGTTCCTGATCTCCGGCAGCTTTGCCGGGATGGAGGTCACGGACATGGTCTGGAAAGCCGTAGACTGCCTGCTGTGGGAGGCCGTGGCCGCTGTTTTGGTGACCTTGACCGTCAACATTGCGGCTGCAATGCGCTTTGACCACAAGGGTGAATTCCGGAAGAAAAAGCAGAATCAAAAGAAGTAAGCAAAAAGAGCTGCCCACCATGGGCAATGTGAGGAATAAGAGTATCTGTAGGGCGGAGACATGCCTCCGCCGGGCACTTACGGGATTGAGCGTTTTGATTTTACCGCTCAGTCAAGCGACTGCCCGGCGGGGTCATGACCCCGCCCTACATCGTGCTGTATGATTGCATATGGCCACCGGCGGCCAGCGGAATGTCCTTTCTGACACCCTGTCATTCTTCGGCTCCGCGTGGGGTCAAAAATCCGGGATAAACCCCGCGTCCGCTGCCTCAGCCTCCTGGGTGAACCCTTCCAGATCGTTTAAAAACATCCAGCTGAGCACCGCGTCGTATTCCGCATCCGTGATCCGCCGGTCAAGGGGCGCCCCCAACCCGCCCATGGGCGTATACTGCCGCATCAGGCTTACCAGCACTTCCCCGGGGGCGAAATTCTCTCCGATCCAGTCCAAAACCTTCAGAGAATTGTCCACGAATCCCGGCAGGATCAGGTGGCGGATGATGACGCCTTTCACCACCTTTTCCCCCTCCCACCGCACCGGGCCGGTCTGCCGCACCATCTCCCGGATGGCGGCGGCCGCAGTGGGGAAATAGTCCTTCGCCCCGGACAGGGCGGCGGCAAGCCGGGAATCTGCGTATTTCAGGTCCGGCAGATAGATGTCCACCTTGCCCTCCAGCTGACGCAGGGCCTCCACCCGCTCATAGCCGCCGCAGTTGTACACCACGGGTACGGGCAGCTTCGGCGTCAGGGCAGGCAGGATCGTGGGCAGGAAATGGGTGGGGGTCACCAGGTCGATGTTCTCCGCGCCCCGGGCGATCAGGTCTTCAAACAGCCCCCGCAGCTGGGCAGCATCCATGGCCTTTCCCACCGGGCCGCCGCTGATGGCGGCATTCTGGCAATATTTGCACCCCAGGGTGCAGCCGCCGAAAAACACCGCGCCGCTGCCGCCGTTTCCTGCCAGGGCAGGCTCTTCCCATTTGTGGAGCATACTTTTCGCCACCAGCGCGGTGCCGGGACAGCCGCAGAAGCCGGTCTGCCCGGCGCTGCGGTCCGCGCCGCACTGCCGGGGGCACAATTGACAGTTTACATAATCCATAGATATCGCCATCCTTTGGCGATATCATAGCAGTTTTTCCGCCTTTTCTCAACCCCGGCATTTACCAAACGGAAAAATTGTGGTATGATGATATATCTGAATTTATCGATATGCCGGTAAATTGCGGTTTATATGAGAATGATACTGTAGGGCGGAGGCATGCCTCCGCCGGGCAGCTGCAATGATTGAGCGTTTAATACGATTTCTAATTTAAAAACGTCAATTCTTGCGAATTAACATAGAGGCATTGGGAAAGCTTTCTGCCAAAAACGAAAAAGCTCAGTTGCGTAGGTGCCCGGCGGGGGCGTGCCCCCGCCCTACAGAGGCTGGTACGTTAAACGATCCTTTATTTCCGCAGTAACGATACCGAGCGTGGTGCTCCGCGCAGCGAATCTCAAATTGCAATGATTGCCGGTGGCAATCATACCATAATTTCTGTCAGGGCAGTGACGATTCCCAACACACCCAACACGCATTATCCGCGGGCCTTGCCCGCATAAACGACCATTTACCTTTGGAAAGGATGAACCATATGGAGATCCGTTTTGCGAACGAGACTGACATTCCCGGTATGATCGGCCTGCTGCAGCAGGTGGGGGAGGTCCATCATCAGATCCGCCCCGACCTGTTCCGTTCCGGTGCCCAGAAATACGACGAAGCCGCTCTGAAGGAGCTGCTGCAAGACCCCGCCCGCCCCATCCTGGCGGCGGTGGAGGACGGCAGACTGCTGGGCTACTGCTTCTGCATCCTGAAGGTCACGGAGAATAACCCCGTGCTCATGGACGATAAGTCCCTGTATATCGACGACCTGTGCGTGGACGAAACCTGCCGGGGCAAGCATGTGGGCAAGGCCCTGTATGCGCGCGCCTGCGCCTACGCCAAAGAACTGGGCTGCCGCAGCATCACCCTGAACGTCTGGTGCGGCAACGACAGCGCCATGGCGTTCTACGAAAAGCAGGGCCTGAAGCCCCGGAATATCCATATGGAAGCGATTTTGTAAAAACCGCTTCCAGCCCAATTGCTTCCCCGGGGGAAGGTATTTTTTGCCCCACTTTTGGAGGACACAATATGCTCATCAAGAACCAAATCTACGAAGCTACCGTCACGGACTACACCGCCGAAGGCCAGGGCGTGGCCCATATCGAGGGCTGCGCGGTGTTCGTTCCCAATGCCATCGCGGGAGAAAAGGTCCGGGTCCGCATCGAGAAGGCCCAGAAGACCTGGGCGGCGGGCAAGATCGTGGAGATCCTGGAAAAATCCCCCCACCGGGTCAACCGGGAGTGCCCTGTCGCCAAGCTCTGTGGCGGCTGTGATTTCTGGCACATGGATTACGAAGAGGAAGCCCGGCTGAAAGCCCACCGGGTGAAGTCCTGCCTGAACCGCATGGGCGGTGAAACCCTGGAGGAAGTGCCCATTCTGTCCGCCCCCACCTGCTATGGCTACCGCAACAAGGCCCAGTACCCGGTGGCGGCAAAAAAGGGCCGGGCCTACGCGGGCTTCTTCCGGGCAGGCACCCACGACGTGGTGGAAAACAAACGCTGCCGGATCCTTCCGGAGGAGACCGACGCGGTGAAGGATGCGGTAATGGATTATGTAAACCAATATCGGGTGAGCGTCTATGACGAGACTGCCCATCGTGGGCTGCTGCGCCACATCTACGTCCGCCAGGGCGTGGTGTCCGGGCAGGTGCTGGTGTGCCTGGTCTGCAACGGCGACAAGCTGCCGAAGGTGGAAGAGCTGCTGAAGCGCCTGAAAACCATCCCCGGCTTCACCACCCTGGTGCTGTCCGTCAACACCAAAAAGGGCAACGCCGTCCTGGGCGACCGGTTCATCACCCTTTACGGCCCCGGTTATATTGAGGATACGCTCTGCGGCCTGAATTTCCGCCTGTCTCCCCGGTCCTTCTACCAGGTGAACCACCACCAGGCCCAGCGGCTGTACCAGGCGGCCATCGACCAGGCCCGGATCACGAAAGACGACCTGGTGCTGGACCTGTACTGCGGCGTAGGCACCATCACCCTGGCCATGGCTTCGGCGGCAGGCAAGGTCATCGGCGTGGAGGTCATCCCCCAGGCGGTGGAGGACGCCAAAGACAACGCCAAGCGCAACGGCATTGAAAACGCGGAATTTTTCTGCGGCGACGCGGGCCAGGCGGCTCTGGAGCTGGAGAAAAACGGCGTAAAGCCGGATGTGATCGTGGTGGACCCGCCCCGCAAGGGCCTGAACGCGGACACCATCGAAGCCCTGCACCGGATGAGCCCCCGGCGGATCGTCTACGTTTCCTGCGACCCGGCCACCCTGGCAAGGGACGTGGCGTTGCTGAAGGAGCGGGGATATGAGCTTCAAAACGCCATGGCGGCGGACCTGTTCCCCAGGTGCGCCCATGTGGAAAGCGTTGTCACGCTGGCTCATACGGCACAATTTGAAAGGACCCTGAATTGATGATTTCCAAAAGCAAAGACCTGATCCGGGCCGACAGAAAAAAGGGGATCGCCGGTGCTGTTTTGGCTGCGCTGGCGCTGCTGGTGTTTTCCGTCTGTTACGGCTCGCTGAAATATGGCGTGGTGTTCGCCGCTTTGTTCCTGACGGCGGGATTTCTGCGGATCAATGTCCGAAATACGGCTTGGATATAAGCCCTGAATCTTTTGTGGGCCGTTATCTGTACGGTTTTCGTGTTTTTTGTTCCGTTTAACGAGATATTTCCCCATTATTCCCTTTCGGAGTTCCGGACGCTGGTGTTTCCGGGGATCAATGGCGCCGAGTTTCTTCTGAACCTTTTCTGCATCGCCCTGGTGATGGGGCTGCTGTTCCTGCTCACGGCAAGGTGGCGGCTTTCGGTTGCCGTTGGCTCCTTTGCCCTGATGGTGCTGGCCATTGTCAACGGCTTCGTTTATGCGTTCCGGGGAAGCGAGATCATTTTCGCGGATCTGCTGTCCGTGAATACGGCGCTGAATGTTGCGGGGCAGTATGACCTGCGGATCTCCTACCGCACCGCCTGCCTGCTGTGCCTTTGGGCGGTGCTGGTGCTGGGCGGCTGCGGCCTGCCGGAGCTTCCGCCGAGACCGCCGCTGAAGCGCCGCCTTACGGCCCTTGCGGCCGGCGCGGTGCTGGGGTGCGTGCTGTGGTTCGGGTCGGCGGATCTGGAAATCCATATGTGGCGCAATGAGGGAACCTGGTTCAATGGGTATTACCTGAACTTTTACTTAAGCATCCGGGGGTACTTCGTGGAGAAACCCCAGGACTACTCCGCCCAGCGCGTGGCCCAGTACGAGCTGGAATACGGGCAGGGGCAGGAGGAGACTTCCGGCCGGGACCATCCCAATATCGTGGTCATTATGAACGAGTCCTTCTCAGACCTTCGCTTCGGCGGCGCGGAAATTTCCTCCAATATACCCGTCACGCCGTTCCTGGACAGCCTGGAGGAAAATACCGTGAAGGGATACGCCCTGACCTCGGTTTTCGGCGGCAGTACGGCCAACTCGGAATTTGAGGTTCTCACAGGAAACTCCATGGCCTTTATGCCGGAGGGTTCCATCCCTTACCAGCAGTATGTTAAGCGCCAGACCGCCAGTCTGGCCTGGCTGCTGGAGGACCGGGGGTATGAAAGCCTGGCCACCCACCCCTATTATGCGGACGGCTGGTCCCGGACCACGGCGTACCCCCTTCTGGGATTCCGGGAAAGCACGTTCCTTGAGGATTACCCCGGTGAGGATCTGATCCGAAGCTACATCAGCGACCAGGAAATGTACGAATATGTGCTGGAAAAACTGGACGAAACGGAAGACGCCCCCCTGTTCCTGTTCGGCATCACCATGCAGAATCATGGAGGATACAGCTATTCCGGAGAAAACTACACCCAGGAGATCTGGCTGGAAGGCTATGACCAGGACTACCCCCTTGCGGAGCAGTACCTGACGCTGATCCACCGTTCCGACGCCGCGCTGGAATACTTTCTGAAGGAACTGGAAGCCTTCCCGGAGGATACGGTGGTGCTGTTCTTCGGAGACCACCTGCCCGGCATTGAAACCGGGTTTTATGAAGAACTCTATGGCGGCTCCTTTGACACGCTGGACAGGCAGATGCTTTCGTATACGGTGCCCTTTGTTATCTGGGCAAATTACGACATCCCGGAGCAGACCGTGGAGTGCACCAGCCTGAACTACCTGGGCCGCTACCTGCTGGAGGCGGCGGGCATGGAGCTGCCGCCGTACTACAGCTTCCTGAAGGACCTGGAAGAAAGGATCCCCGCGGTCAACGCCATGGGCTACTACTCGAATAGCCGGCAGACCTACCTGCCCCTGAGCGAGGCCGAGGGAGAAGAGGCCCAATGGCTCAGCCGCTATGAGATCCTGCAATATAACGGCATGTTCGATAAAAACGGCCGCAGCGACGTTTTCTTTGGACAGTACATCAAAACCGAATAAACGAAACGGCAGACCGCCCCGGAATCCTTCCGGGGCGGTTTCAGCGTGTCAAAAAAGTCCCTAAAATTAGATGTCATCGCGAACCAGCCCGCAGGCTGGTGTGGTGACCGAAGGGAATGCCTGTGGTGCGATCCCCCAAAAAGAAGTAAAATCCCTCAATTTAAGTAGAGAAATGTACGAAAATTCAGGAGATTGCCACGCCAGTGTGCGCACTGGCTCGCAATGACATGGTTTTTCGACAGTCTGAGACCGCCCCGGAAGGATTCCGGGGCGGTTTTTTTCTGCCTGCGGGGCGAAATGGAATAAAATCCTGTTCGTTGTTATTTTACGGCATATTGTGGCCTTTACGCTATTATAACGAGACATAAAATGTCGTAAAATAACAATGTTTTAAAATTCGAAAGGAGGGGCGACAATGACGAACGACATCGACTACGAACAGATCGGCGTAAGGATCAAACGCTACCGCAGCAAGGCATACCTGACCCAGGAGCAGCTTGCCGGCAGGATCGACGTTGCCACCTCTACCATCGCCCACGCGGAAAACGGCACCAGCAAACCCAGCCTGCCCCTTCTGGTCAAGATCGCCAACGAACTGGGGGTCACCCTGGACCAGCTGGTGTGCGACAGCCTGGGCGTAGTGGGCACCTATCTTGACAAAGACATTTCCGATCTGCTTTCGGATTGCTCTGTGGCGGAAAAACAGATCCTGCGGGATGTGCTCTGCGCTACAAAGGAGACGCTTCGCAAGCACCGCAAACAATAAAGGCAGGAAGGCTTTGGATCATCTGGGAGAGGGAATATGGTAGTAAAGATCATCAAATTGGGCCTGCTGATGCTGTCCAACCTGGGATATTGGGAATTTTTCCGAAGCAAAAGCAAGCTGAATGTTTATTTTCTGCCCGCGTTCACCATTGCGGCGCAGTTTCTGGTGCTGTTCGCCGCGGGACTGACGAACCTGCTGGCGGAGGGCGCTTATGCGATCTACTTTCTGGGCCTGGCGCTGTTTCTGGCGGCCCTGGGCCGGGAGAAGGGAGCGCTGCTGAAGCCCTACCGGAACTGGGGCTATGGCTTTCTGGCCCTGGGGCTGGTCATCCTGTTTGTATCGGTGAAGGGGCAGCTGTTTTCCTGGCAGGACTCCTTCACCCATTGGGGCCTGGTGGTAAAAAACATGCTCAGCACCGACGGCTTTCCCAATTTCGCCGATGAGGTCATCACCTTCCAGAGCTATCCCCTGGGAAGTGCCGCCTACCTGTATTATTTCTGCAAAATGACCGGCGAAAGCGAGTATGTCCAGATGCTGGCCCAGGGGTTTATGATGCTGTGCATGATGCTGCCCCTGTTCGCTTACGTCAGAAAAAACCACCTGGTCTGCACGGTGCTTCTGGCGCTGATGACCAATTTCCTGCTGTGCTACAACACCCCTGTCACGGAACTGCTGGTGGATACCCTGCTGCCCCTGACGGGCATGGCGGCGGTGCTGTTTTTGTACCACGAGTGCCTTACCCGGGAGGCGCCTGTTTCCCAGTACTATGCCATCCCTCTGCTGTGCCTGACGGTGCAGGTCAAAAGCTCCGGATTCTTCTTCCTGGCCGCGGCGGCGGTTCTGCTGTCGGCATTCCGGAAAAAGGACAAAAAAGACCTGCTGACCAAGGCTGCGGTGATCGCGGCTCCTCTGGCGGTGCATTTCCTCTGGAACCGGCACTGCGATTATGTGTTCGCCCGGGCCGCTTCCAGCAAGCACGCCCTGACGGCGGATTATCTCAGCGCCACCTTTGCCGATAAAAGCCCGGAGGACATTCCCGTGATCCTGAAAGGCGTGGCGGAGTACGCCCTGACCCGGCAGGAGCTGCTGTGGCTTCTGGCCTGGCTGGCGGTGCTGGGCGTGCTTACCTGGCTGCTTGCCGGCGCCATGAAAAAGCATTACCTGCGGCTCCTGGCGGGGATCGCGGGGATTTACGCGGTGTATACCCTGGGCATGATGGGGATGTACCTGTTCTCCATGCCCCGGTACGCGGCGCTGACCTTCAACTGCATCGACCGGTACATGCGGACCATCGATACCGCCATTTACTATGTGCTGGCATATTACGCGGTCCGGCTGGTGTCGGCGGTGGAGAACAAACGCCTGAACGCGGCGGTAAGCGCCTGCGCGGTGCTGCTGATGCTGGGCTCCTGGCGGGGGAATCTGGGAGGATTCTCCAACGTTTTGGAGCTGCGGAACAAGAAGCCCAACGCGGACAGGGCAGCTTTTGAAAACCTGCTGGAAGAATACGGCGTGGCCAAGGGCTGCTCGTATCTGATCTGCAAGCCCGAGGGCTACCCGGATTACGTCTATTTCCTGTGCAAGTACCTGATGGATTCGCCGGTGCTGGAACAGATCGTGGTGACGGAGGAATCCCAGCTGGATATGGCGGGGGACTATGAATTCCTGATCCTCTTCGACGACGATAACCCGGTGATCGAAGCCTGGGTGCGGGAGCATTATCCCGAAAAGGCCGGAGAAAAGGCGATCTACCTGTATTAGACAGGGGATTTGCGCGGCGTGTTACGCCGTAGGGGAGGGTCTTGCCCCTCCCTTACAGCACGGCCTGCGCGGCCGGAGGATACGGAGATTCCGGCTGTCTGCGCAGAAAAAACAGCGTACTTTTTTTGGGGCTTTAGGGAGGGTCAAGACCCTCCCCTGCTGTGGCCATGAGCATATCAGGTAAAACACAAAGGAGGAGCGCGGATGCTCACATTGTTGATAAAAATAGCCCTGCTGATGCTGTCCAACCTGGGATACTGGGAATTTTTCCGCAGCAAAAGCAGGCTGAACGTTTATTTCCTGCCTGCCTTTACCATCGGAACCCAGTTTCTGGTGCTGTTTGCCGCGGGCGTGCTGAATTTTCTGGCGGAAGCGGCTTATGCGGTCTATATCCTGGGCCTGCTCCTGTTCCTGGGGGCGTTGCGGAAGGAAAAGGGCGGCCTGCTGAAGCCTTACCTGAATTGGGGCTACGGCTTCCTGGCGGTGGTGACGGTGCTGGCGGCTTTGGAGGTCAGGGGACAGCTGTTCTCCCTGTACGATTCCTTCTCCCACTGGGCGCTGGTGGTGCGCAATATACTCAGCACCGACGGCTTCCCCAACTTTGCCGATGAGGTCATCACCTTCCAGAGCTATCCCCTGGGCAGCGCCTCGTATCTGTATTATTTCTGCAAAATGACCGGCGCCGGGGAGGATGTCCAGATGCTGGCCCAGGTGTTTATGACCTTGTGCATGATCCTTCCCCTGTTTGCCTATGTCAAAAAGAATCCCCTGGTGTGCACGGTGTTTCTGACGCTGCTGACCAATTTCTTCCTGTGCTACATTTCGGATATTCTGGATATCTCCGTGGACACCCTGCTGCCCCTGACGGGCATGGCGGCGGTTTTGCTGCTGCACCATGAGTGCCTGGCGCCGGAGGAGACGGAACGCCGCAGCGTCTTTTACGCGGTCCCTTTGCTGTGCCTGACGGTGCAGATCAAAAATTCCGGCATCTTCTTCGCCGCGGCCGGGGCGGTGCTCCTGCTGGCCTCCATGAAGAAGGATCGAAAGGACATCCTGTCCAAGCTGGCCGCGGCAGCCAGCCCGGCGGCTGTTCTGCTGCTGTGGAGCCGTCACTGCGACTACGTCTTTGCCCGGGCCGCCGCTACCAAGCATTCCATGCGGGCAGACTGGTACAGCTCCATTTTCGCGGAGAAGAGTCCCGAAGACATCCGGATCATCGTGGGAAAGGTGGCCAAATACGCCGTCACCCGGAAAGAACTGCTCTGCCTGGTGCTTTGGCTGGCGGTGCTGGGCATAATGGTCTGGCTCTTTGCCGGGGCTTTGAAAAAGCCCTATCTGCGCCTGCTGGCGTGGTCCGCCGGACTGTATGTGGTCTATGTGATCGGCATTATGGGGATGTATCTGTTCTCCATGCCCCTGGAGGAAGCGCTGAGCGTGGGCAGCCTTTCCCGATACGCCAAGACCCTGGACATCGCCCTGTATTACCTGATGGCCTGCTGCGCCGTGTCCGTGCTCTCCCGCACCGAGGAAAAACGGCTTCGCGCAGCCGCCGGGACGGTGCTGGTGGTTCTGATGGTGGGAACCTGGGGGACCCAGCTGGGCAGCTTCAAGACCATTTTCGAGCAGAGCCGGGTGGACCTGCACAACAGCATCCAGCGGAGACTGGACTTCGAAGAAGTGCTGGCGGAATACGGCGTGCCTGCGGAAAGCTCCTATTTCATCTGCATCCCGGAGGAAGACTACGGCTACATCTACTTCCTGTGTAAGTATCTGATGGATTCGGCGAACCTGGACGCGGTGCTGATCCGGGAGGAAGCCCAGCTGGAACAGGCCCGGGAGTATGAGTTCTTTATCAATCTGGATGAGGACAATCCCGTGATCCAAAAATGGCTGGAGGAAAACTTCCCCGGCATGGCGGATAAACAGGTCCTGTATATCGCGTAAACCCGGTACACCCCGGAATCCCTTCTGTAGGGCGGAGGCATGCCTCCGCCGGGCACTTGCGAGACTGTGCGTTTTGACTTTACCACTCAGGCCCACAACTGTCCGGCGGGGGCGTGCCCCCACCCTACAGTGGCTGGTGAGATAAACAATCGCGGTGTGTCAAAAAAGTCCCTAAAATTAGATGTCATCGCGAGCCAGCCCGCAGGCTGGTGTGGCGATCCCCCCAAAAGAAGTAAAATCCCTCAATTTTAGTAAAGAAATGTCCGAAAATTCGGGAGATTGCCACGCCAGTGTGCGCACTGGCTCGCAATGACATGGTTTTTCGACAGTCTGAGCGCCCCTTTCGGGGCGCTTTTTTTATTGGCCGTGTTTTCCTTACAATAAGAAAATCTTAAGAAATCCAAATATTGACATTGCCCGTAGGGATTGTTATATTAACTGTACTAGAACGGATAGTACAGTTAAGGAGGGATGATATGGTACACTTAGACTACCGGGACGCCCGGCCCATCTATGTCCAGATCATGGACGGCTTCAAGGGGCAGATCGCCACCGGTGTTCTGCGGCCGGGAGATAAACTCCCAAGCGTCCGGGAACTGGCGGCGCAGCTGGCCATCAACCCCAATACCATCCAGCGGGCCTACCGCCGGTTGGAGGCGGAGGCCTGGATCGCCACCGTTCCGGGAAAGGGCTGCTTCGTCTGCGAAGCCCCGGAAAGCTACCAGCGGGAGCTGGAACGGCTGCTGGAACAGCTGGATGAGACCTGCAGCGCGCTGATCGCCCTGGGTGTCACCCGGGAGGAGATCATCCGCAGACTGCGCAAGGAGGGAAATAAAGATGCTTGAAATGAAAAATGTCACAAAATCCTTCGGCGGATTCAAGGCCCTGGATGATCTGAGCCTGACGGTGCCCCAGGGCGCGGTCTACGGCCTGGTAGGCCCTAACGGCGCGGGCAAGTCCACCGCCATCCGGCACCTGACCGGCGTTTACCGCCAGGATTCCGGCTGCGTCACCCTGGGCGGCCAGCCCATTTACGAAAATCCCGCCGTGAAGGGGATCATCGGCTATATCCCCGATGAGATCTTCTACTACCCCTCCGCGACGCTGGGGGAAATGCGCAGATTCTACAAGGGGCTGTATCCCAAGTTCGACGACGCTCTGTTCGACCGGCTCCGGGATGTGTTCCGGCTGCCGGAGAAGACCCCCATCCGCCGCTACTCCAAGGGTATGCAGAAGCAGGCGGCCTTCTACCTGACGCTGTGCGTCCGCCCGGAGGTGCTGATCCTGGACGAGCCTGTGGACGGCCTGGACCCCGTCATGCGGCGGCAGGTCATGAGCCTGATCCTGTCCGACGTTGCCGAGCACGGCACCACGGTGCTGATCTCCTCCCACAACCTGCGGGAGCTGGAAGACGTCTGCGACCATGTGGGCATCATGGATCACGGCAAAATGCTGCTGGAAAAGAGTCTGGCAGATATGCAGGGCAACACCCACAAATTGCAGCTGGTGGGTCAGATCCCCCAGGGGCTGGACATCCTCCACGAGTCCTCCTCCGGCCGTCTGAAGACCCTGATCGTCCGGGGCAGGCCCGAGGAGATCACCGCCCGGACCACTGCATCTGACCCCGCTTACTTCGACCTGCTGCCGTTGTCTCTGGAAGAGATCTTCATCTATGAATTGGGAGGTGTGAATTATGCAGTCAAAGAGATCATTCTTTGATAAGACCGTATTCAAAAAGGACCTGACCCGGTTTGCGCCGGTGCTGATCCTGTATACCGTGTGCCTGATCCTGGGCATGACCATGATGTACATGGATCAGGGCAGCTATGTCCGCACCTTCTGGTTCGCCCATTACATGTGCGCGTGTCTTCAGGTCATGGGCGTCGTGAACCTGATCTTCGCCCCCATGGTGGCCATGCTGCTTTTCGGCGACCTGTTCAATTCCCGGATGTGCAACGCCCTCCATGCCATGCCCCTGCGGCGGGAGACCTTCTTCGGCTCCCATGTGGCGGCGGGTCTGGTGTTCTCCCTGGTGCCTACGGCGGTGATGGCCCTGCTGTCCATCCCGCTGCTGTGCGGCACCTGCATCACCAACGCCTGGCAGATCGCCATCTGGTGGTACATCGGCACCAATCTGGAATACATCTGCTATTTTGGCATCGCCGTGTTCTGCGTGTTCTGCACCGGCAGCCGGCTGTCCATGGCCCTGATCTATGCGGGACTAAACTTCGGTGCCGCCATTGTGGATTACCTGATCTCCGCCCTGTTCACTCCCATGCTTTACGGTGTTATGTCTACCGCTCAGCTGACCAACCTGCTGACCCCCATTCAGACCCTGATGAACGGCTCCTTCCTGGAAGTGGAAAGCTTCAACGACCTGGAGCGGCTGTTCCGGGGCCGGGAAAGCGAGATGACCGCATCCTTCTGGGTGAACGATGAATACGGCAAGCTGGCGGTCTGGG
Organism: Oscillospiraceae bacterium; assembly: GCA_036300205.1. Taxonomy (GTDB): domain Bacteria; phylum Bacillota; class Clostridia; order Oscillospirales; family Oscillospiraceae; genus Faecousia. The sequence goes on from JAXJGV010000042.1 coordinate 47,107, forward strand.
CCCTGGTGGGCCTGGTCTTCCTGGTACTGGCCCTGATCCTCTACCACAAGCGGGACCTGGAATGCGCCGGGGACGCCGTGGCCTTCAAGGTTCTGGAGCCTGTGTATCAGGTATGCTTCGCCGTCTGCGCCGCCGCCCTGGCCGTCATGTGCCTGGGGATGTTCCCCGGCATCCTGCGCTATCAGGACAACGCGCCGGTGCTGTATGCTTTCCTGCTCTGCGGCCTGACCGTGGGCTGGTTCGCGGCGAAAATGTTCCTGGACCGCAGCACCCGGGTACTCCGGCTGAAAAACTGGAAGGGGCTTGGCATCCTCTGCGCCGTGCTGGCGGTGGCCCTGACCCTGACCTATTTCGACGTGCTGGGCTTCGAGGACTGGGTGCCCAAGGCGGAAAAGGTCCAGTCTGTTACCATGTGTGTCGGCACCTGCGGCCAGGTCGAGCTGACGGAGCAGGAGGACATCCAGAAGATCATCGATTTGCAGGAGATGGCCATGGAAGACCATCTGACCCAGTCGGGCGGTTATCCGCTGTCCTATGTCCAGGAGAATTTCGAGGGCTACAGCAACGTGACCTACCCGGAGGAGGGCTTCGGCTATGGCGAGGGCGGTTATGACTATGATGAGGAGCACCTCTATGCCGACGGCCTGACCCTGACCTACCGGATGACCAGCGGCAGGGAAGTGACCCGATCCTACTATTTCTGGGCCAGCCTGGAAGAGGGCGAGATCGTCAAGGACTACATGAGCGACTGGGACGTGGTCTGGGAGAACGCCCGGCGGGGCTGGTATGACGCGTTCGACATCGACCAGCTCTACGATATCAGCGTCGAGGGCAAGCGCCTGCCTGAGGAGATGACCACCCCCGAAGCGGCCCAGGAACTGCTGGACGCCATGAAGGCGGACAGCGAGAGCCGAACCATGACCCAGAGTCCCTACTACCACGACGGCCGTTTCCGCAGCTGGAATGAGGAATACCAGAAGTATTCCTACGACAGCTCTCTGTATGTCTGCATCCGCACCCGTGTGGGCCCGGACGACTATGACTACACCAGTGCCGACTTTGAGATATTCCCCGACGCCGAAAACACCATCAATTGGCTGAAAGAGCACGATATGCTGCCTTATGAGATCGTAAGTGGCAACTTCGGCGGCTGATAGACTGCCAAAAAACCTGCCGTCGGGGCGCCGCCCCCTACGGTTTGAAAATCCAGCTTGTTTGATACCCTGCCAGCCGCCGTATCCTACGGCGGCTGGTTTTTGCATATGCTCCGTAGGGGAGGGGGCGGCCTGCCAGTATCTGGAAAATCACTTGTGCCGGAAAAACCCTTTCACCACAACATATAGTGGTTATTAAAATAATTACCAAAAATCCCCCCAGGGGGGATGGAAAAAAAGAAGGATTTGTGTCTAAATCTCCGATTGACAATCTTGCCTTTAATTAGTACAATATTATCGATACACTATGTTTACCATAGGGTACATATAGGTTTTTTCAAGAATCAATTGATTAGGAGGAAATCACTTTGAAGGATTGGGCATTTACAACCACCATCGAGGAGATGGAAGCTGCCACCAATTCTCTGCTGGAAACGGCGCAGAAGGTTGGCGCTGATACCTGGCAGCAGCGTGTCAAGAACCAGACTCCTCACTGCGGCTTCGGCGAATCCGGCACTTGCTGCCGTATCTGCTCCATGGGCCCCTGCCGCATCACCAAGAAGGCTCCCAGAGGCATCTGCGGCTGCGATGTTCATGGCATCGTCGCCCGTAACTATCTGATCTTCACCGCCGGCGGTGCTGCAACGCACTCCGACCACGGCCGTGAGATCATGCACACCCTGCACGCAACCAAGGAAGGCGGCAACTATCAGGTCAAGGACCCCGAGAAGCTGATCCGCATCGCCAAGGAGTGGGGCGTTGAGACCGAGGGCAAGGACATCTACGACCTGGCTCACGAGATGGCTGAGATCGGCCTGCTGGAGTACGGCAAGCCCTTCGGCACCCAGAAGTTCCTCAAGCGCGCTCCCGAGCACACCCAGGAACTGTGGGCTAAGGCTGAGATCGAACCCCGCGCCATCGACCGCGAAGTTTCTCAGTCCATGCACATGACCCACATGGGCTGCTCCTCTCTGGCTGAGGCTCTGATCCGCCAGGCTCTGCGCGCCGGCCTGTCCGACGGCTGGGGCGGCTCCATGATGGGCACCGAGTTCTCCGACGTTATGTTCGGCACTCCCCGTCCCATCGACACCGAGGCAAACATCGGCGTTATGGAGAAGGAGAACGTCAACATCGTTGTCCACGGCCATGATCCCTCCCTGTCCGAGATGATCGTCTACTACGCAAACGATCCCGAGATGATCGCCTACGCCAAGTCCATGGGCGCCAAGGGCATCACCGTCTCCGGCGTCTGCTGCACCTCCAACGAAGTCACCATGCGTCACGGCATCCCCATGGCCGGTAACTACCTGAACCAGGAGAACGTTGTTCTGACCGGCGCCTGCGAAGCCATCGTCGTTGACGTGCAGTGTATCTTCCCCGCACTGGGCCCCCTGTCCAAGTGCTTCCACACCAAGTTCATCACCACTTCTCCCGTTGCCCGTATCCCCGACTCTGAGTTCATCCAGTTCCATGCTGAGAGCGCAGACGTCAGCGCCAAGGCAATCGTGAAGATGGCCATCGAGAACTTCCAGAACCGTAACCAGGAACTGGTCAACATCCCCAACCAGAAGCAGAAGGCCCGGGTCGGCTACTCCGTCGAGGCCATCAAGAAGGTTCTGGACGGCGTCGCCAACTCCCAGGTCGACGAGTTCGGCACCACCAAGCCCCTGATCGAGTGTGTCCACTCCGGTGTCCTCCGCGGCGCTGTGGCTATGGTCGGCTGTAACAACCCCAAGGTCCGTCCCGACACCGCGCACATCGGCCTGATGAAGAAGATGCTGGAGAACGACATCATCGTCATCACCACCGGCTGCTCCGCTCAGGCTGCCGCAAAGGCCGGTCTGATGGATCCCGAGCAGGCTAAGGAATACTGCGGCGCAGGTCTGAAGCGTGTGTGCGAGCTGGCCGGCATTCCTCCTGTTCTGCACATGGGCTCCTGCGTTGATATCTCCCGTATGATGATCCTGGCTGCTGACATCGCCAAGGATTGGGGCATCAACATCTCCCAGGTTCCCGTCGTTGGCTGCGCTCCCGAATGGATGTCCGAGAAGGCCGTCTCCATCGGTAACTACGTCGTTGCTACCGGTATCGAGACCTTCCTGGGCGTTGATCCCTACTCCAAGGGCTCCGAGGAAGTCACCCGCCTGCTGCAGGGCGAGGACGGCATCAAGGAGTGGGTCGAGGCTAAGTTCGTTGTGGACACCGACATCGACTCCCTGGGCGACAAGATGATCGCCTGCATCGAAGCCAAGCGCGCCGCTCTGGGCATCTAAAATTTTTGACAATGAAGCAAAAACAGGTGTCATTCCGAGCCAGTCCGCAGACTGGCGTGGGAATCCCCCGGATTTTCCGGGTGGTTCCGTAGACGGAGGAGATTGCCACACCAGCGTGCGCGCTGGTTCGCAATGACATGCTTTTTTGCAAGATTGCAAATTACTTAAGTACGAGGTCTTTTTCCAATGAAAGTAGCGATTACCGGTAAGGGCGGCGTGGGCAAAACCACCCTGTCCTCCACCCTGGCCCGGCTCTACGCCGACGAAGGCCGGACCGTTCTGGCCGCCGACGTGGACCCCGACGCCAACCTGGGCCTGGCCCTGGGCCTTTCCCAGGAGGAAGTGGACGCCATCGTCCCCATCTCCAAAATGCGCACCCTGGTGGAAGAACGCACCGGCGCCAACGCCGCCAACAAGTTCTTCAAGCTGAACCCCTACGTGGCGGATATCCCCGATACCTTCTCCAAGGAGATCAACGGCGTTAAGCTGCTGGTCATGGGTACGGTGGATCTCGGCGGCAGCGGCTGCGTCTGTCCCGAGCATGTGATGCTGAAAGCCGTCCTGGCCAACCTGACCTACCGCAAAAACGACGTGGTCATCATGGACATGGAGGCAGGCCTGGAGCACCTGGGCCGGGGCACCGCAGGCAATATGGATCAGTTCATCGTGGTCATCGAACCCGGCGCCCGCAGCGTGCAGACCTACCGCAACGTCAAGCGCCTGGCTGCTGACCTGGGCGTCAAGCGCGTCCGGGTGGTAGCCAACAAGGTCCGGGACGAAAAGGATGAGGAGTTCGTCAAGGCTTCCATCCCCGAAGAGGACCTGCTGGGCTTCATCCACTACAACCTGGAGATCATGGACGCTGACCGGCAGGGAAAATCCCCCTACGATTTCAGCCCCACGGCAATCGAAGAAATTCGGAAGATCAAGGAAATTCTGGATCAGGACTAAATCTGTCTATCCGTCAGCAGAGCTTTGCCTCCCCTTGAGGGGAGGTGGCACGGCGCAAGCCGTGACAGAAGGGTGACACCCCTCAGTCAGCTTCGCTGACAGCTCCCCTCAAGGGGAGCCATAGACGAACCTATCAAATATTTATAGGAGGAAAAACCGTGACACTTTTTGAAAGAGTTTTTGGCGGTAACGACTACAACTACGCCCGTACCGTAGCCGCCATTGATGAAGCCATCGCCGCCAACGGCGAGGGCTGCGCAGTGTCCTTCCCCAGCACTGCCTATAGCCTGCCCTGTTACTATGGCGTCACCGGTGTTAAGATCAACACCCTGGGTGAGATGAAGGCCGCCATGGAGACCATCAAGGGCATGATGACCCGCAACAACCGTCTGCAGGACGTGTTCGACAGCGGCATCGCTTCCGCCCTGTGCGCTGAGTTCCTGGAAGCTCTGAAGTACCTGAACGGCGCTGAGCCCTACGCTGAGCCCGAGATGGGTCACCTGACCGACGCCTTCGTCCGTAACCTGGGTGTTCCCCTGGTTACCGGCGACATCCCCGGTGTTGCCGTTATCATCGGCGGCGCAGAGGATCCCGCTGAGACCGTGGCTCTGGCCAAGTCCTACCAGGCACAGGGCATCCTGGTCACCCTGACCGGCGATTCCATCAAGCACTGCTACGACGCCGGCATGAAGCTGGGCGAGAACGTCCGCGTTGTGCCCCTGGGCTACGAGATGCAGTCCGTTATCCACGTCGTCTCTGTTGCTGTCCGTGCCGCTCTGATCTTCGGCAACGTGACTCCCGGCGACTTCAAGACCCTGGCCAAGTACACCATGGACCGTGTCAAGGCTTTCGTCAACGCTTACAAGCCCCTGTCCGATGAGATCGTCTCCTACGGCGCCGGCGCTATCTGCCTGGGCTTCCCCGTTGTCTCCAACGAGACCGAGAACATGTTCCGTGTTCCCAAGTCCCTGATCCAGCAGCTGGACACCTCCAAGTGGAACGCCACCTCTCTGGAGGCCCGCGACATCAAGCTGAAGATCACCAACATCGACATCCCCGTGGCTTTCGCTACCGCCTTCGAAGGCGAGATCATCCGCCGCGGCGACATGCAGGTGGAAGTGGACGGCTCCCGTGTGGACTGCTTCGAGCTGGTCCAGACCAAGGAAGCTGCCGAGGTCGAGGATCACAAGATCGAGGTCATCGGACCCGAGATCGACGAAGTCCCCGTTGGCTCCAAGATCTCCCTGTCCTACACCATCGAGGTCGCCGGCAAGGCTATGCAGCCCGACTTCGAGTCCGTTATGGAACGTAAGATCCACTCCTGGATCAACTGCATCGAGGGCGTTATGCACACCGGCCAGCGTGACATGATCCGTGTCCGTATCAGCAAGGCTGACTTCGAGGCCGGCTTCAAGTTCAAGCACATCGGCGAAGTCCTGTACGCAAAGGTCAAGTCCGAGTTCGAGGCTGTTGTCGATAAGTGCCAGGTCAAGATCGTTGTTGACGCTGAGAAGAACGCTGCCCTGCGTGCTGCCGCCAATGAAGTCTTCGACAAGCGTGACGCACGTCTGGCATCCATGACCGACGAGTCCGTTGACCAGTACTACACCTGCATCATGTGCCAGGCCTTCTCTCCCAGCCACGTCTGTATCGTTACTCCCGAGCGTCTGGGCCTGTGCGGCGCCGTGTCCTGGCTGGATGCCAAGGCCACCAAGGAACTGGATCCCGCCGGTCCCTGCCAGCCCATCCTCAAGGAAGGCTGCCTGGACGAGAAGCTGGGCCGTTACGAGACCGTGGACGAGGCTGTCCAGAAGTACTCTCACGGCGCTCTGGAGCACGTTACCCTGTACTCCCTGTTCCAGGATCCCATGACCTCCTGCGGCTGCTTCGAGTGTATCTGTGGTGTCGAGCCTGTCTCCATGGGCGTTGTCATCACCTGCCGTGAGCATGCCGGCATGACTCCTCTGGGCATGACCTTCTCCGAGATGGCATCCATGACCGGCGGCGGCGTTCAGACCCCCGGCTTCATGGGCCACGGCAAGCACTTCATCTCCTCCCACAAGTTCATCGCAGCAGAAGGCGGCCCCGGCCGTATCGTCTGGCTGCCCAAGATCCTGAAGGATCAGATGCGTGAGCGCCTGGACAAGACCGCTCTGGAGATGTACGGTGTTGAGAACTTCACCGACATGATCGCTGACGAGACCATCTGCACCGAGGATCCCGAGGCTCTGCTGAACTACCTGTCCGAGGTTGGCCATCCCGTTCTGAGCATGGAGCCCTTCGACATGTAATCCGGCAAAACCGGCGGCGCCGGATCCTCCGGACTGACGGTTTACAAAACAAAAAAAGAGGAAGCGGTTCGCCGCTTCCTCTTTTTTGCGCCCATACCCCGATGCCCAACCCCGTAGGGGAGGGTCTTGACCCTCCCTCTATTGGGAAACGGCATACATAAGCGTACGCAGATGCATCTCGACCAGCAGTCCAATATAATCAAAAACAGCATCCTTCTGTTCCGCGGTAAGACTTTCCACAGTTTCCAGAAAACGCGCATTCAGAAAAGCGTGCTCTGCATACAGACTGCGGCAGTCCGGATCCTGCTGCATGGCGTCCTGTATATCGAAAAGCCTGTTGACGATCGTTTTGTCCATGTGTATCCCTCCTATGGTCATCTCCGAATATTTTAAGGGATATTCCCTTAAAATGCAATAAGGGAATATCCCTTATTGCATAATAGTCACGGGTGATTTTATGTATCAAAACCGTTTGCGTGACTTGCGGGAAGACAAAGACCTGAAACAGCGGGACATTGCGGATATGCTGAAGGTGCACCAGACTACCTATTCCGATTATGAATTGGGGCGGCTGAACATCCCGGTGTCAACACTGCATATCCTGGCGGATTTCTACAATGTCAGCATAGACTATTTGCTGGGCCGTACCGGCAAGAAAGACCCCTATCCGCAGAAATGAAGAAAAGAGGAAGCTGTCCGCTTCCTCTTTTTTTGCGCCCGTACCCCGATGCCCAACCCCCGTAGGGGAGGGTCTTGACCCTCCCTCTGACTCCCGGGACAGAGCGGAAACATCAGCGCAGCCAGGTCAATATTTCGCTGTGATTGCCACGTTCCGCTGGCTGCATGATCCTTCCCACGTCGGTTGCGGACAGTACAAGGGAGGGTCAAGACCCTCCCCTCAGCGTGTCAAAAAAGTCCCTAAAATTAGATGTCATCGCGAACCAGCCCGCAGGCTGGTGTGGTGACCGAAGGGAATGCCTGTGGTGCGATCCCCCAAAAGAAGTAAAATCCCTCAATTTTAGTAGAGAATTGTTCGAA
>JAXJGV010000043.1:0-9397 GCA_036300205.1 Oscillospiraceae bacterium
CAGACTGTCGAAAAACCATGTCATTGCGAGCCAGTGCGCACACTACTCCGCGCTAAGAGCCGCCTTCGGCGGTTGCGCTATGTACGCGGCCTGCGGGCCGCGTGGCGTGGCAATCTCCTGAATTTTCGGACATTTCTCTACCAAAATCGAGGGGTTTTACTTCTTTTTGGGGGGATCGCCACACCAGCCTGCGGGCTGGTTCGCGACGACATCTAATTTTATGGACTTTTTTGACACGCTGAGGGGAGGGCCTTGGCCCTCCCTTGTTTTATGGAGGGATGCTTTATTGTGCGCCTTGTCGTCGATGGTGCTAGGGAGGGTCAAGACCCTCCCCTACAGGACATGAAAGTTAGCGAATGCTAACTATTATGCGGCGAAAAAGACGGGATTTACCCATAAAACTACTGGGTTTTTGAATTAACGGTATATAAATACCGATATCGTGAGGATGAACAAATTTGTCCATTTATTTCTGGAAGATAAGTTCATGGAAAAATGAGACAGATACTGTTATAATTAATATTGGTAAACCCCAACCCGAAAATCGCTTTTCGACAAAAAGCGTAAGGAGGTAAATGTCATTATGCTGGACGCATCTTACTACCGCAAAACGGACGAGATCATTTCCCGTTACGTGCGGGATGCCCGGTCCCTGATCCCCATCATGCAGGACATTCAGGCAGAGTACCGTTACCTGCCCGCCGAACTGCTGAGCTACGTTGCCAAGGAGATCGGGATCACCGAGGCCAAGGCCTACTCTGTTGCAACTTTCTACGAGAACTTCTCCTTTGAAGCAAAGGGCAAGTATGTCATCAAGGTCTGTGACGGCACCGCTTGCCACGTCCGCCACTCCACCCCCGTTCTGGAAGCACTGTGGAAGGAACTGGGTCTGAGCAAGAAAAAGCACACCACCGACGATATGATGTTCACAGTGGAAACGGTGTCCTGTCTCGGCGCCTGCGGCCTGGCCCCCACCATGATGGTCAATGAGCAGGTGCATCCTTCCATGACACCGGAGAAGGCATTGGCGCTCATCGAGGAATTGAGAGGTAAAGGCTGATGATTAAGACTGCTGAAGAATTGGTTCAGGCGAGTGTAAACGCCTGCGAGGAGATCAAGAAGTATGATTGCCGGATCCTGGTCTGCTCCGGCACCGGCTGTATTGCCACCGGCTCCAATAAGATCCACGAGATCTTTACAAAACTGGTAAAGGAGACCCCCGGCGTGGAGCTGGTGTTCTCCCCCTGCGGCGGCCACGATGACGAGAAGGTCGTGGGCGTCAAGAAGACCGGCTGCCAGGGCTTCTGCGAGCTGGGACCCCTGGTGCGTATCCAGAAGGACGGCAAGGTCATCCAGTATGTCAAGGTGCAGCCTGAGGACTGCCAGGACATCATGGAAAAGAGCGTCCTGGGCGACGAAGTCATCGAGCGTCTGCTGTACAAGAAGGGCGAAAAGGCCTATGTCCAGCCCGACGAGATCCCCTTCATCGCCAAGCAGACCCGGATCGTTCTGGAAAACTGCGGCAAGTTCGACGCCGAATCTCTGGACGAGTATCTGGCTGCCGGCGGCTTTGCGGCTCTGAAGAAGGCTATGTTCGAGATGTCCCGGGACGAGGTCATCGACGAAGTGGATAAGTCCGGCCTGCGGGGCCGCGGCGGCGGCGGTTTCCCCACCGGCCGCAAGTGGAAGCAGGTTGCCCGTCAGAAGGAGACCGTTCGCTACGTTGTCTGTAACGGCGACGAAGGCGACCCCGGCGCATTCATGGACGGCTCCGTCATGGAAGGCGACCCCTTCAAGCTGATCGAAGGCATGATGATCGCCGGTTACGCCGTCCGTGCGGAAAACGGCTACATCTATGTCCGTGCCGAGTACCCCATGTCCGTTGCCCGTCTGAAAAATGCCATTGCGCAGCTGGAAGAGCGGGGACTGCTGGGTGACAACATCATGGGCAGCGACTTCAGCTTCCATATGCACATCAACAAGGGCGCAGGCGCGTTCGTCTGCGGCGAAGGCTCCGCGCTGACTGCCTCCATCGAAGGCAACCGCGGTATGCCCAGAACCAAGCCCCCCAGAACCGTTGAGAAGGGCCTGTGGGAGAAGCCCACTGTCCTGAACAACGTGGAAACCTACGCCAACGTTCCCAAGATCATCCTCCAGGGCGCGGATTGGTTCCGTTCCATCGGTACCCCCGGCAGCCCCGGCTGTAAGACCTTCTCCCTGACCGGCGCCATCGAAAATACCGGCCTGATCGAAGTCCCCATGGGTTCTACCCTGCGCCAGATCATTTTCGACATCGGCGGCGGCCTGAAGAACGGCGCGGAATTCAAGGCGGTTCAGATCGGCGGCCCCTCCGGCGGCTGTCTGACGGAAGCACACCTGGATGTGCCTCTGGACTTCGACTCTGTTAAGAAGTACAACGCCATCATCGGTTCCGGCGGCATGGTGGTCATGGGTACGGACACCTGTATGGTGGAGGTCGCCCGGTTCTTCATGTCCTTTACCCAGCGGGAATCCTGCGGCAAGTGCACGCCCTGCCGTGAGGGCACCAAGCGGATGCTGGAGATTTTGGAGCGCATCGTAAACGGCCAGGGTAAGCTGGAAGACCTGGACACCCTGGAAGAGCTGGCAAAGATGATCCAGACCATGGCTCTGTGCGGCCTGGGCAAGTCCGCGCCTCTGCCTGTCCTGTCTACGCTGGCTACCTTCCGGGACGAGTACATCGAGCACATCGTGGACAAGAAGTGCCGCGCCAAGCAGTGCACCGCTCTGCGCCGCTATGTGATCAATCCCGAATTCTGCAAGGGCTGCTCCAAGTGCGCCCGGAACTGCCCCGTCAACGCCATTTCCGGTGTGGTCAAGAAGCCCTATACCATCGATCCCGACAAGTGCATCAAGTGCGGCGCCTGTAAGGAGAACTGCGCCTTCGATGCCATCTACGTTGAAGCATAAGGAGGGGACATCATGGGAACCATTACGATTAACGATAAAAAGTACGAATTTACCAATGAAAAGAATATCCTGACCATTATCCGCAATGCGGGCATCGAAGTCCCCACGCTGTGCTATCAGCCGGAGCTGTCCATTTTCGGCGCCTGCCGCCTGTGTACTGTGGAAGATGACCGGGGCCGCTGCTTCGCCTCCTGCTCTGAGGAGCCCCGGGACGGCATGGTGATCTACACCCACACCGAGAAGCTGCGCAAGCACCGCAAGCTCATCATTGAACTGCTGCTGGCCGCCCACTGCCGGGACTGCACCACTTGCGACAAGCACGGAAACTGCACCCTGCAGAAGCTGGCTTACCAGCATGGCATCAATAACATCCGCTTTGAGAACCACCGGGAAGTCCAGCCTGTGGACTTCTCCTCTCCCGCCATCGTCCGTGACCCCAACAAGTGCATCCTCTGCGGCAACTGCGTCCGTGTCTGCAACGAGATCCAGGGCGTGGGCGTTCTGGGCTTTGCCCACCGCGGCACCGATGCCATGGTCACGCCCGCTTTCAACCGGGAACTGGCGGCTACCAACTGTGTCAGTTGCGGCCAGTGCCGTGTGGTCTGTCCCACCGGCGCGCTGACCATTCACCACAACATGACCGACGTCTGGCAGGCCCTGGGTGACAAGAACACCCGGGTGGTTGCCCAGATCGCCCCTGCTGTCCGTGTGGCTGTGGGCGAAGCCTTCGGCCTGCCCAAGGGCGAGAACTCCATGGGCAAGATCGTCGCCGCCCTGCACCGCATGGGCTTCGATGAGGTTTTCGACACCACGTACACCGCTGACCTGACCATCATGGAAGAGTCCGCGGAATTCCTGGACCGTGTGGGCAAGGGCGAAAAGCTGCCGCTGCTGACCTCCTGCTGCCCCGCCTGGGTCAAGTTCGTGGAGAACGAGTATCCCGAATTTAAGGAAAATATCTCCACCTGCCGCAGCCCCCAGCAGATGTTCTCCGCCATTCTGAAGGACTACTACCGGGATGAGGCCAATGCCCAGGGCAAGAAGACCTTTGTGGTCTCCATCATGCCCTGTACCGCCAAGAAGATGGAGGCAGAGCGGAAGGATTCCTACACCCACGGCGAGAAGGATACGGACATCGTCCTGACCACCTCCGAGCTGATCCGCATGATCGACGCTCATGGCATCAACTTTGAGACGCTGCCCAGCGAGGCCTGCGATATGCCCTTCGGCATCGGCTCCGGCGGCGGTGTCATCTTCGGCGCCACCGGCGGTGTTACCGAAGCTGTCCTGCGCCGTCTGGTGGACGGTCACGATACCGCGACCCTGGCAGCCATCGCTGACAGCGGTGTCCGCGGCGACAAGGGTATCAAGGAACTGACCATCCCCTACAACGGCATCGATGTGAAGATCTGCGTGGCTTCCGGCTTGGCGAATGCCCGGAAGGTTCTGGAATCCGTCAAATCCGGTGAAAAGGAATACCACTTCATCGAGATCATGGCCTGCCCCGGCGGCTGTGTCATGGGCGGCGGCCAGCCCACCGACGGCACCAAGGTCAAGCGCGCCGAGACCCGTACCAAGGGCCTGTATGCCGCTGACGGCGACATGGCCATCAAGAAGTCCAATGAGAACCCCTTGATGGATGTGTTCTACAACGGCTACTTCAAGGGCAAGGCCCACGAATTGCTGCACAATCCTCACGAATAAGCGAGATACCACCACTGACAGCCCCGCGTAAAGCGGGGCTGTTTTTGTATGAGTTGGAAGGAAATTGTTCAGCCACTGTAGGGCAGGGGCATGCCCCTGCCGGGTACCTGTGCAACTGAAGATTTTTTTGGCAGAAAGGCTTCCTGATGCTTGTGCTGAAAACACTCAGTCATTGTAACTGCCCGGCGGGGGCATGCCCCCGCCCTACATCGGTGTTCGTACCTGTTTTCTGTACGGTTGAGCATTTAATTTTTAAATGCATATCATAAATTCATAAATCGGAATTGACATCAATAGGGCAAAGTGCTATATTATGACATACCCCGTGTTCTGTACACGTACAAATGTGCACAGAGTGAAAAACAAAGGAGAGAAAATGAAATGAAAAAGATTCTTGCTGTCCTGCTCGCAGTTATGATGCTGCTGTCCATGACCGCCTGTGGTTCCAGCGAAAAGGCTGCTGAGACCACTGCCGCCGCTGCTGCCGAAACCACCGCTGCGGCTGCCGCTGAGACCGAAGCTGCTGCCGCCGAGGTTTACAACGTTGGTATCTGCCAGCTGGTTACCCACGATGCTCTGGATGCCGCTACTCAGGGCTTCCAGGACGCTCTGGTGGACGCCCTGGGCGAAGACGCTGTGGTGTTCGATCTGCAGAACGCTGCCGGCGACTCCAACACCTGCGCTTCCATCGCCAACGGCTTTGTGGCCGCGGATGTTGACCTGATTATGGCCAACGCGACTCCCGCTCTGCAGGCTGCTTCCGCTGCCACCGCAGATATCCCCATCCTGGGCACCTCCGTCACCGAGTACGGCGTTGCCATGGGTATTGAAGACTTTGATGGCACCGTCGGCGGCAACGTCTCCGGTACCTCCGACCTGGCTCCTCTGACCGAGCAGGCCGCTATGCTGCAGGAGTGGTTCCCCGATGCCCAGACTGTCGGCCTGCTGTACTGCTCCGCTGAGGCAAACTCCAAGTACCAGGTGGACACCGTCCAGGCTCTGCTGGAGGAGATGGGCTACACCTGCCAGCAGTTCGCATTTGTTGATTCCAACGACATGCCCGCTGTGACCCAGGAAGCCTGCGATTACTCCGACGTTATCTACGTTCCCACTGACAACGCGGTTGCTTCCGGTACCGCTGTTATCGACGGCATCTGCCGTCCCGCCGGTGTTCCGATCATCGCCGGTGAGGAGGGCATCTGCTCCGGCTGCGGTGTCGCCACCCTGTCCATCAGCTACTACGATCTGGGCTACGCCACCGGCGAGATGGCTGCCAAGATCCTGACCGGCGAGGCTGACATCTCCACCATGCCCATCGGCTACGCCGCCGCTGTCACTCCCAAGTACAACGCAGAGATCTGCGCTGAGCTGGGCCTGACCGCTCCCGAGGGCTACGAAGCCATCGGCTAATTCCCCAAAGACAAGGGGGGTGCTGCTGAAAAAGCGGCACCCCCATATCTTGGTTTATAGCCGAATGTAGGGCGGGGGCCTGCCTCTGCCGCGGAACCATATCTTTTTTGGCGGGGACAAGCCCCTGTCCTACAACTATAAAAACAAATCGGAGGATCACTTCCTATGACAAGTTTTATCAACGCGCTTCCCGGCGCCATTTCCCAGGGCCTGATCTGGGGTATCATGGCCATCGGACTTTACATCACCTTCCGGATCCTGAACCTGTCTGACCTGACGGTGGACGGCTCCTTCTGCACCGGCGGTGTTGTGTGTGTTATGATGATGGTGAACGGCTGCAATGTCTGGATCGCTATGCTGGCGGCTTTCCTGGTGGGTATGCTTACCGGACTGGTTACCGGCCTGTTCCATACCAAGTGCGGCATTCCCGCCATTCTGGCCGGTATTCTGACCCAGCTGGGACTGTGGTCTGTGAACCTGGCCATCATGGGCATGAAGGCAAACACCGCCCTGAATGTCAATAACTACAAGCTGCTGGTCTCCCTGCGTTACCTGCAGGAGGTCAACAAGGGCACCCGTCCTTTCTACCAGCATCCCATTTTCGTGGTCAGTGTGTTCACGCTGGTGCTGATCGCGGCGCTGTATTGGTTCTTCGGTACGGAGCGGGGCTCTTCTCTGCGCGCTACCGGCGCCAATGAAAACATGGCCCGGGCACAGGGCATCAACACCGATGTGAACAAGGTCCTGGGCCTGTCCCTGGCCAACGGCCTGGTGGCGTTGTCCGGCGCGCTGCTGAGCCAGTACCAGTCCTACGCGGAGATCAACATGGGCCGCGGCGCCATTGTCATCGGTCTGGCTGCCATCATCATTGGTGAAGTGGCGTTTGGCCGGTTCATGCGCAATTTCGCCGCGAAGCTGGTTTCCGTCAGCCTGGGCGCCATCATTTACTACATCGTCATCCAGGCCGTTATCAGCCTGCTGAAGATCGATTCCAACTACCTGAAGCTGATCACCGCGCTGATCGTGGCTGTGTTCCTGGCAGTTCCTTACTGGAAGGACCAGTATTTTACCAAAAAGAAGAAAACTGCCAAGAAGGAGGGCTGAGCCATGCTGAAGATCGAGAATGTAAAGAAGACCTTTAACCCCGGTACGGTCAATGAAAAGGTAGCGCTGAACGGCCTGAACCTGCACCTGAAGGAAGGTGAGTTCGTCACCGTCATCGGCGGCAACGGCGCCGGTAAGTCTACCATGCTGAACGCCGTGGCCGGTGTCTGGGGCGTGGATTCCGGCACCATCACCATCGGCGGCGTGGATGTGACCAACCTGCCGGAATACAAGCGGGCCAAGTATATTGGCCGTGTGTTCCAGGACCCCATGATGGGTACCGCCGCCACCATGCAGATCGAGGAAAATCTGGCGCTGGCGGCCCGCCGGGGCAAGCCCCGGACCCTGCGCGCCGGCATCACCAAGGCGGAGCGGGAGGACTACATCGAGCAGCTGAAGATCCTGGACCTGGGTCTGGAAAACCGTATGACCGCCAAGGTGGGCCTGCTGTCCGGCGGCCAGCGTCAGGCGCTGACGCTGCTGATGGCCACGCTCCAGCGGCCCAAGCTGCTGCTGCTGGACGAGCACACCGCAGCTCTGGATCCCAAGACCGCCGCAAAGGTTCTGGACGCCACCCAGCGCATCGTGGAAAAGGACCACCTGACGACTATGATGATCACCCACAACATGCGTGACGCCATTGCCTACGGCAACCGCCTGGTTATGATGTACGAAGGCCACATCGTGGTTGACGTATCCGGTGAAGAAAAGAAGAAGCTGACTGTGGAACAGCTGCTGAACCTGTTCAGCCAGGCCTCCGGCTCTGACGAAGCTGACGACAAGCTGCTGCTTTCTTAAACGATGAACAGGGCACGCAGTTTCCTGCGTGCCCTGCACTTTTTTGGAGGGGTTATGAAGCCGAAAGAATTACTGGAAATCCTGTCTGTTGCCGAAAAGCTGAAATGCAACACCCGCCACTGCTATACGTCCTCTGGGCGGCATGAAAGCGTGGCGGAGCATTCCTGGCGCATCTCCCTGATGGCGATGCTGCTGACCTCTGAATTCCCGGATGCGGATATGGACAAAGTTATCCGCATGTGTCTGATCCACGACCTGGGGGAGGCCTTCACGGGAGACATTCCCAGCTTTGACAAAACCTCTGCCGATAGGGAAAAAGAGGATGCTCTGTTTGACGCATGGGTGCAGACTCTGCCGGATGGGGCTCGGGAGGAATTTTCTGCGCTGCTTGCCGAAATGAACGCCATGGAGACCCAGGAAGCGAAAATCTACAAGGCCCTTGATAAAATGGAGGCTGTGATCCAGCATAACGAGTCTGACATTTCCACCTGGCTGCCGCTGGAATATGAGCTGCAGCTGACTTATGGCGCGGAAAATATGAAGTTTTCGCCCTACTTCCGGGCGCTGAAAGCGGAAGTGGATGGCTGGACGCGGAGGAAAATTGAGGAGAGCGGAAGATAACCTGCAATTCATCAATAGCGCATTGTGCAGGGGCGGATTTGTAATCCGCCCTAATCTAACAGCAACGGCATATTTCATTGCATGTAAATATGTAGAATTTCAGGATGTATTCAATCTCTTCAGGATTGCTATGTTTCGGGAAGGATCATAATGAGACGGGATTGGAGAATATTCTATTTCGAATATTCTCCAATCGGCAGCGCCTTCAGGCGCTGCCTTCTTAATGAGAACCAAAGGTTTTTATTAAGAATTCGTATCAAAAATCCTCCCCTACAGTGCCGCGGAGAGAAAGGATGGTTCCAATAAAACTCCACGAGATGCTGGGGCGTTTTGCTACAGGTCCTGTAGATCCGCAAAGGGAATGTCATTTTCCAGATTATCCCGGGCAAGATCGGTGTCAATGATGCCGTGGGCGTTGGAAATGGGCTTCTCGTGCCAGACCTTCAGACTTGCGCCGGAGGTTTCCGCAATGATGGGATTCGCCTTTTTCTTGCCGCTTTTGGCCTTGCCCTGGATCTGGGGGACATAGGCTTCGTTCTTGGGATGCAGCTTCGTCCAGTCGGGACGGGCCATGCCTTGCTTTGCCACTTAAAAATCACCTCGGCTATAGCTTGGCCACAAAAAGGGAATTTATTCGACAAAAAGGGCACGCATCACAATGCGTGCCCTTTGATACTATTTTCAAATTGAACTCTTTAAGTTCAATTTGAAAGACACCGCCTGACGGCGTTGTCGAATCTGTGATTTTCGGAATAGAAAATCACAGATTCCTGTCTCATTATGATCTTCATATTAAAAACTTCAATCCTCC